>CAMBDA010000071.1 GCA_945865175.1 uncultured Prevotellaceae bacterium | reverse complement strand
TGCTCAACGCCTTCAATGCGAATCGCATCGAGAACTACTGGTTCGCCTCCGGCACACCCACTTATCTCATTGAGATGATGCGCAGGTTCGACACGTTGCCCTCCGACATCAGCCGCATGGAAGCCATGTCTTCAGAGTTTGACGCGCCCACAGAGGGCATGCAGTCCATCATCCCCCTGCTCTACCAGAGCGGCTACGTCACCATCAAGGGATATGACCGCGATGCGCAACTCTACACCCTCGACCTCCCCAACGGTGAAGTGCGCATAGGGCTGATGAAAAGCCTTTTGCCGCAGTATGCCCCCAAGGTGTCGGGGCGGGGCATGACCATGGCGGCAAAGATGAGCCTGGCATTGAGGAAGGAGGACATAGACGGCGGACTGTCGCTGCTCCAGGCCTATCTGCTGACGGTTCCCTATTGCGACAATGCCAACTCTGAAGGGCATTATCAGCAGATGCTGTACATCATCTTCTCCCTTCTCGGCCAGTTCCGTGGTCTGGACGTGGAGGTCCACACCCCCACAGGCCGTGTGGACATGGTACTGCGCACAAATCAGGCTCTCTATCTCTTCGAGCTGAAGCTCAACATGTCCGCCCAGGCAGCGATGGACCAGATCGACCTGAAGGACTATGCCTCCAAGTTTGCCCTCTCAGGACTGCCCATCGTGAAGGTGGGCATCAATTTCGATCCCGAGCGCCGCACCATCGGGGACTGGAAGATAGAGCACGCCTGAATGAAGAAACGCCATGCGGAAAGGAAGGAAACCAACCGCACGGGGACACCCAACCAGCGTATACAGGCTCACTATCTACTTCCACCTCCTCGATGAACCGCGTCTTGTCCACATAGTAGCAGCTGTCCTCGCGCACAGCGATGAAGTTGGACAACCTATCCGTTGTCCTTCCTCCTTCTTGCAAGGCATAACTCAAGCAAACTGGGTTCTGCTCTTGCTCCGTTCGTCGATTCATCATCCCATACGTTGAAGGATTTTGTGGAGAACCTGCAGTACAGTGCATTTAATCCGCTCTACACCACTGATTACAGGTGTTTTCTGGGCCGCTACTACCGCGTGACCGTGAACAAATATTCTAGTCCCCCAATCTACGGGGCAAGTGCTACACGGACGGTGGTTACCAGACGAAGGCGATAGGTTTTCACTGTGGCACCAGCCGACTTTATGGAATTGTAGCTGCTGCCCTGCTTGAAACTGAAGGTCTTTTCGGCATCTGCACAAAGGTATCTGAGGTTGTTGCCCTTGTCATCGGTCAGTACCACAGCGCTCCCCTGCGCCTCCTCAATCAGGGCATCCATCTTGTCGGGGTCGCCAACGTAGGCGTTGCGCAGGATGGTGGCCTCTTCCTCGGTGGGTATGCGCCATGAGGCGATTGCATATTCGGCATACTCCTGCGCAGTGGTGAAGGCTGTTGTGGGCGAAGATGTGTTGAAGGCAGAGGTGAGGCCGCCCTCGTCGCGGAGCGACATGAGAAGGAGCGTGGCCGCCTGTCCGTCTTCATCGGGTGTGGAGGATGCCACGATGTGGCCTTCCCATAGGCAGGGAGCCGTGGGTATGGATGTGACGGTGTAGGTGTTTTCATCACCGGGGGTGCTGGGCTCTCCGTCTCCCGAACTGTTGTCGTCGCCTTGGATGACGGTGGGGCTGTCTGGCGAAAAAGCGAAATCCAGGTTGACCGGAGCATTCCATGTGGAGGACGTGACGCTTCCTGTCACCTGCAGGTCGCCGCTGATGCAGGTCCCGTTGAGGACGTAGGGCGTGCCGGCCCTTAGGGGTGACAGATAGCTTACGGATGCGTATACCTCACCCTCCGCGTCGTTGTAGGCAATGGTAAAGTTGGTTTGATTACCTGTAGTGGGGAATACGTACACCTCGCCTGTTGACCATGTGAGGGGGTTCAGGGGAATACGGGCGGTTTGTGTGCCACTGGGGCTCCCTCCGAATGTGATGCCCGACTGAGGAGTGGTGACAGAGATATAAGCAGCCTCGCATTGGGCGGGAAAATTCGTGATGGACACATTGATGGAGGCCACCTGGTAGTACATCTGGATGCTGGCCGTGGCGCTGTTTCCGCTCAGTACCAGGTCGGCCCATCCCATTTGCAGGGGACTGGAGGTCGAGAACCCCTGGGCAAGGTCTTGGGAGGTTGGAGAATAGTCGGATGAGAGGGTAGGTGCCTTCATCGTGATCACGCTGGAAAGGGTGGGGCGTTCGGGCAGGTCGTAGACCGATTCGTCGGCAGCCACAGCCACTAGGCGGCACTGTGAACCTTGCGGCAGGGTCATCTGGATTCCGCTGCTTTCGGTCGGCTGGAGGTCCTGCTGTGCCAACAGCGCGCCAGAGGCGGAAAAGGCATACACGTGGATGGGGTAAGGGAGGGAAACTCCGTTTTCTGCCCGGGTAATGATGCGTACAGGAACGGATGTGCTTTCGCCAGAGGAATTGTCCTCCTCAAACTGGAATTGTTCGCAGGATGACAGCAGCAACAGGTATATAAGGGATGAAACAAGTGACGCGTATACTCTCATTTTATGATTCTTTTTTAACCCAAGTTTGATATTCAATTGTCCGTTTTTCCTGCTGTCCAGTACTTTGCG
>CAMBDA010000070.1 GCA_945865175.1 uncultured Prevotellaceae bacterium | reverse complement strand
TTATCTCTTCGAGCTGAAGCTCAACAAGTCCGCCCAGGCAGCCATGGACCAGATCGACCTGAAGGACTACGCCTCCAAGTTTGCCCTCTCGGGACTGCCCATAGTGAAGGTGGGCATCAATTTCGATTCCGAGCGCCGCACCATCGGGGACTGGAAGACAGAGCACGCCTGAATGAAGAAACGCCATGCGGAAAGGAAGGAAACGAATTACGCAGCCAGCATATGCTGGCCCACTATGTACTGGGATTCGCCTATCGTGACATGGGCGACAGCCCCTCCGCCCTCCGTTGCTTCAATGAGGCAGTTGCCGTAGCCGACACCAGCGATGCCAATTGCGACATCCATCAGCTGGCATAACATCCCTATACCGCTTTTAAGATATTGGTTAAATGTGAATTCTACACATCGGGAGAATATATTGGACTTTTTCATGGCTGTTGAAAATTGTTGAAAATATATCTTATCCATATAAGATACAATAACTTATCCCCTGTTATCAGATGGCATGTGTTGAAAATTGTTGAAAAAAAGAATGCTTTTTTCTTTGCCAGAAATACGGATTTATGTAATTTTGCCCACGTAAAGTAACCACAAAAACAAGCAAGCTATGAAAAAAGCATTCATTATCATTTCCGTCTTCCAGGGCTTGTTGTTCCTACATGCCCATGCAGTGCAAACGGAGCCGTTCATTCACGTGGATGGGGACGTATACCTCCCGCAGCCGTTACCAAAGGCAATAGAGGCCGCACCACTTGTTGCACAAAATGGAGAAAGGAGTACTGACTACTATCGTAAAATGATAGAAAGAGTACTTCGTAAAATTTGCACTTGCTAGCTGAATCCGCGAATTAACATAAGAATGTTTTATGCAACGAGAGCTATTTTCTTTAATCATAAGTATCATATATTGTATGTGTACTTTTGCTCAGGACAGCCTGGTGTCTTTTCCGATGGCCATCCGGCGGCTTTATGCTTTTGGCGAGCGCATACCGCAGGAAAAGGTATACGTCCACATGGACAACCGCTGCTATTTTCTGGGCGACACCATCTGGTTCAAGGCATACACACAGCAGACAAACGACGGGAAACCATCGGAAATGAGCGGCACGCTCTATGTGGAACTGTTCGACCAGGAGGGGTATCTGAAGGAACGCAAGCTGGTGGAGATGAAGCAAGGGCAGGGCTGCGGTTTCTTCGCCACCGACACCACGATGTACGGCGGTTTCTATGAACTGAGGGCCTACACACGATGGCAGCTCAACTGGGGAGAGTATGAACACAAACACAAGGCCACTACAGAAAAATGGTTCTTCAACAAAGCCATGAGCCACGAATACTTCCGTGACTATGAAAAGCTCTACAGCCGCACGTTCCCCATCTTTGACCAGCAGCAGACCCCGGGAGCCTACTATCTGGACATGACACCCCGGCCGCTGGAAAGGGCATCCTATGGCAAGGAGGAAAAGGCCACTGCCTCGGTGCACTTCTATCCCGAGGGCGGCAGTATGGTGGAAGGCCTTCCGTGCAGGGTGGCCTATGAGGCGGTGATGACAAACGGACAGGTGATGGACGGAGTTCTGCTGGTGGGCGGGGACAGCGTACCTGTGGTGAACCGTGGAAGGGGGATGTTCACCCTCACGCCCACAGGGGGAAACATGCCGCAGACGGTGTTTGTAGATACGGCTGGCACACGCGTGAAGTGCAGCCTGCCCAAGGCGGAAAGGGACGGAGTGAACCTCAAAGTGACCAGGGAAGGGAACATGTGGGTGATGGAAACAAGGACGGCGGGCAGCGTACCGCAGGACAGCCTCTATCTGACCGTGATGCAGCAGGGGAGGCTCAGGCATGCCTGGAAGATAGGAGGGCAGGTATTCAGCCTGTCGGTATCCGCTGACTCGCTGCCAGTGGGCGTGAACCAGGCCACGGTGTCGGATGCCTCGGGAAGGGTGTGGGCCGACCGCCTGTTCTTCGTGGGAAGGGAAGGGATGGACCGGCCTACAGTGACAATGGACGGGGAAATGCAGGGTCTGCAGCCCTACCAGAAGGTGCAGCTGGGTGTGCAATCACCGAAGGGGGGCTGCACCCTTTCGCTTGCCGTCAGGGACGCCGTCCGCCAGCACGGCAATTTCGACAACGGTTCCATCCTGACGGAACTGCTCCTGTGCAGCGAGGTGAAAGGCTTCATCCCCCGGCCGGGCTACTTCTTCGAGAAGGATGATGACGCACACCGCAACGCACTCGACCTGCTGATGATGACGCAGGGATGGCGGAGGTTCGACTGGAGGGAAATGGCCGTGAGGGGAGAGTTCGAGATTCTCCATCTCGCCGAACGCACACCTGTGCTGACGGGAGTGACGCACAGATATGAGGCACAGGAAAAAATGTCCCTTGGGGTGCCTAAATACCCAGTTGAATTAGAGATGTCCAGTCGGTATGACTCCAGAAAGAAAAGGCAGAAAAACTATGATACGGGGCCAGGTTCCATGTACGATTCACGACGACTGCGAAACATCCTGCACAGCCTCCCGTCCGATGACAAGGAGTGGAGAAAGGCCAGCGGTGCAAGTAAAGAATTGGCAAAAAGAATGGTGCGGGATGGAGGACGGATGAAACGCAATGTGAAGGTGCATGCAGAATTCTTTATCCCGGGCATCAACCACCCCATTGTAGGCAATGCGGTGACAGAACAGGGACGTTTCCAAATCAACATGCCGTACTATCACGGGGTCACCTATTTCCATCTGGCAGCCAGCGACACCACCAAATGGTCGAGAAAGGAGCGTAGTAACCGTTCTCACCAATGGATTGTGCCCGACGAAGAGGAATACCCGGAATACTACATACGGCTGTCATATCCGTATCCACGGTTCGTGAAGCCCTACAACGTGTACCAGACACAACTGATGGCCACACAAGGAGAACCTTTGGAAAAGGACAACGGGAGTCTGAAACTGGGGCAGACACTGGGACAACTGGACGTGCGCGCACGCAAACGCAGGGGGCTGGCCAAGAGAATGTACCTGAGGCCTGCAGTCGGCCTGGATGCCTACGAGGCCTTCAATCTGGCCGTGGATGCAGGTATGTTGGATGGCTGGATGGCACAATATGAACATGTCACGCTGGCTATGGCGCGTTTCTTCTGTTCCGATATGGGCATTCCCGAATCATACAACCTCGTTGACCAGCTGGATGACTATCTGGACCTGGATGTGGGACAGACTACGATTAATGGCATTAGAACAGAAGATGTGCAAGGAAAATATTGCTATCTCCGCAATCTCGATTCTGTCTATGTGTACACATCCTATTCCCCTCGTCTGGAAGGGAGCAGCCGCTATCGTGGAGCGGATGTGCCGGAGGTGAGGGTGCAGTACAAACGCTTCAAGGACAAATCGCAACGCATCACCTACCGCGACCGCTACATGGTGCTTCCCGGCTATGCCCATCTGGCCGACTTCTACCATCCCGACTATTCCACCCACCGCCCGTCCCCCGAGCAGGCCGACTACCGCCGCACACTCTACTGGAACCCTAACCTGAAACTGGATGCCGAGGGAAAGGCGCAGGTGCAGTTCTACAACAATGCCCGCACCACCCGCCTCAGCATAGAGGCCTCGGGCCTGTCGCCCGACGGAACCATCCTGTGGAACAAGACGGAGTAAATTTTCCACCCGTTCCTTGTCCATCTCGGAATAAAAGCGTAGCTTTGCAGGTGAATAGGCACGAAAC
>CAMBDA010000069.1 GCA_945865175.1 uncultured Prevotellaceae bacterium | reverse complement strand
GCACAAATCAGGCTCTCTATCTCTTCGAGCTGAAGCTCAACATGTCCGCCCAGGCCGCCATGGACCAGATCAACCTGAAGGACTACGCCTCCAAGTTTGCCCTCTCGGGACTGCCCATTGTGAAAGTGGGCATTAACTTCGACCCCGAACGCCGCACCATCGGGGACTGGAAGACAGAGCACGCCTGAATGAAGAAACGCCATTCCGTCTTCCTCGCACTGCAGAAGGTTCAGAAGTATGGACGGTTTACCCATTATAGACTTGGCACTTATCATAACAGCAATCCTATGAGAATTCAAGACAGTATCACCACGAATAGAATCCCCATAATCATCATATTTTTTATGCACTGCATTGCAGCCGCAGCTCAGGTGGCCCTGGTTGTTCCCGAACCTACCTTCCGGGGCGACACTGTGTGGGTGAGCGGGTATGCCGTGGACATGCTCTCCCGTACACATCTGCTGAACATCAAGGTGGAGGCCAGTCTTGGCGACAGCGTGGTGGCCAGCGCACACACAATGGACCACGCCAGACAATACGGTTATCCTGCAGAGGCGTTTTCCAAGAAGATGGACTATTACGGCATGGCCCTTCCGCGCCCCGGAAATTATGAATTGGAGTTCTCGGGTCAGGGCTACGACACGCTCCGTATCCAAATCAGGATTCCGGCCCGGCAGTATGGCCGGCGTGTGAAGACGTGGAGTGTGGAGGATGCGGTGATGCAGCGGATGAAGTCCACTCGCCTCAGCGAGCTTACCGTGAAGGCTTCCAAGATAAAGATGGTGATGCGGGGTGACACCATCGTGTATGATGCCGATGCCTTCAACCTGGCCGAAGGCTCGATGCTGGATGCCCTGGTGCGGCAGTTGCCGGGTGTGGAACTGAGAAAGGACGGACGTATCTATGTGAACGGACGCTATGTGGAGAGCCTGCTCATCGACGGACGCAACTTCTTTGCAGGCGATGCAGGGATAGCATTGGAAAACCTGCCATCCTACGTGGTGGACAAGGTGAAGGTGTATGAGAAGGACCACGACTGGGCCTATCTGCGTAGTACCCGGGACACTGTGCTGAAGGACAGGCTGCCCCTTGTGATGGACGTAAGGCTCAAGCGGCAATACAAAATCGGATGGATAGGCAATGCAGAAGCGGCAGGAGGCACGAGCGAACGCTATCTGGGCCGTCTGTTCGGGATGCGGCATACCACCCATTCGCGGATTTCCCTCTATGCCGCTGCAGACAATGTGAACGACACACGCACACCCGGCAGCAGCGGGGAATGGACTCCGTCGGAGCAGGCATCGGGACGGCAGGAGCAGCAACGTGCAGGCGTGGACCTCCATGTGGACGGAAGCAGGCATCCCGTCAGCTATGATGCCACCCTGACGGGTACGCACAGGAAAGCGGACATCCGCACCTTCACCTCAGCTACCACTTTCCTTCCCGGAAGCGACAACTATCAGCGCATCCGCGCCCAGCAGGACAACAGGCTCACCAGCCTCTCAATCAAGCAGAAAGTGTCCCTTCCACACAAGGACTTCCACCTGAATTTTCAGCCCGACATCTCTGTCAGTCATTCCGAAAACCACACGGGAACGGTATCGGCACAGTTCTCCCAGGACCCTGCCGACAGCTACAGGGGTGCATCACTCGACAGCCTGTATGCCGCAGAGGGCTCCGAACGGCTGGAGCGGATACTGGTGAACAAGTTCAACCAGCAGGGCCATTACGAAAGCGACCGCCTCAATGCCAAGGGAGTCATAGCCTTGCGTACACGTTCACACTGGACGGGCAACAACATTACAGCGGGCATCAATGGTGACTACGACAGGAAAAGTGCCAGGGACTTCACATGCTACGACCTGCAATATGACGGCGGGCGGGACTTCCGCAACCAGTATGACCCCTCCAAGGCCATGCACTACCTCTATGGGGGAATCCTCCAATATGAGGCCGCCTTCAGCAAGGTGAAGACGATGCTGGTATATAGCTATGAACAAAAGTTTGACTCGGGCGACAGACTGCTCTACAGGCTCGACAGTCTGGACGGTTGGGGCGCAGCCACGGAGGAACCCTTTGGTTCGCTCCCCTCTGCCACAGGATGGGAGCAAAAAGCCATAGACCACCGCAACAGCAGCCACGCCACCGAACTGAACCGCAACCAGTATCTCCATGCAAACGCCGACGTGGCCCTGGGCAAGAAGGCTGGCACACTGAGGCTGGCCCTGTGGGGCATCTGGCACAACGACCGCAGGAGGGACCTCCGCGTGCCCACCCTCTACCACGCCCGGCGCAGGAAGTTCTTTCTGGACCCGCTCATTGAATACAAGAGGGGGCGGCTGAGCATGTCGTACCGCCTCAGTCACTCGCTTCCCTCCATGGGCTATATGCTGGACATCAGGGACGACTCCAACCCGCAGCGCATCTTCTTGGGGAACAGTGGGCTGAAGGCGGGATACAGCCATGAGGCACAGGCCTCCTACCTGAAACTGAGCGCCGCACGGATATGGAACGTCATGGTCAGCTACAAGACCCTGGAGAACGCTGTGTCGCAATGCATGACCTACAATGCCCGGACGGGTGTATACACCTACCGGCCGGAAAATGTGGACGGCAACTGGAACCTCAGTCTCATCAGCGGACAGATGTTCCGGCTGGGCGAGGGGCGCAGGTGGCAGATAGAAGGCAACACCGACCTGAATGTGTCGCACAATGTGGACTATGTGGAGGAGCAGGTGAGCCAGTCCTCTGTGCGCAGTTTGGTGCAACGCGTGGATGTGGGGGAAAAGGTGAAGGCGATGTACAAGGGTGAAACCATGTCGGCAGGAGTGTCGGCAGGAGTGAGTGGCATCTTTATGGGAAGCCCGCGGCCCGGATTCGAGGATATCCGCGCTGCAGACATACAGTATGGGGTCACATGCAGTACACGTCTGCCATGGCAGCTGTTTCTGGAAACCGACCTCACCATGTACCACCGCCGTGGATATGCCGACCACTCGATGAATACCAACGACCTGGTGTGGAACGCCAGCCTCTCCCGTGCCATCGGAAAAGGCAAGCGATGGAGCGTGAAGGCCACAGGATTCGACCTGCTCCATCAACTTTCCAACGTCCGCCAGCAAGTGAACGCACAGGGACGGACTGAGACCTGGCACAACACCCTCCCTTCCTACGCCATGCTCCATCTCAAGTATATGCTGGAAATCAAGCCCAAGGAGAAATGACATGCTGAAAAGAAACGCTTTTCAACATTGCCATCAGCTGAACATGATGGACTGCGGGCCAGCTTGTCTGCAGATGGTGGCTAAGCACTATGGCCGATATTTTAGGCTGGAGAGCCTGCGGGAGAAATGCTTCATCACACGGGAAGGTGTATCCATGATTGCTGGAGGACTACCCATTTGTGACAACGGGAGAGAAAGTCCGTTTTCTATTACAAAAGAAGGAAATCAGCCTTTTGGAAAGAGTCTTCTCTTCCATAACCAGATTAGGTATATAAATGATGATGGAAGACAGCCTATTCCGTTTGTGATTACATTTATCTGGCAATCTGAAAGAAGGTTTAACCTTGTAAAGCCTCTTATACCCAATATGGTTTCTATATAGTGGAGGACTGAAACAAGATCCTGACAAATCAGACCTGGAATCGTGCTAAAAGTTAGAATAGAACACACGTTTGGCGTAAAAGGAGGGATGGCATATTTCCGTAACTTCCGCTGTTTGGGGAGTCACACGTAAAAACGGCGTCACTAGACAAAATAAAACCAGCCGCTAGGGAAATACTTCGTATAGACGCCCCAACTGGGAAAAATTTGCTGCCCAGTTGGGTAGCAAAATTTCTCCAGTTGGGTAGCAAAAACGGCCCATTTGCCCCTTCGCCGATTCTTTCCAGATTTTTTTCCTTTGCTTCCCTTGTCCGTTTCGGAATAAAAGCGTAGCTTTGCAGGTGAATAGGCACAAAACACAGCAAAAACCAGCATGGATAAGAACAAACTGAAGCGGTTGCCCGTGGGCATACAGACATTCTCCGAGGTGATAAAC
>CAMBDA010000068.1 GCA_945865175.1 uncultured Prevotellaceae bacterium | reverse complement strand
CGTGATGCTCCATTTCGTGTGGAAAATAGACTCCAAGCCCCGGAAAACATAGGGTCGCAGCAGGAGAACGGATATGGGATCATTCAGACAATTATAATATGTGAAATGAAGAACAAACTATTCCTGTCACTACTTCTTACATCCATCCAGATGAGCGGCCAGGTGACTGCCGCCTCGTGCCCGCTCCGGTTTACGGAGGTGTGCGTGGCCAATATAGACCAGACAATAGACCATTCGAACAACTATGGAAGCTGGGTGGAACTGCATAACCCCACAGATGACACGGTTTCGATAGAGGGGTGGTATGTGAGCGATGATGCGGGCGACCTGAAGAAGCACAGGCTTCAGGGAGCGGAGCGTATAGGTCCGCGAGGCTATGGCTGCCTGTTCTTTGGCCATCATGCTGTGCCATGCACAAACCACAGTGCGTGTGAAGAAAGCGGGCACCCTGGAAACTGTCCTGGGTGCTTCCCGGCAGGATACCTGCAGGCACCTCATTGTAAAAGGTAAGCTCAATTTGGCCGACCTGCAAGTGCTCCGCAGAATGGCAGGATGCCCCTTCTCATCCTAAACAGGGGGACTGAAAGTATCCAATTGGTCGATTCTACCTTTTCTTTTGGAAAAATATCCTGCTTATCAGAAATAAATGTGGTTTTGCTTGTCGGAACGATAGATTATAGATAAATTTGTGGCCAGAAACCGTTAAAAATAAACACTTTAGCATATGAAAAACAAGAAATTCCCACTTTGCATGATGTCCGCCCTTCTGTGGGCGACTGGTCTCATGGGTCAGGACAGCCTGGTGTCTTTTCCGCTGGCCATCCGGCGGCTTCGCGCCTTTGGCGAGCGCATACCGCAGGAAAAGGTATACGTCCACATGGACAACCGCTGCTATTTTCTGGGCGACACCATCTGGTTCAAGGCATACACACAGCAGACAAACGACGGGAAACCATCGGAAATGAGCGGCACGCTCTATGTGGAACTGTTCGACCAGGAGGGGTATCTGAAGGAACGCAAGCTGGTGGAGATGAAGCAAGGGCAGGGCTGCGGTTTCTTCGCCACCGACACCACGATGTACGGCGGTTTCTATGAACTGAGGGCCTACACACGATGGCAGCTCAACTGGGGAGAGTATGAACACAAACACAAGGCCACTACAGAAAAATGGTTCTTCAACAAAGCCATGAGCCACGAATACTTCCGTGACTATGAAAAGCTCTACAGCCGCACGTTCCCCATCTTTGACCAGCAGCAGACCCCGGGAGCCTACTATCTGGACATGACACCCCGGCCGCTGGAAAGGGCATCCTATGGCAAGGAGGAAAAGGCCACTGCCTCGGTGCACTTCTATCCCGAGGGCGGCAGTATGGTGGAAGGCCTTCCGTGCAGGGTGGCCTATGAGGCGGTGATGACAAACGGACAGGTGATGGACGGAGTTCTGCTGGTGGGCGGGGACAGCGTACCTGTGGTGAACCGTGGAAGGGGGATGTTCACCCTCACGCCCACAGGGGGAAACATGCCGCAGACGGTGTTTGTAGATACGGCTGGCACACGCGTGAAGTGCAGCCTGCCCAAGGCGGAAAGGGACGGAGTGAACCTCAAAGTGACCAGGGAAGGGAACATGTGGGTGATGGAAACAAGGACGGCGGGCAGCGTACCGCAGGACAGCCTCTATCTGACCGTGATGCAGCAGGGGAGGCTCAGGCATGCCTGGAAGATAGGAGGGCAGGTATTCAGCCTGTCGGTATCCGCTGACTCGCTGCCAGTGGGCGTGAACCAGGCCACGGTGTCGGATGCCTCGGGAAGGGTGTGGGCCGACCGCCTGTTCTTCGTGGGAAGGGAAGGGATGGACCGGCCTACAGTGACAATGGACGGGGAAATGCAGGGTCTGCAGCCCTACCAGAAGGTGCAGCTGGGTGTGCAATCACCGAAGGGGGGCTGCACCCTTTCGCTTGCCGTCAGGGACGCCGTCCGCCAGCACGGCAATTTCGACAACGGTTCCATCCTGACGGAACTGCTCCTGTGCAGCGAGGTGAAAGGCTTCATCCCCCGGCCGGGCTACTTCTTCGAGAAGGATGATGACGCACACCGCAACGCACTCGACCTGCTGATGATGACGCAGGGATGGCGGAGGTTCGACTGGAGGGAGATGGCTGTGAGGGGAGAATTCGAAATGCTCCATCCCGCCGAACGCACACCTGTGCTGACGGGAGTGGCGCACAAGTATGAGGCACTGAAAAAACTCGACCCCACGATGTACGGTGCCAATTATGACAGACACCTGCGGGAAACGGGGCTTGCCGACACCACTGGAACGGAAGAATCGGAGATGAAGGGGGTCAGCTACTCTATTTACGACGACAGGGGATTGCGTATTTTCCAGCATAAACTTCCTTCGGATAAAGGATGGGGAGAGGCTATCGGAGCCAGCGAGGGACTGAACAGGAGGCTTGTGCGCGACGGCGAGAAGCTGAAGCGCGAACTGAGGGTGCATAGTGAATTCCTGATGGAAGGAAGTTCGAATGCCGTGCTGGGAGATGTGAGGACACAGATGGGACGTTTCAGGATACGGATGCCCCATTTCTATGGCGCATGTCATTTCCATCTGGCGGCCAGCGACACCACGCGATGGAGCAGCAGGGACCTGAAGAAGGACAACCATCAGTGGATTTGTGCCGACGAGACCAAATATCCGGAGTATTACATAAGGCTATCCTTCCCCTATCCGCTTTTCGTAAAGCCCTATAGCCTATACCAGCAGTCTCTCGTTAAGAGGCCGGATGGGGACAGCCAGGAGATGACGGAACAGGGGGCGGAAACACTCAAGACACTGCTTGTGACCTCACATGCCAGAAAGGGACTGTCCAAGAGGATGTATCAGAAACATGCCGTGGCACTGGACGGCTACGAAGCCTTTAATCTGGCTTCGGACGCAGGCCTTATGGACGGATGGTACAATTCTTCCACGGCACTTGCCACAGGGGTGGCGCGCTATTTCAGTTCTGACATGGGGATAAACGACGACTACAGCATCATTGCCCAACTGGGTGACCAGCTGGATTTCCATCCCCTTCTGGCACAGAGTGACCTGACGAGTGAGAGCCGCATCAACCCTGGTCGGGTGCGCAAGGCAGGCCTTGCCAGTTACAGGCGTACAAGCAGTGGCGTGGACAACAAAAGCGGCATGGTGGGACAATCCGGCGACCCTGTTGTCATGCAGGACGGGCTGATGCAGATAGACGGAGAAAACCCCGATAAGGCACGGATGGAATACAACTACCTGCATAATATTGATTCCATATTTGTCTTCTCGTCCTATTCGCCGCGATTGGAGGGAAACAGCCAGTATAAGGGTGCAGATGTCCCCAGCGTGAGGGTACAGTTCAAGCGTTTTGCCGATCATGGCAAGCGCGCCACCTATCGCGACCGCTACATGGTGCTTCCCGGCTACGCTTATCTGGCCGACTTCTACCATCCCGACTATTCCACCCACCGCCCGTCTCCCGAGCAGGCCGACTACCGCCGCACGCTCTACTGGAACCCCAACCTGAAACTGGATGCAGAGGGAAAGGCGCAGGTACAGTTTTACAACAATGCCCGCACCACCCGCCTCTGCATCGAGGCCGCGGGCCTTTCGCCCGACGGAACCATCCTGTGGAACAAGACGGAATAAAGATTGAGAATGCCTGAATGGTATGAGTAGATATGGAATAACCCAGTGCGGAATCTTGACAAAACGGGCCTAAATTCATGCTGTAAGAAATCCATAGAATAGGAAGCGAGTTTGGCGTGAAAGCAGGGTTCTCTGACAGAAAAAACACTGGCTGAGGTGGTGGATGTGCGCGGTTAATCTGGCTGTTGCCCCTTCGGGGCGTAGGATACACTATACAGATGATTATGAAAGGGAAGTACCTAAAAAGAAGAAGATACTTCCCTTTTCCGTTCAGCCTAGGCTGAACGGTCATAGATAGTAAATTAAAGGGCAAAGTATATTATCTTCTCAGACCATTCAGCCTAGGCTGAACGATAAATATAAATAGCTTCGTGGCGGCGGACAGCAGGGGTTCCGGTTCTTGCCCTATTTTTTCCTTTGCTTCCCTTGCCCGTTTCGGAATAAAAGCGTAGCTTTGC
>CAMBDA010000067.1 GCA_945865175.1 uncultured Prevotellaceae bacterium | reverse complement strand
GAATACCCCTAAAAATTGTTGAAAATAGTTGTCGGGTATCAAACTTGGGTTAAAAATATCCTCTTATAAAAATAACTATGCCAAAGGTTCGGATCACCCGTAAAAGTGTGTGGATTAGGGGGCACTTGCCTGTTTGTAGTTACAAAAGTAAAGCCGCTCATAAATTGTTCCCAACTTATGAGCGGCTTCTTCAATTTGTGTGGTGCCACCAGGAATCGAACCGGGGACACAAGGATTTTCAGTCCTTTGCTCTACCAACTGAGCTATGGCACCCTGCTTGTTTGCGGGTGCAAAGGTATGACAATATTTTGGATTGTGCAAGCAATCTGGAGCTTTTTTTCTCTTTTAGCTGTTTTTTTCCAGATGCGTCCATCCTTGTGCCTTGATGCCAAATTCCTGCCCATCGCGTGTAATCAGTTGGCATCCAAGCGATTCATTGGTGATATAGCCTATTACGTGTACGTCTTCCATGGCTTCCACCTTGTCGTGCTCGGAGAGGGGGACGGTAAAGAGCAACTCGTAGTCCTCGCCCCCGTTCAGGGCACAGGTGGTGACGTTCATCTCCATCTCCTCGGCCATGGCGGCTGTCTGGTAGTCGAGCGGGATGCGGTCTTCGTATATCCTGCATCCTGTATGGCTCTGCTTGCAGATGTGCAGCAGTTCGCTGCTGAGCCCGTCGCTGATATCAATCATGGCTGTGGGGCGTATGCCGGCCTCGGCCAGTGCTTGGATGATGTCTCTCCGGGCTTCGGGCTTCAGCTGTCGCTCCAGCAGGTATTCGCGTCCGCTGAAGTCGGGCTGCGAGTCGGCCAGCGCCTGACGCACCTGTCCGTCGGGGCATGGCTGCTGCATGGCTTCTCTGCGCTGCTGGTTGAAGACAGCCTTTTCGCGCTCCAGCAGTTGCAACCCCATGTAGGCAGCTCCCAGATTGCCGCTCACGCAGATGATGTCCGTGTCCCTGGCACCGTCGCGTGTCACCACACGGTCCTGCTCCACATCGCCGATGGCAGTGATGCTGATGGTGAGGCCTGTGAGACTGCTTGTCGTGTCGCCGCCCACGATGTCCACCTGATGGTCCTTGCATGCCAGACGCATTCCGTCGTATAGCGTTTCCACTGCCTCCAGGCTGAACCGGCGGCTCAGTCCCAGACTGACGGTTATCTGCCTGGGGGTGCCGTTCATTGCGTAGATGTCGCTCAGGTTCACCATCACGGCTTTGTAGCCCAGATGCTTCAGGGGGGTGTAGGTGAGGTCGAAATGGATGCCTTCCAGCAGCAGGTCGGTGGTCACCAGCGTCTGCTTCCCTTCAGCGGGCGACAGGATGGCACAGTCGTCTCCTATGCCTCTGGCGGTGGTGGCCTGTGCAGGATGAATGTCCTTGGTGAGATGTTCGATGAGACCGAACTCTCCCAGTTCTGCTATTTCACTCATTGGCTTTCTTGGTCATGGGTAGGCATTGTGGTCAGGAGCGGGCTATCATCTCGCGCATGATGGCTGCCATGCGGGGCTGGGCGGCCCGGGCGGCCTGCTGTACTTCCTCATGGGTGACCTTCACTATCTTTCCGTGCACGCCCAGGTCTGTGATGATGCTGATGCCAAAGCAGCGGATGCCGCAGTGGCGGGCCACGATAACCTCTGGTACGGTGCTCATGCCTACGGCATCGGCTCCCCAGTGTGCAAACATGCGGTATTCCGCCGGGGTCTCGTAGGTGGGTCCTTGGGTGCCCAGGTACACGCCGTGCCTTACCTTGATCTTCAGTTCTGCGGCGATGGTGTTTGCCAGATCGATGAGTTCGCTGTCATATGCTTCGCTCATGTCGGGGAACCGGGGCCCCATGGGGATGTTGGGACCATGGAGGGGATTCTCGGGCATGAAGTTGATATGGTCGGTGATAATCATCATGTCGCCTACGCGGAAACTGGGGTTTGTGCCACCGGCTGCATTGCTGACAAAGAGTGTCTTGATGCCCAGCAGGCTCATGACACGGATGGGGAAGGTCACCTGTGCCATGGTATAGCCTTCGTAATAGTGGAAGCGCCCGTCCATGGCGATGATTTCCTTTCCTCCCAGCTTGCCGAAGATGAGCTGGCCTTGGTGGCCCTCCACGGTGGATACCGGGAAGTCGGGTATCTCGCTGTAGGGGATGGCCGTGTCAACCTGGATTTCATTGGCCAGATGGCCCAGACCGGTGCCTAGTATGATGGCTGTCTCCGGTGTGGAATTCATGCGGGCTTTAAGCCATGCTGCGGTGTCTTGGATTTTCTTGTACATATCGGTTTATTTTATCATTAAAAGTGTTAGTTGCGTTTCTCATGAAGCCTATTTCTATGGGTAGGAAATAGAGATCTTCCTGAAGCAGGCCGGCTGCTGCGTCCATTGCCCTCAGCCGCACGGCGTCTTTCTCTGTGGTGAGGATGATGCGGGGCTGTGGCATACTGTGTATGGCAGTTTGTATGTCGGTGATGTCTTCATTGCTGAAATTGTGGTGGTCGGGGTAGGGGAGTGTCTTCATGCTACACACGTGCGGACGGATGTCGCGTTCCATCTGCTGCGGGCAACCGATTCCTGTCACCAGTAGCACGTGGGTGTTCCTAAGGCTGGAGAATGACAGGCTTCTGGGCGTGAATACGCCCTGTATCTGTTTGCTATAGGTGAGGCTGCTGAAGAATAGCTTCTGGTAGGGTTTGGGCTTCAGTTCCTCCTGTATCACCCTGTATTCCATCGGGCTGAGGTTACGGGGGCATTTTGTCACCACAATCACGTCGGCCCTGTAGCGGCCGCAGGCGCTTTCGCGTAGACGTCCTGCGGGCAGCAGGTAGTCGTCGGTGAGGAGGCGGTGGTAGTCGGTGAGCAGGATGTTCAGCCCCGGACGCACATGGCGGTGCTGGAAGGCATCGTCGAGCAGAATCACCTCCACGTCGTTGCTTCGGGGGTTCTGCATTAGATTGCGGATGCCGCGGCAGCGGTTGGAGTCTACGGCCACATGGATGCCGGGAAACTTGTGCATGATTTGCCAGGGCTCATCGCCGATTTCGGCAGGTGTGGACGAGGGCGTGGCCAGCAGGAAACCATGGCTCTTGCGTTTGTAACCCCGGCTCAGGACCGCCACTTTGTAGCGTTTGCTCAGCATGCCCACGAGATATTCCACATGGGGAGTCTTGCCGGTGCCGCCTACGGTAATGTTCCCCACATTGATGATGGGTATTGGAAATCCTCTGGAATGCAGAATGCCCAGGTCAAACATCAGGTTCCGCGCCTCTGTGCAGGCTCCGTAGAGCCAACTCAGAGGCGTGAGCCATTTGTTGATGCGAATCAGGTCACTCTCCATGTCCAGACGGATTTTGTCATTTGATTACCAGTTCGAACGGCATGCGTGCCTGAATGGGATTCTGGCTGTGGATGCGCTGGAGCCAACCGAAGGCTGTGTAGTAATCACCCAGTATGCTCTTCGTCTGTGTGTTGAGATAGGTGTCTTTGCCCTCGTCGAGCAGACTCTGGTACCAGGGCTTTTCGGCGGGATAGGTGCCAATGGCGTAGTCTTCACATGCAGCCAGCGCGGCGGCAGCGGCTATGGCATCATTCAGGTCGCCCAGTTTGTCCACCAGGCCAATCTTCAATGCCTGTTCGCCGGTCCATACGCGTCCCTCGGCAATCGCCTTCACATCGTCCTGCTTCATCTTTCTGCCGTCGGCCACGCGACGGGTGAACAGCTCGTAACCGTTGTTGATGGCGTTCTGGACCATCCTGCTCTCCGCTTCGTTGAAGGGGCGCGAGATGCTTCCTATGTCGCTCAGGCTGTTTGTCTTCACTACGTCGAAGCTCAGTCCCAGTTTCTGCGTCATCAGTTCGCTGACATCGGGAATCATGCCGAAGATGCCGATGCTGCCGGTTAGTGTGGTGGGCTCTGCATACACGAGGTTGCCCTCGCAGGAGATATAGTAGCCTCCTGAAGCTGCCATGCCGCCCATGGAGATGACTACGGGTTTCTTTTCCTTCAGCAGGGTGATTTCGTGCCATATCTGTTCCGAGGCGTATGCGCTGCCACCGCCCGAGTTGACGCGGATGACCACGGCTTTTACATCCTCGTCTTCACGCAGTGCCTGCAGGTCCTTGGTCACGTCCTTGGCACAAATCTGGGCATCCTGGCTCATGCCCGATGCTCGGTCGTCTACGATGTCGCCATAGGCATAGTAGACAGCCACTTCATCGGATACCTTCTTCTTCAACGTTTCGGCGTTGGCCACGTCCGGCACCTCGGCAAAGCGAATGTTCTCATCCTCCTTGATGCCGGTTTTTGCCTTCAGGATGGCCTTCACGTCGCTGATATAGCATAGGGTATCCACCAGGCCACCGTTTACGGCGGTCTGGGTGTCCGCAAACAGGGTCATGCTGTCGGCCAACGCATTCAGGCTTTCCACCTTCAGTCCTCGCGAGGCAGCTACGTCTTTCAGCATGTTCTGCCAGATGCCTCCCAGGTAGCTGGCTACCTGTTCACGGTTGGCATCGCTCATCTCTGTGCAGATGAAGGGCTCCACGGCGCTTTTGTAGGTGCCCACTTTGTATACCTGCATCTTTACGCCTATCTTGGCTAGCAGGTCCTTGTAGAAGATGGGCTGGGCTGCCATGCCCGACCAGTCCAGACTGCCGATGGGGTTCAGCATCACGCGGTCGGCCACAGATGCAATATAGTATGCGCTCTTGCTATAGCTGTCGCCATAGGCGAGGACAAACTTCCCGCTTTCCTTGAAGTCGAGCAGCGCATGGCGAAGCTCTTCTGCCATGGCTGGCGTGGCTGCTAGAATGCCGCCTTCCAGATAGACGCCCAGAATCTTGTCGTTGGCTTTCGCTTTTTCAAGTGCTTCCAGTGTCTTGTCCAGGCCCAGCACCTCAAACTCGTTGTTCGTGAACATGGACAACGGGGTGTCTTTCATCCGTTCCTCGATTGTGCCTTGCAGCTTGATGTGCAGGATGGAATTGTCGACGATGGGAGCTGATGCCCCTTCGCTGGCGGCCATGCCGGCAAGGGAAAGGACTGTGATAACAGTGGCAACAATGCTACATAGGAGCATACCCACGATGGTGGCCATTACATACTTCAAAAAGTCTTTCATTTTGTTTTGTTTTTGTTCTTTTTTACATATTCATTGAGCAAAAATAGCCATTCTTTATTAATTGACCAAAAAAAAAGGAAAAAATTTCTAGGAAACAGTCATTCTTGGCTTTTTTGGGGCCATATTGGCCATTTCACCCCATGCCCTGAGGGAGACATAGCTTAGGATAGGGCGTAGGCCCTATTATCATCGGTGTGCCGCACCCAAAGCCCCGAGGGGACGGAATAGTTTCATATCGGGGTGTAGAATACAGGAGAATATTGGTTGCCAATATGGTTCCGCCTGAAACGGCTATTTTGAACACTCTACCCAGGGGTGCGTCTTTGCGGGAACGGACAGGATGTATCGGTTTTTCCCGTACTACCCTATTTTCCTTATATACCATAATATATTACGCGCACGCGAGGGTGTAATGCGATTGTTGCTGAAAAGCATTTTTTTTGCAAAAAAAGTGCTTTTTGTTTTGGCCATGTCGTGGAAAG
>CAMBDA010000066.1 GCA_945865175.1 uncultured Prevotellaceae bacterium | reverse complement strand
GGAATTAAATATCCCAAGTCCCCCATCCTCATCCCCGAGGTGACTATGGACGGCCGTACCCTCCATTTCATCACCCCCTGCACAGGGCTCACCCTTCAGCTGGTGCAGGACGAGGAAGTGTGCTACGAGGCGGTCATCACATCCGACTATCTGGAGATTCCTTCCAGTATCACGGGCATGTACGAACTTCAGATTCTGCGTGGAGGCTATGTTCCTTGCAAAGATTGGACTGTAAAAAAATAGAAATAAGGTACCACAATACCTGAGCAGGCTAGCACTCAGGGAGCAGACCACACTGTGATAAGGGAAAGCGGACACCGGCCCGCTGTTTGTGCCGGGAACTTAGGGGTTATGAATAAATCTGAGGCCCTGTAAAATAAAAAAAAATGAAACTATCAAAAAGAATTTTCAAAACGAAAACAAACAACAGAAAACAATTAGGATGGGCTTTCGGTTTTGCCCTTTCCTGCATGAATATGTTTGCCCAGGATGGCATAAACGAGGAACGCTTGCCCAGGGCGCGTTTTGAAAAGCAATGGGACAGGTATGAGAAAGTAATGTCGAGAGGAGGAAACAGCTTTATAAGCTATTTTTTCCGCGACACCGTATCGATTGACGAGATGGTGGAAGCCTTCCGTACAAACAAGGAAAAACACTATTCCTCCTCCACGTATGCCGGCCACGACTCCATCGTTCATGGCATTTTTGGCCCCTATGTGATGCTCAACTCTCCTCTCAAGAACTGCCCCGTGAAGGAAGCACAGACAATGCGCGGTGTGTGGGTGTGGGGTCCATCTGGAATCGCACTGCAGGGTGTACAGGATCCGCAGGGAAACATGCGGCCCGAGATAATGGAAAAGGTGGAGAAGAAGCCGAAGGACTGGAGGAAGGGTGACTATGTGCTGTTGCGCAATCCGATGCACTATATGGGGTATGTGGTTTCGCCCTGTGCTGTAGTCCAGACCCGCGACGAGAACCGCTTGGTGGGCAGCACCCCTACCATCCAACGGCCTGCGGACTTCTTCTCCTCGCAGGGCAGCCGTAGCTTCGACGGGGACTGGGATAGCGGAATAAAAGGTGGAGGCGAAGTATTCGGGAAATACCTTACCTTCTATGGAGCGTATAATCCATGCAGATACTCCACCGAAAAAGTGTTCTCGGTGCTGCTCTACCAGAAACCCGAAAGCAGCAGCACCAAAAAAGAGTACACCCTGAAACTGCTTGAGCCGGAAAACCCCGATGAAATGACAGAAGAAGCCTTCAAGGTGTTGAAAGACTTTGTGGAGAATCTGCAGTACAACGCATTCAATCCGCTCTACACCACCGATTACAGGTATTTTCTGGGCCGATACTACCGCGTGACCGTGAACAAATGCGGGTGGCTGCTGGAGGACTACATGACCATAAATAGAAAATAAACGCACGAAGCCTATGAAGAACAACAGTGCTTTATTATTGTCTGTCTTTTTTAAACCTTCCATATTACAAACAACAACACCTATGCCTATGAAACGTATTATTCTCTTTTCCATCTGTGCAATGGCCATGATGCTGTGCCATGCACAAACCACAGTGCGTGTGAAGAAAGCGGGCACGCTGGAAACTGTCCTGAGTGCTTCCCAGCAGGATACCTGTAGGCACCTCATTGTAAAGGGTAAGCTCAATTCGGCCGACCTGCAAGTGCTCCGCAGAATGGCAGGATGGGCTGATGGCGCAGGACGCACAGGGCAGTTGCATGTGCTTGACTTGAGAGGAGCACACTTTGTGAAAGACGCACAACCGTTCTTGTGCCTGGACGCTCGTGATGTGAGTCTGCTGGGTCTGGCGCAGCCAAAAACCGTGATAGAAAGAACAGACATAGGCGACCCGCTCTGGGGGGGATGGTCTAAAAAAAAGGGTAAGGAGATTCCGCCCCATCTACTATCTGGGAAAGGAAATCGAACAGCGGATAGGTACATGGGAGCCATTTAGCAACAATACCAAGGATTTCAGAGTTGATGAATACGCCTTCACCATGGCCTTCTTTGATTTCACGCTGGATGTGAATGACAAATGCTGGGATGTGATGCGCGAAGCGAACATGACAAAATTTCCGGGCCACTGCATAGTGAAGAGGGCAGACAATGGCTATTCGCTTCAGGCCTATTCCCAGAAAAAAGCTTTCTCACCAATCACATTCTTCGGCTGCCCACAGCTGAGACGGGTATTCCTTCCTCAAAAAATATCATTCTCACCAGACATCTATGACCTGAGCAACCGCATAAGGTATTACATTGGGGACGAACTGTTCATGTGGGACAGATATGCCGTTGTCCCCAAGTATCAAAAGGAGCTCATCAAGCAAATGTATGAGTAGAACTCCTGTCTTTCTCCTGCCTGCCTCGGTATAACTCACATGTAATCCAGCTGTCCCAGAATGGCAGGATGCCCCTTCTCCCTCTAAACAGGGGGACTTAGGGGGATGAAAGTATCCAATTGGTCGATTCTACCTTTTCTTTTGGAAAAATATCCTGCTTATCAGAAATAAATGTGGTTTTGCTTGTCGGAACGATAGATTATAGATAAATTTGTGGCCAGAAACCGTTAAAAATAAACACTTTAGCATATGAAAAACAAGAAATTCCCACTTTGCATGATGTCCGCCCTTCTGTGGGCGACTGGTCTCATGGGTCAGGACAGCCTGGTGTCTTTTCCGCTGGCCATCCGGCGGCTTCGCGCCTTTGGCGAGCGCATACCGCAGGAAAAGGTATACGTCCACATGGACAACCGCTGCTATTTTCTGGGCGACACCATCTGGTTCAAGGCATACACACAGCAGACAAACGACGGGAAACCATCGGAAATGAGCGGCACGCTCTATGTGGAACTGTTCGACCAGGAGGGGTATCTGAAGGAACGCAAGCTGGTGGAGATGAAGCAAGGGCAGGGCTGCGGTTTCTTCGCCACCGACACCACGATGTATGGCGGTTTCTATGAACTGAGGGCCTACACACGATGGCAACTCAACTGGGGAGAAAAGCAGCATGAACGCACGCTGGCTGAAAAGAACTGGTTTTTTAACAAGACCATGGAATATGAATTCTTTCGCGACTATGACAAATTGTACAGCCGTGTGTTTCCCGTCTATGGGAAGTATACTGCCGAAAGTGGGCACTATGAGCCAGCATCCCGAACATCCAGACTCTCCTTCTTTCCCGAAGGAGGGAATCTGGTGGCCGGACTGCCAAGTAGGGTGGCGTTCGAGGCGACCCGATGGGACGGTGCCTATCAGGATGGAATGCTGATTGTGGGGGCAGACACCATCCCTGTCCAGCATCGCGGACGCGGATGTTTCCTTTATACACCCATGGGAAACAACACCGATAGCGTGCGGTTTGTTTCCAAGGACGGACATGAACTGGTGCAACGCCTGCCCTATGCGCAACCAGCAGGCGCGACATTGCGGGTGGAACACTGCGAATCCTGCTGGCTGATACATGTGAACCTGTCGGATGCAATGGAGCGGGACAGCCTGGCACTCACACTCATGCATCAGGGACGCCTTGAATCGTTCTGCCAACTTTTGCAACTGACAGACTCAATGGTGTGGTCCGTACCAGACAGCCTTCTGTGTGCGGGTGTGCATCAGGTAACACTGTTCGACACCGGCGGACGGGTGTGGTCCGACCGACTGTTTTTCGAGAAAAAGCAGGGCATGGCACAACCGACCATCTCCCTAAAAGGGAATATCAGCGCCCTGGCTCCATACGAAAAGGTGGAATTACGGGTACATACGTCTTCTCCATACGCCACCATTTCCTTGGCCGTACACGATGACGGACAGCACATCCATAATTACGACACAGGGAACATCCTTACAGAACTGCTGCTGGCCAGCGAAATAAAAGGGTTTATACCCAGCCCAGAATGGTATTTCGAGGCCGATGATTCCTTTCATGAGGCTGCTCTCGACCTGCTCATGCTCACCCAAGGATGGAGGCGATTCCCATGGAGGGAGATGGCTATGCCCGACTCGTTCCGTCCCGTCCATCCAAAGGAAGAAACACCACAGCTGAATGCATCGGTCCACGACTATCATCAAGGGAAGGACTACTGCCCCAAACGCCACAATCCATTGGCTGAATATCCCAAGCCCATGACTTTTGGCGACAGCATAATAGAAACCATGTATGCAGTGAATCCCAGTATGGCCGATACAGTTGCCAGATATACCTATTTCAGGGGAAAGGATCTTTCCTCCAGAACCCGCAGGGTGCGTACCGGCCAGCCGTCCCTCTCCTGTGAGGAATATTTCCGTCTGGGAGGCGATGGGGAGCATCATCCTCATTTGATACGCTATGTGGGGGATGCAGGAAAGGATACATGGAAAGGCAATGTCCATGACGGAAGGTTCAGCCTGATTCTTCCCCGCACCCATGGACACTACCACCTTTCCCTTTGGGCTACCTGTCCCATGCGGTGGCCGCTCACCAAACGCCGCGGCCCCGATTATGCACATGCGTGGCAGATGCGTCCTGCCGTGGTGCCGGAGTATTATGTGCGTATTTCCCATCCCTATCCACGATTTGCAGGTCCGTACAACTATTATCAGGAAACGCTATGCGATGATGCAGAAATTCCTACATGCATTCCCTCCTCCTCCCCGCCATCTGCCCGTGTCATCAGGATGGAGGCGCAGGAGGCGCTCAACATGCTTCTCGATGCCGGACTGATAGAGCCCACATTCGTTTCTTCTGCAGTCTTCTCCAGGGCTTTGGCCCGTTATTATGCCTCATTTATGGGGCGGAGGACTTCCCAGCCTCTGCCGTCTCCCATCGGCAATCCCTATGGTAGGGCGTATGAGGATACCAGCCTTGGCTACATGACTCCTCAGCGTGCAGGCAGGCTCTACAAGGACTTGTCAAATATCGATTCGGTTATTATCCGATGCAACTATTCACCTCGCGCCGAAAACGACACACGCTACGTGCATTGTAGCAGTACGTCCATTGTCGTTCAGCTGCATTTGGGCAACAGGCCCGTCCGCGGTGAACGCTGGCTGTCAATGGATGGTTATCCCCACTCCGCCGACTTCTACCATCCCGACTACTCCACCCACCGCCCCTCACCCGAGCAGGCTGACTACCGCCGCACACTCTACTGGAACCCCAACCTGAAACTGGATGCCGAGGGGAAGGCACAGGTGATGTTCTACAACAATGCCCGCACCACCCGCCTCAGCATAGAGGCCGCAGGCCTGTCGCCCGACGGAACCATCCTGTGGAACAATACGGAATAAATTTTCCACCCATTCCTTGCCCATTTCGGAATAAAAGCGTAGCTTTGCAAAGGAATATGCGCGAAACGCATCAAAAAGGAGACAGATATGAAGGAACTGAAGCGACTGCCCGTAGGCATACAGACATTTTCGGAGATAAAGAACCTCGACATGCTCTATGTCGACAAGACCGAGTATATCTGGAACATGATCAACCTCAGCAAGTATATCTTCCTGAGCCGTCCCCGGCGGTTCGGCAAGTCATTGCTTGTGTCCACGCTCCAGGCCTATTTCGAGGGAAAGAGGGAACTGTTCAAGGGCCTGGCCATGGAACGGCTGGAGAAGGAATGGGTGGAATATCCTGTGCTGCGGTTCAGCATGGCATCCGGCAAACACATGGAGAAGGAACAGCTGGAGCGGTATCTGGGAAACCGCCTTGCCGAATACGAGGGGCGGTATGGCA
>CAMBDA010000065.1 GCA_945865175.1 uncultured Prevotellaceae bacterium | reverse complement strand
CGGGCTTTGTTCTAAGCACGGACAACTGCTATATGGTTATCGCTGAATAGTTACGATCGCGTACGCCCATTTCAGCCCAGAAGGTTCACCTGGGCAGGGCCATTTCCTCATAAATGAGGATTGCAGGATAATGGAAGATGCCGTAACTTTGCACCCGAAATGAACAGAACCTCTATCATACTCTCCATACTGGCACTGGCCACCCTCCACGCTGCCGCCAAGACAGAAGAAGGCGACAGCCTAGGTGCGGCCACATACATGCCGCAGATTGTGGTGGAAGCACCGCTTAGCCGCGGGTCGTCGGCCAGCGACCTTGCTCCCATTGCCCACACCGTCGTGGACGGCAAGGAAACGGAGAAACTGCGCATCACCGACATTAAGGAGATGTCGGCATGGACACCCAATCTCTACATTCCCGACTATGGAGCACGCATGACCTCCTCGGTATACATTCGAGGGCTGGGATCGCGCATCGACCAGCCGGCCATGGGCCTCTATATAGACGGCATCCCCTATCTGAATAAGAACACCTACGACTTCACGCTCTGCGACATCAGTAGGATAGCGGTTCTGCGCGGACCACAGAACACGCTCTACGGCCGAAACGCTATGGGAGGCGTAATGGATATAAAGACACTCTCCCCTCTGGAATTCCAAGGCGTGAAGGCGGCTGTGGAAGGCGGGAACAGCGGCTATGCCAAAGCAAGGGTATCGGTATATAGCCGTAGGAATGAGCATTTCGGCCTGTCAATGGCACTCCACGGTTCCCGTTCGGACGGTTTCTACACCAACACCTACAAACATTCATCCTGCGACTGGAGCAACCATGCAGGAGCAAACTTCAGGATGGAAGGCCACACACAGCCAGGCATGCCACAAGACCTGCACTGGCTCTCCACCACAGCCATCGACTGGGTGAACCAGGGCGGCTTCCCCTACCAACAGATAAGCGAGGAAGACGGCCACATGCAAGCCATTGCCTACAACGACCGCTGTGCCTACAACCGGCTGATGGTGAGACAAGGGCTCACCATCGACTGCAAAGTGGGAGCGTCAAGACTCTCCTCGGCCACCTCCTATACCTATGTGAGCGACCACATGTATATGGACCAGGACTTCACCTCCGTTCCCGTCTTCACGCTTCAACAACAGCAGCACGACCACACAGTGGGGCAGGATTTCACCCTTAAACCCTGGCACACAGGCAAACGGTGGCGGCCGCTCACAGGCGCAAGCGTATGGTGGCGCAGCCTACACACTGGTGCCCCCGTCCTGTTCAAGCGTACCGGCATAGAACGGCTCATTCTGGGACCAGCCAACAAGGGCATTCAGATAATGTACCCCAGCGACACACTGTCCATGGATGCCAGCGAACTGCCCATCGACAGCCGTTTCAGGCAGCAATACTATGGAGCGTCCCTGTTCCACAACAGCCGGCTGGACCTGACCCACGGATGGACCCTTGCACTGGGCGGAAGACTGGAATATGAGGGACAACGGTTCGGCTACGACAGCCATTCCCAACTGGCCTACCACATCTCCTCGCCCGACGGCGACATTGACAAGACCTTCCCCGCCAGCATCATAGGCCACACCACGGCCAACTACCTGCAATGGGCACCATCGGCGGGCATTACCTACCAAAAGGGGGATTTCACCTGGCATTCCTCTCTTTCCCGAGGATACAAGGCCGGAGGATTCAATACCCAATTGTTTTCCGAACTGGTGCGCCAGCAGATGAGCGATGAAGTGATTCGCAACTATCTGTCCATACCAGACAAATCGCCCGAGGTGCGCCAGACGACACGCTACAAGCCAGAATTCAGCTGGAACGCCGAGACGGGCATCATGGTAAAGCAGGGCCGGAACAAGGCAGCCCTTACCCTCTTCTATACCGACTGCCGCCACCAGCAGCTCACTGTCTTCCCCGAAGGGCTCCAGACAGGACGCATGATGACCAATGCTGGCCACTCGCGCATCTGGGGCATGGAAGCCGAGGCGGCAAGA
Organism: uncultured Prevotellaceae bacterium; assembly: GCA_945865175.1. Lineage (GTDB taxonomy): Bacteria > Bacteroidota > Bacteroidia > Bacteroidales > Bacteroidaceae > Physcousia. The sequence continues at coordinate 4,588 of CAMBDA010000065.1, read as the reverse complement.
CAGCTGGGACGGCTGGGCATCCAATGTTCGTACGGCTTCACCCACGCCACTTTCCTCGACTTTCCCGACGGCACCGTCAACCACCGTGGCAAGCGCATCCCTTACGTGCCTACGCATACACTGGCTGCAGGAGCCGACTACCATATTGCCCTGCCCCATCCCGAATGGCTCATCACCCTTCATGCCGATGTGCGCTGCATAGGGCCAATCTGGTGGAACGAGGACAACAGTGAGCGGCAAGACTTCTACGCACTGCCGGGCGCATCCCTCCGTGTGGTCTATCGCGACTACAGCCTCACGGTGTGGGGGCGCAACCTGTCCTCCACCCACTACAGCACGTTCTACTTCGAATCGGTCGGCAACCGTTTTGTGCAGCGCGGCAAACCCCTGCAATGGGGCGCCACCCTCTCGATGACCATCTAGCAACATCAAAACAAACCACTAATATTATTCTTACAATGAAAGCAAAACATCTCATCATGGCCGCACCCCTGACAATGGCCATCACTTTCCTTTCCGCCTGCGGCGACGACGATAACGACATCAAGCCCAACCCCGAAGTGCCCGAAAACATCTACGGTGCCTACAACGGCAAATACTCCTGCTACATGGAAGACGGCAGTCTGAGCATGAAAGGCGAATCGCAGGCCGCCCGGCTGGTGAAGGGCGAAGGCTCGGATACCCTGTACATGGACCAGATACGCTTTGCTGCCGCCATGCCCGCCGCACTCGACATCCGCTTTGCCAACATCCGCGTGCAGGACGACCAAAGCACGCTCTCGATGACCGTAGCCACCACCATTCCCGAAGCAGTAATAAAGGGTGCATGGACTCCCATTGAGGCCCAGATCATCTCGGATTTTGAAGGTCGGGCAGTGAAAGACAGTCTCTACCTCAACTTCAAGTGTGGCGGCAAGTGGCTGCACTATGCCGGCAAGTACGTACGCTGATTTTTTTCTGCATAAATACTTTGTCATTACGTGCGTTTATGCTACCTTTGCAGCATGAAACGGAAAATACTTCTCATATATGCCCTGCTGGTCCTCATCCCCAGCAGGGCACAAATGGGATTTCTCATGCAATCACCCATGCCCAAGCATGAGGTGAGAGGTGTCTGGGTGACCACTCTGGGCGGGCTTGACTGGCCTGCCACCAAAGCAACCACTGCTGCCGGAAGGAAAAAGCAGCAGGAAGAGTTGTGTACATTGCTCGACGAACTGAAGGCGAGCGGAATCAACACTGTTTTCCTGCAGACACGCGTCAGAGGCACCGTCATCTATCCCAGCAGCATGGAGCCATGGGACGCTTCGCTCACAGGCGTTACCGGAAAGGATCCTGGCTACGACCCATTGGCCTTTGCCATCGACCAATGCCACCAGCGGCAGATGGAACTGCACGCCTGGGTGGTGAGCATCCCTTGTTTCAAAAGCGCACCTCCCCGCAGTGTAGGCAAGAAAAGCCTGATGCAGTCCCACCCCAAGCTACTGTGCAAGTATGACGGCACCTATTACATGAATCCCGGTATGCCCGAAACCGCACGCTACCTGAGCGACCTGTGCCAAGAGATAGCCAAGCAATACGACATCGACGGCATCCATCTCGATTATATCCGCTATCCCGACCGTCCTGAGGCCTTCCCGGATGCCACTCTGTTCAGGAAATATGGGAAAGGGCGCAAGCGCGACCAATGGAGGCGCGACAATATCACAGCCATTGTGGCACAGGTGTATACCAGTGTAAAAAAACTGAAACCCTGGGTGCGCCTGAGCTGTAGCCCCGTAGGGAAATACAAGGACGTGACACGTTTCTCAGCCAAAGGATGGTCGGCATGGTCCACCGTCTATCAGGATGCACAAGGTTGGCTCAACCAGGGAATCATGGACATGCTTTGCCCCATGATGTACTTCCAGGGCGACCATTTCTACCCCTTTGCCGCCGACTGGCAGGAGAGTTGTAACGGGCGCACCATCGTGCCCGGGCTGGGTGTGTATTTCCTCAGTCCCAAGGAAAAAGACTGGGATTTGGCCGTAGTACAGCGGCAAATCCATTTCCTGCGAAGCGAAAGACTGGGCGGGCAGGCATATTTCCGCTGCCGCCATCTCACCGACAACACCAAGGGGCTGCTCGACTATCTGCAAGGCGAGTTCTATCCCTATCCCGCCCTTATGCCTCCCATGACCTGGCAGGACAGCATCCCGCCTGCAAGCCCCGAGTTGGTGTGCCAGCAGCGGCAAAACGGCATCATGGAACATCTCAGATGGAAAGCGGTGAACAAGGCGGGCACCTATTGTCGGTATGCAATATATGCCGACACCCTTTCACCGGTTAATCTCTCCGACCCTAGTCATCTGGTGACAGTCGTCTCCGACACGACCTACACCTATAACCTTCTCAGTGCCAAGCTCTATGGTCTTCATTTAGCCATCACAGCCATCGACCGGTTCGGAAACGAAAGCAAGCCGCTGCAGGTGAAACCCGTACTACAATGACGCAATAAAAACCAAAGAACTGACAGATACAAAAAATGACTAAAATTTCAGACACAATCCAGTACATCGGCACAGATGACCTGGACATCGACCTCTTCGAGAGCCAATACGATGTGCCCGAAGGAATGAGCTACAACAGCTATGTAATCATCGACGACAAGATTGCAGTGATGGACACCGTAGACAACCGCAAGGCAGAGGAATGGAAACGCAATCTGGCCGCCCGACTTAACGGACGCACGCCCGACTATCTGGTGGTACACCACATGGAGCCCGACCACGCCTCGCTCATCGCCGAAACCGTGAAGACGTATGAAAGCCTCACTGTGGTCACCTCGGCAGCGGCTGCCAAGATGCTGGGCAATTTCTTTGAAGGAGTGGACTTCAGCAGCCGTATCCACATCGTGAAGGAAGGCGACACACTGGAACTGGGCCACCACACACTCCATTTCATTGCCGCACCTATGGTGCACTGGCCTGAGGTCATCATGAGCTATGAAGCACAGGAAAAAGTGCTCTTTGCCGCCGATGCTTTCGGAAAATTCGGTGCACTGTGCAACGAGACGGACGACTGGGCCTGCGAGGCACGCCGCTACTATTTCAACATCTGTGGCAAGTATGGCACCCAGGTGCAGGCCGTGTTGAAGAAGGCTGCCGCGCTCGACATCCACACCATCTGTCCCCTGCACGGTCCCGTGCTCACAGGCGACCTCACCCCCTACCTCAGCCTGTATGACACATGGAGCCGCTACGAGCCCGAAACCGACGGCATACTGGTAGCCTACGCCAGCATCCACGGAGGCACTGCAGCCGCAGCCATCCGTCTGGCTGAAATGCTACGCGAGAAGGGGGCTGCCAAGGTGGTGGTGAGCGACCTTAGCCGCAGCGATATGGCAGAAGTAATCGAGGACGCCTTCCGCTATCCCAAGGTAGTGGTAGCAGCTGCCAGCTATGACGGAGGTGTGTTCCCTGTAATGCACGACTTCCTCTACCATCTGCAGATAAAGAATTATCAGAACCGCACCTTCGGAATCGTAGAAAATGGCTCATGGGCACCCAGCGCAGCACGCGTGATGCGCGAGATGATAGAAAAGATGAAGAACGTGACCATCGTGGAGCCTGTAGTCACCATCTGCAGCCGCATGAAGGCTTCTGATGTGCCAGCCCTTGAGGCATTGGCCGACGCGCTCGTATAACTTACATCCCAAAGCCAAACAAACGGTACACATCTATCCAACTGGAATGCCATCTCATATTCCAGTTGGATATTTTTTCACGATGCTGTCCCCCTCTTCTCTCTTACATGCCATTCTCCGTGTCTGGGTGCTGCACAAAGGCAATGGCGCGGTTCACAAAGTCGAGGAAAGGCATGGCATGACGGCATTGTTCGGCTACACGCTCTACCAGCCGGGGCATAAACAGTTCTTCGTCTGGAATCTGCCGCATGAGGCAATACACCTTATAGCGCAGCAAAGAGGCATTGGGCGTGTTCTCGCTGAATCCCTTAGGCATACGCTTTGTGGCAAATGAAGGTTCCAGATAGAAGCCTGCCTTATGAGCCTCCGCCAATGCCTGAGGAAAGGCATCGCCACAACTTTCAATATCCTCGCGCAACACCTTCAGCACAGCCGGCGAGCAGCAATAATCACCCACAGCCAGGAAGTTGCCGCTGTCGGGCAAAGATTCCACCCTAGGCCCCACCTGAAAATAATAGCCGCTATAGCCCGATTTCTTTCCGCCGGGACAGATATAACATCCCATGTGAATCTTATAGGGGCGTTTGTCAGTGGTGAAACGCAGGTCGCGGTGGATGCGATAGGTACAACTCTTCGCCTCCAGCCCAGCCACCGACGAATCATAGGAGGAGATACTGCGGATGAGCGACTCCGTGAATGCTTGAAAACTTTCTCGGGCAGTCTCATACCTGGCCCGATTGTCGGCAAACCATTCTCTGTCATTATGCTGGGAAAGGTCTGTCAGGAATTCCATTATCTCTTTCATTGCCAATTTATTGATTCGAGTCCCTCGAGACTCTCGAGCAACCCGAAGGGCTCGAGGGACTCGGAAAAACTGAAGAGGAGCGGACAAGCATTGCTGCT
>CAMBDA010000064.1 GCA_945865175.1 uncultured Prevotellaceae bacterium | reverse complement strand
CGCCGCAAATGAAAAACGCAAAGTACTGGACAGCAGAAAAAACGGACAATTGAATGTCAAACTTGGGTTAAGTAACTTTACCCGCGACAGCGCGCTCTGTGCAGATGAGGACCGTGAGGAATCATGCTGACACGGACAGGTCTAATACCGGAAAAATATGGATAGAAACCAGAACGGGGCAAATAGGCCTTTTTTGCGCCCCAACTGGAGAAAATTTGCTACCCAGTTGGGCCGCAAATTTTTCCCAGTTGGGGCGCATATACGAATCTTTTCACATTTTCTTGTATACGATGTTTCCTTCTGTCAGGATTCTGCGGTGCATTCAATCATGTTTGATTCTGCGCATCGGACTTGTTGAGGACTGGAACTCTTCTGGACAATCGAAAGGGAATTCCTTATCCAAGGCCATACATGTGGTGGCAGTTTGGACAGGGAATCCCCTTTTTTCATTTGTATACCGCAGATGCAGGAGCGTACGGGCGTATGAGCACGTACGCATAATACTCTGTTCTTGCAGCCCCCTTATTTCACGGCAAACTTCTCGCCGCCTATCACGTAGATGCCCTTGGGAAGCTGCTGCTGGGCCTTGCTAACAGTGGTACTTCGGAGTATCAGGTTGCCTGCAGTGTTGTAGACATCCACCTCGGTGCCCTCGGCACGCAGTCGGCTGATACTTGTCTCCATGCCCTCGGTGCCGGTGATGTGCCTGATCTGGAGCGTGGTGGCTGTGGTGCTCTGGGCATCCCATGTGAATCCGCAGCGGGTGGGGAGGAAGGTCTTGTCACCCTCGGTACGTACCAGTACGCTTTCCAGCACATAGGCATCCTGCAAGGCGGGAATGCCATAGCGACCGTCTTCCGTGATGGCCTGCCAACTGCTGCTGAAGGTCACCTTGTTGCCCTGTCCGTCCGAGAGAGTGGTGGGGCGGATGTCAATGCCAGTACCGCTCACCTGACTGCTCTTGATGCGCATGTACTGCTGGGTGGGGCTATAAATGAGGTAGGACTGTCCGGCCTGCAGTCCCTTGTCTGTGCAGTCGGTGAAATAGAGGTTGAGCACGTCGCCTTCCTGACGGATGGCAGTGAACTCTTCAATGCGCACGTCCTTGGCAATGGCCTGGAGCTGTGCCGGTGTGAGGTCGACGGGCAGGCAGATGGTGTTATAGCCGGCAAAAAGAGTGCGGCCCAGCTGGAAGGGCTGTGCCTGCTGGGTGAATACGGATGTGTCCAGCTGTTGTCCGCTGGTGAATACATACTTTGTGGACTGTGCAAACGCACTGGCGCTCATGGCACCAAACGCGAGCAAGGATAGTGTAAATTTATTCATGTTGGGTCGATTTTATTGTATTCCGCATGCAATATTACAAAAAATATTGGCAGGGAATACTATATCCGGCAAAAATTTAACTATTATTAATAGGCTTAATTGACAAGAATGTGGTATCTTCGCATCGCAAAACTGCTTGAAGCATGATAACACTAAGAGAATTATACCGAATCGGGCTAGGCCCGAGCAGCAGCCACACCATGGGACCGCGTAAGGCTGCGCTGCTTTTTCAGGAGCGTCATCCCGACGCCCAGAGTTATATTGTACATCTGTACGGTTCGCTGGCGGCCACGGGCAAAGGGCACATGACGGACAAGGCTATTCTGGACGTACTTGGCAACGACCGCACCAGGATTGTGTGGGAGCCCAAGGTGTTTCTGCCTTTCCATCCCAATGGCATGAAGTTTGCTGCCGTAATGTCCGATGGGACAATGTCGCCCGAATGGACTGTGTTCAGTGTGGGAGGTGGTGCCCTGGCCGAGGAAGGGAAACCGGCATTGGAACTGCCCGACATCTACGACATGCACTTTGCCACGGACATCCTTGCATGGTGCCAGAGAACGGGAAAAACCTACTGGGAGTATGTGCAGGAATGTGAGGGACCGGAAATATGGGACTTTCTCCGCGAGGTGTGGAATACAATGCGTGCCTCTGTGGAAAACGGACTTGAGCATGAGGAGGTGTTGCCCGGTCCTCTCAATCTGAGAAGGAAGGCCGTTTCTTATCTCACGCGAGCCGAGGGGTATCAGGCCAGCATGAAGAGCCGTGGCCTGATTTTTGCGTATGCCCTGGCCGTGAGCGAGGAGAATGCCTCGGGCGGAAAGATTGTCACAGCACCCACTTGCGGTAGTTGTGGTGTGCTGCCGGGTGTCCTTTATCACCTGTGGAAGAGCCGGCAGATAAGCGAGGCGCGCATCCTGCGTGCCCTGGCCACAGCGGGTCTCTTTGGCAACATTGTGAAGACCAATGCCAGCATCAGCGGGGCTGAGGTGGGATGTCAGGGTGAAGTGGGCGTGGCCTGTGCCATGGCAGCCGCGGCGGCCAGCCAGCTGTTTGGCGGCACGCCTGCTCAGATTGAATATGCGGCGGAGATGGGGCTGGAACATCATCTGGGACTCACGTGCGACCCGGTGTGTGGACTGGTACAGATTCCCTGTATCGAGCGTAATGCGTATGCGGCTGCGCGTGCCATGGATGCCAACTCATACGCCATGTTCACCGACGGACAGCATCGTGTGAGCTTTGACAAGGTGGTGGAGGTAATGAAAAACACCGGACACGACCTGCCCAGCCTTTATAAAGAAACCAGCGAAGGTGGTCTGGCCATGTCGATGGAGCAGCCTTGAGCCATGCAGGAGTCACTCGTAGGCAGGGTGCTGGATGCCGCCATGGGATGTGGCGGCAGCTATGCGGATATATTTGCTGAGGATACGCTCATTCACAGTCTGGAACTCCAGGATGGGAAGGTGAGCCAGACACGTCAGGTGTGCCTGCATGGTGCGGGTGTGCGTGTGCTCAAAGGAGGTGCCACGGGATATGCCTATACAATGGACCTCAGACGCAAGGCCTTGATAGATGCGGCACGGTTCGCTGCCACCATTGGCGGCAAGGAGCCTTTGTCCGCCATGCCTGGCATAGACGGGGTGGATGATGAACTGCTGTTGCCATGTGCACAGCCGGCTGTCTCGCCCGGACATGTGAGGGAACTGCTGCTCCAGGCCGACCAGATGGCTCATGACATGGATGCCAGGGTTGTGCGGGTGAAGGCCGCTGTGGCCACCAACTCACGCCAGTTGTTTTTTGCAAATACCGAGGGCGTGTCGTATACCGACTACCGTCCCTTTACCAGCATTGTAGTGAGGGTGGTGATGGACCAGGACAGCCAGTCACAGATGGGTTATTCCACGCGGCAGATGCAACTGGAACCTTCGTTTGTCACAGATGAGGTGATACGCCAGGTGGTGAGGGAGGCCGTCGACCGCACTTCCATTCTTTTTGAGGCGGTTCGTCCGGAAGGCGGAGAGATGCCTGTGGTGATGGCCGCAGGGGCCAGCGGCATTTTCATTCATGAGGCCATCGGGCATGCTTTCGAGGCTGATTTCAATAGGTTGGGAACCAGTATTTTTTCCGGACGGCTGGGAGAACGGATATGTGGGCCTGATATCTCGATAGTAGATGACGGGTCCTTGGCTGGTGACGCTGGATTCCTGCGGTGGGATGACGAGGGTGTGTGCAACCCCAGGACATTGCTGGTGGACCGTGGGGTCCTGAACAGTTACATGCACGATCGCATCAGTGCAGCCTACTATGGGGTGTCACCTACTGGAAATGGGCGGCGTGAGAGTTTCCGTTTTCCACCACAGCCACGCATGAGGTGCACCTATATGCTTGCCGGTGAGGTGCCTCCTGCCGACATCATCCGTTCTGTAAAGAAGGGTATCTATGCCCAGACCTTCACCAACGGACAGGTGCAGATAGGGGCGGGCGATTTTACTTTCTACATGAAGCAGGGCTATCTGATAGAAGATGGAAAGCTCACAAGGCCTGTACGCGACGTGAACATCATCGGCAATGGTCCACAGGCGCTGGGCGATATTGGACTGGTGGGCAACGACCTCAAGATTGACCATAGTGCCGGCATGTGTGGGAAGGGTGGGCAGAGTGTGCTCGTGAGCCAGGGTTTGCCCACGGTATTGGTGAATCGGCTTGTGGTAGGATAATATGAGAACAGATACAATGATGGAAGAGGATATTTTGCATGAGGTGATGCGGATGGCCCAGGCTGAGGGGTGCAATGATGTGAAGATCGTGCTCTCGGAAAAGACGGCTGACGACATCACTGTGTTGAGCGGTAAGGTGGACAAGATGCAGCATGCCACCATACGTTCCCTGTCGCTGAATCTTTTTATTGACGGACGTGACGGCTATTTCTACACCAATCGAGTGTCACTGCAGGGCATGCGTGATTTCATCAGAAAGGCTGTAGAAGCTACGCGGATGCTGGAGAGTGACATTGCGCAAACATTGCCCGATCCCGCACGCTACTACCGTGGAGGTGGTGTTGACCTCCGTACTGCCGATCCTTTGCTGCCTGCTGTGACACCGCAGGAAAAGACCCGTCTGGCATTGGCCTGCAACCAGGAAATCGCAGGCAAACATCCAGCTCTTATCAGTGCGGATACACGCTACAGCGACCATTACAGCAGGCTGTGGTATCTCGTGAGCAATGGCTTTGAGGGTTTTGAGCAGAACAGCAGCGTGTCGTTGACAACCATCTGTACGGTGGATGGAGTAGGGGGACAGCATCCGATGGATGGATGGGGTGAGTCGCGCATTTGCTTTGCAGGTTTTCCGTGGGAAGGTATTTCGCGCAAGGGGCTAGACCGCACACTGCGTAAGATAGGCCAGCACCCCATAGCGTCGGGACATTACCAGCTGTTGGTGGAATCACCGGTGGCTGACCACTTGTTGCAGCCAATGTTGGCCGCCCTTTCCGGACAGGCCTTGCAGCAACAGATGTCTTTTCTGGCCAACTGTCAGGGGCAGCAGGTGGGTTCCCCGTTGCTCGATTTGGTCGATGACCCGCTTATTCCGGGAACAAGGGGAGCCAGCTACTTTGATTATGATGGTGTGGCCCTGGAACGACGTTCCATCTTCAGTAAAGGCCGTTTGTGTACTTATTTCATTGACACACCCAACTCGCACAGACTAGGCATGCCTGCCACCACCCAGTGTGCCCATCATCTCATCTTCACTCCTGGCACCGACACGCTGGACGATTTGCTGTGCAAGGCGGGTGACGCAATCCTGGTGACCGATTTTAACGGAGGCAACTGTGATCCCTCTACCGGTAATTTTTCCTATGGAATAGAGGGATTCCATTACAAGGACGGCATCTGCGTGGAGCCGGTAAGCGGCATCAATGTGACGGGAAACATGCTTCATCTGTGGCGGCATCTGGTGGGCGTGGCCAATGACGCTGACCCCTGGAATGTCGATCTCATTCCCTCGCTTCTTTTCGAGGATATTTCGTTTGGAGGGACTGCAGGCTAGCATATCATAAGCAGGGTGCCAGACATAGGTATACACCTAATTTCAGTTTTCCAGGTCAGTGCTTCGCAATGAAAACACTGTAGTTGATTGTCACTGAAATATTTCTTCCAGTTTGCGGGCAAGTTTTTCACCTCTTAGATTACTGGTTACGACAAAACCCTGTGGATTGAAAAGAATGGCTGTTGGGATGGACTGGATGTTGTATGCACCTGCGGCAACACTTCTCCAGCCCCTCAGGTCGGATAGCTGAGTCCAGGTCATGCCCGTGTCCTTGATGCCTTTGGCCCAGTCCTGTGCCATCTCGTCGAGTGATATGGATACAATGTCCAGACCTTTCTCGTGGTACTTCTGGTAGGCTCTGATTAGTGCTGGAATCTCTTGTCGGCAGGGTTTACACCAACTGGCCCAAAAGTCTAGAAGCACGTAGCTCCCCTTCCCGATATATTCACTCAGTGTGTGTGGATTTCCTTTCATGTCATTGATAGTGAGGTCGGTCAGCGGTGCACCGGGCATTTTGGGTGTTTCCTTTTTTATCTTTTCCCTCAGCGGGGACAAGCTTTTCCGGTCTTTGTAGAGATAGCCGTTCATGTAATCGCGGCAATAGGCAATGTCCAGTTCGTGTCTCCATCCGAGCAGATAATAGGTGGGAATGATGTTTGGCTTGTTGGAGGCCATCACGCGCTTGGCCTGCTTGCTGTATGCTTCCTCGTTCAGGTCGTATGCCTGGCTGAGACGTTTACGTAGCGTGTCGGGAATCTGCCTCCCGTATTGCCTTACGACACTGGCTGCCTCCGAGGAAATTTTTTCATATTCCCGGTTGTAGGGAACCATAGAGGCTTCTGCTAGGCAGAATCTGGCGTTCAGTTGTGAGCCTTTCTTCAGGGTGGCATGTCCGTCTTCCTCCATGCTCAGTCGTAGAGGGAAGCCATCCAGCACCAGCGGGCATAGTGTGTGTCTGCCTTGCTTGTCACCAGCCACGACGGCTATGGTCATCTCTTTGGTGATTCCCTTGAAGTGTGCCGTTTCTGTGCGGCTCACTTCCACGCTGTCTATCACCCTTCTTTCCTCCACGGAAATCAGGTAGAGCTTTTCTGCTTCACCACAATTCCGTATTGCAATGTCGTACGCAATCTGTGCGCGGATGGGTGCTGTGGCTAGGATTGCCAGGATAATGAGTGCTGTTTTCATTATGCAATGTTTGTTTCTTATGCAAAGTTACCAATTTTTTTCTTTCCGAGCCTCCATTTCCGTGCTGAATTTCTGTTATGGCCATCTCTTTCGAGAGAATTGTGGAAAGAATCCGGCCTGAGAACTGCATCCCTCTGTATGCTGGGTGCACCTTTCCTGTTGAATTCAGATTTTCCTTATATACCATAATATATTACGCGCACGCGAGGGCGTTGCCATGCTGCACAAAAA
>CAMBDA010000063.1 GCA_945865175.1 uncultured Prevotellaceae bacterium | reverse complement strand
AGCGTCTGCCTTACAAGCAGAGGGTCGGCGGTTCGAATCCGTCAGCGCCCACCCATAGGAATTCGGTAAAAGACGTCTCATGACCGTTTCCGCCAAGGGAGGATTTTCACGTTGTCATTGAGGGCGCTTAGCTCAGCTGGTTCAGAGCGTCTGCCTTACAAGCAGAGGGTCGGCGGTTCGAATCCGTCAGCGCCCACACCTCTTTTTCATGAGTGTGGTTTTTAGAGTTAGTAGATGAAGTCGAGGCTCATAACAGAGCATCGGCTTTTTTTAATTTATGACGGTTCGGGCAGAAAAGACAGTTTCCCGAGTGCCTCCAAAAGGACGCACGGCATGATTTGGCTCAAAAAGCAAGGCATTTAGCAAAGAAAATGGAGGCAAAAAGGGCAGATTTCACAAAAAATGCGTAACTTTGTGGCCTAAAAATGAATTCAGAAAAAGCATTGTTTCTTATGGAATTGGAATCGTTGACTGCAATATCCCCTGTAGACGGACGCTACAGAAGCAAGACAGAACCCCTTGCTGCCTATTTTTCAGAGTATGCCCTCATCCGTTATCGGGTAAGGGTGGAGATTGAATATTTCATTGCCTTGTGCGAGCTGCCTTTGCCCAGTCTGGCCAGTTTCCCGGTGGAACTGTTTGAACGTCTGCGCTCCATTTACCTTCAGTTTTCTGTGGCCGATGCAGCCAGAGTGAAGGACATCGAGGGTGTCACCAACCATGACGTGAAGGCGGTGGAATACTTCATCAAGGAACAATTCGACAAGATAGGTGGCCTGGATGCCTACAAGGAGTTTGTGCATTTCGGCCTCACCAGCCAGGATATCAACAACACCAGTGTGCCCCTGAGTATCAAGGATGCCCTGGAGGAAGTGTATTATCCCCAACTGGAGACAATGATTGCACAGCTTGAGCAGTATGCCCGTGAATGGGCCAATGTGCCCATGCTGGCAAAGACACACGGCCAGCCGGCCAGCCCCACGCGTTTGGGCAAGGAAGTGGAGGTGTTTGTCTACCGCCTGCGGGCTCAGCTTGATGTGCTCAGGAAATGTCCTGTTACCGCCAAGTTCGGTGGTGCTACCGGTAATTTCAACGCCCATCATGTGGCCTATCCCCATCACGATTGGATAGCCTTTGGCGACCGTTTCGTAGGGGAGAAGCTGGGCCTGCAGCGCGAACGGTACACCACCCAGATCAGTAACTATGACAGTCTGGGTGCCTTGTTTGATGCCATGAAGCGCATCAACACCATCATGATCGACATGGACCGCGACTTCTGGCAGTATGTCTCCATGGAATATTTCCGCCAGAAGGTCAAGGCCGGTGAAGTGGGCTCCAGTGCCATGCCTCATAAGGTGAACCCTATCGACTTCGAGAACTCGGAGGGAAACCTTGGCATAGCCAATGCCATCCTGTCCCATCTGAGCCAGAAACTCCCCGTAAGCCGTCTGCAGCGCGACCTTACCGACAGCACAGTGTTGCGCAATGTGGGTGTGCCTTTTGCGCACATGCTCATCAGCATACAGAGTACGCTCAAGGGATTGCGCAAGTTGCTGCTCAATGAGGAGGCCATCAGGCGCGACCTAGACAACTGCTGGGCAGTGGTGGCCGAAGCTGTGCAGACGATTCTCAGGCGAGAGGCTTACCCTCATCCCTATGAGGCATTGAAAGCCCTTACCCGTACGGGCAAACCCATTGATGCCGACACTATCCGACAATTCATTGAAGGGCTGGATGTGAGCGAGTCTGTGAAGGATGAGCTCCGTGCCATAACGCCCCATAATTATATAGGTATTTAAATTAATCAACATTGTACAAAAACAACTGAATCTTATGAGTACCGAAGACGAAAGCTGGAGAGACAAGTTCTCCAACAATGAAGGCGGTGGCCGGGATGGCTATCGTGCTCCTTCCAACAATGGCGAGGGAAACCGCAACGCACGCCCCGCGGGAAACGGACGTCCGTTGAGGCCTCGTATCACCCGTTCTGTGTACAGCAGTTCGGACTACCGTGACAATCGCAACAGCGGCACATATGGTGCGCCACGCCAGCCCCGCGAGGGCGGCTACAGGCCTCGTCCTGTGCATGGTGCCCCGCGAGAGGACGGCTATTCGCCCCGTCCCTCTTACAGCACCGGCCATGGGGAGGGAGGCTATCAGCCTCGTCCCAGCTACAATCCCAGTCGCGAGGGCACGCCCAGACCGCAGACCGGTCGTCCGCGTCCGGCCTATGGACAGGGAGCACCTGCTCCTTCACGTGACGGCAATTACCGCCAGCGTCCTTCAACCGGCCGTGATGGCGGCTATCAGCAGAGTGCCCAGCGTCCACGCAAGCAGCGTACAGCCGACTACAATCCTCATGCCAAGTACAGCATGAAGAAACAGATTGAATACAAGGAAACCCATATAGATCCGGATGCACCCATCCGTCTGAACCGCTTCCTTGCCAATGCAGGTGTGTGCAGTCGCCGTGAGGCCGACACCTATATCCAGGCTGGTGTGGTATCGGTAAACGGTGTGGTTGTCACCGAGCTGGGTACCAAGGTGAAGCGTTCCGACCATGTGATGTTCCATGACCAGGCGGTCACCATCGAGAAGAAGGTGTACATCCTGCTCAACAAGCCCAAGGACTATGTCACCACTAGCGATGATCCCCAGAACCGCAAGACCGTGATGGACCTCATCAAGGGTGCCTGCCGCGAACGTGTGTATCCCGTTGGCCGTCTTGACCGCAACACCACGGGTGTGCTGCTTCTCACCAATGACGGTGAACTGGCCAGCAAGCTCACCCATCCCCAATATCTGAAGAAGAAGATTTATCATGTGCATTGCGACAAGGCTGTCACTGCAGCCGACATGAAGCTGATTGCCGATGGCATTCAACTGGAGGATGGCGAAATCCATGCCGATGCCATTGAATATGCCAGCCCCACAGACAAGAAGCAGGTGGGCATAGAGATTCACAGTGGCCGTAACCGCATCGTACGCCGCATCTTTGAGAGTCTGGGCTACAAGGTGGTCAAGCTTGACCGTGTGTTCTTTGCCGGACTCACCAAGAAGAATGTGCGCAGGGGTGACTGGCGGTTCCTTACCGAGAAGGAGGTGAGTATGCTACGCATGGGCGCCTTCGAATAGTAGTGCCTTTACACATAAGGATTAAGGAAAAAGAAGAAAATGAAGAGAACAAAAGTAATCGATGCACTTGCCCGCACAGATTTTGGAGCCGAAATCTGTGTGAAGGGCTGGGTGCGTAGCAAAAGAGGTAGCAAGGGCATATTCTTCATAGCCCTCAACGATGGCTCCACGATAAAGAACGTGCAAGTGGTGGGCGATGAAGCCCAGTTTGATGCCGATATGCTCAAGAAGATTACCACGGGTGCCTGCCTATCGGTCGAGGGCAGGCTTGTGGAGAGCCCTGCAGCCGGTCAGGCCAGCGAGGTGCAGGCTGTGCGCATAGAGGTACTGGGAACCTGTGGCAACGACTACCCCATGCAGAAGAAGGGGCAGACCTTCGAATACATGCGCCAGCATGCCCACATGCGTCTGCGCACCAATACATTTGGTGCAGTCATGCGCATTCGTCACAACATGGCCATGGCCATCCACACCTATTTCCATGAGCATGGCTATTTCTATTTCCACACACCGCTCATTACAGCCAGCGACTGTGAGGGAGCAGGACAGATGTTCCAGGTGACTACCAAGAACCTCTATGACCTGAAGAAGGACGAGAACGGCAGCATCATCTACACCGATGATTTCTTTGGCAAGCAGGCCAGCCTCACCGTGTCCGGACAGCTGGAGGGCGAGCTGGGAGCCACGGCTCTGGGTGCCATCTACACCTTCGGTCCCACCTTCCGTGCCGAAAACAGCAACACGCCCCGCCACCTGGCAGAGTTCTGGATGGTGGAGCCCGAGGTCTGCTTCATTGACCTTGATGAACTGATGGACCTGGAAGAGGACTTCATTAAATACTGTGTGCGCTGGGCACTCGACCATTGCCTGGACGACCTGGAGTTCCTCAACAAGATGATTGACAAGGGCCTGATAGCGCGCCTACAGGGCGTGCTCAAGGAGGAGTTCGTGCGCCTTCCCTACACCCAGGGAATCGAAATCCTGCAGGAGGCTGTCCGCAGTGGAAAGAAGAAGTTTGAGTTCCCCTGCGAATGGGGCGATGACCTGGCCAGCGAGCACGAACGCTATCTGGTGGAGGAATATTTCCGCAAACCCGTCATCATGACCCATTATCCCAAGAAGATAAAGGCCTTCTACATGAAGATAGACGATGAGAAGCCCGTGTGTGGCGGCCGGGAAATGGAGCAGACTGTTCAGGGCACAGATGTGCTCTTCCCCCAGATTGGCGAAATCATCGGAGGTTCGGTGCGCGAGGAGAACTACGACAAGCTCATCGGAGAGATTGAGACGCGCAATATCCCTATGAAGGACATGTGGTGGTATCTCGACACTCGCCGTTTCGGCTCCTGCCCCCATGGCGGCTTTGGGCTGGGCTTCGAGCGCCTTGTCCTTTTTGTCACGGGCATGCAGAACATCCGCGATGTGATTCCCTTCCCCAGAACCCCCAAAAATGCGGAGTTCTGACACCGGAAGGTTGATTTATGTCAATAAAATTTGATTTCGGAGAAATAATCTGTGGATTCATTTGCTGGGTCGGGAAAACGGCCGTACCTTTGCATTGTGATTTTCATGGTATTAGATTTTAAGGTTAATGAAAAAGATTGGTTGTCGGGATGACAACCTTCTTTTTTGCCTGGAATCTTTGCCTGAAAACGAGACGGAACCCTAACATGAGAGAATGTAAAAAACATAGAAAACTTAACTAAAATGAAAGCAAGAACAATGATGAAGACAATCTCAAGATGCGTGATGATGCTGGGTGTATGCGTGACAGTGGGATGTGCCTCTCAGCAGAAGACGGCACAGGCACTGGCAGGCAAGTGGAATATCGAGTCGGCCAATGGACAGGGCACGGCTGAAGGCGAGAAGCAGGCGTTCATCACTTTTGGCAGAAACGGTGAGGTGAACGGCTGCAGCAGTGTGAACAGTTTCTTTGGCTCATACACGCTTGATGGCAAGAAGATGCAGCTGTCCAATCTGGGCATGACACGGATGATGGGCCACCACATGGAGATAGAGACAGCCGTCACTCAGGCTCTCGGCCAGACGCACAGCGTGAAGGTGAAGGGCAGCAAGGCACAGCTCCTCGACAAGGACGGCAGGCCCGTCATGCAGTTGGTGAGGGCAAAATAGGCCGCAGCCTTCTGCCGCCCCGCCTTCCAGGCTATCCGTGGCCGTAACAGAAAGCCGGGCTGAAACCCACCAGTGGTTTCATCCCGGCTTTCTGGTTCATGTTCGTGGCTGTCTGTCATTGCGGACTTACCGCTATTCCGGTGCGGGCTTCCTTCAGCCCTTTTCCTGTGACTGTAAGGGTGGAGGTGCCTGCCGTGGGTGTGCTCTCCACCACCACCACCAGTTTGCCGTGGAAGGCCTTCATGGTGGGGCGGGTGAACGGTTCTAGCGATGTGGCATCACCGTTGCAGCACGATTTGAAGCGTGCCGATTCACCGTCCACTCTGAACGAGAGCTGGTTGTCGGCATCAGGGCAGAGGTTGCCGTCCTTGTCCACTACGCTCACAGTGTAGTAGGTGAGGCTGGGGGTGTCCAGCGCTTTTCCTTCACTGTCAACGGGTTGGGCAGGCATGCTGGTGCGGTCGGCTTCCAGCACGATGTGGTGAGGCTTCCCAGCTGTGCGCAGGATTTTCTCAGCTGCAGGCTTGCCCGAACGGTCATAGGCAACCACACGAATCTCTCCGGACTCGTATCTGACATCCATCCAGCGCAGGCGATAGCGGTCCAAACGGTTTTTTGCCGAAGCGGGGTCCGGCATCTTTTCGGTGCCCCAGGGAACATTGCGCTTGTGGGCTGTGGCAAGGTATTCGTCCAGTGTCATTTCCAGCCGTGTGCGGCGTCCCTGGCTCACCCCGTTGACAAAGAGTTCGGCCTCGGGATAGCTGGTGTATACAAAGACTGGGGTCACTTCGCCTTCGCGTCCCTTCCAGGTCCAGTGGGGAAGGATGTGCAGCGTCTCTTTTTCAGGTGCCCAATGGGTGCGGTAGAGCCACATACGGTCTTTGGGCAGACCTGCCAGGTCATAGATGCCGAAATAGCTGCTGCGCGAGGGCCAGTATTCATCGTATGGAGTGGGCTCTCCCAGATAGTCGAAGCCGGTCCAAACAAATTCGCCAATCACCTTCGGATCGAGGTCTTGCATCACCCAGTCATCATCGGGCAGGTTGCTCCAGTGGCACACGGTCATGTCATAGCTGCTCACCTGTCCGTCAGGGTAGGTGGTGTGCACCTCTTCTATGACGGGAAACTTGTACACGCCTCGGCTCGATACCGTGGAGGCCGTTTCGCTGCCCACGATAATGCCGCTTTTCGATGCCTTCTCGCCTGCGGGGTATTCCATCACATGATAGTTCCATCCGGGAATGTCCATTGTCTGCCAGATACCGTTCTCCATGGCCGACAAGCCGTTGTTCATGCCTTGTGTGCAGGGGCGTGTGCCATCAAGGCGATGAATGAGGTCCTGCATCATGGTGGAGTAGTAGAGCCCGTCTGCAGAGCCCTGTTCGGGCACCTCGTTGCCGATGCTCCACATGACAATGCAGGGATGGTTGCGGCCCGCACGCACCAGATTGCCGATGTCGCGAAGATACCATTTCTGCCCGTCAGCATTCACGTTTTTCGTGTCGGTTTCGTCGAAAAAGCGTGAATACCCGTTCTTGCATTTGGGGCTCTTCCACATGTCAAAGCTCTCGGCCATCACCATCATGCCCATCTCGTCACAGATGTCCAGTTGCCAGGGGCAGGGTGTGTTGTGTGATGTGCGTATGGCATCGCAACCCATCTCCTTGAGCAGGCGCACCTGGCGGCGGAAGGCATCCTTGTAGAAGGCGGTGCCCGTGGGGCCCATGTCGTGATGGAGGCACACACCCTTGAACTTGCGCTGTGCTCCGTTGAGGAAGAAACCCTGCTGGTTGTATTCGGCCAGCCTGATGCCCACCTTGGTCTCCTGCTTGTCCCATAGCTTGCCCTCTCTGTGCACCTCTGTGACAAGGGTGTAGAGGACGGGGCGCTCCGGGCTCCACAGCAGGGCATGGTCTACGTCAAGGGTCTGGACCGTCTGCCTGAAGTTTTTCCACAGTGTCTTCCTGCTCTGTCCGGCAGTTTTGCCGCTTTCGTCCAGCAGTGTATGTGTGACAGACAGTTTGCCATCGTATGCGGGCGATTCCACGGCACAGCTCACCGTAAGCCTTGCCCGTTCGGCCTTGCTGTGGTCTGGTGTGATGCCGTCCAGGCGTGTGGTGCGTACAAAAGTTTCCCATCGGTCTATGTACACTTCCTTGTGGAGCACCAGCCGCACGGGGCGGTAGAGGCCTGCCCCAGGGTACCATCGGCTCGACTCTTCGATGTTCTGCAGATGTACGGCCAAGGTGTGGCTTCCTGGCTTCACCAGTTCGCCTCCCAGCTTCAGGCTGAACACGTTATATCCGAAGGCCCAGTAGCCCACGTCCTTACCGTCCACCCACA
>CAMBDA010000062.1 GCA_945865175.1 uncultured Prevotellaceae bacterium | reverse complement strand
GTAATGAATTTCGCCTTTTGAAGGTCAAGGACTGTCAGTCGTCCTGTGCGTCCTGCGCCATCAGCCCATCCTGCCATTCTGCGGAGAACTTGCAGGTCGGCCGAATTGAGCTTACCCTTTACAATGAGGTGCCTACAGGTATCCTGCTGGGAAGCACTCAGGACAGTTTCCAGCGTGCCCGCTTTCTTCACACGCACTGTGGTTTGTGCATGGCACAGCATCATGGCCATTGCACAGATGGAAAAGAGAATAATACGTTTCATAGGTAACTATTCAGCGAATAGCCATACAATTGCTATCCATGCTTAGAACAGAGCACGGATAACAGTGTATGGTGAGTTGTTGTGTTTCTTGGTAGTCTCTATGACAGAGAGCAAGTCGAGGAAAGCATCAGCTCCATTGTCGGAACGGAATGTGCCTGAGTTTTTCATTTTGATCTTGACCTTTCTGATACCTCTTTCACTTGCATTGTTGTCAGGTGGTATCGAAGGATTCTCAAGGAAGTTGAAGATGTAGTCTCTGCATTTGATAAGCCCTCTCTTGAGTTGTCCGAATTGCTCTGCCATGTGTTCAAGGTTCTCAGTCAGCAGCCTGTCAAGCTTTATCAGCCACGGCTGTTTGTCGATGACGGTCTGTGGATTCTCGTTGCGTTCATGGACGGCCTGCTGCAACAAGCTTTCGACCTTCCTCGACCACTGCTGTTTCGTGTCCAGTTCATTCAGGTATTGTAGTTCACGCAGCAGGTGTGCCACGCAGACCTGATGGTTCAGGAAATTGAGCGTGAAATAGGCACTGTGGCGGTCGGTGACGGCGACCATTCTCTCAAGCGAGTTCCCGAAGCGGCTCTCCAATTCCTTATGCGAGCGTCCGCTCCCATGAAACAAGAGGGTGAAATAGACCGTCTGTGCAATCCACGTCCAGTCAAGTTTCTTATTACAGTAGAGTCCGGATTCGTCAAAGCCGACAACTGCGGATTTCATGATGCACTCCTTTATCTTCTCTATGGCTGGGGCAGCATTCTTCTTTGCCTCGTTTACCCAGTTGACGAAGGAGCCCTGGCTTATTTCAAGAGAGAACACCTCCTTGAAGAAACTCTCTATGCGGCCGTATGGGAGAAACATCACCACGCTCAGGTAGACAACCAGCGACTTTACCGATGCATCATAGACCACGGCATTGGAACCGCGCTTGCGGGCGGCATGTGACTGTATACGCTCGCCGCATTTCTTGCAGACAGTGATGTAATGGCGGATTTCCTTCACGATGGGTTTCAGCTCGGGAATGGACACCACCTGTGTAACATAATCCAGAATGCGCTCGCAGTCCTCAAGCGACTCACCGCACTTGGTACAATAGTTGGCGGATATGTCCACTGTCTCGTCCGGCTTGTCTGTCATCTTCAGCGTGCTGCCATCGTGTCCCTTCTGCCCACCTGGCTTACGGCCCGTAGGCTTGCGCAATGTCTTGGTGCGGCGGATGGCCTCTGCTTTTATGGTTTCCTTCGAAGGAGGAGTGTTGCTGTTGCCGGAGTTCTTCCCCGGTCTCTCGTATTTGGCAAGTTCCTCACGAAGCATCTTGTTTTCTTTCCTCAAGTTGCGAATCTCCTTGTGCAGGGCCTCTGTATTACGGTTGAGATTACAGATTTCCGCATGCTGCGAGTCAATAGTCTCGCGCATCAACCGCATCTCCTCCGTCATTGTCTGCAGTGCTTCTGATATGTCCGTAACCTTCTGATTCATAGGTGCAAAGGTACAAAAAATATCTGAAACCGCAAAACTTTATCACAACTATTTTTGATATAAACATATAATAATCAGGCAGTTGAAGAAAGCTGCGCTACAAGATTTCATCCAAACAGAATAGCTGTACCTCTATACGGAATTACAGCTACACGGAGTTTTACTTAATGGCATTATTTGGGCTATAGCCTAATCGCTGAATAGTTACAACAATAATTTTTTGAGTTAATAAATACTAATTTATCTCGCGCGCGCGATGTAGACTTATGGTTAGTATAAAAGAACGATTGGTTAGTAGATAGAATAGAAGAATTGCATCCCCGATTCGCTTCGATGGAACGCGGAACGCGGAACGCCCAAGCGCAAAAGGCAATGCCGTGCAGACAGCTAACTGGGGAAAAATTGCTGGCCAACTGGACAGCAAAAATTCTCCAGTTGGGCAGCAAAAAGGGGGTCTGCCTCCCTTCTCCAGGCCTCCAAAGAAGCGAGCGTTCCGCGTTCCACGCGATACGTGTAGTAACGAAAACGAAAACGGGGACGGGGACGAAAACGAAAACGGGGACGGGGGTTATACACATCATGCGGCAGTCAGGCCGGAAACGGAGTGGCGCCAGGTCGGACAACCCTTGCGGCAACGGAATCCTTGTCGTAACTTTGCACCGTCAGAAGCCGGAAACGCCACCGAAAGGCATGGAAGGCGGAAGACGTAAAAAAAATAAATCGTCCATACCAAAACCATGTAACGCTATGAGTATCAGATTCAAAAGATTGGGCAATGGAAGAAGAAACATCTTCCTCGGCTCTATTATTAAATATCCGCAACGATTACTCGCCACAGTATAAACACTGTTAAATGTGTTCCACTTTATCTTTTTTTCACAATCTTTTCATTGGTCTTCTTGGCGAATATATATATATTTGCATCATAAATTTCAAAAATATGAGAATTATTCAAACCTTTTGGACTGCAGGTCAGGACCCACTGAAGGAGAGTTTCGGATGGGCACACTCCGAATACCATCTTATGTCATGGGCTTTGAGTTGCCTTAACCTCAGAGAGCATTATGATGAAGTAGAGTTATATACAGATTCTACTGGTTACCATATTCTCATTGAAGTGCTTGGTCTGCCATATACAACATCACACGTTGTCTTTGATGATTTCAAGTGTCTGTCCCAGCATTGGGCTTTGTCTAAAATCAAAACCTACTCCTTACAAACAGAACCATTCATTCATGTAGACGGGGATGTGTTCATCACAAAGCCATTACCCAAGGAAATAGAGAAAGCCACTCTTGTGGCGCAAAATAAAGAGCGAAGCACTGATTATTACCAAAAGATGATTGATAAAATACTCAGTGTAAAGACTCTGCATATTGAAGAAGAAGTACTTTCACAAATCAAAGATGGTGACATTCCATCATATAATATGGGAGTGTTTGGAGGCCACGATTTGAACTTCATACATGAATATTGCGATAAGGTGTTCCATTTTATGGACACCAATCAAATGAATGACCTGGAAAGCGCAAATTCATCAACAGGATGCAACGTGTTTTTTGAGCAAATTTTCTTTGCTATATATGCTGGTTTGATGAATAAGACCGTAACCCCTCTAATTCCCAGATTGATTGATGACAACGGATATATACACAAAGATTTCAGTAATCTAGCGGAATATTATTCATCATCATACTTTCACCTTTTAGGTGGACACAAAAGGAGAAAAGACGTAATCTCTTTCTTGAAAAAAATACTTCTTTTAAAAGATGCGTCTCTCTATAAGAAATTCATTCCACTGTTTCCTGAAAGACATATACAAAAATTTGAGCTACCTTCTGTGGAGAATGCTCTTTCCGTAGAAAGAAGTATTGCTCAATATGATGAGTTCAAGGAAAGATGTCTTCAGAAATGGAATGGCCTCAGTCTAGGCAATGTGGTTGAAACAGAAGTGAGTGCCGCCAGCTATCTATATTATAAGAATAAATCCTATAGTGAGAAAAAGGAACTTCTTTTAAAGGGAAACCCGTACTTAGAGAAGTTTACGATACCATGCAATTGGCATCCAAAGGCTATAGAAATCTTGAAGACGAAGTACAGATGCGAACAGTTTTTCCCACTGAAAGACATCGCCATGATACCTTCAACCAATGACACGGGCATTTACGAGGTTCCGTTGACAGACCTTGAATCTGATGTGGTTTCCTTAATGCAAGACCAAATTATAACGTTTGAGGAAGTGCTGCGTCGTTTAATGACTACATACAGGCTCTCAGAAAATCAAGTCCGTAAAGGACTTTTCATAAATGTAGTGGAGCAGATTCTTGCTCAGGGGATTATTCTCACCCATGCAGCAGATTATAATCAACAAAAATAAATGTGATTAACAAACATATTATTAACCCTTTAATTTTACAAGTTATGGCTGAAGAATTAAGAAAAGGAAGTATAGGGAATCCCTATAATTTACAAGAGGCTCAAGAGCTATTTGACAAAGGGCTCTGGCAAGGTGGTTTTGTCAGAATTGAGCCTGACATAATCAAGTATTTTAGAAGCAGTGAAAGACCTTTTGATGACACTTCTGCCCCTGATGCCGATGATGGATGTTTGGAATGGGGTGAAGTTGACTGGAGTGGAAGCAAGGCAGGAAGTAGCATTGGAAGTGGTTCTGGAAGCGGTTCTGGAAGCGGTTCTGGAAGCGGTTCTGGGGGAAGTGCTGGAAGTGAAAACATTTCGGGATTTGGGAGCCAAGATGCGTTTTATCAGGATTGCAGTTGTGACTGCACCGGTTCCTATATTCATGTGCTTGGTGGCGGACAGCTGTTGACCATTGTTGATGAATTGGCTCTTCTGGTATTCGTATCTTGGGGTTGTACCAATATCAAAAATGACAATGTATATTCACCTAAAGTTACAGTCACTCTTAAAGCAGTAGAATATAAAGCAGGTTTTTCATATGTGGAAGATTCTTTTAGAGGCACTGGTTACTATAATAACAATGGATATATTCATTATAACTTCATTTATCAATACGAATTAGACGGGATTACTTTTGGTCGTATAGTAGAAGGTGATATTTTCTTACAACATGAATAAGATAACTTAAGTGAACATGTTTACTGTTTTATGCAATATTAAATATCAATGTATATAATATGAGATAGATATTTCTATATGATGAATTATTTTTGTGTGATGGGATGATGAGATATATCGTATTTTATCCTTCACCACACAAAATAAAGGGAAATACAAACCAGAATAAAAAATTAAGACTATGAACTGCAGACTCTTCCATCTTATTGTTTTCGTATTGCTTTGCTGTTGCCCCGTCCACGCACAACCGCCAGACAGCCTGCTGTCGTTCCCAATGAGCATCCTGCGCCTACGGGCTTTCGGCGAATGCATTCCGCAGGAGAAGGTGTATGTGCATCTCGACAACCGGTGCTATTTCATTGGGGACACCATCTGGTTCAAGGCTTACACACAGCAGACCAACAACAGCAGGCTGTCAGAGGTGAGTGGCACGCTCTATGTGGAGCTGTTCGACCAAGAGGGATACCTGAAGGAGCGTAAGCTGGTGGAGATGAAGCACGGGCAGGGTCGCGGGTTCTTCGCCACAGACAGTCTGGCATACAGTGGTTTCTACGAGTTGCGGGCCTACACACGCTGGCAACTCAACTGGGGAGAGTTTGCCCACAAGCACCGGCCACAGGCAGAGAAATGGTTTTTCAACAAAGCCATGTCCCACGAATATTTCCGCGACTACGAGAAGCTCTACAGCCGCACTTTTCCCATCTTTGACAGGCAACAGGTGTCCGGAGGCTACTATCTTGACATAACCCCAAGACCGGCATACAGGGCCTCCTTCACCACGGAACCGAAGGCCACCCCTTCTGTTCGTTTCTATCCCGAGGGTGGCAATCTGGTGGAAGGCTTGCCTTGCAGGGTGGCCTATGAGGCTGTGATGAGCAACGGAGAATATATGGAAGGCTCGCTGGTGGTGGGCACGGACACCATTCCTGTGGTGAACCGGGGCAGGGGCATGTTCACGCTGACGCCTTCCCGGGAGGGAGGCCTGCCCAAGACGGTGTTCCTGAGCGCGGATACGACAAAGGTGAAGTGCAGCCTGCCCAAAGCGGAGAAGGAGGGCGTGAGCCTGCGGGTGGAGCGCGAGGCGGACAACTGGGTGGTGGAGACACGGATGGTGTCGGGTGAGATGCTGACGGGCCAATGCTATCTGACGGTGATGCACCAGGGTGTGCTTCAGCATGCCTGGCTGATGAAGGGCGGCCACTTCCGCACGGCGTTGCCAGTCGACTCGCTGCCCGTGGGCGTGAACCAGGTCACTGTGTCGGACAGTGCGGGCCGTGTGTGGGCCGATCGCCTGTTCTTCGTGAACCAGAAGGAGCTGTCCACGCCTACGGTGACGGTTGGCGGCGTGCCAGACGAGCTGGTGTCTTACCAGCCCGTGACGCTGAGCCTGCAGGCGCAGACGAAGGAGTCGGCCACCGTCTCTGTCGCCGTCCGCGATGCCTACCGCCAGCATGGCAACTTCGACAACACATCCATCCTGGCCGAAATGCTTCTGTGCAGCGAGATAAGGGGCTTTGTGCCCCGCCCGGACTACTTCTTCGAGAAGGACGACGCGGAACACCACACCGCTCTCGACCTGCTGATGATGACGCAGGGCTGGCGGCGGTTCGACTGGCGGGAGATGGCCATGAGGGGAGAGTTTGAGTTTCTCCATCCCGCGGAACGCACACCTGTGCTGACCGGGGTGGCGCATAAATACAGGGCGATGCAGAAGTACGACCCCACACAATACGGAACCCGCTATTATGAACACCTGATCCAGTTCGGCATGATGGACAAGCAGGAATTCCTCATGGACATGGAGACCGTGTCGGACCGCCATAATCTTTTCGACAAGAGAGGTACTCGGCGCAAGACCTACAAGCTGCCCAAAGACAAGACGTGGGCCATCGCTGTCGGTGCCACTGACAGCCTGAAGTGGAGGCTTGTCCGCGACGGCGAGAAGCTGAGGCGCGAGGCGAAGGTGCATGCGGAATTCATCATCGACGGCTGCGACTCGATGGTCGTGGGCGAAGCGACAACCTACATGGGGCGTTTTCGCATCAACACGCCGCGCTTCCAGGGCAAATGCCATTTCCACCTAGCCGCCAGCGACACGACAAAATGGACCCGCAAGGAGAAGAAAGAGAATTTCCATCTTTGGGTCTTTTCAAACGAAAGTGAATATCCGGAATTCCTTGTACGCCTGTCTTACCCCTATCCCATGTTTGTGAAGCCGCTGAACTCCTATCAGGCATCCGTGGGGCTGACCGGGCAGCCCCAAGAGGACACGTTGTTCTTCCCCAAAGATGTGATACAGCTGAAGGAGGTCAACGTGGAGAAGCAGCGCAGATCCGGCCTTGTCAGAAGACGGTATGAGGAGCCGGTGATGGCACTGGATGTCTACGATGCCTTCAACCAGGCCTCCGACGCCGGACTCATTGACCCTTGGTTCTCATCAACGGGTGATCTGGCCGTCGGCATAGCGCGCTATCTGTGCGCGGACATGGGCATCAATGAACGATACAAGGTCATTGACCAGCTGGGCAACGAGCTGGACCTGCAGAACGAGCTGTTCCAGATTGACGGCAAGAACCCCGACAAGGCACGCAAGGAATACAACTATCTCTACAATCTGGACTCCATCTACGTGTACACCGGCTATTCTCCCCGCATGGAGGGCGACAAACGCTATATGGGCGCGGATGTGCCCATGGTGCGGGTGCGGTTCAAGAAGAGAGACATAAGCCAGAATATGCGCGCCACCTACCGCGACCGCTACATCACGCTTTCCGGCTACGCCTATCTGGCGGACTTCTACCATCCCGACTACTCCACCCGCCAGCCCTCTCCGGAAGATGCCGACTACCGCCGCACGCTGTACTGGAACCCCGACCTGAAGCTCGACTCCACCGGCCGTGCGGAGGTGAAGTTCTTCAACAGCTTCCGCACCACTCGCCTGTCCATCGATGTGGCCGGCCTGTCGGAGGAAGGAAAAATCCTTTGGAACAGGACGGAGTAATCCCCCCGCCGCGCGGCTAATGAGTCCGTCATACATGTGTCACAATGATGCTCACATTAGATGTAGACCATCCCCTTACAGGCTGCCCTGAACCCTATGTAACTATTCAGCGAATACCCATGCAGCTGCTATCCATGCTTAGAACAGAGCACGGATAGCAGTGTATGGTGAGTTGTTGTGTTTCTTGGTAGTCTCTATGACAGAGAGCAAGTCGAGGAAAGCATCAGCTCCATTGTCGGAACGGAATGTGCCTGAGTTTTTCATTTTGATCTTGACCTTTCTGATACCTCTTTCACTTGCAT
>CAMBDA010000061.1 GCA_945865175.1 uncultured Prevotellaceae bacterium | reverse complement strand
CTACGCCATGGAAGGAGCCGAAGAGGTGGGAATGAGAAAAGGGTACGAAAGAGGACGGCTGGAAGGACGAGAGGAAGGACGGCTGGAAGGACGAGAGGAAGGTATTCTGGAAGGAATGGAAAAAGGGCTCACCAAAGGAATTCTTCTGACTGCAGCCAAACTAAAGTTGATGGGGTTGTCAACCCAAGACATTCAAAAAGCCACAGGCCTTTCAGTGAAAGTGATAGAAGGGCTTTAGTGCCTTCTCCCGTGTGATAGAATTCTTCTGTGTGGTTTGTCGTTGGAGATGATAGAGAGGCTCTAACACTTACACCCACGGCATTGAGACGTATTTCAGTTGATTGTGAGTTTTTCACGGCTCTCATCTGCGATTATAACGGCATCCCTCCGTTTGCCCTAGACAGGTAGAAACAGAGGGATGCCCGTAGTATTATTGCTTCATCACTTTCTTTCCGTCCTTCACGTAGATGCCACGCTTCAGGTCGTCGAAAGAATATCCTGCGGGATGTCCATCAAGGGTATAGATGAGCGGAGATGCTGCAGGGCTTGCGGCCTCGGGAGCCTGTATGCCTGTGGCCTCCTGCGCGTCGAAAGTCACCTTGCCGCCAGCAACAACGGCACGGATGTAATTGTTCTTCCATCCGCCCCGCACCTCGGGCAAGGCCCATTCGGTGCTCTGCTTCTCACGAGTGACCACTCTGATTACATATTCACCGTCAGCCAGGCCTGCAGGTAGCTTACAGGTCACGGCATAGGCCTTATCCTTTACATAATAGCCATAGTCCAGTTGGATGGCAATGTAAGCCTTGCCGCTCTTGATATCCTGCTTCACCAGCGTGCCGTCGCCCTTGAAAAGTGCCAGGGTGGCATATCCGTCATAGGTGTAGTCCGACGGATTGTACAGGCTGGGAAGGTCCACCTCGAAACTGCCGCTTCCCGTCTTGCCGTAGGAGGTCTGTGTGTAGCGGCTTTCCAGGGCTGTCAGCTGCGTGAGACGAGGCGTATAGGTTCCTGTTTCACCATCCCTTGCCGGCTGGATGCCGATAACCATTCCTTGATTGGCCGTGAAGGCATATTTGGAAGGATTGAGCAGGGCTATGTCGAAATAACCGTCGCAGTAGCCGTCCCATCCCCAGTTGATATGCACCAGTCCCCGCACGTCTGTGCCGTCCAGCACAAAGGCGTGTCCGGCAGCATCCTTGCCACCGCCCTCGGGTGACACTCCTCCGTAATAGAGAGGACGTCTGGAAACCAGTTCGTTGGAAATCATCTGCATCCATTCATCTGCAGTGTAGCATTCGCGATCCAGCGCACGCAGCGTAGAGGCGCGGTAGCCGAAGTTGGTATATAGGGCACGCACCGTGCGACTGTCTGTAGAGCCTGAGCCGATGCGCGAATACTCCATCTTCACGGCTAGGCCCACATCGTAGGTAAGGCGGGCCACAGCCTGCCTGGCAGCCTCATTGTCCTGATAATCGTCTGTGGTGAGACGCATGGCATCCCAATCATAGCGATGCTCATCAAGGTTCTCCATCAGCGGCTGGCTGTTGTAGTAGGTCATCACCTGGCCTGTTCCCTGTTCGGGCCAGCGGTGGAAATACATGATTTGCGTGGTGGCTGTAGCCACACAACCAGAAGGACAACCATCGGGACAAAGCAGGTTGTAAGGCGCATCCTGCCCCCAGCTTGTGGGCACAAGCGGTTCCACCACAGGAACGGAAGCCCGTGTGGCAGGAAGTTTTTCTGGCGCATCGGCCTCTCCCGTGCGGACAGTTTCCACACACTGGGCATATAGGTCGAGCAGCCATTGCATGGCAGGAGGCAACTGGCGTCCTTCCACCAGTTTTCCCCGCAGCGAGTAGGCCACCACATCAGGGAAACTGTCCTCGCCCGTAATGATGGCATAGCCGCCCTGTGGAGCAGTGAACAGGTAATAGGCGGGCTCCACATCACCGGCGCGTGTGGCAGTGGTCAGCCCATCCACGGCCATGGCCTGTGAGGTGCCCAGCACCTGCATGGCCTTCTGTCGTGCCTGCTCCAGGCCGACAGCCTCGGCATGCAAGCCTGCTGGCAACAGGCCAAACAGAGAAAGCAGAAGTATGATTCTTTTCATTGTACGAAAATTTATGGATGATTGAATGAAAACGGAACAGACAAGTGCCTGACCACACGTGGGCAGTCCTGCACTTGTCTGCATAGGGGCTATCCTCTCGGCAAATTAATACTTGGAGGTAATGGTATACGTATCATAACCGGCACCGAACGAACCAGCGCTCACGGTCATCTCGATGGGGAAATAGAAGGTGTTCTCCGTTGCATCGAATCCCATCCAGTTCTTGTCGGCCAGGATATTGGCCATCACCATGCCATACTTGGCGTGAACGTAACCAGTGGCAAACTTTACGGTCTTCTTGCCGTCGGCATCGCAGAAATAGATTGTCTGGTCGTCAGCACCAGTACCGTCCCACTTGAAGTAGAAGTGTGTGCCTTCCGCAATCAAGTTGGGCAAACGGTAAATCTTCTTGATGGCAGAATACTCCAAGGTCTGCTCCCACTCCTGACCGAAGAGTACATTCTCGGCGAACACGCCTTCAGCCCATGGTGCATAGTCTTCTTTCAGGATTACCATATTATACATGGGGCTGCCTGAGGCGTCTGCATAGGGGTTGGTCAGGTTTTCGGGGATATTGACGCGGATTACATACTCCACAAAGTTCTCCATGCCTTCGCCAATGGTAGCCTTCACCTCGGTCTCGGTCTCGCCGGCCTTGAAGGTTGCAGAACTGGGGATTTGTACAAAGTCTGGTTTCTGCACCACTTCCAGGGGCACGGTCAGTTCGCCCTCTCCGTTGGCACGGGTAAGAGTGAAGGTGAACGACTGGTCTTCCAGTGCCAAAACGGTCATGCCGCCCTCATCCACAAAGGACACATCATACTGGCCTGCGGGCTGGCCGGGTGTGTAGTCGTCGTCATCGCTACAAGCGGACATCCACATTCCTGCTACGGCAATGCCTGCCAGCAAAAATATCTTGTTCAGTTTCATTGTTATGATTATTAAATGTTGTTATAGTGTATTGGATTAGTCGGTCACACCATCCAGCAGGTCAGGATTCTGGCCGGCCACAGGCTGGTTGCCACCCGTATTGTTCACGATGCCCTTGTTGTTGTCCGTCTCGGCATTGGAGAAACGCATGTTCATCCATGGGTCATCGGCACTGATGTTGAAGGTGAAGGCATCGGCAAAGTTGGTGGCCTCGTTGGCATGGAAGCGCACGATGGGCTTGTGCAGACGGCGAGCATCGCTCACAGCAAAGCCTTCGCCCCACAGCTCCACACGACGCTGGAACCAGATTTCGTCCGCAAGAGTGCGGTAAGTGGGAATGGTGTAGGAGGGGTCACGATAGGTCTTCACGAAGTTCTCCAGTGTCTGGCGTCCCTTGCTCTCGTTGCCACCCTTGGCATAACCCTCGGCCTGGATGAGCACCATCTCTTCGGCACGCATCAGGGGCCAGTCGCTGTTGTTGAGCGTGCTGCCCACGCCCGACTTCATGCCAAACTTGATGTTGGTGTAGGCGGGCAGTTCCACCTTGCCGCCATCATCCGTAACCAGCAGGGCAATCTCGTCACCCTTGGCAGTGCCCCAGGTCAGGTTGGCCCAGTTGGGAGAATGCAGATTCTCGTCTATCCACCATCCCTTGCGCACATCGGTGTCGGGAATGCGGCTCCACAGCAGCTTGTTCACCATAGCAGTGGTGCCACAGGCTGCACCATAGCCGTCACCGCAGAGAGCAGACATCCAGGAAGCGCAGGTGCCCAAGCCGAAATAGTTGGCCTGGTCGTCGGTGAGGGTGATACCCCACAGCCAGTTGGCCTCCTTGGTCATGTCGCAGAAAGCGGGCACGCTCACCTCAGCCATGCTGGCAGGTGCATAGCCCTCCAGTGCCTTTGTGGCATCGTCGGCTGCCTTGGTCCACTCTTCCATGGCCAGATAGGCACGGGCACGCAGGCCGTAGGCTACATTCCTGTTGATATAGGCCTTGCTCTTGCGGTCGGTGCCCAGCAGCTCGATGGCCTCGTTCAGGTCGGTCAGGATGGTCTCATACACCTTGCCCACAGTGGCGCGAGGATTGTTGGTGGCATCTATAGAGTCGTTGAGCAGGGGCACACAGGGTTTGTCCTTGCAGTCGGCATAGCGTCCCTGGAAATAGGGAGCCAGCGACAGATAGGAGAAGGCACGCAGGGCCAGACACTGTCCCCTCATGTTCTTGGCCTCCTCAGTGCCCTCGGGCAGGGTGCCCAGCAGGTCGTTGACCATACCGATGAGGGTGTAGGGGGTCACATAGCGGATGTAGGGGTTGGCATAGCTGGGAGTGCGGCTGGAGTATTCCGAAGCGGCGCTGAACCAGTTGTAGCCATTGTCGGCACCTGCCATGTCGGGACCCTCGAAGTCCTGCGAGATGGCCATCATCACAAAACCGAAGTCATCGGCACGGGCATTGTTAAAGCGGGTACCATAGTTCTGGGCGGGATTGCCCATGAAGTAGAACAGGCCATTGAAACTTGCCTCAGCACGCTCAGGCATGGCCTCGTTCACCTCCTGCGACTGCTCCTTCGAGAGCGCGCCGCCTTCGTAAACCTGATCATCGATGTCGGAGCAGGCTGCCAGTGACAGACCGCCAATCACCAATGCCATTATCTTGTTGAGTTTCATATCTTTCTTTGTTTTTATGCGTTAGAAATGATTGTTAGAATGACAGCGACAGACCAGCCACTACAGAGCGTGTACCGCTGTAACCACCCGACTGCAGACCGGCACCAGAGGTCATGCCACCGATACCATAGTTGAAGCGGGGATCCATACCCTGACGCTTGGTGAGCAGGAACAGGTTCTCGCCCGATACATACACACGCAGGTTAGACAGCTGTGCCTTGCGCAGGATGCTCTTGGGCAGGGTGTAGCCAAGGGTCAGGTTGTTCAGGCAAAGATAGTTGGAGCTGGTGAGGAAACGGTCCTGAGGTGACTGGGAAGCCACACCGGGGTCATCGCTCGATGCTGAGCTCAGACGAGGAATGTTGCTATCCTGATTCTCGGGGCTCCAGGCATCCAGCAGGTCCTTGTGCATGGCAAAGCCGGGGTTGTTTCCGTTGTGCATGAGGCTCTGATAGGTACCGTCGTACATTTTGCCGCCAAGCTGGAAGGAGAACTGGGCCGACAGGTCGATGCCATAGGCATTCAATGTGGTGCCGAAGCCGCCGAAGAGCTTGGGCAGCGTGGTGCCGCAGTCATACTTGGTGGCCTCGTCGATGCTCTTGGTGGTTACAATGTTGGTGGTCGTGGTGTACTTGTCCTCACCGAGCTTGTCGGCCTGTTCCTTGGTGATTTCCTTGCCGTTCAGGTCGAAGTAGTGGTGCTCGTCCTTATACCACATGGCCTTACCGTCGGCCTTGTCTACGCCGGCATACTTGTACAGATAGGCCTGATAGATGGTACCGCCTTCGCGGATGATGCTGGTAGCATAGGTGAGGCCATCCTTTGCAATGGAGGGATCCAACTCGATAATCTTGTTCTTGTTGTGGGTGAGGTTCACATTGAGACCCCACTCTACATTCTTGGTGCTGATAATCTTGCCATCGAGGGTGATTTCCACACCCTGGTTGCGCATGCTACCCACGTTTACGGGATAGTCGCTCACCAGCGAACCGCTGGACAGGGGCAGGTCCTTGAAGTAGAGCATGTCCGAAGTGGCACGGTTGTAGTATTCGATGGCACCCGTCAGGCGATGCTTGAAGAGTTCGAAGTCCACACCCACGTTCCACGACTTGGAGGTTTCCCAGGTCAGGTTCTCGTTGCCCTTCTGTACCATGGTTACAGAGTAGCTGCCTGTAGTCTCGTCGTAGCTGGCAGTGTACATGTCGGCATAGGCATGACGGTAGTAGAATCCGGTGCGGCCCGACAGGTTGTCGTTACCCTGCTGACCATAGCTCAGCTTCAGCTTGAGCACGTCAACCCACTTCACGTCCTTCATGAAGTCCTCCTTGCTCATCTGCCATGCCAGACCTGCGGAACCGAAGTTACCCCAGCGGTGTCCGGGAGCAAACACAGAAGAAGCATCGCGACGGAAAGAGGCGCTGGCGAAGTACTTCTCCTGCCAGTCGTACTGTACGCGGCCCAGGAAGCCCTCGTTCATCTTAGTGTCGGTATAGGAAGAGAGGCTCTTCTGGGAGATGCCAGAAGCATTGCTGAGCTCACCAACGAAGGGGTTGTACAGGTGGTCGTTGGTACCGCTCAGGTACTGTGTCTTGTAGTTGTACTGCTCGTAACCGGCCAGCACGGACAGGTTGTGGTCGCCCAGCTGCTTGCTGTAGGAGGCCAGGTACTGCTGGTTGGTGCTGAAGATACGGTTGTTGTATACCTTCACCTGTCCGTCCACAGTGAAGGCACTACCATAGCGGCTGTAGAGTTCGCTGTTGCGGTCGTTGATGGCAGTTGCGCTGAAGCTGGCGGTCAGGCTGAGTCCCTCGATGGGAGTCACCACGGCAGCCCACTGTCCGTTGAAGAGGTCACGTACGCCCTTGGTGCGGTTGTATTCATTGTCACGCACGGCATTGCCCACTACAGAGGGACGCTTGAAGTTGGTCTGGTTGGAGTCGTACACCTTGCGGCCGCTCTCGGTCATGATGTTGCCCTCGGCATCGCGCACATAGAGGGGATAGATGGGAGCCATGGTGTTGCAGATGTAGAACAGGTTACCCGAGCTACCCCAGTTGTCCACGTCGAACTGCGGGCTCTGGCTCTCACTGTGGGTGAAGCCCATGTTGGTGGTGAGCTTCAGCCAGTCCTTGGCCTGATAGTCCACATTGGTGCGGCCTGTGTAACGGGAATACTCAGAGTTGTTCACGATACCGCCGTCCTTCAGGTAGCCCACGCCTGCATAGTAGCGCAGGCGGTCGCTGCTGCCGCTGGCAGACACATTGTATTCCTGACGGAAGCTGTTGTGGAAGGTCTCGTCGTACCAGTCATCGGGCCTGTAGGTGTAGGTACCATCGCTGTAGCCCAGTGTGGCATTGGGATTGAGCTTGAAGTTGGTGCCGATGAGGTTCTGTCCTTTGGGCACAGTGTAAATCTGGTAGCCCAGACCGCCGTTGGCAGCATTGAGCAGGTTGGCATTGGCAAAGGCATAAGCCTCGGCTGCGCTGGAACCGTTGTAATACTTGGAGTTGAACATGGCCCTGTAGTGGGTTTCCATGTACTGGCCGGGATTGTCAATCACATCGTACTGGGGAACCAGACGCATGTTGCTACCCCACTTGGCATCGAAAGTGATGAGTGCCTCCTGTCCGGCCTTGGCCTTCTTGGTGGTGATGATGACCACACCGTTGGCGCCACGGGCACCATAGATGGCACTGGCAGACGCATCCTTCAGCACAGAGATGCTCTCGATGTCCTGGGGGTTGATGCTGGCGATGTCGCCATCATAAGGCGCACCGTCCACGATATAAAGCGGAGTGTTGCTGGCACTCAGTGAGCCCAAGCCGCGGATGCGGATGGCGGGAGCGCTTCCAGGCTCACCAGAGGAGCTGGTGGCCGACACACCGGCCACCTTGCCCACCAGTGCACTGGTGGCAGTGGAGGTTACGCGCTTGGTGATGTCTTCACTCTTCACTTCTACTGCCGAGCCTGTAAAGGCCGACTTCTTGGCTGTACCGTAGGCCACTACCATCACTTCGTCCAGGTCGTTGAGGGCAGCATTCATGTACACCTTCATGTTGTTCTGGATTTTCACAGTGAGGGGCTGCATGCCCACGATGGTGAAATCCAAGGTCTGAACCTTGTCGGGGATGTTGCGGAGGACAAACTTACCGTTGATGTCGGTCATGACACCGATGTTGGTGCCCTTCACCTTTACGGCTACACCAACCATAGGTTCGCCCGTTTCGCTGTCAAAAACAGTACCGGTGGCCTGTTTCTGGGCGAAAGCCATGCTTGCTGTCATCAGAAAGCAAGCCAGGAAAAATAAGAGTTTTTTACCCATGTTTGTTTGTAAATTAATTAATAATGTATATAATGATGTTTCTTTTGCTCCACAATGCTTTTTCTTCTCTTTTATTTCTTCTCTTCCACAGCTTCCGTCACAAGGATCGGCAACCAGAGGCAGTGTGCCAAAATAACGGGCGTTTG
>CAMBDA010000060.1 GCA_945865175.1 uncultured Prevotellaceae bacterium | reverse complement strand
AGAGCACAACCTTGCCAAGGTTGGGGTCGCGAGTTCGAGTCTCGTTTTCCGCTCTGTAGCATGGCTTCAGAGAGAAAAGAGGCTCAAGGTTCTCACAGCGGTGAGTCTCGTTTTCCGCTCTGTAGCGAAACACAATCAAACTACCTTATAGACTCAAGTTGTTGAGTCTTTTTTTATGCTTTGAGAATGCCTAGGTGGCGGAATGGTAGACGCGCACGTTTCAGGTGCGTGTGTCGAGAGGCGTGCAGGTTCGAGTCCTGTTCTAGGCACCATCATTCGCTGAGGAGGAGTGTAAAAAACATACGCCCCTCCTCTTTTTTTTGCGCTGTTAAAGTTCCCTTAGTTCCCCTGCCTAGGGGAGGAGGTCATGCCCCGATGTTTCTGTATTTCTGTTCGTCCATTTCTGCTTCTCCGTATCTTATGTTGAAGAAAACAAAAGGGAGCAGCCCCCAGTGTGAGAAACTGCTCCCAGACAATTACAATCTAAAAAATGGATTCCTACTTCATCAGCGATCGCACAGCCTCTTCCAGCTGGTGGTCCTTGCCGCGGAGCACGTCCTCGGGCTTGTTGTAGCACTCGATGTCGGGCTCCAGCTGTTGGTTTTCCAGGTAGTGGTCTCGGTTGTCGAGCGCACCCACCTGCGGAATGCCGAAAACATAGCCGCCAATCGATTCCCACCACACGGCTGTCATGGTGCCGGGCACAGAAGTGCCCACCAGTTTGCCGATGCCCATCTCCTTGTAGAGCCAGGGCGTACCGTGGGCATTGGAATAATCGTTTTGGCACACAAGCATGCAACTGGGTTTCACCCAGCGGTCGAAGGGGTCGTTTCCGATATATTTCCCGCGGGGCGAATAGCGCACGTAACGTGTGCCCGAGAGGGTCAGGCACACGTCGTTGTGCAGCCAGCCGCCGCCGTTGTTGCGTATGTCCACCACCACGGCATCGCGCTGGCGGTTCTTCTCGGAGAGGAGCGACTTGTAGAAACGGCGGAAACTGGGCGAATTCATAGACTGGATATGTACATAGGCGATACGTCCGTTCGAGATGCTGTCCACATAGTGCTCGTTGCGGCGCACCCATCGGTTGTAGAGCAGTTCGCTCTGTCGCGAGCGGGAGATGGGGCGAATGGTCACCTCCTTCTTCTCGCCCTTGAGAGTGAGGCGAGTGGAGATGCCTGTCTTGCCGGCGAGTAGGGGGAAGTAGTCGGTGGTGTCGGTGATTGCATGGCCGTCGATGGCGGTGATGATGGTACCCGCCTTCACCTGCTCACATACATCGAGCGGGCCGCCTGGCAACACCTCGGCCACCCTGAGGCCATGTCCCCTGTAGGATTCGTCCAGGAGAACGCCCAGCTCCGCATCCTGAAGCCTGCGGCCATTGCCGCCGTAGCGGCATCCTGTGTGGCTCACGTTGAGTTCGCCCAGCAGTTCGCTGGCCATTTCGGAGAAGTCGTAGCCGTTGGTGATGTGGGGGAGGAAGCGCTTGTAGGTGGCATAGAGCGAATCCCAGGGGGCACCGTTC
This sequence comes from uncultured Prevotellaceae bacterium, assembly GCA_945865175.1. Lineage (GTDB taxonomy): Bacteria > Bacteroidota > Bacteroidia > Bacteroidales > Bacteroidaceae > Physcousia. The sequence continues at coordinate 6,777 of CAMBDA010000060.1, read as the reverse complement.
ATGCCGGGGTCATAGAGTTTCTCCTTGGTTTGGCGCCAGATATGCTCGTAAAGATAGGCCTGGAATCGGGCCAGGGAGTCTACGGCAAAGGCCTCGAAGGGAATGTTCTTGATGTTATTGGCGGCCAGGTCGAGTTTGTTGATGGAACCGCCTCCGCCCACGAAGTAGCAGTTGTTGCAGCTGGCGTCTGCCCGCAGCGAATGGCCGCTTATCTGCCCCATTCGCATGACCGTGGTACCCTCCAGGAAGTCGGTCATCCACAGAGCGTTGTTGCCATTATAGGGGGCAATGTAGTAGAGCTTGGTACCTTCCTTGTTCATCACGGCGTCGCTGATGAAGTCGGACGAGCGGGTGAGGCGCATGGTGCGGTCGTCCAGGTTGTCGAGACAGAAGCGGAGGGGCTTCACGTCATCGGCCTTGGTGCTGTCCTTATCGTCCTTCTTCTTGTTCTTCTCCTTCTCCTTAAGCATTTCCACATAGTGGGTGAAGTCCTCCTTGTTCATGCGAAAGCATTCATAGGCTTCAGGGTCGAAGAACATGATGTAAACGTCGTATTCCGATCCCCAGCTGCCATGGCTGCGGTATCCGGCGCGGTCGCTGGCAAAAATCATGGCCTTGCCGTCCATTACCCATTTGGGGTGTCCGTCGGAGTAGCCGCTCTGGGTGAGGTTGAAGGGTTCTTTCTTGCCATCGGCGGGCACAAGGGCGATGTCGGGGTTGTTCCATCCGCCCACGTTGAGGTATTCGGCCAGCAGCCAGCGGCTGTCGGGGCTCCAGGTAAAGTACTGGTCGCCGTCGCTGTAGGAATAGGCATACTTGCCGTCCATAGCGGTGTTGATTTTGCCGCTCTTGAGGTCGATTACACGCAGGGTGACACGGTCTTCCAGATAGGCCACCTTTTTGCCGTCAGGGCTATACTGCGGCTGGAAACTGGTAGTCACGCCATCGGTGAGGCGGCATTCCTTGGTGGCGGTGCAATAGGCCATCTTGGGCTCCTTGTCGCTGGCTATCTCCGACTCGTAGATGCTCCACACGCCGCCCCGCTCACTATCATACACCACAGCGCGTCCGTCGGCGCGGAAGTCCACGGTGCGCTCGCGTTCGGGGGTGCAGGTGATTTGGCGGGTGGTCTTGTACTCCATGTCGGTGACATACACATCGTTGTTCATCACAAAGGCTACTTCGCCGCCCTTGGGCGAAACGGCCACGTGGGTGGCACCGCTGTAGGTGAGGGTGCGCACGACACGGTCGGGGTCGATGTCGTTGTGGATGCGTACGTCCACCTTCTGCGGCTCACCGCCGGGACGTAGAGTGTAGAGCTGTCCGTCGCAGGTGAAGGAAAGCATGTTGCCGGCACCCACGCTGAGGTATCTCACGGGATTTCCTTTGAAGCGGGTGAGTTGGGTTGTCTGGCCGTCGAGCCGTGCATGCCACACGTTCATGGTGCCGTCCTGCTCGCTCAGATAGAAATAACCGGTTCCCTCTTTGTCCCACACGGGATTGCGGTCCTCCCCCTTGAAGGTGGAGAGCTGGCGGTAGGTGTCGCCCTCCTTGATGCAGATGTCGCGAGTGACACTGCTGGTGTGGTGCTTGCGCCACTGGTCCTCATAGCCCTTGACATCCTCATACAGAATGCGCCCGTCTGCGGCGATGCTCACCTGCGCCATCGGCCAGGCGCAGAAGAGGTGCTGGCGGCCGCCCCTTACGTCCACCTCATAGAGTTTGGTGAAGGTGCCTGTGGGATAGATGAGCTCGGTGGCCGTGGGCATGCCTGCACGCTGGATGACCAGCCGCTCGTCCGAGAGCCATGCCATGGGTGTCTCGCCATCGGCGCTGGTAGTTACCCTGCGGGCCTTTCCGCCCGTGGCCGGCATTACGTACACGTCCAGTCCACCGTCGCGGTCGCTGCTGAAGGCAATCTGGCTGCCGTCGGGACTCCATAGGGGGTGGCCGTCGTAGGCCTGGTGGGTGGTAAGCTGGCGGGCGTCGCCTCCGCTGGCGGGAACCACATAGAGGTCGCCCATGTAAGAGAAGACGATTTGCGAGGCATCGGGCGAAAGCTGTCCGCCACGCATCCACAGGGGTTCGGCCGGCTGTGCCTGCAGCTGTGCTGTCGCGAGCAGCCCCATACCCATACAAAATAAGGTTTTTCTCATTGGTGAAGTGGTTTAAAATGGTTATTTGCTGGGCAAAGATACAAATTATCCTACAAAAAGATGCCATTATCTCGGGAAAAATGCCTAACTTTGCGGAAATTTTCAAGAACTATCGCAAGTAATGAAACTGATTCTACTGACGAGCCCGGATTTTTTTGTGGAGGAAGACAAGATTCTCACATCGCTGTTCGAGGAAGGCCTGGATCAGCTCCATCTTAGGAAACCCGACTCTGAACCAGTGTATTGTGAGCGGTTGCTCACGCTGATTCCGGAGGAGTTCCATAGCCGTATCATCACACACGACCACTTTTATCTCTATGAGGAGTTTGGCCTCCTGGGCATTCATCTTACCCCGCGCAACAGTCAGGTACCCCAGCACTACAAGGGCCTTGTCACGCGCACCTGCTACGACCTGGAGAGCCTGCCGGAAGCCAAGCAGGCGTCGGCTTACGTGTGCCTCGGGCGCACCCTCGACAGCATTTCCGAGCCCCAGAAGACGGCTCATTACCCCACCGATACCCTGCGCGAGGCTGCCCGCCAGGGGCTCATCGACCGCAAGGTGATGGCGCAGGGAGGCGTGACGCTGGAAAACATCCCGCTGCTACGTGAGATAGGATTCGGTGGCGTGATGGTGAAAGGCGACCTGTGGAAGCGCTTCAACATCCATTCGGGCGCCGACTTCAAACCGCTCATCGCACACTTCCGCAACCTGAGAAAGGCCACTGTATAGACACATTCATACACATCTCTATATATCTACAAAACCATATAAAAGATAATGGAAACAAACGAAAAAAAACCGTTCATGGTATTTGCCGGCACCAGCACCCGCTATCTGGCCGAGAAAATCTGCGCCAGCCTTGGATGCGAGCTGGGAAAAATGTCCGTCACCCGATTCGCCGACGGCGAGTTTGAGGTATGTTTTGAGGAGAGCATCCGCGGAAAAGACGTCTTCCTCGTGCAGAGCACCTTCCCCAATGCCGACAACCTGATGGAACTGCTGCTGATGGTGGATGCAGCCAAGCGTGCATCGGCACGCACCGTGAATGCGGTGGTACCCTATTTCGGATGGGCCCGCCAGGACCGCAAGAGCAAGCCCCGTGTGAGCATCGCTGCTAAACTGGTGGCCGACATGCTCAGCGTGGCTGGCATTACACGTCTGCTCACCATGGACTTGCATGCCGACCAGGAACAGGGCTTCTTCAACGTGCCCGTCGACCATCTGTATGCCAGCACCGTGATGCTCCCCTACATCCAAAGTCTCCAATTGGAGAATCTGGTGATTGCCACACCCGATGTGGGCGGTAGCAAACGTGCCAGCACCTATGCCAAGTATCTCGACTGTCCGCTGGTGCTGTGCAACAAGACGCGCAAGAAGGCCAACGAGGTGGCTCACATGGACATCATTGGCGACGTGAAGGATGCCAATGTCATCCTCATCGACGACATGGTGGACACCGCGGGCACCATCACCAAGGCCGCCGACCTGATGAAGGAAAACGGCGCACGCAGCGTGCGTGCCATTGCCAGCCATGGCGTGATGAGTGGTCCGGCCAGTGAGCGTGTGCAGAACAGTTCCCTCGTGGAAATGGTGTTCACCGACAGCATCCCCTATTCCCATGCCTGCGACAAGGTGAAGCAGATTTCCATCGCCGACATGATGGCTGAAACCATTCGCCGCATCGAGGAAAACCGCAGTATCAGCAGCCAGTATCTCATCTGATCCGCCAGTGAGCGGAGCATTCACTAACGCACCACACAGAGAAAACCAACCGGCATTGCCCAGGAATCCCCGGCAAGCGGCCGCAGATTCCGCGGGCAATGCACCCATTTTTACACAGGATTAGCCATCAGCATCCAATTTTTTTTCGTATTCAGAAACAGTATTTTATCCACATATAAATTATGAATTACAAAAAGATTGTGCTCCTGCTGTGCCTCTGCCTCCTTTCCGGCACGCAGGTGACCCGTGCCGAAAAGGCAAAGGACAAGCAGAAGACCGAAAAGGCACAGAAGAAGGAGAAGCAGGAAAAGGACAAGAAGAAGAGCGGAAAGAAAAGCCGCAGGAAGGGCAAGAAGGGAGCGCCCGAAGCACCGGCCGACAGCGTGAAGGCAGAGAAACCGCAGATTGACCGTCCCGGCATGTTCCGCGTGACGAAGGAGAAGAACGAATGGTACTTCCATGTGCCCGACACACTGCTGGGGCGCGAATTCCTCACCACCGTGCGCTTCACCAGTACGCCCTCTAGCATCGGGCTTTTCGGCGGAGAGCAGGTGAACGAGCAGACCGTACGCTTCGAGAAGGCACCTGGCGGAGAGCTGCTTCTGCGCAGCGTGCTCTTCATCAATGTAGCCGACAGCTCGCAGCAGATAAGCAAGGCCATCACCATCAGCAACACCCATCCCATTATCGGCAGCTTCAAGGTGGAGGAGCACAAGGACGGAATGAGCAAGATTAAAGTGTCGGCCTTCTTCAACCAGGACAATCCCGCCATGGGCCTCCCCAATCAGTTCAAGAAGTCGATGGAGTTGCAGGGCATGATAGGCGAAATGAGCTATATCGAGGACATCAAGTCGTTCCCCATGAACACCGAGGTGCGCATGGTGAAGACCTTTGCCTCCAACAGCGGACACATCCCCGCCGCAAGAGAGACGGGCAAGGTCACCTTCGGCCTCAACGTGAGCTTCGTGATGCTCCCTGCCAATCCCATGCCCATCCGCTATTTCGACCCGCGCGTTGGGTATTTCACCAACGGATACAACCAGTTTACCGATGATCAGCAGCGTGTGGAACCCGTGCGCATAGCCGCCCGCTGGCGACTGGAGGCACGCCCCGAGGATGTGGCGCGCCAACGTGCAGGAGAGGCCGTGGAACCAGTGAAGCCCATCGTCTACTATATCGACCCTGCCACGCCCAAGCAATGGCGCAAATATCTGATTCAGGGCGTGGAGGACTGGCAGGAGGCCTTTGAGAAGGCAGGATGGAAGAATGCCATCCAGGCACGCGAGTGGCCGGAAGACGACTCCACCATGAGCATGGAGGACGCCCGCTACAGCTGCATCCGCTATCTGGCCTCCCCCATCGAGAACGCCTATGGCCCTCACGTGAGTGACCCCCGCACGGGCGAAATACTGGAAAGCCACATCTGCTGGTACCACAATGTGATGCGTCTGGTGCACGACTGGTATCTGGTGCAGGCCAGCAGCATCGACGAGGCGGCCCGCAAGATGAATTTCGACGAAGAACTGATGGGACAGCTCATCCGCTTTGTCAGCAGTCATGAGGTGGGACACACACTCTCGCTCCGGCACAACTTTGGTAGCAGCAGCACCGTGCCTGTGGACAGTCTTCGTTCCAAGGCCTGGGTGGAAGCACACGGCCACACGCCCAGCATTATGGATTATGCACGCTTCAATTATGTGGCGCAGCCCGAAGACGGTATCAGCCGCAAGGGCATCTTCCCCCGCATCGGCGACTATGACGTATGGGCCATCCAGTGGGGGTACATGCCCATGAAGGCCGACAACCCCGATGATGACCACCGACTGATGGAGCCGCTGGTGAGAGAGGCCCAGAAGAATCCGCGCCTGTGGTGGGGCGACGGTGAGGGCAACCAGATTGATCCCCGCTGCCAGACAGAAGACCTGGGCGACGATGCCGTGAAGGCCAGCAGTTATGGCCTTATGAACCTGAAACGCGAAATCGTGTGCCTCACTGAATGGGCGGCCGACAACAAGAAGGACATCTATGACAACGACGTGAACGTACTCTACGATAACATCATCGGTCAGTACTTCCGCTACATGGGGCATGTGGTCAACTACATTGGCGGGCACTACCGCACCGTGCGTGCAAAGGATGAACCAGGTGACGTGTATGCCCCCACTCCGCTGCAGAAGCAGCAGGATGCCATGGAATGGATTGACAAGGAGGTATTCCACGAACCTACATGGATGATTCAGGTGCCCTATATCAACCGCATCACCGCCCATCCACAGTCAATTACCGAAAACGTGGCCAACCGCATCCCCTACCTGCTGAAGAGCCGCATCTACCGGCTCAATACGCTCTACACTATCGACACCTATCTGGCCGACATCGCCCGCCGCGTGTTCAGCGAAGCCGACAGCCGTGCCCGTGTGTCGGATTACAGGGCCGCCCTGCAGCATGCTGTCACCAACATGCTCATAGGCATTTATAACGGGGAAACGGAAGCGTGCAGGGCTGCGGCTCTCAGCAACCTGCAGCAACTGCAAAAGAAGGCCCGTACAGCCAGCACATCGGCAGTCGACAGCAAGACGCGCGCCCACTGGGCACTCATCTATGACAATATCGGCAAGGCACTGACCTGGAAATAACTTGCCATCCCCTGTCCGGAGAAAGGAAACGTGCAATTACCTTTCACGTCACTCTCCTTCAGGGCTTTGGTATAATATAACCGAAGGGGTGACATAGTTTAGAGGGTGTGTCAAAAATAACTGACACACCCTTTTTTATGTCAAGACCTTATTTCGGGCTTTTTGCTAACCCAAGTTTGACATTTAATTATCCGTTTTTCCTGCTTTTTCTTATTCTGTATTGTACTCATATGTTATATTGCTATCACTATTTTTTTACGGT
>CAMBDA010000059.1 GCA_945865175.1 uncultured Prevotellaceae bacterium | reverse complement strand
TGGAGGACAAGCCAAACCGCTTTTCATTCTCTTCCAGAATATACAGTAGATACCGCTCCAGCTGGTCCTTCTCCATGTGCTTGCCCAGGCTCATGTCGAAACGCAGCACAGGATATTCCACCCATTCCTTCTCCAGCCGTTCCATGGCCAGCCCCTTGAACAGTTCCCTCTTTCCCTCGAAATAGGCCTGGAGCGTGGACACAAGCAACGACTTGCCGAACCGCCGGGGACGGCTCAGGAAGATATAGTTGCTCAGGTGGACCATGTTCCAGATGTATTCCGTCTTGTCCACATAGAGGTAATCCCCATTGATGACCTTCTCAAATGTCTGTATGCCCACGGGCAACCGCTTCAGTTTGTTCTTATCCATGCTGGTTTTTTCTGTGTTTCGTGCCTATTCACCTGCAAAGCTACGCTTTTATTCCGAAACGGGCAAGGGATGCAAAGGGAAAAAAAGGGAAAGAACCGGAGAAGGGGCAAACAGGCCGTTTTTGCTACCCAGCTGGGCAGCAAATTTTTCCCAGTTGGGGCGTCTATACAAAGTATTTCCCTAGCGGCTGATTTTAGGTTCATCCAAAATATGGAGTGATGTCTTATAGATTCTTATTTTTGAAGAGACTCTGATATAACTGTCATGGTCTACGAACACGACAACACTTCTGATAAGATTAATAACCTTACGGCTGAAGGGTTATTAATCTTATGGCCGAAAGGTTATTAACCTTACCGGAAATGAAGATAATATACACAGACCACAATGTTATAAATGGTAATCAGAGACCCGCAACAACCGGCCACCACAACAAAAAAGGCATCCGAGACCAACGTCCCGGATGCCCCTTTGATATGCTAGCATCAGGCCAACGCCTGATACATGCCTTACTTAATTTCAATCATACGGCCGGCAGGCAATGCCTCCTGCTCCTTCTTAGGCAGCGAGATGGTGAGCACACCGTCGGTGACAGTGGCTGTGATGCCGCTGCGATCTACATCATCGGGCAGGGTGAACGCCTGCGAGAACTTCTGGTAGCTGAACTCCCTGCGCAGATAACGCTTGCCATCCTCGCTCTTCTCCTCCTGCTTGTTCTTCTTCTCCAGGCTTACCATCAGATTGCCGTCCTCGGTTATCTGGATATTGTAGTCCTGCTTTGTGGTGCCAGGCACAGCCAGGTCAAGCTTGTAGCCCTTCTTGTCCTCGCTCACATTAATGGCAGGGCAAGTGGTGTGTACTTCGCGGGATGCGGGTGTATCATAGAAAAAGTCGTTCAGGAAACCAGGCATCCAGTTCATAGCGTTGCGGTAGTTGTTCATAATCATTGGTAACATAGTTTTAATCTCCTATCTTTAAAGGGTTATACATTCAGTTCATTCTTGCACGCTCTTCCACCTCTCTCTGAGGTTTCCGTCGTACACCCATCATTATGCAAAGCATGTGCCAATCGGGCACAAAGCAGACAGGAAGATACCTGATTTAACACATCAGACAAACAACGAAATACAATTTAACTAACTGTATATGACATATTTACCGTTTACCTGACATTTTGTCAGAGATAGAAGTCCCCACACAAGCACTGATAGGCATCGCTGCGTCCTCCGTCTGGCGCATGCAATACCAGCGTTTCCTGCTGTGCCTCACCCTTCCAGCCCCTGGCCAGCGTGAGCATCCTGCGACGGGGCGGCTTGCGCAGCGTAGTCCATACAGTGCACGAGCGGGCCACGCCCCATCCCTCTGCAAGGGCCAGGGTGACAAACCTGTCTGCTGTGGAGACAGGCAATATCAATGAGAATGTGCCGCCAGACCGCAACAGGCGGGAGACAGCAGAAAGCAGCTGGGGCAAAGGAAGTGCTGCAGCATTGCGGGCACTCATCCGCGCCTTGTCGGGCGGAAGCGTGTCTTCCTCAAAAAAGGGGGGATTGCTCACCACATGGTCGAATAGGAAAGCAGGTGCATACTGGCGCACATCCGCCTGTTCACACACCACCCTACCGGCAAAAGGGCTACGTGCCGCATTCTCCGTCGCCTGCTCCACGGCCTCACGGTCAATGTCCACTCCCACCACCGATGCAAGCGGAGCACGCTGGGCCACCATCAAAGCCACCAAGCCACTGCCACATCCCACATCCAGAATGCGTGTGCCGTCACATACGTCTGCCCATGCGCCCAAAAGCACACCATCAGTGCCCACCTTCATGGCACAACGGTCATGGAAGACTTCAAACTGTCGGAATCTGAACGAATGATTGGACTGATACATGCTCATGCCTTATGGAAACTGATAGAATCACTTACATATTTGCTGCAAAATTACATAATTTAAATAGATAAATCATCGGAATGTGGCAGAAATTTCATAACTTTGCACCCGTTTTGTGATGATTGTACATATAATCCCTGAACCCACGTATGTTAGAAAGCAAGAAAAAGACCACTTCATTCTCCATAACCATGTCTGCAGACAAGGATAACGCAAGTTTTATGCACGCCCATGAATCAGGCCGGATGGGCATCCTGGCGCTGAAAGACAATGTCATGTTCCCCGGTACCGTGTCACCCATCTCCATCGGAAGGGATTTCTCTGCAAAACTGGCAAAGGAAGCAGAAAAGGAAAACAGTCTTATCTTCATCGTAGCACAGAAAAACAAAAAGGTGGAACGACCCGAAGAGAAAGACTTGTATCAGGTGGGGACCATCGCACGCATCATACACATGATTGAAGGCCCCGACGGCACATCCAATGCGCTGGTGCAATGTCTGAACAGAGGTCGCGCCACCAATATCCATTGGGAAAGCAAGTACCCCGTATGCGACGTGGAGGACTATGACGACTGGTTCGATGACAAACTCGACCCTGAATACAAGACCGTGCAGCGAATCATTTTTGACAGGGTGAAACAGTTTGTCTCCATGTCGGACAACATTCCAGATGAGTTGGTCAGGTTTATCTCCGCCCTTCCCATGAATGCATCGAGCATAAACTTTATCATCCTCAACTTTCCCTTCAACACAGAAACCAAGCAGAGTCTTCTGGAGGAGCCCACTGAACGCGAACGTGCATTCAGACTGGTGAAGGTGCTCAATACAGTCATCCATCTTCAACAGATTAAGCAAAACGTGGAGATGAAGACACGTGCCGACCTTGACAAGCAGCAACGCGACTATTTCATCAACCAAGAGATAAAAAACCTCCAGGAGGAACTTGGAGCGGACGATGAAAGGGCCAGCCGGCAAGACGACATCGAAAACCTGCGTGCCAAGGGGCAGCAGAAACAATGGAGCGAGGCTGTCCAGAAGACCTTTGACAAGGAACTGCTCCGCCTGCAGCGTATCAATATGCAAAGCCCCGACTACAATGTGCAGCTTAGCTATCTGCAAACCATGCTCGACCTTCCATGGAACAGCTGGACCACAGACAACCTGAAACTCCCACGCGCAAAACGTATTCTGGATGAAGACCACTACGGCATGGAGAAGGTGAAGCAGCGCATCCTGGAGCATCTGGCAGTGCTGAAACTCAGGGGCGACCTGAAAAGCCCCATCATCTGCCTGTATGGCCCTCCCGGAGTGGGAAAGACCAGCCTGGGCAAGAGCATTGCCAAGGCACTTGGACGCAAGTACGTGAGGATGAGCCTGGGCGGACTGCATGACGAGAGCGAGATACGAGGACATAGACGTACCTACATCGGTGCCATGCCCGGACGCATTCTGAAGAACATCATCAAGGCAGGCAGCAGCAACCCCGTATTTATCCTGGATGAAATAGACAAGGTGTCACAAGCCACGCACAACGGCGACCCCTCATCGGCACTTCTGGAGGTGCTCGACCCTGAGCAGAACACTGCCTTCCACGACAACTATCTCGACATAGACTACGACCTGAGCCATGTCATGTTTATCGCAACCGCCAACGACATCGGCAGCATCCCCCGTCCCCTGCTCGACCGCATGGAACTCATAGAAGTGGGCGGCTACGTCACCGAGGAGAAAATTGAGATTGCCAAACGTCATCTGGTGCCCAAGGAGAGGGAACGCAACGGACTGGCCGACCATAAGGAAATCAAACTGAACAAAAGCGTCACGGAGTTTCTGATTGAACACTACACACGTGAGAGTGGTGTAAGAGGCCTGGAAAAACAGATTGGCAATATTTTCCGCAAGCTGGCAATGGAACTGGCGATGGAAAATGAAAACGCACTGGCTCCCATCACAGAGAAGCGTGTGGAGGAGATGCTGGGGAAACCGCTCTTTAACCGCGACAAGTACCAGGGCAATGAGTATGCAGGTGTCGTCACAGGACTGGCATGGACCAGTGTGGGCGGAGAAATCCTCTTTATCGAAACAAGCCTTAGCCAGGGCAAAGTGGGCAAGCTCACACTCACCGGCAATCTGGGCGACGTGATGAAGGAGAGTGCCATGCTGGCGCTGGAATATATCAAGGCACATGCCGAACTGCTACAGATTGACATGCGCATCTTTGACAACTACAACATTCACATTCATGTGCCCGAAGGAGCTGTCCCCAAGGACGGACCCAGCGCAGGCATCACGATGGCCACCAGTATCGCCTCTGCACTCACACAGCGGAAAGTACGCGCCGGATTGGCCATGACCGGAGAAATCACCTTGCGGGGAAAAGTGCTTCCCGTGGGTGGCATACGTGAGAAGATTCTGGCTGCCAAGCGGGCCGGCATCTCTGAAATTGTGCTTTGCGCCGACAACCGGAAGGATATCGAGGAGATTCCCGCAGACTATCTCAAAGGCATGCACTTCAACTATGTGAACACCATACAGGACGTATGGGCCATTGCCCTCACCAAGCAAAAGGTGACCAATGCCATTCAATTTGTCTTCAACGAGGATAAAGAAAAGAAGGAGGGCGCATGAGATTTGAGCTGCTAAACACCGATGCACAAACCAAGGCCAGAGCAGGTCTCTTCCATACACCACACGGCACCATACAGACACCCATCTTCATGCCCGTGGGCACAGTGGGCAGCGTCAAGGGAGTTACAGTACGTGACTTGCACGAAGAGGTGAAAGCCCAAATCATTCTGGGCAATACCTACCACCTGTACCTGCGGCCTGGGACAGCTGTGCTCGAAGCCGCGGGAGGTCTCCACAGATTCAACAGCTGGGATGGCCCTATCCTCACAGATAGCGGCGGCTTCCAGGTGTTCTCGCTCACAGGCATCCGCAAACTCACAGAGGAGGGTTGCACCTTCAGGAGCCATATCGACGGCAGCAAACACATCTTTACACCAGAGCGCGTGATGGACATTGAGCGCAGTATCGGTGCAGACATCATGATGGCGCTCGACGAGTGTCCGCCGGGAACCAGTGATTATCAATATGCCAAGAAGAGTCTGGGACTGACCCACCGTTGGCTGGACCGTTGCTTCAAGCGGTTCAACGAAACAGAACCGCTGTATGGATACGAACAGGCCTTGTTCCCCATCGTTCAAGGCTGCACCTTCAAGGATTTGCGCCAACAAAGTGCCGAATTTGTTGCCGCTAAAGAAGCCGTCGGCAATGCCATAGGCGGACTGGCAGTGGGCGAACCCGCAGAAGTGATGTATGAAATGATTGAAGTTGTCAATGCCATTCTCCCGTCCGACAAGCCCCGCTACCTGATGGGAGTGGGTACACCTGCCAATATCCTTGAGGCCATCTCACTGGGTGTGGACATGTTTGACTGTGTAATGCCCACGCGCAATGGGCGCAACGCCATGCTCTTCACCCGCAACGGCATCATGAACATGCGTAACAAAAAGTGGGAAATGGATTTCTCTCCCATCGACCCCCAAGGGACGGCCTCCTGTGATACTGCCTATTCACGCGCCTATCTCCACCATCTGTTCAAGGCACAGGAACTGCTTGCGCTGGAAATCGCCAGCATCCACAACCTGTCCTTCTACCTATGGCTGGTGGGTGAAGCACGCATGCACATCCTGGCAGGCGACTTCCGTGACTGGAAGACATCCATTCTCCCGCAACTCATGCAACGGCTCTGATTACCCCTACATTAATTAATAAGGAGGCAACCTATGAAGATTCCCTTTCTCAAACGCATCGACCGCTATCTGATAGCCAAGTTCCTGGGCACATACGTGTTCTCACTCCTGCTCATTATCAGCATCGCCGTTGTGTTCGACTTCAACGAGAATGTGGACCGTTTCACCAGCAACCATGCTCCATGGAATGCCATCCTCACCTATTACCTCTATTTCATCCCTTACTACAGCAATCTCTTCAGTGCACTCTTCGTTTTTCTGAGCGTCATCTTCTTTACCTGTAAGTTGGCCGACAACAGCGAGATTATCGCAATGATTAGCACAGGAATGAGCTTCGGACGGCTCATGCGCCCCTACATGATTAGCGCAGCTATCATCGCCTCTGTCTCTTTTTATCTTGGATCAGAGGTCATTCCATACAGCAGCGTCAAGCGCCTACAGTTTGAGGACCGCTATAAGAAAGCCAAAAAGAATCCCACCTACGCTGACAATGTACAGCTGCAGGTAGATACAGGTGTTATTGCCTTTCTGGAACATTTTGATGGAAACAGTAAAACCGGATATCGATTCTCATTGGACAAATTTGAAAAGAAAAAGCTGGTGTCTCATCTCACAGCACGCACTGTAGTATATGATACCCTCAGCGATGAACGATACCACTGGAAACTTCAAGGGGTCACCGTGAGAGAACTGCGTGGTATGCGCGAAGAAATAACCTATAAGGACAAACTGGACTCCATCATCATGATGGAGCCGCAGGACTTTCTGTTCATACGTAACCAACAGGAAACAATGACCAACCGGGAATTGCGTTCCTACATAGAGAAGCAACGCATACGTGGCAGTGCCAACGTGAAGCCCTTTGAGGTGGAATATCACAAAAGATGGTCCTCACCCTTTGCTGCCTTCATCCTGGCAGCCATCGGTATGTCTATCTCTGCAAAGAAGAGGAAAGGTGGCATGGGCACAGCGCTAGGTGTAGGTCTGGCCCTCAGCGCCAGCTATATCCTGCTACAAACCATGTCGGGAACCTTCAGCATCAATGCTGGCCTTCACCCGGCACTTGCCGCCTGGATCCCCAACATACTGTATTTCTTTATAGCATGGTACCTCTACAAGAAGGCACCACGATAACACTATCATATAGGGCGTGTAAAGCCCCGCAATATTTTAAACTGAACACAACAAGAATATGGACTTCTATGATTTAGACTTGAACGACCGTGTGCTTGACGCACTAGATGACATGAACTTCACCGAAACCACCCCCATTCAGGAATCTGCCATCCCCAGCATCCTGAACGGGCGGGATTTGATTGGCATAGCCCAAACTGGGACCGGGAAAACAGCGGCGTACCTGCTGCCAGTACTAAGCCTTCTCCAAGACGGAGGCTATCCGAAGGATGCCATTAACTGTGTCATCATGAGTCCCACACGCGAACTGGCCCAGCAAATCGACCAGGCCATGCAAGGATTCAGCTATTACCTCGACAACATCAGCAGCGTGGCCGTCTATGGCGGTAACGACGGCATCAGATACGAACAGGAGAAACGTGGTATGCAGCAAGGCGCAGATGTAGTCATTGCCACACCCGGTCGCCTCATAAGCCACCTTAGTCTTGGCAATATCGACCTGAACCGCGTATCGTTCTTCATCCTTGACGAGGCAGACCGCATGCTTGACATGGGTTTTTACGATGACATTATCCAGATTGTAAAGTCACTGCCCACAAATCGGCAGACCATCATGTTCAGTGCCACAATGCCCAATCGTATACAACAGCTTGCACATACCATACTTAATAATCCAGTAGAGGTGAAACTTGCTGTAAGCAAACCAGCTGACAATATCAACCAACAAGCCTATATATGCTACGAGACACAAAAGATTCCGCTTATTAAAAGAATCTTCAAGCAGACAACACCACAACGCGTTATCATCTTTGTTGGAAGTAAAGTAAAAACAAAGGATCTAGCTATAAGTCTGCAACGTGCAGGTTTCAATGCCCGGGCCATGCACAGCGATCTTTCACAAGGGGAACGCGATGACGCAATGTACGCCTTCCGTGCAGGGCAGGTGGATATTCTGGTAGCCACAGACATCGTAGCACGCGGAATTGACATTGACGATATCCGCCTGGTCATTAACTTTGACGTTCCTCACGATGAAGAGGACTACGTGCACCGCATCGGCAGAACTGCTCGTGCCGGACGCGATGGTAACGCCATCACACTAGTAAGTGAAAAGGATATTCCCAAATTCAAGAACATTGAACGTTTTTTGGGCACCCCCGTTGAAAAGGCACCTCTCTACGAGGGGTTGGGAGAGGCTCCAGATTACGATAATCCTGCATCGTCCAACAGGAAGAAGTCATCCACACAGAAGCGCAGCAAAGGTAAAGGCAAACAAACTGACAAGCCCGCTAAAGCTAGCGCCAAGCCGGAAAATGAAGGAGGCACAGCTAAAGAGCCATCCAAAAAGAAACATGCGCGTAAGCCCGGAAAAGAAAAGAAGGCAGCACCGGCAGTTGAGCAGTCTGCACCAACCATTTCAGAGGGTTCAACACCCACAACAGATACACCCGCACAGCCCGAAGAAAAGAAGAAAAAAAGAAAGCATAGACCAAGAAAGAAAACCTCTGAGCATAAAGCTGCTCCTACAGCAACCACTGAACAGTCACAACTGCCAGAGTGATTACTCGAGCCCTCAAGTTCCTCGAGTCTTTCTATACTCTCGAGGGGCTCGAAGGGCTCGAGGGACTCGGAAAAACTGAAGAGGAGCGGACAAGCATTGCTGCT
>CAMBDA010000058.1 GCA_945865175.1 uncultured Prevotellaceae bacterium | reverse complement strand
TAAATTTTAACATTTGACTTCGTTTATGAGTCAACCTATTTCAGTACAAGACAATCAGTATTTTCCCGTATTCTATGCTCCGATATGAGACTATGTCGCCCCGTCGGGGCTTTGGATGGGCGGAACGCCGATGATGATAGGGCACAAGCCCTGTGTACCAGCGGTTCGCCTCTCCCCAAAGCCCTGACGGGGCGACACAATTTCGTATGCCTATTTCATGTTACGCTCTTCCAGGCCGTATCCCTTCTTCTTGTCTTCGGCCCGCAGGAGCAGCGAGATGACGATGGAAATAGCACCGAAGGCGGCGAAAATGGACAGGGTGTGAGTGTAGTCGATCATGCCGCTAGCATCGGTGTTGGCCTGGTTGACCTTTCCAATCCAGATGGGCACCAGGGAGAGGCCGATGTTCTGGATGTAGAAGATGAGCGCGTAGGCGGTGCCCAGTACCTGCATGGGGATGATTTTGGGCACGCTGGGCCACATGGCACTGGGCACCAGGCCGAAGGCCACGCCCAGCACCACCATCAGGGTGATGGCCAGCGCCACGTTGTTGACGGGCAGGGCAAAGGTGGCATGGACCAGTGTGAGCAGCACGGAGCCGATAATCATGAGCGTGGCACCCTTGCCAATCTTGTCGTAGATGTAGCCGAAGAGGGGGGTGAGCACGATGGTGCCGTAGGGTAGCATAGAGGGAATGCTGCCGGCTACGCTCTCGTCCACACCGTACTTGAGCACCATGATTTTGGTGGCGAACTTGAGGAAGGGGAACACGCCGGCATAGAACATCAGGCACAGGAGGGCGATGTACCAGAAGCCCTTGTTAGTGACCAGGTACACGATGTCGGCCCAGCGCAGGCTCTCCTCGGGCGCGTCGCTGCCGCAGCCGCCTGCAGTGGCATCCAGCCGGCGGTCCATCACATTGTACACGAGAAAGGCTATCATGCCTATGCAGAGCATGGCTGCGCCCAGCCCCACCGACGAGGCGGCTCCGCCCATCTGCTTGGCGAAGGGGAGGGCCAGGCTGAGTGCGGCGGCAGTGCCCAGACGGGCCAGACCCACCTGTACGCCCATGGCCAGGGCCAGTTCGTGGCCGGTGAACCATTTCACCAGCACCTTGCTCACGGTGATGCCCGCTATCTCGCATCCCACGCCGTAGAGGGCAAAGCCCAGACAGGCCACTACCACCTGCATGCTGTAGCCCATCATTTCGCCCTCGAAGCTGTGGCCCACGGCGTACCATTTGATGAGCGCACCTGCAAACATCAGCGCGGTGGACATGGTGCCCGTGAAGCGGATGCCAAACTTGTCCAGGATGATGCCGCCGATGAAGAGCAGACCCAGGAAGACGTTGAAAAATCCGTACGATCCGCTAAAGAATCCGTATTCGTCGCTGCTCCATCCCAGCCCACCGTCTTCCTTGGCGGCTGTGAGCAGGGGCTCCAGGGGTGACATCACATCGGTGAAGAAGTAGCCGAACATCATGGTGGCGGACACGAGGATGAGTGCCGTCCATCTCATGGCGGCACTGTCGTTGAGTTTTTGTCTTGTTGTTGGTTTCATATTGTGTGGTCGGATTTTCTTTTCCGGTTATTTGGTGGCGGGGCTGTCCTTGAGCCAGCGGTCGAGCCAGCGGAAGAAGGTGCGCTGCCACAGGATTCCGTTCTGGGGCTTGAGCACCCAGTGGTTCTCGTCGGGGTAGAGCAGCAGCTGGGCGGGCAGGCCGTGCATGCGTGCCGCGCTGAAGGCGCTCTGCCCCTGGGAGTGCAGGATGCGGTAGTCCTTCTCTCCGTGGATGCACAGGATGGGGGTGTCCCACTGGTCCACAAAGTGGTGGGGGCTCTGGGTGAACACCTTGCGGGTGCCTTCGCGGTCGGGCGTGCCGCCGAGGTCCCAGTTGGGGAACCACATCTCCTCGGTCTCGTAGTACTGCTGGGTGGTGTTGAAGATGCCGTCGTGGGCGATGAAGGCCTTGAAGCGCTTCTCGTGGTGGCCGGCCAGCCAGTACACGCTGTAGCCGCCGAACGAGGCACCCACACAGCCCAGATGGTCCTTGTCCACATAGGGCTCCTTCATGAGGTCATCGATGGCGCTGAGGTAGTCCTTCATGCACTGTCCGCTGTAGTCGCCGCTTATCTGCTCCAGCCATTCCATGCCGAAGCCGGGCAGGCCCCTACGGTTGGGGGCGATGATGATGTAGCCCGATGCGGCCATGATCTGGAAGTTCCAGCGGTAGCTCCAGAACTGGCTGACGGGGCTTTGCGGGCCGCCCTCGCAGAAGAGCAGGGCGGGGTATTTCCTGGAGGGGTCGAAGTGGGGCGGATAGATGACCCAGCAGAGTTCCTGCTTGCCGTCGGTGGTGGGCACCATGCGCTCCTTCACTTCGCCCATGGTGAGGCCCTGGAGGATGTCTTTGTTCTCCTGGGTGAGCTGCATGATTACGCTGCCCTTGCCCTTGACGGGGTGCACCAGGTAGAGGTCGTCGGGGGCCGAGATGCTGTGGCGGTTGGTGAGCAACTGCTTGCCGCCCGGCATCAGCTGGATGTTGCCGTAGTCATAATCGCCGGCGGTGAGTGTGGCGACGTGGCCCTGCAGGTCGGTCTGGTAAATCATGCTTCTGGCCTGCCACACGCCGGTGAAGAAGAGCCGCTTGCTGTCGTCGGCCCACACGAAGTTTTCCACGCCGCTTTCGAAGCTTTCGGTGACATAGGTCTTGGTGCCCTTCCCCAGGTCCAGCACGCACAGGCGGGTGCGGTCGCTCTCATAGCCGTCGCGGGCCATG
This sequence comes from uncultured Prevotellaceae bacterium, assembly GCA_945865175.1. Classification (GTDB taxonomy): domain Bacteria; phylum Bacteroidota; class Bacteroidia; order Bacteroidales; family Bacteroidaceae; genus Physcousia. Next base: position 7,924 of record CAMBDA010000058.1, on the reverse strand, counting down.
CTCTTCCATGCGATGCGCCGGCCGTCGGGGCTGAACTGCGGGTCCTGGTCGTAGCCGGCATTGATGTCCTGGCTGCTCTGGTTCTTCTCCTGGGCGGAGAGCGAGCACAGGGGGTCGCCGGCGGGCTCCTGGTAGTCCTGGGGCTTGCACAGGTTGGTGGTGTGCTGTGTGGCCAGGTCGTAGAGGTAAATGTCGGAGTCGGTGCTGGTGGCATAGGCCACACCGGTCTTCTTGCGGCTGGTGTAGGCTATCTGGGTGCCGTCGGGGCTCCAGCAGAACTGCTCGGTGCCTCCGAAGGGCAGCATGGGGCATTCGTAGGGCTCGCCCTCCAGGATGTCCTTCTGGATGCTGACGGCGTCTCCGTCCACGGATGCCAGAAAGATGTGGGGGATGGTGCGGACGTACTGGTCCCAGTGCTTGTAGTTCATGTCGTCGATGACGAGGCCTGTGGCCAGGGGCAGGTCCTTCTCCTGCGGCTGTATGCTGCCGGTGGCCTCCACCTGACGGATGAGGATGACCATGGTTTCGTCGGGCGAGAAGAGGAAGCCTTCCAGGTCGCCTCCGTCATAGAGCTGTCTGCGGTCGGCACCGGCGGTGTCCATGGTCCACAGGTTGCCTGCGCTGAGGAAGGCGATGCGATTGCCCTTGTGGATGAAGGCGGGCTGCGATTCGCTGCTGCCCTGGGGGGTGAGTACGGTGCGTCCGCTGCCGTCGGCGTTGATGAGGCAGATGGATGTGCGGATTTTGTTGGCTGCGATGTCGGGGGTGGACACGGTGTAGGCCACCCGCTTGCCGTCGGGGCTGGCTGTCTGTCCGCCCACGCGGTGCATCGACCAGAGCGTTTCCGGTGTCATAAGGTCGCTGGCTGCCATGGTGGTGGTGGTGGCTGCGGCCACACAGGAGAGTGCGGCCGCAGTGATGAGGGTTTTACATGAATGTGTCATTGTGATTGAATGCGTTAGGGGGATGGTACGATGGGGGCGTCACTGGCGCCTGGTCTGCTGCTCCTGCATCTTCTGCAGGGCTTCCAGGCGTGCTGCCAGGCCGGTGGTCTTGCGCGGGTCGTTCTTGTGCTGCTGGCGGTAGGCCTCCAGTTTGGCCAGGAGCTTGGCATCGTCGGTGCGCTTGCGCAGCACCCACATGATGAGGATGCTGGTGAGGCCGGAGAGGAAGTAGTAGTAGCACAGGCCGGAGCTGTAGTTGTTGAACATGAAGAAGAACATCACGGGCATGGCGTACATCATGTACTGCATCATCTTCATCTGCTGGGCCTGCTCGCTGCTCATCTGGTTTTGCTGCTGGCGCATGCTTATCCAGGTGTTGATGATGTTGGTGAGGCAGAAGAGGAGGCAGAAGATGCTCAGGTGGTCGCCGATGAGCCAGATGTGGGTGCCCCAGCTGATGACATCATCGTAGGCACTCAGGTCATCGGCCCACAGGAAGGGTTCGCCCCTGAGTTCGATGGCGTTGGGCACAAAGTTGAACAGGGCAATCCAGATGGGGGTCTGGATGAGCATGGGCAGGCATCCGCCCATGGGGCTCACACCGTACTGGCTGTAGAGCTGCATCATCTCCTGCTGCTTCTTCATGGCGTCTTCCTGTTTGGGGTACTTGCGCCCTATCTCGTCCACCTGGGGCTTGAGCACGCGCATCTTGGCACTGCTCAGGTAGCTCTTCTTGGTGGTGGGGTAGACGAGGATTTTCACGATGATGGTGAGCAGCAGCAGCACCAGTCCCATGGACAGGCCCAGCCCGTTGAGCCAGTCGAAGAGGTAGAGGATGAAGAAGCGGTTGATCCATCGCACAATGGGCCAGCCGAAGTAGATCATTTCCTCCAGCCGCAGGTCGGTCTTGAGCAGACCCTGGCGGTTGGTCTCCTTGAGCAGGTGGAAGTCGTTGGGGCCGACGTACAGTTGCAGCAGCGTGGGCTGGCTGCCGTTGCCGTAAAAGGCGGTCTGCATGGTGGCGCTGTATTCCTTCAGGGGGCTTTCGTAGCGAACGGGCACGTCGGGTGTGGGTGCCGGCTTGCTGCTGAGCGAAGCCTGGGCGAGGTCCTGGTGGCCGATGAGCACGCAGCTGAAGAACTGGTTCTTGAAGGCCACCCAGTCGAGGGGCTTCTCGCTCCGGAGCAGCTCTTCCGACGTCTCGCTCAGGTTGTCCACACTGCCTTCCTTCTCCTTGTAGGTGAGGCTGCTGAAGCGGTTCTCGAAGTCGAAGCCCTTCTCCAGCATCTTGGCCGTTTTCTGCCATTCGATGAGTATGGTCTTGGTGCCGGGCTCCAGGTGGCGTGCCATGCCGTTGGCGCTGACGGTGATGTCGAGCAGGTAGGAGCCGGTGTGCAGGGCGTACTGGATGTTCAGGGTGCTGCCGTCGGTTGCCTGCAGGCGCATGACCACACTGGAGTCCGTGTGGGCCACGGGGGTGAAGTAGTAGTGGTCCGTGTCGATGTTGTCACGCTTGCCGCTGAGGGTGAAATGGAGGTGGTTGTCGGCGTCCATGATGCGGACGGGACTGCCGGCCTTGATGCCCGAGCCGCCTGTGATGATGGCCTGCTTTATCTTTCCGCCCTTGGTGGAGAGGGTCACTTCGAGGTGCTCGTTGCGGAGCACCACGTCCTGCTCCTCGCCCGTGAGCTGGCTGTGGAAGAGGGCCGTGGAGTCGGCCATGAGCTGCAGGGCCCGGGTGTCGGCCTGTGTGTCGTCGGCCTGTGCCTGTGCTTGGGCGATGGCCTGTTCTGCCTGCCGGATGGAGTCCTGGCGCGCCATTTCCTGCATTTCAGCCTCGCTGGGGCGGCTGTACCAGTTGAATCCGATGAGCACCAGTGCAATCAGTATGAAACCTGTTACGGTGTTTTTGTCCATGAGTGAATAAGATGTTGTTTGATGTTTGGGATTATTGAATTGTTTTTTTTACATTATTGTTGTTCCTCTTCTGTCCTGCCTGCCGGATGCGGACTGCTCAGCAGGGCTGCTTGCCGGCAATGGCGGCCTCCACGAAGCTCATGAAGAGCGGGTGGGGGCGCAGCACGGTGCTGCTGTATTCGGGGTGGAACTGTGTGCCGATGTACCATTTCAACTGGGGAATCTCCACAATCTCCACCAGGTTGCTCTCGGGGTTGATGCCCACGCATTGCATGCCGTTCTGCTCGTACTGGGCGGTGTAGTGGTTGTTGAACTCGTAGCGGTGGCGGTGGCGCTCGAAGACCTTTTCCTGCCGGCCATAGGCCTCCCATGTGCGGCTGCCCTTGCGGATGTCACACTCGTAGGCACCCAGGCGCATGGTGCCGCCCATGTGGGTGACGGCCTTCTGCTCTTCCATGATGTCGATGACGTTGTGGCGGGTGGTCTCGTCCATCTCGCGGCTGTTGGCATCGGCATAGCCCAGCACGTTGCGGGCAAACTCTATCACCATCATCTGCATGCCCAGACAGATGCCGAAGGTGGGGATGTCGTGCTCGCGGGTGTAGCGCGCGGCAGTAATCTTCCCTTCAATGCCCCGCTGGCCGAAGCCGGGGCAGATGACCACGCCTTGCACGCCCGACAGCAGTGTGGCCACGTTGTCGGCGGTCACCTGCTCGCTGTTGATGAAGTGGGTCCTCACCTTGTGGTCGTTGTACACGCCCGCGTGGGCCAGGCTTTCCAGAATGCTCTTGTAGGCGTCCTGAAGGTCGTATTTCCCCACCAGGGCGATGTGCACCTCCTCGGTGGCTTTTTCCCTGCGGTCCAGGAAATTGCGCCATGGACCCAGCCCCGGACGCTCGCCCACGGGAAGGCCCAGCTTCTTGAGGATGATTTCGTCGAGCCCCTGGTTCTGCAGGTTCACGGGCACCTGGTAGATGCTGGGCATGTCCTCGCTCTGGATGACGGCATCGGGGGCCACGTTGCAGAAGTTGGCCACCTTCCTGCGGATGCTGTCGTCCAGATGGTGCTCGGTGCGCAGCACAAGTATGTCGGGCTGTATGCCCTGGCTCTGCAGCTGTTTCACACTGCTCTGGGTGGGCTTGGTCTTGATTTCCTTGGCTGCCGACAGGTAGGGCACATAGGTGAGGTGGATGTTGATGGCATTGCCCTCGTTTTCCCATTTGAACTGGCGGATGGCTTCCAGGAAGGGGGCGCTCTCGATGTCGCCGATGGTGCCTCCGATTTCGGTAATCACGAAGTCGAACTTGTACTTGATGCCCAGCTGCTTGATGTTGCGCTTGATTTCGTCGGTGATGTGGGGCACCACCTGGATGGTCTTCCCCAGATAGTCGCCACGGCGTTCTTTTTCGATGACGTTCTTGTAGATGCGCCCGGTGGTGATGTTGTTGGCATGGGTGGTGCGGATGCCTGTGAAACGCTCGTAGTGCCCCAGGTCAAGGTCGGTTTCCAGTCCGTCTTCCGTCACGTAGCACTCGCCGTGCTCATAGGGGTTGAGCGTGCCGGGGTCGATGTTGATGTAGGGGTCAAACTTCTGGATGGTGATGTTGTAGCCTCTTGCCTGAAGCAGTTTTCCGATGGAGGAGGAGATGATGCCTTTTCCCAATGAGGATACCACACCTCCTGTCACAAAAATATACTTTGTCTCAGCCACTTTTTCCTTAAATTATGGTTAGTATTTATGTTCAATCTGCAAAAATATAAAAAAAACTCCAACGACTTGACATTTTTGTGCCAAAATTCCTTATCTTTGCGCAAAATTTGAAATGAATGAAGATATTTTGTGCTTTTTTGATACTTGGATTGCTTCATACGGCTGTTTCTGCACAGACCAGAAATGATTCGCTGGTGACCGAAATCCTTCCCGACATGGAGGTGCCCGACAGCATGCAGATAGTCCATGCCTACATGCAGCAAATCGACTCGCTGGCCGCGGTCAGGGACTCGCTCAATGCGGTGGGCGTGCAGCCCACATTCGATGCTTACTACTACCGGCTGGTGCTGCCTTCTACCTTATATATGGGTGTGCTGCGCGACCTCATGTCGACCACCACTGCCCACACACAGGATGAGAAACTGCTGCGCCTCAGGACCATCAGCCGCACCATGGCAAGGCTGTACACACAGAACCCGTGGCTGGTGGCGCAGACCGACGAGGACCTCAGGAATGCAGGCGAACTGCGCAACGACATCACCTCCAACACCCTCACCCACGACGGCAGGCTCTCGGAAAAGGTGAACGAGGTGGACCTCAGTTCGGACGTGGACGAGAACGTGGTGGTGGTGACCCGCAGACCCAAATTCTGGAAGGTGGCAGCCAACACGTCGCTCAAGTTCACCCAAAACTATTATTCCGACAACTGGTTCCAGGGGGGAGTCAATACCTACAGCGGTCTCAATACGTTCAATATCAGCGCCAATTTCAATAACCAGCGCAAGATTATATGGGATAACAACCTCAGCGCACAGCTGGGATTCCAGACGGCCAAGAACGACACCAGACGTGCTTTCCGCCCCACCAGCAACAGCGTGAGGCTGGTCACCAAGTTCGGCTACCAGGCTTGGAAGAAAATCTACTATTCCACACAGGTGCAGATGTCCAGCCAGATTGTGCCCAACTACAACTCGGGCACCGATGTGTGCAACACCGACTTCCTCTCGCCCCTCGACATGACCGTCTCCGTGGGTATGAACTTCAATTTCAATATCAAAAAGTTCACGGCTTCCCTGGTGGTGGCGCCCATGGCCTATACGCTGCGCTATGTGGACCGAGATGCACTGGTCACCAACTATGGCATCCGGCCAGGCCACAACTCCTATCACCGCTGGGGACCCAATGTCACCTTCAACGGCAGCTGGCCCATCGCCAAGAACGTGAGCTGGAGCACGCGCATCTATTGGTTCAGCAACCTCAGCTACACGTCTATCGACTGGGAGAACACCTTCAATTTCAAGGTGAACCGGCTCATCTCCGCCACGCTCTATGTCTACCCCAAGTTTGACGACAGCGCCATCCGCTACAAAAACAAGAATGGCAAGTACATCATGCTCAAGGAGTGGCTCAGCCTGGGACTCGACTACAGCTTCTGATAACCCACGCCACAAGTACAACCGAAAAAGACAAGGAATATGATTATAAAGTCTGCCGCCTACGAGATAAGTAGTGCCCATGTGGGGCAATGCCCCGATTCCCGCCTGCCCGAATATGCATTCATCGGACGAAGCAATGTGGGCAAGAGTAGTCTCATCAATATGCTCACAGAGCGCACAAAACTGGCTAAAACCTCGGCTACGCCCGGAAAAACCATGCTCATCAACCATTTCATCATCAACGGTGAATGGTATCTGGTGGACCTCCCCGGCTATGGATTTGCCAAGCGCAGCAAGAAGGAACAGGAAAACCTACAGCGGATGATTGCGGGCTACATCCTGCAAAGACAGCAGCTTCTGAACCTGTTCCTGCTCATCGACATACGCCACGAACCGCAGCGCATCGACCTGGAATTCATCCAGTGGCTGGGGGAAAACGGCATTCCCTTCAGCATTGTCTTCACAAAGGCCGACAAGCTGAGCAGAGCCAAGGCCGATGCCAATGTGAAACTGTTCCTGCGCACGCTTTCCGAGCAGTGGGAACAGTTGCCCCCGCATTTTGTCACCAGCGCCACCACCCGTGTCGGACGCGACGAAATCCTGAACTACATTGCAGACATCAATGGCAGCATCTAGAACGTTGGCAGCGTTGGCAGCGTTGCAGTTGTTCTGAAACCTGTAACTGCAACGCTGCCATCGAATGTGTCCCCATAGGGGAGGGATTATTTTGCCTGATGCACCACCATCTGCGGGAAGGGGAATGAAATGCCCTTCTGGCCGAATACCTCGTAAATCTGCCTGTTCAGGTCGAAATATACGTCCCAGTAGTCGGCGTTCTTCACCCAGGCCCTCAGCACAAAGTCCACGCTGCTCTCGCCCAGACCCGAAAGGGCGATAAAGGGGGCAGGGTCCTGCAGGATGCGCCCGTCGGCCGATGCGATGGACAGCAACGTGCTTTTCACCTTTTCCGCATCCGTGCCGTATTCCACACCGATGCTCCATTCGATGCGCCTGTCTTCGCTCAGGCTGTAGTTGACCACACTGCCGCTGCTGAGCGCGCCGTTGGGCACATAGATTACCTTGTGGTCGACTGTCTGCAGGATGGTGTGGAATATCTGGATCTCCTTCACGGTGCCGCTCACCCCTTGGGCATCCACATAGTCGCCCACCTTATAGGGCTTGAACAGGAGGATGATGATGCCTCCGGCCAGATTCTGCAGATTGCCGCTCAGGGCCATACCTACGGCTACACCTGCAGAGGCCAGCAGGGCAGCGAACGAGGTCGTGTTCACGCCCAGTGCGCTCACAACGGAGATGAGCAGCAGTATGGTGAGCAGAATGTTGATGAAACTCTTCAGGAACGACTGGATAGAGGCATCCAGATGCTTGCGTTCCATCATCCTTGCCGCTAGTTTGTTGATGAGGCCAATCAGGAACCGCCCCACCAGAAAAATCACCAGTGCCAGGAGAATGCTTTTCCCGGCCTCTATTCCTGCCCTGATTGTTTGTTCAATCACTTTTTCCAGCTGGCCGTTCTGTGCGGCCGCCACAAACTGCGAGGTCTTCTCAAGCGACTCGCTGGCTTCCAAAATCAATAGTTGCTTCATGCTTTTTGTTGCTTAGTTGAAATTCCAGTGCAAAATTACAAAAAAAAAAACGAAGTGAGAAGAATCTGCCTCCTTTTCATGCACGCAGGCATTTTCTTTATATACCATAATATATTACGCGCACGCGAGTTAGTAATGCGATTGTTGCTGAAAAGCAGTTTTTTTGCAAAAAAAGTGCTTTTTGTTTTGGCCATGTCGTGGAAAGTACGTACCTTTGCACCCGCAAACGAGGGACAGCCCCCGCGAGCGAGATAAAGAAGCGTTCTTTGAAAGGATTACATAGACATAGATTGTAGTACAAGAGAGAAG
>CAMBDA010000057.1 GCA_945865175.1 uncultured Prevotellaceae bacterium | reverse complement strand
TTTAAATTTTAACATTTGACTTCGTTTATGAGTCAACCTATTTCAGTACAAGACAGCAAGCATATCGAAAACTTGCGTGAATGGGGAGTGGAAGAGGCCGATCTGGGGGCCATGAGCGAACGCCTCAAGGACCTGAAGGTAGCAGATGAGGCCTGTATGAAATTGCGTCAGGAACTGTCGAAGCGCGTCAAGGCCACGAACGGAATTCTTGCGGATGCAAAGAGCCATTACCTCCTCTGCAAGCGTCTTATCAAGGAAAACTTCCCACAGGAAGCCTGGCAGCAGTATGGTGTGCTCGACAAACGTTGATACGCCCGCTGAGCCCTTGGCATAGGGGCGGATTCCTGAGACACCCTGGTTCAGTCCGCCTAGCGCGCACCACATATCAGCAATGGCCTGCAACGTGGGCCATTCCGGCACCGGAAACTTGAGGAATATGCCAAAAATGGCATCAAAATATGGGAGAAACGCCCACAATCAGTATTGAAGGATTCACGGGAGGGACTGGTCGGGAGGGGTGCCACGTTTGTGGGGCTTACGATAGTCTTTGGGCGGAATTCCCATAGTCTTGCTGAAGAGGCGTGAAAAATAGTAGCAGTCGCGGATGCCTATCTTGTGGCATATTTGGTTAACGTGCATGTCGGTGTGGTCGAGAAGTTCACAAGCACGGGCGGCAAATGAATGAACTGCCGTATGGAACATGCCTTTTACGCGGATAGGATGCCTCCTGTCCTGAAACTGTCATGTCTGGTGTGCATATGGCCCGGCGAAATAGGGAAAAAGCATGTTCTTATGGAAAAAAAGTCGTTCAGGGGACGGAGTTCACGAAAAAAAAACTATCTTTGCAGATAGGAACACCAAAAAAGACTTTGAACATTATGGACAGAAGACATTTTATTGCACTATCGTTGACGGGACTGGTGGAACTGGGCATAGGGACTGGCCTGCAGCCTGTCTTTGCCCGCAGAAAGGGAAAGGATTCCTATTCGATTGTGGTTCTGGGCGACACACATTTCGATGCGGAACCCGAAAGCGTATACCATTCCGATTATCTTGAACCCAACGAGCGGCTGAACAAAATCCAGCGTGGTGAGTTTGCACGCAACGGCAAGATGTGGCGTGAGTTGTGTCCGCGCCTTGTGAGACGTGCCCACGACCTCATTACTCCCGACACACAGATGGTATTTCAGCTGGGTGATTTAATTCAAGGCGACTGTGGCAATCCATCTGTCCATCGCCGTTTCCTCGACGATACGGTCAACTATTTCAAACAGCAGTTGGGTGACGTGCCTTTTGTCTCAGTGGTGGGAAACCACGATGTACGCGGCACGAAGGCCGAGGCTGTCTACCACGAGTACATGCCCGGGCGGATGTCGAAGGAACTGGGGAGAAACATCTACAAGACAACTTTCAGTGTCACCATCGGAAAGGATGCGTTCCTGTTTGTGGATTTCAATCGTCCGGACGACGCTGAACTGGAGCGTTTGCTCAAGGAGACTGAGGGGGCCAGATACACCTTCGTGGTTGTCCACAGTCCCATTATCCCTCATGATGGCGGTTCTCCGCGATGGTTTTTCCACGGTTCCGCCAAAAAGGCAGACACCGAAGCACGCAGACACTTCCGCCGGCTTTTTGCACAACGCAATGCGATGGTACTCTGCGGCCATACCCATACGACAGAGTTCATCGACTGGTATGGCGATGGGGGACGCATCACGCAGATGACCATGAACAGCGTGTGGACGCGTGAGGATTTGCGGTACTGTTCCCCTGCGTTGCAAGGGCCGGAGACGTATGGTGAAGTGTGCAGGAAAAAAATGGCTTCTGCGGCTGATTACAAGGAGGTGATGGAACTTTTCGATGAATATCGTGCAGGACTCAGACAGTACACGGTTTCGCCTGCGGCGGGTGTATACAAGTTGAGTGTTTCATCGGCAGGCGTAAGCATCGACTTCTATGGCGGCGACTCCGAGCGTGTGACCCAAACCTTTGTGTTGCGGTGAAGTCCGCAACCTCTCTACACATATTTCAGCACCGACAACTGGTCGGGCCGGAACACCTGGCGCGCCGCCTGCCATAGCATGGCGGGCGTGAGTGCGTCTATCCTTTCACACAGTTGCTGGTGCGACAGTGTGTTGCAGTAGTGGAGAAAACGCTTTCCCATCCCGATGGCCACGTTCTCGAAATTGTCGTAGCTTAGTCCCAACTGCCCCTTGAATTGCCGTTTGGCGGCCTGGAGGGCAGCGGTGGAGAGCGGCGCACGCAACAGTTTGTCAAGTTCTTTCTGCACCAGCGCTATGCATCGGTCGGCCTGCGAGGGGTCGCATCCGAAATAAACGGCCCATACACCCGTATCGGTGTAGGAGGTAAGATTGCTTTCAACAGTATAGACCAGACCGTGGCGTTCACGCAGGGTCTGGTTGAGCCTGCTGTTCAGACCAGGCCCACCCAGCATGTTGCTGAGCAGGCACAGTGGCATGTGGAGAGGATGCTGTGCAGCGAAGGCGCGTGTGCCAATCATTACATGTGCCTGATGGGTGTCGAGCGAACGGGTGACGGTCTGTTGGCAGTAGGGCGGCAGGCTGGTGCGTGATGTATCTGGCAGCGGACAGGTATTGGACGGCCCGTATTTGCTGGCTATTGCCTTGATGCGGGTGGGGGAAACAGGTCCGTATACGAACAGTACGGAGCGTGAGGGTGTGTAGAGCCTGCGAGTGAAGCGGAGGATGTCGTCGGTGGTGAGTTGGCGCAGGCGGCTGGCGTCGCCCAGGATGCTCCTCCCCAAGGGGTGTCCCTGGAAGACCATGTTCTCAAACTCGTCGTAGATGAGTTCGCTGGGCGAGTCGTTGTAGCTTTCTATCTCATTGGCCACTACCTCCACCTCTTTCTCCATCTCCTTCTGGGGGTAGGTGCTACGGAACACGATGTCCATCAGCACGTCCACTGCGCGGGCGAAATGCTCCTTCATGCAGGTACAGTAATAGACGGTCTCTTCCTTTCCCGTGAAGGCGTTGAGCTCACCGCCCACCGATTCCATGCGGTTGATGATGCGCCATGCGTTGCGCTGGCGTGTGCCCTTGAAGCTGAGGTGCTCGGTGTAGTGGGCAATACCGTTTTCGTGCACGCCCTCATCGCGTGTGCCGGCATCAATGGCCACTCCGCAGTAGACCACGTCGGAATGCCCGGGCGCACACACGATACGCATACCGCTTGGAAGGATGTCGGTGTGGAATGTCTGTTCCATGGCGGGTGTCAGTTGAGTTTGGCTTCCAGCAGGTAGTCCACGATGTCTGTGGTGGGCCGCTTGGGCAGGATAATGCGCGTGCCGTCAGGCTCGTTGCGCATAGCCAGTCGTGTGCCCGTGGTGAAGAGACTGACCTCTGAGATGCTGTATTTCCCCTTGGGCAACAGGATGGAGGGCTTGCCGTCGACCATGTCAATCCCTTTGTTGTGGATGCGTCCGTCCTCCTCTGTGTTCAGGATGTGGATGTAGAGTGTCTTGCCCTTCTGGGTGGTCACGCCCCATGGCTGTGGGGGGATGACGCCACCGCGTGTGCTGTAGATGCTCTTGCCATAGGTGCGCATGAAATGGCCCATGTCCTGGAGAATCTTCACGGCTTCGTCGGGCAGCTGTCCGTCCGGACGGGGGCCGATGTTGAGCAGAAGGTTGGAGTTCATGCCGGCAGCCTTCACCAGACGGCGGATAATTTCATCCGAACTCTTGTATGCCTTGTCTGTGATGCTGTAGCCCCATGTGTTGTTCATGGTCTGGCAGGACTCCAACGGCAATTGCCGGCTCACGGCTTGTTTGGCCGAGAATCCGGCGGTGTTCTCGCCGGGCAGGTCTTGCTCAAAAAGCTGGAAGTCTTCTCCCTCCACAATTTGTCCGTGGTGGTTGTTGCCTATCATGCACTTGGGCTGCAGCCGATGAATCAGGTCGTACTGCTCCTTCAGTTCCCAGTCGAATCCCGAACCTGCGGGATGGTCCCACATGCCGTCAAACCAGATGGCTCCCACAGGGCCGTAGTTGGTGAGCAATTCGGTGAGCTGCTGGTTCATGAAGGCTTTGTATTGTGCCCAGTTGGTGGTGCTGTCGGGATGTGGCAGGTGCTTGCTGGTGCCGCCGAGTGGGTAGTCTTCTCGGTACCAGTCCATGTGGCTGTAGTAGAAATGCATCTTGATGCCTTCCATGGCCAGTGCCTGGGAGAGTTCCTTTACTACATCGCGTCCGAAGGGGGTGGCCTTCACGATGTTGTAGTCACTGGCCTGAGTGTCCCACATCGAAAACCCGTCGTGATGGCGGGTGGTGAAGGTCACGTATTGCGCACCGGCCTCCTTGAAAAGCAGAGCCCATTCTCTGGCACTGAACCATGAGGGACAGAATCCTCCGGCCAGATAGGCATATTCCTGACGGCCCAGCCGTTTGTTGAACATCACCCATTCGCCATCGCCCAGCATGGAATAAATACCCCAGTGGAGGAAGATACCGAACTTGCGGTCCTGAAACTCGTTTCTTACTTTTTGCATCTCATCAGAAGGCACAGGCAACTGCTGGGCCTGGCCTTGCAGAAAAGTGCATAGTGCAAATGCAACAAATAATAGTTTTTTCATGTTGTTGTGTGTGGCGTTAATCCAAATCTTTGTCGTTTTGTGCACAAAATTACTAGATTTTATTCAATTTGTCGAGGAGAAATGCAAAAAAATGCGTTTAAGAGGGGATTTTCTACAAAAATAATGATACCTTTGCAGCATGGGACTTCGTTAATCCTTATTAATTAATGTAATATTGAAAAGTATGAAAGCAAAGAAAGTTCTGTTGTGTGCTGCGGGTGTGCTGGCCATGTTTGTGGGGGCATGCCAGTGTGAGAAGGAAGCACGGACTACAGCCCAGCGCTGGAGTGAGGAGAAGGCCAATGAATGGTATGCACAGTTGCCATGGATGGCAGGTGCCGACTACATCAATGCCGGTGCCATCAATCAGATTGAGATGTGGAGCGGCGACACCTACAACCACGACCAGATTGACAAGGAACTCACCTGGGCCGAGGATTTGGGCTTCAAGACCCTGAGAGTTTACCTCAGCAGTGTGGTGTATGAGAACGACCCCGAGGGACTGAAGCAGCGCATGGACGATTTCCTGACCATCTGTCAGGGACATGGCATTCGTCCGCTCTTTGTTTTCTTTGACGACTGCTGGAATGCTGAGTCGGCCTATGGCAAGCAGCCCGATCCCAAGCCGGGTGTGCACAACTCCGGATGGGTGCGCGACCCCTCTGCCTCCCTGCGCGAGGACACGGTCAGTCTGTACCCCAAGATGGAGGCTTATGTGAAGGATGTGCTCACCACCTTCAAGGACGACGACCGCGTCTTGCTGTGGGACCTTTGGAACGAACCAGGGAACAGCAACCATGGAGTGTCCACCCTTCCTTTGCTCAAGCGTGTGTTCGGATGGGCGCGCGAGGTGAATCCCTCACAGCCTGTCACTAGTGGTGTGTGGAATTGGTCCGACGATTTTGCACCGCTGAATGCCTACCAGCTGGAGAACTCAGACGTCATTTCTTACCACAACTACAACGACGCGGAAGACCATACCCAGTGTATCAAGTATATGGCCATGATGAACCGTCCTCTGATATGCACCGAGTACATGGCGCGCCGCAACAAGAGTTTCTTCCAGACCATCATGCCGCTGCTCAAGGCACATAAGGTGATGGCCATCAACTGGGGCTTTGTGGCTGGTAAGACCAATACCATCTTTGCATGGGACGAGCCGCTGCCCGACCTGCAGGAACCTCCCTTGTGGTTCCACGACATCTACCGTCAGGATGGCACGCCTTTCTCCCAGGAAGAGGTGGATAGCATCAAGGCATTGACCAGGAACTGAAAGTGAACACGTGTGCCAGCTTCTGTGTGTCCTTTCCGAGACACATGGAGGCTGGCACACATGCCCTCTGCTGGAAAATCCGGCGAGAGGAAGTGGAAAAATAGTTAGGACAGACATTAAGGTAATGAACGGATTGGTATTGGAAGGAGGGGGCATGCGTGCGCTGTTTACAGCAGGCATATTGGATGTGCTGCTGGAGAACGGGGTGCGTTTCGATGGTATGATAGGCGTTTCGGCAGGTGCCACGTTCGGCTGCAATTTCAAGTCGCGGCAGGTGGGGCGCGCCTTGCGCTATAACATGCGTTTCATCCACGACCCGCGCTACATGGGGTGGCGCAGCTGGGTGTCTACGGGCGACTGGGTGAGCGCGGAGTTCAGTTATCACACGCTGCCCGACCAGCTTGACCGCTTCGACTGGGAAGCCTGGAGCTGCAACCCCATGGCTTTCCATCTCGTATGCACCGATGTGGACAGCGGGAAGGCGGTGTATAAGCATGTTGTAGAACCAGGCCGGGAATCGCTCGACTGGTTTCGTGCCAGCGCCAGCATGCCTGTGGCTGCCCGCCCGGTGTGCATCGGCGGCCGTCGGCTGCTCGACGGCGGTATTTCCGACTCCATCCCTTTGCAGTATTTCCAGTCGCTGGGCTACCGCCGGTGTGTGGTTATCCTCACCCAGCCCATAGGGTTCCGCAAGAAGCGTACGCGCCTGATGCCGTTGCTGCGCATGGCCATACCGCGCTATCCGGCCATTCTGGAGGCCATGAACGTACGGCACGAGATGTACAACCGCGAACTGGACTATTTGGCCCGTGAGCAGGCTGCGGGACGTGCACTGGTCATCTGCCCTCCGTCCACCATCGCTATCGGACGGCTGGAACAGAATGCCCGCAAGATGCAGCATGTGTATGACCAGGGGCGCAAGGCCGGCGAGGCCCATCTGGAAGCCATACGGGCGTTTCTCGGCAAAAGCCCGACAACCAATTCAAACATAAAGTGATGAAGAATAAGATTATCGGGATGGGGGAGAGTATCCTCGACATCCTATTCAAGGACGGGCAGCCAGTGGCCGCAGTGGCTGGCGGCAGCAGTTTCAATAGCATAGTCAGTGTGGGGCGCGCAGGCATTCCATGTGCTTTTGTAGGCTTCACGGGAAATGATCAGGTGGGCACCCGCACCATCCAGTTCCTTCAGGAGAATGGGGTGGACACCCGCTATTTCGTAGCTTCGGAAAAGAAGAGTGCCATCAGTCTGGCGTTCCTCGACAATCAGGGTAATGCCTCCTATTCGTTCTACAAACCACAGGTGGAGCATCTGCCGCTGGATTCGCCTCCGGTGTTCCACAGAGGCGACGTGTTGCTCTTTGGGTCGTTCTTTGCCTGCCAGCCGGAGGTGCGTCCGCTGGTGGATGCTGTGCTTCGTGAGGCGGAGACAGCCGGTGCCATAATCTATTACGACCTTAATTTCCGCCCAGCCCATCAGCATCAGCTGCCCCAGCTGCACGACATTCTGATGGAGAATATCAGCCGGAGCACCATCGTGAGGGCAAGCGACGAGGATTGCCGTGTGGTGTGGGGTACGGGTAATCCCGAGGAGGTGTACCGCCGATGGATATCCCCCCATTGCCCCCTGTTTGTATGCACGACGGGTGCGGGTAACGTTACGCTATGCACGCCCGACCGCATCCTCACGATGCCGGTTCCACCCTTGGATGAAGTGGTGAGCACGGTGGGCGCGGGCGACAGTTTCAATGCAGGGGTCGCCTGTGCAGTAGCTGAGTTGTCGATAGAGGCCAGGAGCCTGCTGGCTGAGGATGGAGATGTATGGCGGCAGATATTGCACACGGCCATGCGCTTTGCACGACTGTGCTGCATGAGCCATGAGAACTATATCCCCAGGGAAAAAGCCGACTAACGATTGTCTGCTGCCAGAGGAAGTTGGAAACAATAGGCAAATACCTCCCGGTAGAACATGGCCTTCTGTTCGGTGGGCATGGGATAGGCACGCGATGAGCTGGGCATGCGATAGAGCCGGATGCTGCGACGAGTGGAGGGAAGGGCAAATTCCACATAGTTTCCCACCTTGGGGCCTTGGATGCCAAAGTGGCTGCAGAAAAGGTCGGTGGCCAGCAGCCCTGCAGTCACCACCGCCACACATTGCTCCAGCTGGCGGAGCATGGCTTCTACATCGGTGGCCTCCACAATTTCCAAATCCTTGTCGGAGGCGGTGTTCTTGGTGCGTCTCACCTTCACAGCTGTGTCGTACATGGCTATGCCCTGCTGAGTGAGGAATTTCATGATGCGCTCCTGGCAGAACTTCTTTTCTCCTGCAGCGATAAAATGATGCTTGTTCCCGAAGAAGCAGATGCCGAAGATGCGCCACATGTCGTTGGTAAAGTTGGGATAATAAAAGGGCATGCACCATCGTTTGGCCGATGGCGGGAATGTGCCTAGCATCAGCAACTTGGCATGGGCTGGCATAAAGGGTTCAAATGGATGGGACTCTGTGACGGGCGCTTCTGGAAACATGGATGGATATAAGGGGGAAGTGGAACGATAAGACTGCCCACATGTTGGCAGTACCCCCGCCGGGAATCGAACCCGGATTGACGGTTTAGGAAACCGTAGTTCTATCCATTGAACTACAGGGGCTCCAGTAATTTGAGTGCAAAGATAGCTATTTTTTTTGTATTGCAAATGTTTTGCAGACAGAAAATTGTATTCAAGGGCATATTTTATGAAAATCACCCCTAGATAGAAATGTAATTGACAACTCCGCTTCGCAATTTGTGCAAAAAAACATAAAAACCATTTCGCTTGGGCATAAAAAGTCTCTTTTCTTTTCCACAGTTCAAAAGAAAACTGTACCTTTGTATTCGGTTCGGACAAAGAATCAGGTATAACAGACAATAATTAATAATAACCATCAATAATAATTTGAAAAATGGCAACATTAGATTTGACAAAGTACGGAATCACAGGCGCAACTGTGATTGCCCACAATCCCTCTTATGAGAGACTGTTTGAGGAGGAGACCAAGGCTGGTCTCGAAGGCTACGAGGTAGGTCAGAACACCGAGCTCAATGCCGTGAATGTAATGACAGGTATCTTCACTGGCCGTTCTCCCAAGGACAAGTACATCGTCATGGACGAGAACTCCAAAGACACCGTATGGTGGACTTCCGAGGAATATAAGAACGACAACCACCCCATGTCGGAGGAAGTTTGGGCCACCGTCAAGGACCTGGCCGTGAAGGAACTTTGCAACAAGAACCTGTATGTAGTGGATGCTTTCTGCGGTGCCAACAAGGACACCCGTATGGCTGTCCGCTTCATCGTGGAGGTAGCTTGGCAGGCTCATTTCGTGACCAACATGTTCATTCGCCCCACAGCTGAGGAACTGGAGAGTTTTGAGCCCAATTTCGTTATCTACAACGCCAGCAAGGCCAAGGTGGAGAACTACAAGGAACTGGGTCTGAACAGCGAGACCTGCGTTGCCTTCAACGTAACTTCTCGTGAGCAGGTTATCATCAACACATGGTATGGTGGTGAAATGAAGAAGGGTATGTTCTCTATGATGAACTACTATCTGCCCCTCCAGGGCATCGCTTCTATGCACTGCTCTGCAAACTGCGACATGGACGGCCAGAACACCGCCATCTTCTTCGGTCTCTCTGGTACCGGCAAGACTACTCTTTCTACCGACCCCAAGCGTCGCCTGATTGGTGATGACGAGCACGGATGGGACGACAATGGTGTGTTCAACTTCGAAGGCGGCTGCTATGCCAAGGTTATCAACCTGAGCAAGGAGAACGAGCCTGACATCTATGGCGCCATCAAGCGCAACGCCCTGCTGGAGAATGTGACTGTGGCTGCCGACGGCACCATCGACTTCAACGACAAGAGCGTAACCGAGAACACCCGCGTCTCCTACCCCATCAACCACATCAACAACATCCAGCCCGGATCCTCTGCTCCCGCTGCCAAGAACGTTATCTTCCTGTCGGCTGATGCATTCGGTGTGCTGCCTCCCGTATCTATCCTCACTCCCGAGCAGACTCAGTACTACTTCCTCTCTGGCTTCACCGCCAAACTGGCTGGTACAGAGCGTGGCATCACAGAGCCCACTCCCACCTTCTCTGCATGCTTCGGTCAGGCTTTCCTGGAGTTGCATCCCACCAAGTATGCTCAGGAACTGGTGAAGAAGATGGAGAAGAGCGGTGCCAAGGCATATCTGGTGAACACAGGCTGGAACGGCACTGGTAAGCGTATCTCTATCCCCGACACACGTGGCATCATCGACGCCATTCTCGATGGTTCCATTCTGAAGGCTGAGACCAAGAAGATTCCTATGTTCAACTTCGAGGTTCCCACTTCTCTGCCCAATGTGAACCCCGCTATCCTCGATCCTCGTGACACTTACGACTGCGCTTGCAAGTGGGAAGAGAAGGCCAAGGATCTGGCTGCCCGCTTCATCAAGAACTTCGGCAAGTACACCAACAACGAGGCCGGCAAGGCACTGGTAGCAGCTGGTCCTCAGTTGTAATCCGTATCCACGCATACCCATAACAATTAAATATTTTACGATTATGAAGAAATATGTTTGCGATGTGTGCGGTTATGAGTACGACCCCGAAGTGGGCGATCCCGACAATGGTGTAGCTCCCGGCACAGCATTCGAGGACATTCCCGAGGACTGGGTGTGCCCGCTGTGTGGAGTAGGCAAGGACGAATTCAGCGAAGCCTAATCAACGATTAGAATACACTTTACCTCCCCCGTGGCAATTCAACAGTTGCCACGGGGGCTTTCTATTCCTTACCAAATGTAGACCAACGATTCAAATATGAAACGCGCCCCAACCTTATCAACCTTCACTCTGGGGCAAGCCCTGGTCGACGAACACGGCATATCCGGCCCCCCGCTTTTTAGGAGAAACAATTAATCCGACAAATACGATTGGGAAATCATTTGTTTTATATTTCGTGGGATTTCTTTCCAAGAAAGAAGGACGGAGATATATGGAATGATTCCATGACTTCCGCTGTGTGGGGAGTCACACGTAAAGACGGCCTATTTGCCCCTTCTCCGATTCTTTCCTTTTTTTTCCTTTGCATCCCTTGCCTGTTTCGGAATAAAAGCGTAGCTTTGCAGGTGAATAGGCACGAAACGCAGCAAAAACCAGCATGGATATGAACAAACTGAAGCGGTTGCCCGTGGGCATACAGACATTTGAGAAGGTCATCAATGGGGATTACCTCTATGTGGACAAGACGGAATACATCTGGAACATGGTCCACCTGAGCAACTATATCTTCCTGAGCCGTCCCCGGCGGTTCGGCAAGTCGTTGCTTGTGTCCACGCTCCAGGCCTATTTCGAGGGAAAGAGGGAACTGTTCAAGG
>CAMBDA010000056.1 GCA_945865175.1 uncultured Prevotellaceae bacterium | reverse complement strand
GGCAAGATGAGAAATACTATTTATGGTCAGGTAAACTAATCGCTGAATAGTTACCATAGCGACTGCAGATGTTAAAAAATCATTAAAAAAAGGGGGCGATGGAAGGAGGAGTTGCAGGCGAAGGCGAATTTGACTACATTTGCACGCAATAACCCTAATAATGAGCGAAGATGAAGACAAGAATGATGGCAATATGTGCGGCTGTGATATGCCTGGTGTCCTGCGGAAAGGCGGAAAAAGAGACAGACAACGGAAAGGAAACACTGCAGTGGCGCGGCGTGATGATTGATGCCAGCCGCCACTTCTGGCCGATGGAAGTGCTGGAGCGCCAGGTGGACCTGATGGGGCAATATGGGCTGAACGTACTGCACCTTCACCTGACCGATGCCGCCGGCTGGCGTATGGAGATAAAGAAATACCCACGCCTGACCGAGGTGGGTGCCTGGCGCACCCATCAGACATGGAAAGACTGGTGGGCCGCACGGCCCAAGGGAGGAAAAGAAGCAAAGGGAGTGGAATGGTTTGCCCCGGCCTATGCTGACAGCATCAATGGATACGGCGGCTACTATACGCAGGACGAACTGCGCCAACTGGTGCGCTATGCCGCCCAACGCGGCGTGACCATCGTACCGGAAATAGAGTTTCCCGCCCACAGCGAGGAAGCGGTGGCCGCCTACCCCTGGCTGGGCTACAACCATGCCGAGATGGACATGGAGAAGGACAGCACCTTCCTGTTTATGGCCGACGTGCTGGCCGAGGTGGCGGATGTGTTTCCAGGGCCCTATATCCATGTAGGAGGCGACGAGGCCGAGACACAGAAGGGGAAACAGC
This sequence comes from uncultured Prevotellaceae bacterium, assembly GCA_945865175.1. GTDB lineage: Bacteria > Bacteroidota > Bacteroidia > Bacteroidales > Bacteroidaceae > Physcousia. The sequence continues at coordinate 11,019 of CAMBDA010000056.1, read as the reverse complement.
CCGCAGCCATGCGCCGCATACAGACCATTGTAGAAGGGCTGGGCCGCCGCATGATTGTGTGGGACGAAGGCCTGACCGACGAGCCTGCCGACAGCGGCCAGATTATCATGGTGTGGCGCAACATCGACACGGCCACCAAGGCCATCCGGCTGGGGCATGAAGTAATCCTGTGCCCAGGAGGCTGGTGCTATCTGGACAGCTATCAGGACCGCCCGGCCACAGAGCCCGAGGCCATGGGCGGCTACCGGCCGCTCTCGCACGTGTACACCCTCCCCCTGGACAGTGCCCTGCAGGCCGAAAAAGAGAGTACGGGCAGACTGCTGGGCGTTCAGGCCTGCCTCTTCACCGAATATGTACCCACCCCCGCGGTGCTGGAAAACCAATTGTGGCCCCGCGCCCTGACAATGGCCGAGATTGGCATGGGCAGGAAACGCAGCTACGAGGATTTCCGCCTATGGGCCATGGAAGTGACCGACAGCATGCGCAGGGAAGGCATCCAGGCCTTTGACCTGAGACACGAGTACGGCCAGCGACGCGAGGCGGAAACGCCCGTAGCGCATCTGGCACGGGAGGCAAAGGTGGCATACGACACACCCTACAGTTCCTATTATCCTGCGGGAGGCGACTCGGCCCTGACAGACGGAGTGCGCGGCACATGGAACAATAATGATGGACGCTGGCAGGGTTTCAGCCACGACATGGGCACAACCGTGATGCTGGACGGGCCGCGTGAGGTGGCCGCGGTGGAGATGACCTTCATGCAGATGATAGGCCCCGACATCTTCCTGCCCGCCACCGTAGAAGTGACCCTGCTGAACGGCACAGAGCCTGCAGAACCCATTGCCCAGTGTACCCTGGCTGTGCCCGACTCTCTGACAGACACGCCCATCGTTTACCATCCCTACAAGGCCGTCTTCACCCCTGCCTGCAAGGCTACAGGCATCCATGTGGCGGCCCGGCGGCCGGCACGTGGCGGATGGCTGTTCCTGGACGAGGTGGTGGTGAGGTGACAGACGCCTCGCTCTAGGGGGGAGGACGGCCTCAGGGTTTCTGGATGAGCACCACGGCATAGGCCGAAATGCCCTCCTTGCGCCCCGTAAAGCCCAACTGCTCGGTGGTGGTGGCCTTGATGCTGATGTCCTCGGCTGCAATGCCAGCCACTTCGGCCAGCCGGGCCTGCATGGCCGGGATATAGGGGTTGAGCTTGGGCTCTTCGGCACACACCGTAGCATCGATATTGCCGATGGTATAGCCCTTTTCACGCAGCAGTGCCACGGTGTCGCGCAGCAGAATCTTGCTGTCGATGTTGTGGTAACGCTCGTCCTTGTCGGGGAAATGGAAGCCTATGTCACGCATATTGGCGGCTCCCAGCAGTGCATCACAGATGGCATGGATGAGCACATCGGCATCGCTGTGGCCCAGCAGTCCCAGCGGATGCGCTATCCGGATGCCGCCCAGCCACAGTTCCCTGCCTGCCACCAGGCGATGCACGTCGAAACCAAATCCTGTTCTTATCTTCATTTCTTCTGGATGTTTATTAAGTGAATAAAAAGGGGGACTCCGTCAGGATTCCATGGCAAAATTACATTTATTTTTTCTGATATTCGCACGGAGAGACGCAAAAAAGCTGAGAGAGCTGGCTTTTCTGATGGATTTTTATTACTTTTGCAGCAGAGATGGATGGTTTTGTCCATTTCAGAAGGTCACAAACAAAAACATCAGAAGCATGAAACGAATCATCATTTCGGGCGTGCTGGGACTGGCGGTCCACGGCATGCAGGCACAAGAAAAGGAATGGCCAGTGGGCGGAGCGGACGAACGCACGCCCTCCAAGGCGGAGTATTTCTCATGGATCAACAATACGAACGAAGGAGCCACGGATGCCCAAACGCGCATCAATCTGGACTTCTTCGGCTGGCTGAAGGACACATACGGGATGCAGCTCGACATCTACGCCTTTGATGCCGGGGCGGTGGACGGGGCCAAGATGTACGGTTCCACACGTTCGGACCGTTTCCGCAAACAGTTTCCACAGGGCTTTGCGCCCCTGAGCCGGAAAGCCGCCGACATAGGCATTCACTTCGGCCTGTGGGGCGGCCCCGACGGTTTCGGCTCCACCGAACAGGAGACGCACGAAAGGGAGGAGATGATGGTGGGACTGGTGAGGGACTACGGTTTCAGGCTGTTCAAGATGGATGCGGTATGCGGCCAGCTGCGGCCGGAGAAATATGATGCCTTTGACCGCATGATGACCCGCGTGAGGCAGATTGCCCCCGATTTCATCCTGCTCAACCACCGACTGTACCTGGGGGATGCCACACGCCACTCCACCACTTACCTGCTGGGCGGGGAAGAGACCTACATCGACGTGTTCATGACCAACAGCATGACGGCACCCCACCACCGCGCACAGGCGCTTGCACGCATGGCTCCCGACAACCTCACCCGACTGACCGAAGACCACGGTGTGTGCCTCTCCTCCTGTCTGGACGGCTGGCAGGACGACCTGATACTGCAGGCCTTCAACCGCAACCTGCTGCTGGCACCCCAAATCTACGCCAATCCCTGGCTGCTGAGCGATGCGGAATACCCACAGCTGGCCTATATCTATAACCTGCACCGCAGATACCGCGACATGCTGGTGGACGGCAAGCGTCTGCCAGAAGAGGCCTATGGGCCCGGAGCCATCACAAGAGGAAACGGCCGTACTCAGTTCCTGACCCTGCGCAACCTCACATGGGAGCCCGTGACCTACCGGGTGAAACTGGACGAGGAAAGCGGCCTGCAGAAGAGCCGGAAGAAGGTGAACGTGAAGATGTACTTCCCCTTTGTGGAGAACCTGGGCAACAAGGCCTACGGAACTACCGTAGACGTGGAAGTGCTGCCCTTCCACGTGGCACTGGTGAGACTGACCAACGAGGGCAAGGCCGGCGACGACAAGGACATCGTGCCACCATCCATGGTCCAACGCAAGCCCTACCACCACTACAAGATTGCCGACCTGAAGCCCTGCCCCGTGCCAGAGGACGCAGAGAGCCACTATTACGCCACCTGCTTTGCAGCCGACAACAACGCGCTGGAGGTGCGCTCGCTGCTACGCTCAGGCGAGACCGCTGTGCCGCAGGTGAAGGCCGCCCGCGATGTCTTCTTCAGCCAGCCCTATTTCAAGGCGCGTGAAATATGGGACCGCTACCTCTTTGACGGTGACCCGGGAAGCGCCTTCTCCATCGCCCTCCGATGGGGCGACGTACGCCAGAACGGGCAGTCGGGCTTCCATCTGGACATGGGCAGGCCTCAGCAGCTGGACAAGTTGGTGATACACACATTTGACGAATATTCGCTGACCCCACTGAAATCGGAGGAGGGCGTACAGGCCTACGTGTCGGCCGACCTGAAGCACTGGAAGGAGATTACCTTCCTGGCCGGCAAAGACATGGAGATAGACCTGAGCAAAGCCGGCGATGTGCGCTATGTGCGCTTCTCGCCCTGCCCCCTGCGCCTGAATGAAGTGGAAGGATTCCGGAACGGCCGGCAGGTGGACCGCAGCGCATGGCGGGCCAACAACCTGTTCCGCACCTACGGCAGTGCCGACTGCATGGCCGACGGAGCATGGCAGCACACATTCACCCTACAGGCCGACAGCGTGGCCGACGGTTCCTACCTGTGTGTGGCCGTGAACGGTGTGCACGGAACGGAAGGTGCATGGGTGGGCTTCAAAATTGACGGGCAGTATGTGGGCTGCCCCGACCGTGCCCCCTCGTTTGCCTCGAATACCTGGGAATTCCGTGCTGCCAGTGCCGACACTGGCTACACCTACTACCTGCCTGTGACCAAGGACATGATTGGGAAGCAGATAGAGGTGGTGACGCTGGCGCTGGGGCGCAACAACCAATATGTGAACGTGGAGCGTCCCGACACCGGAAGCCGCGACGGATCGCAGCAGGCAAGCGGACTGCGTCCCGAGGTATGGCTCACCACCAGTCCCCTGTAGCCGGGAACGGTGAGAGAGAGGAAACTCCCCCTCTCTCACCGTTCCCGGAAAATACTGATTTCGCCACTTCCATAGCAGATGCGGGCAGAAGCATCGTAGATGCAGCCGAACTGCCCGGGCGCGATGCCCTGGATAGGAGTCTCGCTATGGATGTGATAGCCCTCGGCATCGAGGGTGAGTGTGCCCTGCATGAAGCTGCCCACGTGCCGTATCTTGAAGCATACAGGCACCTGCAGTGGATTCGTCCAGGGATTTTTGGTAATGAAATGCATGTCGGCAAGACGGAAGTCGTGACCGTACTGGAGCTGTGTGTCCCATCCGTGGGCCACGAAAATAATGTTCTTGCGGATGTTCTTCTTCACCACAAACCAGGGGCCTCCGCCCAGCCCCAACCCCTTGCGCTGGCCGATGGTGTGGAACCAGAAGCCCTGATGGGTGCCCACCACCTTGCCGGTCTCAATGTCGATGACCTTCCCCTCCTTCTCGCCCAGAAACTTGCGCAGGAAATCATTGTAATTGATTTTCCCCAGGAAACAGATGCCCTGGCTGTCCTTGCGACGGGCACTGGGCAGACGGGCCTCCAAGGCGATGCGACGCACCTTCTCCTTCATCAGATGGCCGATGGGGAAGATGGTGTGGCTGAGTTGGCTGTAGGAGAGCTGGGACAGGAAGTCGGTCTGGTCCTTGACGGGGTCCTTGGCCGTACCCAGCCACATCAGGCCGTCCCGTTCCACATTGGTGGCATAATGGCCCGTGGCCACCTTGTCGTAGCTGTGGCCAATCCGCTGTTCGAAGGCACCGAACTTGATGAAACGGTTGCACATCACATCAGGGTTGGGGGTAAGGCCCTTCTGCACACGCTCAATGGCATAGCCTACCACCATGTCCCAGTATTCCTTCTGAAGGTCGGTCACCTCGAGCGACAGGCCATAGTGGCGTGCTGTGGCACGGGAGAGCTCGATGTCCTCCTCGGCTGTGCAACTGCTGTCCTCGCCTTCCATCCCTATCTTAATGTAATGGAGGTCGGGCTTGTAGCCCTGCTCGCAAAGCTGGTGAACCACCACGGCACTGTCCACGCCGCCAGAGATAAGAACTGCTATATTCATTGCTTGAAACTCCACGTTTTCTGTCCGTCAAAGGTACGGACGGTTAGACTGACTGAGTCGCCCGCCTGAAGACCGGGGATGCTGTCGACCGGCAGGCTGGCATACACCTCCCGGGTATAAGCGAGCGGGTCGGAATGCTGGTTGTGATGAAGGCTCAGGAACACCCGCCCCGGGCGGATGCTGTCCACCAGGAATCCTAAATACATCTGCCCGCCCTTCGTCTTGGGCGTGAGGCGGAGGTTGATGTATCGGGAGGCCCTCCACACACTCAGCACGCCCGTAGGATGGGTTTGGCCGCAGGCGGTGGAGTCGCGCAGGATATAGGCTGGAGTCATCTGGTAGAGAGTGGCCCTGCCATTGCCCTCATCGGTATAGTCGGCCAGTATGCGGTAGGCCACGGAAGGCGCATAGCCCGCCACGGGATTGGTGAGCTGATAGTTGACCTCGCTGTCGGTGTGCAGCTGGCAGAGTGTGCCCTCCTCGTCAGTGAGGATGTCGGCCATCTCGGTAATGAGGCTGGGCCAGGGTTCCTCGTCGTTGTTGCAGGCAGCGGCAGCCACAAGGCACAGCAGGGGGAGCAAGCGCCGGATGTTCATGACTGCATGGCTTTTTCCTGGTTCAACACGGGATTGGCATACATCGTGAGCAGTTTCTCACGCAGGAAAGCCTCATCCTTGTCGGGAAGGTCGACCATGGCGATGCGCTGGCGGAAATAGTCCTCCACGCGCTGACGGTCCTCCAGGGTATACATGGCCGCATGGGCTGCACGGCCGGCCAGCAGGTCGGCCGCCACATAATTGATGGGAAAGAGCATGTAGCCCTGATGGATGATGCGGTCCATGCGCGCTGCCAGCTCCGCATAGAACTCCCCCTTGGGCAGGCCGGCCAGTTCATCAATCCATTCGTTGATACAGGGAGCGGCATGATAGTGGATGTCTCCCTTGAAGCCCAGGATGCCCGTCTTCATGTTGTCCAGGTCGTCCTGCTTGCTCTTCTTGAATCCGGGGTTGTCGCGCTTCTGCTGGAATTCCTTGGCCTTCAGGTAGTCGCAGGGGTCATATTCGTAGCTGATGGTAAGGGGCACGATGTGCAGCTGGCGGATGCGCTCCACCACCGGGCCCTCGCCCCCCAGGGTCATCATCTTGAGCAGGCTTTCCTGCGTGCGGTCGTTGCTGTCCTTGGCCCTGCCCTCGCGCTGGGCTATCCATATATTCTCTTTCTTCTCATTGATGGCATAATGCATGTACCGGCTCATGAGCTGGCTGCTGCGCAACAACTCGCGCGGACTAAGGCCACGCTTCACGGTGAAGGCCTTGTTCATCTTCACCAGCGTGCGAATCCAGGGATAGATGAGCAGGTTGTCGCCAATGGCGATCTCGCATGTGGTGGGAAACCTGTGCTTGTAGAGCATCACATCCAGGATGGCACTGTCCAGCACGATGTCACGATGGTTGCTTACAAACGTATAGCGCTCCGCCCCCGGCGCTATGCCATCGTAACTGAAAGACACCCTGCGGGCACAACGGCGGAGTACATAATTGACCACCGGCTTCATGAAGCGAAGCTGGAAGTCAAGCGTACTGCGGACACCCACGAAGGCACCGCGGACCACCAGGTTGCGCACGGCCACGGGAAGCCACGGCAGGAATCCCTTGATGAGCCGGGAGAACTGCCTGTCGGCCAGCAATGTGTCCAATGCAGGCCTTATCTCGTCATCGTTATAGGGGCGGATTTCAGCAAAAGGGTCGGCATCGGCCGCTGCGGCCTCCTCCTTCCGCTCCTGCACTGAAGGCCTGTCCCCGTCCGTGCGGGTACCGGCTTTCTCGGCATATACGTCCTCGATGATTTCCTCCATCACGTCAGATATATTCAGGCCTGCGGCCTTCACCTGCTGTGGGATGAAGCTGGTGGCCGTCATGCCCGGTGTGGTGTTCATCTCGAGCATCCTGATGTGGTCGCCGGCCGTAATGATATAGTCGATGCGGATGATGCCACGGCAGCCCAGCATCTCGTAGATGGTACGCGTGAGGGTCTGCACCCGCTGGGTCACCCGCTGGGAGAGGCGGGCCGGTGTGATTTCGGTCACCTGTCCGTTGTACTTGGCATTATAGTCGAAAAATTCGTTCTGCGGCACCACCTCGGTGATGGGCAGCACCGTAGTGCCCTTGGCCGTACGGTAGCATCCGCAGGAAATCTCTGTACCGTCCATAAAGGCCTCCACCATGACATCCTCTCCCTCCTTCATGGCCAGGTCAATGGCCGGACGCAGTTCCGGGGCGGTCTTCACCTTGGACGTGCCAAAGCTGCTGCCTCCGCTGGCCGGTTTCACGAAACACGGCAGGCCTATGCGCGAAATGATGTCCTCGTCTGTCACATCGGCCCCATGCCCGCGCCGTACAAGCAGACTGTCGGCCACGCTCACACCCAGCGAGCGCATATAGTTGTTGAAGACAAACTTGTCGTAGGTCATGGCCTCGATGAGCACATTGGAAGTGGTGTAGGGCATGCCGATAAGCTCCAGGTAGCCCTGGAGGATGCCGTTCTCCCCAGGCACACCGTGAATGGTGATGTAGCACAGATGGGGCCTGATGCGAATGCCGTCCACCTCGAAGCTGAAATCATTGCGGTCCACCACCGCGCAACCGCCATCGGGGAGCAAGGCCTTCCAATGGCCTGCATGAATCTCCACCTTGTATACGGTGTATTTGTTCTTGTCCAGGAACGACTCGATGCCAGCAGCACTGCGCATGCTCACATCATGTTCCGACGTGTCGCCACCACAGATGATGGCAATAATCTTCTTCATTGTATTTTCCTCCATTTGTCTAATAGTCTGGAAATATCCTCTGGAATGTCACTGTTGAAATACATCTCCTCTCCGCTCACCGGATGCACAAAGCCCAGCGTACGTGCATGGAGCACCTGCCGGGGACACAGGTCAAAGCAGTTGTGGATAAACTGGCGGTAGCTGGCACTGGGATTGCCCCGCAATATCTCATTGCCGCCATAGCGTTCGTCGTTGAACAGCGTGTGTCCGATGCTCTTCATGTGCACACGTATCTGGTGGGTGCGTCCAGTCTCCAGGCGGCACTCCACCCATGTCACAGGACCAAAGCGCTCCACCACATGGTAATGGGTGACCGCAGGCTTCCCCGTCTCGCTGTCGGGCGGGAAGACGGCCATCTGCAGGCGGTCCTTCGGATTGCGGCCGATATTGCCCTCCACGCGGCCGTTGTCCTGGTCAAAGGGTCCCCACACCAGGGCGTTGTAGAGCCGCTTGGTGGACTTCACGAAGAACTGGTGGCAAAGCGAGGTCTTGGCCTCCGGGGTCTTGGCCACCACCAGCAGGCCGCTGGTGTCCTTGTCGATGCGATGCACCAGCCCCACGGTAGGGTCGTTGGGGTCGAAGAGCGGATTGTCCTTGAGGTGCCATGCAATGGCGTTGACAAGCGTGCCGCTGTAGTTGCCACAGCCGGGGTGCACCACCATGCCCGCAGGCTTGTTGATGACCATCAGCGCCTCGTCCTCATACACGATGTCGAGCGGAATGTCCTCGGGCACAATCTCCCAATCCCGTTTGGGACGGTCCAGCACAAGCGTGACCACATCGCCGGGCTTCACCTTGTAGTTGCTCTTCACGGGCCTGCCTGCCACACGTATGCAGCCGGCCTCTGCCGCCTTCTGGATGCGGTTGCGGCTGGTGTCGCCCAGATGGTCCATCAGGAACTTGTCCACCCGCATCGTGTTCTGCCCCTTGTCGGCCACGATGCGCCAGTGCTCGTGTTCCTCGGCCGGAGTGCCGTCTTCAGCGGCAAACAGGTCGTCCTCCGGCTCCAGGTCTGTCACATAGGGAATTCTGTTCATCATTCTATGGGCTGGTCCAGTTCCTCCACGTCCACTACATCGGCCCAGGCTGTGTCCTCGTCACACATATCGTCGTCGCCCACTGAACTGTTGCCCACCACGAGCACCAGCGGTGCATCCAGCGGCACACGTTCACCGGCCAGCACACCCCGGCCGCGGCATTTCACGCCCAGCACCCAGTCCTTGTCGCCCGGCACATACTCCGTGGGGCCCAGTTTGAAGCCCTGTGCCTTGAGCTTGGCCTCGGCTTCGCGCAGCGAGCAGTTGTCGGCAATGTCGGGCACCACCAGCGTGGGAGTGCGGCTGGTGTTGACGGTGAGACTGATTTCACGTCCCGACTTCACCTCTCTTCCGCTCACAGGCAGCTGTTCCAGGATGGTTCCTGCCGGCAGGTTCTTGTTATAGGACGAGTCGGTGACCACAGCCACCAGCCCTACCCGCTCCAGCGCATAGGCAGCGTCTTCATACAGCATGCCCTTGATATTGGGCACGAGCACCTTCTCGCCATGATGGGTGTACTGTTCAAGAAAAAACCACAGTCCTGCCACAATGGCCACCATCACCAGTGCCATGGCGAGCAGATTGCCCCAGATGACAGGGCCGGATAGCTTCCGAAAGAAATCTTTTAGCGACATTATTTATATTAATTAATGAATATAGCATGCATTCCGGCTTCAAAGTTAGCACAAAAAAAACAAAAAGAAGTAAAGTCTCCCTTACTTCTTTTATTTTTTGTGGCATTTTTGTACTTACTTGCCATGTCTCTCGTCAGAAACGGTCAGTTTCTTGCGGCCTTTGGCACGACGAGAAGCCAATACACGACGGCCATTGGCTGTGGCCATTCTCTGACGGAAGCCGTGCTTGTTGTTGCGACGGCGGTTGTGGGGCTGAAATGTTCTTTTCATATCTTTTTTGCGTTATTTGTTGTTCACTTTTGCATTTCGAAGTGCAAAATTAGACACTTTTTTTCAATCTTGCAAGTGTTAGGTCATTTTTACGCCAAACTTTATGGTTTTTCACTAAAAATGAGCTATCTTTGCAGCGCGAAACAAACAATTTACAACAATAAGGTTAAAATTCAAGTAAGTTTTATGATCAATTCACAAGACATCAAGAAAGGAACTTGCATCCGTATGGATGGCAAACTGTATTTCTGCATCGACTTCCTCCACCGCAAGCCCGGAAAGGGCAACACCATCATGAGCGTAACCCTGAAGGACGTGGTCAGCGGCAACGTGCTGGAACGCCGTTTCAACATCGGCGAAAAGCTCGAAGACGTGCGTGTGGAGCGTCGTCCCTACCAGTATCTCTATAAGGACGGTGAGGACCTTATCTTCATGAACAACGAGACATACGAGCAGATTTCCATCCCCGGCGAACAGGTGAACGGCCTTGCCTACATGAAGGAGAGCCAGATGGTGGAAGTGGTAACCGATGCCACCACCGAGACTGTCCTCTATGCCGAAGTGCCTGCCAAGGTACACCTGCAGGTGGTATGGACCGAGCCCGGCCTGAAGGGCGACACCGCCACCAACACCCTGAAGCCTGCCAAGGTTGAGACTGGTGCCGAAGTGCGTGTACCCCTGTTCATCAACGAGGGAGAGACCATCGAAGTGGACACCCGCGATGGTTCATATCTCGGCCGTGTGAAATAAGCGATTCCTTTGCAGCAGAATTTAAGGAAAGAGGTTTCTCCCCCCTTCGGGAGAGGCCTCTTTTTTCTGTTAGTCCGGCCGGACAATCCACAGATGCCAGACAGATTTCAAACAGGATAATCCGTATCACATCCGTCTGACATCTGCGACTGCAATCTGTAAGAACTGTAAGTAAGGAACGCGCGCGCACACGTGGGCGGAAGCTGAAGCCCAGAATCCCAATTCCATGACCGAAACGAATCAAGAACCTGTCCCCTGACCCTTTTTCTGACCCCTGTTCCTCTGACCCTCTCTGCCCCCTTTTTTGTGAAAAGTTTGGAGGTTTGGAGATAAATGCTTAACTTTGCGGGTAACTATTCAGCGATTAGTTTACCTGACCATAAATAGTATTTCTCATCTTGCC
>CAMBDA010000055.1 GCA_945865175.1 uncultured Prevotellaceae bacterium | reverse complement strand
CCTCGAAATAGGCCTGGAGCGTGGACACAAGCAACGACTTGCCGAACCGCCGGGGGCGGCTCAGGAAGATATAGTTGCTCAGGTGGACCATGTTCCAGATGTATTCCGTCTTGTCCACATAGAGGTAATCCCCATTGATGACCTTCTCAAATGTCTGTATGCCCACGGGCAACCGCTTCAGTTTGTTCATATCTGTCTCCTTTTTCAGGCGTTTCACACCTATTCTCCTGCAAATATAGATATATTTTTCGTGATTATAAGCCAGTCGAGATAAAAATGTGAACATATTGCCCCGAAATGTTACCTTGGCGGAGCAATTTGTTTCACATTTATGGAGGAAAGCTATGCTTTTATTTCGAGAAGGGCAAGGGAAAAGGAGGGGAAAAATCAGGACGTGTGAGAAATATTCCCTTCAACACACCCTTCCCAATGATCTTATGTATGACAGTATGCCAACCCCAATACACACATACCGGCAAAGGGGTATTATGATGATGGCGGAGCAGAGAGGTTTGCCTTGAATCCCCCAGCTTTATGAAACAGTTTCTCAAGCAGCGTGGGGTTTCCTTTCTGTATAAGGCATCTCGGGTGCTGGTATGCTGTGGGCTTCACGCTTTTATCTGACAGTTCCACCTCATAATAGAATGTACCGTCTTTCTCTGGAATGCCGGCCAGGAAAGAAATGACGCCTTTGGTCCGGGTCATTCCCTCAGGAGTGGAAGCGCCCATAACCACATCCACACTGGAACCTACAGAGAAGAGGGGGCGTTCCCACGCTTCTATATAGCCATGATATGTCGGCTCTCCCATGTCTTCGGGCACTATCCAGCATAGTGTGTCACCCACAGACAGAGTCGCTCCGCACACCAGTCTCCTGTGCGCCTCTATGATTCCGCTGCAAGATGAGGCTATCCATGTGCCTTGCATACCGTCTTCCATAAAGGCTATGGTGTCTCCTGTCTCCACATATTGGCCGTTCTGTCTGTGCAGGGCTGTTATCCGGCCCGAAAAGGGCACACAGACGGGTTCGGGTCCGTAAGGATACGTCACGGTGAGGTCCCGCTCCTCCACCTGAGGAAAACGTATCAATGCACCGGCGAGGACCACGGCTGCAGTCAGCGTCATGATTAGCGGCATCCCCCACTGGCCTATCCAATGGGGCGGTTTTCCCAATATCTCCTGCACTTCAAGGCTGTTTTCCTGCAGTCCCTTAAGCTCCGGTCCGCTATTCTCACATTTCTCTTTCTTCATGAGTTTCCTAATTCCAGTTGATTCTTGACTAGTGTGTAATATTTCCCTTTCTTCTCCGTCAGGCTCGTATGGGTTCCCTCTTCTGCCACGTGTCCGTTCTCCAGTACGATAATCTTGTCCGCCTTGTAGACGGTCGACAGTCGGTGCGCCACAATCACGACGGTGCGCCCTTTGTAGAACTCCGTGAGCTTCTCCATGATGATGCGTTCGTTGTTCGCGTCAAGCGCGTTGGTAGCTTCGTCAAAGAAGATGAAGTCCGGGCTCTTGTACACGGCCCTGGCTATCAGGATGCGCTGCCTCTGTCCCTGGCTGACACCGTTCCCTTCCATGCCTATCTTGGTACTGAAGCCCATGGGCAGGCTCTCAATGAAGTCGTTCACATTGGCGATGTCCACAGCCTGCAGCATCTTCTGCCTGTCCACCTCCTCCTCCGACACGGCAATGTTGTTCGTGATAGTGTCCGAGAAGATGAAGCCGTCCTGCATCACACATCCCGTATGCGCCCTCCACAGGTGGGGATTGATGCGGCGCAGGTGTGTGTTCCCCACCTTTATCTGTCCTTCCAGCGGTCTGTAGAATCCCAGCAGAAGCTTCAGCAACGTAGTCTTCCCGCTTCCGCTCGCGCCCACAATTGCAGTCACTTTATGGGCCGGTATCTCTATGCTCACGTCCTCCAGCGCGTAGTCCCTTCTGGCCCCGCTGTAACTGAACGTCACGTTTTCCAGCTTGATGGTATGGTCTTCTGGCAGTGTGTTGATGCTCTCCTCCCCATGCATATCGTCCTCCGTCTCGGTGTCGTTTATCTCGGAAAGGCGTTCCAGGCTGATGCGTGCGTCCTGCAGATTCTGTATGAAGGATATGAAGTCGTTGATGGGGGCGGCCACCTGTCCCATGATGTAGGTCAGCGACATCATCATACCGAGTGTCATCTCACCCTGCACCACAGACCGTGCCGCTATGTACGAGATGAGGATGCCGGTGCCCTGCGTGAAGAAGGAGGAGCCCACCTGCTGTATCTGCCCGATGGCAAGCGACCTCACACTGATACGGAACAGCTTCACCTGGATGTGCTCCCACTCCCACCGCTTCTTCTGCTCGCAGTTGTTCAGCTTGATCTCCTGCATGCCCTGCACCAGCTGGATGAGGTTGCTCTGCTCGTTGGCGCTCTGGTTGAAACGTTTGATGTCCAGTTCCCTCCTGTATTTGAGGAAGAAGAACACCCAAAGCACATAAAACAGGTGGCCGGTCATGAAGATGGCCAGCACCAGCCTGCTGTAGAGCCCCATCACGAATGTGAAGATGAGGAAATTGACAAAGGAGAACAGGATGTTCACGGAGTTTCCCATCAGGAAACTCTTTATCCTTCCATGGTCACCTATACGCTGCAGGATGTCGCCGGTCTTCTTGGAGTCGAAGAAGCGCAGGGGCTTCCTCATGAGATTTGCCAGGAACTCGGAGATGAGCGTCACGTCAATGCGTGTGTTGATGTGCAGCATAATCCAGCTTCTGAGAAAGCCTACTACCAGTTGGGACACGAACAGCATGAACTGTGCGAGAAGGATGGCCGTGATGAAGTGAAGATTTCTTTGACCAATGCCCACGTCCACCATGGCCTGTGCCAAGAAGGGGAAGGCCAGCTGGATGACGGAACCCAACAGCATGCCCATCAGAATCTGTCCTACCAGCATCTTGTACGGAAGGAAATAACGGGCATAGTAGCCCAGCGTTCTTTTTCCAGGAGTCTCCTCTTCCTCCTCCATCTCATAGAACCGGGGGGTGGGCTCCAGCAGCAGGGCCAGCCCAAGTGGATCCCCCTGGCTGTCCACGGCGCTCTTCCAGCAGTCCAGGAACTCCGGTTCTTTGTATGTGACCAGCTGCGAGGCGGGGTCCGCTATGTCGTAGAGCCAGCCTTTCCTGCCCTTGCGGATGCGGTAGAGTACCACGAAGTGCATGTTTCTCCAGTGCAGGACGCAGGGCAATGGTGCCCGTTCACGCAGTTCTTTCAGCCCCGTCCTCACACCCGTACTCCTCATGCCTATGCTCTCGGCCGCATCGCTGATGCCGAGCATGGACACGCCCTCGCGGGTGATGAAGCATTTCTCCCGCAGCGTCTCCAGCCGGTAATACCGGCCGTAGTGCCGGGCCACCATCTGCAGGCAGGCCGGGCCGCAGTCCATGGTGTTCAGCTGGTGACAATGGTGGAATCTCTTTCTCATTTCTCCGCTTGCTTCTTTTTAGGTTTCACATCCAGCATGTACTTCACATGCAGCATGGCGTATGAGGGCAGCGTGTTGTGCCACGTCTCGGTTCGCCCCTGTGCGTTCACCTGCTGACGGATATTGGAGAGCCGATGCAGCAGGTCGAATCCCGTGACCTTCACAGTCCAACGGCTGCGTTTGTCAAGCGGACGCGAGAGACTGCCGTTCCATACCAGGTCGTTGGTGTTCATCGAATGGTCGGCATAGCCGCGGCGGTGGTACATGGTCAGGTCAGTCTCCAGGAAGAGCCTCCATGGCAGGCGGGTGCTGCAGGTGGCTCCGTATTGGATGTCGGCTGCATGAATGTCCTCAAAATTGGGACGCGGGCTGCCCATGAACAGACCGCGCACTCCTACTGTCACCCCCATGGAGGTCTTGTCTCCCTTATAGGCCAAGTCCACTTTCTCGTTAACCTCTACATGCTGGACAAGACTGCGTACAGAGGACATACTCGTTTCTTCCGTCACGTAGTCCACGCTGTGTGCCACGTTCAGGGCCGTCTGCCCCTGAATCTGCCAGCGCCTCTGTTCGCCAAGTCGGAAAAGTTGGCCACTGGTAAGCTCTAATGTCCAGTTTCCGTTCACATTCACAGGCTGGTAAGTATACACACCTGTGCTGCCATTGTACGTCATCTGCTGCGCCACAGCATGCTGCTGCTTTTTGTAGTTGCCCATGATGCTCCAGGTGCGTGTGGGGCTCATCTTAAGGAAGGAGGAACTGACAACGTGTGCGTAGCCCGTTTTCAGACGGTCGTTACCCAGCCAGATAATCAGCGGATTGGAATCATCCCTGACATCAAGCAGGTAACTCATGGCCGGCAGCGCATGGTCCAACTTATAAGAAAGACTGAACCGTCCTTTATTGTATCCGACAGACGGGTCTACATAGAACTTATGGCGGCGCTTCGTTGCCAGGGTCTGGCGCAGGTCATCCCGCCGGTCGTTGTGCCAATTGCCCCACAATTTCAGTCCAATCGAACCTAATTTCTTACCGAGTGGCACCGTCGCGTTTACGTACAGATGGTGCAGGCGGTCTAGCTCCGTGGCGTGGTTGCTGTTGTTTCGGTCTATGGTCTTTTGCTGCCATCCCGTAGCTGAGGGAAGCGACCCGAAAGGCTCTTCCGTGTCCGCGCCCCATCCGTCCAGGCCTTCCAGTCTGTAGAGTTGTCTGTCGCCTGAAGAGAATTTTTGCTCGTAGTAATAATAAAGAAGGTACTTCACCCTGTTGAACACGGCCGTATACTGGAACTGCGCGTTGTACTTGTAATGCGCCGATGTGGACCGGTCATATTGGTTACGGTAGTCCAGGCCGTCAGTGTATCGCATGTCATAGCGTGTGAAGTCCTTGGCCTTCGTATGGTCATAGTTTCCGTTGACGCTGAGCAGGATAATGTTTCCGGTCAGGTTCGACCGCCATCTCACAGCCATACCCCCGTTGGCATTGAGCTGGTCACTCTGGTAGTGGCTTTGCTGGCTGAAACGGTTCACCACCATCTGTTCCAGCCGCTCCGACCCTTCCCCGGCAAACAGGCTGTCGAGCGACGCTCCCCGGTAGCTTTCCTGCGGCTCCTGGTCGAATTGTGCCGAGACTGTCCCCAATCGGTTGTCGGTGTGGGCGAATTTGATGTCGGGCTGGAAGGTCAGGTGGAAGCGTTTGTTGGGTAGGGTGAATTTCTGCTTGAGTGTAAGGTTTCCCTGTTTGTTTTTCTGCACGCCCTGCCGGCGCTGATAGCTGTCGCCGTCAGGCAGGAAAGTGGTGGCGGAGGTAAAATCGCGCATGTCTCCTTTCCTTCTCATGCCGGTCAGCGTGGCGTTGTATTCCGTGCCGTGTGTGCGGCTGTCCACCCTGAAATCCACTCCGGCGTTTACCTGTTCCTGCCTGCCGGAAGCCTGGTCCGAAGGGGTCCAGTCGCCATTTGCTCCCGGTGTGCGTGTGTCGTTTACATTATTGGCTGATGCATAGAGCGAAATGCGCGAATGGTCGGTGGTGCGCATGCCGAAGATACGGCCCATGTAGTGTTCGCCGGTTCCGCCGCCAATCTCCACGTTGCCCAACCATCCTATGCTGTACTGGCGTTTGAGCCTCACGTCCATCACCAGCTTCCCTTTGAACAATGTATCTTCGGGGTTACGCAGGTAAGCCCAGTCTTCTTCCTTTTTATATACCTTCACCTTGTCCACCACATACGACGGAAGGTTCTTCAAGGCAATGCCGGCATCACCCGCAAAGAAGTTGTGCCCGTCAATGAGCAGGCTCTTTATATAGCGGCCATTCACATAGATTCGTCCGTCTTTCCTCAGTTCCACTCCAGGTAGCTGCTTCACCAGGGCGTCGAGCATCGACCCCTCAGCCAGATTGAAGGCATCGGCGTCATACACAATTGTGTCGCCACGCATCACCATCTTTATCTTGGAAGCCTTCACATTCACTTCGCCCAACGTGGAGGTGCGTATCTTTTGCAGCTTCACATCTTCCATCTCCCATTTTTTCACCCGCTGTCCGTATTTCCTCGCAGGGATGTTGAGGTCTACGCGCAGGGTGTCATATCCTTTCCCGAGAAATTCCAGCTTGTAGTGCCCCGGCCGGGGAAGCGCCATGCTGTAGTAGTCCATCTTCTTGTTGAAAGCCGATGCGGGATAACCGTACCGGCGGGCATAATCCTTGGTCATCGCCATGGCAACAACCGCGGTGTCTTCTTTTGCCGCACGGGCACGGACCGTGATGCCCAAAAGGTGTTCATGGGTGAAGTTGTCCAGCGCATACCCCGTCACCCACACCGTGTCACCGCCATACTCGGGTTCTGGCGCTTTCAGCGTCACCTGGTTTTGAGCCGATATGCCTATCGCCAAAGACACCATCCAACACAGAAAATGAATACGATATATTGTTTTCATTACAAGTATATAGTTTTGTTTAATGGAGAATGATATTACAAATGTATAAGTAATTTATGCATTTCAAGTGCGCCATTATTTTCTGTAAAATCATGTATTCTCCACAGAACAATTATGTCCTGTGGAGAAAGATATAGGATGTTATGTTACCATAACATTAACAGCCACAGTCACCACCACAAGTGCAACTTGTGCCAGAAGTACCACTTGTGCCACTTGTGCCAGAAGTTCCGCTGTCAACAGGATCTAACGCCAAAGTACACTTAATGGACGTTCCTTCAGTGGTACATGTACCTTTAACCGGGATCAGGCTTCCTGGAAGATAACCTGTGCATGAGTCACCGACCTTAGTGCAGCTGCCGCTTCCAGATGTCTCTGTACCACTTCCTCCAAAAATACTCTTCATTTCCTCCGATGTCAACACACTTTTGTTGGCAGGGATTGATTCTAAAATAATTCTTTTCATTGTTGTTTTTAAGTTAATTAATTGGTTCTCACTTGTACAGACAAAACTGTACTTCTATATAAAATCAGCTGATCTATCTTTCCAAAAGTGCAGAATACTTTTCGGCCATGTGCTCCAATGCATATTTTCTCTCGTAAAGCCTTCTGCTGTTTGTTTCAAGTAGCATCCTACTGGCTTCATCCATTGCCAAAGCATGCTCTATGGCGGATGCCAACTGGTCCGCGAAGCCTTCATCACGTTCTCTGTCCTTACCAGGTTCTATCATTAGAACCTCATTTTCTGTAAACATGTCCTTCATGGACAACCCATTGGCGACAATGGAAAGTTTTCCGAAAGCCAATATTTCTATGCCAGTATAGCTGGACTGCTCTGTGTAGGACGGGAGTATGGTGATGTCCGCGGCCTGATACCATTTGTAAAGTTCCTCCTTTTCCAAAAGTCCGGTATAGCAAACACGCGACAGGCAGTCACAGGTTAAATGTGTGAACTCATCCAGTGAGCGAACTTGCCCGGCGATAACCAATCTGATGTTTTTGTGCTGTGCGGCAACGCGGTTAAACGCTTTCAACAACGCAAAAATTCCTTTGGAGCGCACCGTGCGTCCTGCATATAACAACACCTTTTCCTCTGGACGGATATCCAATTTCCTACGCATTTCCTCTTTGGAGACTTCCACCGTTTTTACATCTGGCAGATGAAGCCCGTTAGGGATGAGATGGATTTTTCTATCCGCAATGCCATAATTGCTACGGATAATCTCTTTGGTCGTGTCAGACAGGGCTATCACTCCATCGGCCAGTCTGTACATCTTCTTCTCATCCTTTATATAGTTCCATATATGTTGCCACTTTTTTCTCACAGAGGTATTTTTTATCTTCTGTAACAATTTGTAGTCTCCCAATAAAGGATCACACCATCCTTGGTTGTGAACGACAAAATACAGACGGGACATGGGGAATTGCTTTTTAATTGTCCTCAGGAAATCACTGCAAGGAGAGTGGTTGACGAAGAAAACATTCTCCGATGAATCATTGATGTATAATCTCAACAGGGACAATGTCAGACGGCCGTTTTGCAGGAAGCCACCCATACCGCAAATGGGTATGCTGTATTCTGTGTAATATTCCTTTCTTGCTATCTGAAACGTCTCTACATCTGCATTGTAGGACACCAGGCCAATGTTTACATTCATCTGCCTGAAACAAAGCAGAAGCTGTCTGATATAGGTTCCGATTCCATTCTGTTTGGAACTCTGGTGCTCATCTATTATATATACATTTTTCATAATGAATGCCCTTCCATCATTTTGTATAACTGTCCGGAAATGCCGTGGTGCAATCCCAAGGCTTTTTCTGAATAAGGTTCTTGTATGAACTGTCCTAAATGAAACGAGTATGGGGTATCCTCACCCTTTAATATATGAATCATCTTGTTGGATAAGGACAAAAGAGCCTTGTCCGCTTTCCCTTCCAGAAGAATCTGGTGACACACATCCATACACTCGGCGAGGAAGCCCTTTTCAAATGCTTCTCTCCTCTGTAACTTTGCTCCTTGTACATGTGCCATGATATAGTGCAGCCATCCTTCTATTCCCGTTTCAAGGCTAAGGTCATGGACTCTCCTCAAATTAACTGCCATCAACTTTGCATCAATAGCTTCACAAATCTCAACCCCAACACCCTTCTGGAATCCTTTCTGGATAAGGTATTCCACACCCCAACCAATTCCAGTCAGTCCGTTGGCAAAATCCAACGGCATGTTTTTGTGTAAATTGGAAAGGATATTATCCAGCAGGAAATTGATCGCGTTCTTGATGGGCCTTCTTTTTCTCGCACGCTCATATTCCGATAACACCAGCGTAATGCCCATCTCACCATCGAATAAGCCATATGCCGGTGTGTTGTTGGCATGAAGAATGGTTTGATGGAACAATTCCTCTTCCTTGCCAAACCGGTAAGTCTGTTCGTTCTTCATATTGTTAGTCTGTAGGATATTCATACTTTAGCATGTCACACACTTCTTCTGGACTGTAACTGTAGGGCACGGCCATATTGTTCACATAGAGTAAGGGAGTTGCGTTCAATCCGTTGTCTTTCACCCACTGCTTATGTGCTTCATACTCTGCCGCCACACCAGGAGTATCATAATCCAGATGATATGGCTCCCAGAACTGTATTCTTCTACGCTTTTCCATGGAAAACCAACTTCCATACACCTCCCATGCCTTTTCCGGGCCATATTGCAGGTAGACGGCAATCATCTGCAGGCAAACACGGTCATACTCTTGTCCAAAGGAGGAGAGGTTCAATTGCAGGCAGATATCAGCATCGAGCAAGGATTGAAGTTTTTTGTGTATCTCCGCACACGATGAACAGAACGGATTGGTCAGGAGAGTCACGCGCATATCGGAGTTCGGATTTCCAAATATAATGGTCGATGGGGAGGGAGACACCTGTCCGTCCTTCTGAATCTTCTGCAGCGAAAGGAAATAATGGACATTGTTCTTGATGCTCTTTATCTCAGACTTCCATTTGACTGCACGGTAAGCATCAGATATGAAGGGCGTCAACCGATGTACGATGAGCAGGGTCAACAAGTAGAACAGACCCATGGCTATCAAATTTCCAAAAAACTGTATCTGAAACACGATTAGCATCCACGGAGACAACACGGATATGCTGATAGAGGCTTGGACGACAAGCAGGAACTGGACCATCAGACAGAGTACACACCACGCTTTCGCAATCCTGTACTGGTACCAAATACTCCATACAGCAAAGAGCGACGAGCATACACTGAACATAGAAATGGCATATAATGCCGCCGGCTGAATCAAAACCGCCATTGCATTACAGAGAAAATAGGCAAAGCCTACCTCGCTCCAGCTGATATGGCCAAAAAGTTTGGATGCATCGGATTTCTGTACTGTATCGCAATGGGACTTTCGCCATATCCCGCAAAGTACTGAGGCGGTTTTGTTTCCAGTTCCAATCTGTTGACCCAATAAAAGATAAGAGACGTAAAGCCCCATGAGACTTATTACTATTGAGAAGGCCATCCGCCAATCACTCTACACGTCCACCTCATGGATTCTGCGAAGGAGGAGTATAATGGCAATGAATATAATAAAAACCAGTTGACACCTTTTCCACAGAACTTGGCTACGGTGCTTCTGATATTCCGGTTCAGAACTCTTAGGCGTTTTCTGAAAAACAAGGGCTTTACCACTCCATCCCGACATAAATTCATCAAGAGTTGAGGTCAGGTCACTTCCCTGCCAGTCATATACGACTTGACCGTCCTTGATTTCTTTCACAAGAACCAAGTTACTCCCTGCATGGGCGACAAATGGAGGTTTGATGTCGGACAATACGCTTTTGTCATGAAACTTTACGCCTTCGTTCTCCACACCATACAGTTTGAGCAACTGTGAAAGTCCGTACATACTTGCCTTATATGGATGCTCCTCATATATTTTTGAAGTGAAGTCCTCAGTATATGGGATATCCATATAAGAACACAGTCGGATAAAAAGTGGCGATGTCACTTTCATATATTCATACAAGGGTTTTACAATTCAATCTCTGCATAGAAAACATAATTCCCACGCAGAATTTGCAGTTCATACACGCCCGTGATGTCGGAGGGAATCTCCAGATAGTCGGATGTGATGACCGTCTCATAGCAGACTTCATCGTCCTGCACCAGCTGGAGGGTGAGTCCTGTACATGGGGTGATAAAATGGAGGGTGTGGTCGTCCTTTGTAACTTCAGGTATGGGGACGAGAGTCTTCATGTTAGAATTTCCCTTCTCGCCGCTATCCTTATTTTGAACTACCTGCAAAGGTACACTTTCAGGCGTCTCCGCAGATACCATTACGCTGGTATCCTTACCCAAATTAGTGGATGCTGCATCCATGTTTAACACGCATGTGCCAATGAAGGCTAATGCCAAAACCTGTTTTTTCTTCATAATTTTTATTTTCTAGCTGAATAAATATATCGGCCATTAACAGGCCTGAATTCGCCGGCAAAATTATGCAGAAAGTAATATTCCGCCAAGAAAATCATTAGACAATTTTAGACATGAAAAAATTCGTTACAATGTTTTCTTGCTATAAACCATAAAGTTAATGTATAAATAAGAAAAATTAGACATTTTTCGACAGGCAGGTGAAAAGCCACTTGTCTGCCGAAAAAGGCCTTTTTTACAACTGCTGGATATAACGGTCGCAGTCTTTGGCACCGCCATCTTGATTGCTTATCTTCTCGTACAGACGCCGTCTCAACGTAGTCAGATAACTGTTGTCCTTGCCCAGGAGCAACATGATGTCATGAAGCTTCATCCCTATCTTGATGAGGGCGGACACACAGTATTCCATCTCCGTCACACTGCTGATGAGACGTAAAGAAGCGATGTTGGGATAATATTTCTCCACGGTACTGATGGCCGCAGACAAATCCTCATAAGTGGCCATTTTGTGTTTGGCGGCCAAATCCATCAGGTGTTTTATGGCAGGTTCATCACGCAGTTGCTTCTGTTTGCGCGCGCGCTCCAGCTGATTGTCTACCTGCTGGTGGGCGGCTACCTCCTGCTGCAGCTTGTCAATGGTTGACAGGTGATGCGACAGCTTCTGCTGCAGCTCATCAATGGTTGCCTGGTGGTGTGAGAGTTCCTCCTGCAGTTCGTCAATGTTTACCTTCTGCTGGTTCTCCTGCGCCAGCTGTTCATAGGTTAGCGCCAGTTCCTGTGTCTTCTCGCTGATGTCCTCATTGAGCTGGTCTATAATAGTAGAGTATTGGTCAATCTGTTGCTGCAGGTCCTGCTTTTCCGTCTCATAGGAATGCAGCGCCTCCTGCTGCTGCTTTATCTGCTCACTATCCTGTTCATGCGCCAGTTTGTACTGAAACAGCTTCTCCTTAATCCGTCGGCCAAACAAAAGGGCACCCACAATCACCAGCAACAGGATGCCCAATGTTATAATAATCCAGGCCTGCAGGCGGGAACGTGTCTGCTGGCTTTCCAGCTGGTACTGCAAGGCTTTCTGGTCGTGACGGGTATAATCATTTTTCGCATGGATTTGCTGATAGTTATGGACGGTACGCTCGGTGTGCAACAAGTCAAAAAGATGGTGGCAGTCTATCAGGGCGCTGATTAGGGAATCCTTGGGCCCCACTTGATAGTAGTAGTCACGCTTCCTCAAAGCAAATGCATGTTTGTCCCCGATTGCTTTCACATGGGGCATCCACTTCTGCATGTAGTGACGGGCAGAGTCCATCTCACCCTTCTCGGTGTAATAGACAATTACAATGTCGTAGCACGCTTCGTGACCAGGAGTTGCTGTGCCGTCCGGTTGGAAATAGCCAGAGTGCTTCACATAGTCCTCCAGGTAACGTTTGGCTTTGTCCCACTGGTGGGTATGGGACAGCCATTCCACACAAAGGCCCCGGGTCTGGGCTGCGTAGCGGACATAACCCATTCGTTCCTGACCATCTGCGGCCCGCTCCTTCATTTCCACACCTTCCTTGAAATTCCCTTGATAGAAATAGGAGTTGCTCTTGTTACTCCATATATTATATATCCGCAACGAGTCGCCTATACGTGTCGCGTACAGTTCCGCCATCCCGAATGCCTTCAAGGCCTCTTCCGACAGACATTGGGACGAATAGATGCCTCCCGCCTGTCCATAGATGATGCTGAGTTGATACAGGTCGCAGTCGACAGCTGCAGTGTCCGCTGCGGCCACGGCATCACTGAAGCACTGGAGGGCAGACGGGCTGTCGCCCATGTCGCGGTAGGCACATCCCAGCACGTAATGGGCGAGCATACGTTGGTTGGGCGTACCTTCTTGGTCGAAGTAGCGGGTGAGCAGTAGACCCAGGCTGTCGGAGGAAAAGAGGGAGTCGGCCTTGTTCTGCGCGTTGCAGCGGAGCAGCAGATGCTCCATCCGCAGGCTCTTGGGCATACAGGTTGCCAGCGAATCCATGCCGCAGAGCATGCGGAAGGCCGAGTCGGCATCTGTCCGCATGAGCGAGTCGGCTATTGTGAGTTGCCTTTGAAATTCCTCCTTCTGCTGCTGGCAGCCGCCCAGGGGCATCAGAGTGAACAGGAGAATGAGGATTCCTGCTGGCAGGGTAATTGGT
>CAMBDA010000054.1 GCA_945865175.1 uncultured Prevotellaceae bacterium | reverse complement strand
CGAACAGCAGCAATGCTTGTCCGCTCCTCTTCAGTTTTTCCGAGTCCCTCGAATCATTTCTCTGGGTAGCCGATGGGATGATTGATGAGCAGCTGGGTGGTGGAGGGAAGATTCAATGCTTTGCGCAAGGCATCCTGGTCCATGGTCATGCGGGGGACAGTGTTCATGCCTAGTGAAGTGCATGCCAATGCGATGTTCTGTGAAACGTAGCCACAATCCAGTGCGCCCATGATGTCATACTGGCTACTACCGACCTCGCCAAACTTCGTGTGGTCGCTACAAAGTACCAGCATTATCGGGGCCTCAGCAACGGCTTCTTGTCTGCCGGCTACATACTTGCGCAGGTCTTCTTTGCAAACGGGCTCCAAGGAGTGTTGTTGTGCATTGTATTTCCATGCGCCTTCTTTGCGGCATACATACACAACGATGTCCTGTTTGTTCATGGCTGAAGGTGCTGTAATGCGCTTCTCGTCCTTCCTGTTGATGCCACATGCAGCCCATAGGACTTGCGAGAGAGTGGCATCACTAATTGCCTTATTGCTGAACGTGCGTTCAGAATGGCGTTTGTGGAGTGCTTCCATTAAGGGCATTCCTCCTTCCTGTTTTGCAGTAGGCAGCTTTACAGGGTTCTGTGCATTTGCTCCTGTCCACAGGGTCATGGCGGCCAATGCTACAATCATGTTTTTCTTCATAACAAATGGGGTTGTTTTGGTTGAATGAAAAGCCCCCACACCCGTGGACGGGTGGTGGGGACAATTGCGTTATAGGCTGGCTTGTGAGGCTCTCGTGGGTTAGAGAATCACTTCACGTTGCCTACCTTGATAAGATATTCTGCTATCTGTACGGCGTTGAGGGCTGCCCCCTTGCGTATCTGGTCACCGGTAAGCCACAGGGTAATTCCGTTGTCATTGGCCAGATCCTGGCGTATACGTCCTACATAGATGTCATCCTTTCCTGCGCTCTCGATTGGCATGGGATAGACGTAGTGCTGAGGGTCGTCTACCAAGGTCACGCCAGGTGCTGCTTCTAGGGCCTTTCGTACGTCCTCCACGCTAAGGGGCTGCTCTGTCTCAATCCAAACGGATTCGGAGTGGCTGCGGAGTGAAGATACACGAACACAAGTGGCGGATGTGCGCACGTCGCTGTGCATAATCTTTCGTGTTTCGTTGTACATCTTCATCTCTTCCTTGGTATAGTCGTTTTCCGTCATCTTGTCGATTTGCGGAATCACGTTGTATGCCAGTTGGTGGGGAAATTTCTGTATGGTCTTGCATTCACCAGTGGAAAGGAGTTCACGGTATTGCTGCTCCAATTCGAGCATCGCGGCAGCGCCTGCGCCTGAGGCACTCTGGTAGCTGGAGATATGAATGCGCTTGATGTGGGACAACTTCTCAATGGGCTTGAGCACTACCACCATCATGATGGTTGTACAGTTGGGATTTGCAATGATGCCGCGGGGACGCACCAGTGCATCCTCTGCATTGCACTCAGGCACGACCAAGGGCACATCCTCGTCCATTCGGAATGCAGAACTGTTGTCAATCATTACGGCACCGTATTTGGTGATTGTTTCGGCGAATTCCTTGCTGGTGTCGCCGCCAGCGCTCGTGAATGCAATGTCTACGTCCTTGAAATCGTCACCATGCTGCAATAGCTTTACCTCAATCTCTTTACCCCGGAAGGTGTACTTGCTACCGGCACTTCTGGAAGACCCGAACAGCAACAACTCGTCAATGGGGAAGTTTCTTTCATCCAGCACGCGGAGGAATTCTTGTCCTACGGCACCGCTGGCACCTACAATTGCTACTTTCATTTCTTTGATAAAATAATATTCTTGAAGATTTCTCTGCAAAATTACGCAATTTCCTATAAATAAGATACAAATTGCAAGAGAAATTCAGGGAAATGTTGTATATTTGCATATTGATAGTCTCCTGATGGGTGGAAAATGTCAAGTTTAGGCCGTATGAAGGTGGCAGTTTATCATGTCACATGGGGTGAGGAACGGCTTGTTCCGGAAACCTTTTTCGGGTCATCATGTTGAATAAATGGATTGATGTTATATGAGAGTCGAGTTGCTTTCTTTGTATGGATGGGTGGTGGCTGCAATGGCAGCCCTCCCGGTATGTGCCCAGCAGCCGGTGTCCCAGTTGATGCCGGATGCCAGTTTTGACCATGGCTTTGCCGTGGTGCGTCCTCTTACCTACACCAATGAACCGAATGTGGATACCTTGGACTTTTATATTCCAGGAAAGCAGCCCAGATGGAACCTCATCCAGTGGAACACGCGATATACCTTCAAGAATCCCAAACGCAGGGCATCGCGCCATGCGATTGTATACCAAAACAGGACCAAACGTGTGACATTGACAGAAGACCACGAACTGACGCTTGAAATCAAGGCTTCCAAGGAATACCTGCAGCCGCGGAAGTATGGCGAACCCTGGCCCCACCTGCTCATCGAGCAGCCGTTTGCCAATGCGCATGTGCATCTGAACAAGTACAGCCGGCTAACCGTCTCGTTTGACCTTCGGCTTGATTATTGTCGCAACGGCATGGCCAAGGGAACCTATGATAGTGGTCTTCATGCAGGGCAGACTCCTTTTTATTTTTATGTCATCAACGTGAATGCCGAATCGGAGGGCTATCGGGATGCAGTGTGGCTGGGCATTCCCAGCTATGACAGCAGAGAGAAGGGCACATCAGACCAGCGTCACTATCAGTGGGACATCGGCACAAGCACCTACATCTATACCATCTCAACCCGCGAGGCTTGGGGGGATGTGGATTTCCTCGACCACCAGTGGCACAGCACCAGTGTGGACGTGTTGGCCCTGCTGCGCGATGCCATTTCCAAACTACAGGCGAACGGCTATTTCCAGCACACCCGTCTGGAGGACATGGCCATCCTTTCCATGAATTTCGGATGGGAGATGCCAGGCTCTTTTGATGGTGCTGTATCGATACGCAGGCTGAGTCTGGAGGGGGTGGAAAAGTGAAAAAAACATGGAAGGTGTGAATTAAGCGCGCAAATTACCTGCCAATTCATGAAAATGGCGTACCTTTGCATGCAAAATCCGTTATTCTTGGTGAGAAATGTCCATCCTCAATGCTATATTAGCCGCATCCGGCCCTCTGATTACTGACCCCACCTGGAGTTTCTTTCTGGTGCTGGTGGTGATATTGCTGTCACCCATGCTGCTCGGCCGCTTGCGTATTCCCCATGTAATCGGGCTTATTCTGGCTGGAATCCTGATTGGACAGTATGGCTTCCATTTGCTGGAGCGAGACCGCAGTTTTGAACTGTTTGGCCAGGTGGGCATCTACTTCATCATGTTCCTTGCAGGATTGGAACTGGATATGGGCAGTGTGGAGAAATACGGAGCGCGTGGAATCCAGTTCGGTACCTTGACTTTTGGCATACCGTTGGTGTTGGGATACATGGTTGCCCATCATATGCTGGGCTATGAGGTGTTGCCTTCGTTGCTGGTGTCGTGTATCCTGTCCAGCCATACGTTGGTGAGTTTCCCCATAGTGGGGCGTTATGGCATGGGCCGACACAAGACGGTGGTGGTGAGTGTGGTGGCTACTGCTTTTGCCACCTTTGCCGCGTTGTTGCTTCTGGCTCTGGTCGTTGGCATGAAGAATCCCGATACCACATGGGTGACGTGGTGCCTGTTCTTCTTGCGTTTTGCCTTGTATGTGGCTTTTGTAGTGGTGGCATATCCAAGGTTGGGACGCTGGTTCCTGCGCAGGTATGACGACAGCGTGATGCAGTTCATCTTTGTAATGGCATTGGTCTTTTTCAGTGCGGCTTTGGCCGATTATATAGGGTTGGAGGGCCTGTTGGGCGCTTTCCTGGCGGGCCTCGCCATCAATAGGCTCATACCGCAGACAGGCCCCTTGATGAATCGGATAGAGTTTGTGGGCAATGCCATTTTTATTCCCTATTTCCTGATAGGAGTGGGAATGATGATAGATGTGTCGGTGCTCTTTGGGAGTGTGGATTCCTTGCGGGTGATTGTGGTGATGCTGGTTGTGGCTACGCTCAGCAAATGGTTGGCTGCATGGCTTATGTCAGCACTAACTGTGCGTTCCCGTGATGCCATGTGGCTGATGTTCGGCCTCACCAATGCACATGCGGCAGGTGCATTGGCTATCGTGATGGTGGGCACGGACCCCAAAGTGAACTTGATGGATCCCTTGGTGCTCAATGGAACGATTGTCGTCATCCTGTTTTCATGCATTATCAGTTCTTTTGCCACCAGCCATGGTGCACGCCGTCTGGCACTGTCCGACACCACATTGGAGGAAAACCGTGGTTCGTATCATGGCAAGTGCTTGATTACCTTTTCGCAGGACAGCCAGGTGGACGTAATGACCCAAATGGCCATCCTTATCCGTAACCCTTATATCCCAGACAGCTTGATGGGGCTTACAGTGGCATACGACGATGAGCAGGGAGAAAACCAGCACAGGAGAGGACGTGTGCTTTTGGAGAAGGCGCAGAAGGTGGCAGCAGCAGCTGGAATCAGCATGGCCACTATCAACCGCATGAGCACCAACATTGCCAGTGCCATCCTGCATACGATGAAGGAGTATGAGGCGGGTGAGGTGATTGTGTGTCTGAACGACCGTGATACGGGTATGGCCAAGTCATCGCTTGGCAATATCATCGACAATGTGCTGTCGGGCTCCCATCGTGAGGTGATGGCTGTGCGTGCCATAGTGCCTCCGGGAACGTTGCGCAAGATTGTGGTGGTGGTGCCCCAGAAGGCGGAGTATGAAGTAGGCTTCTACAAGTGGCTGGAGCACCTGTGCCGAATGGGAGAACAGATTGGTTGCCGGATGGAGTTCTATGCTCATCCCGACACAATGAGGTATATTCAGGGATATATGGAGAACAAGCATCCCAATGTGCGTGCATCCTTCACGGTGCTCACACAGTGGAAGAAACTGCGTTCGCTGGCCAACACGATGGATGAGGACCAGATGCTTGTGGTGGTTACTGCCCGTCCGGGCTTCATCTCCTATTCGGCCCAGTTTGAGATCTTGCCTCAGTGGCTCAGCCGCTATTTCAGCAACACCAGCGTCGTGCTGCTCTATCCCGACCAATGGGGCGACCCGCTCGATACGGTATCCATTTTTGCGCCTAACGGCAGGGCCATCACCCGCAAGCCTCGTTCGCTGGCCGAGTGGGCACGTCATGGCTGGCTGCGCCTGATGGAGCAGGGGACAGACGATAAATCCAATACGATATGATAGAACTGAGAAATATAACCAAGAGCTTTGGTCCGTTGCAGGTGCTCCGTGGCATAGACCTCCATATAGGCGAGCGTCAGGTAGTGAGCATCGTTGGTCCCAGCGGTGCCGGAAAGACCACGTTGTTGCAGATAATGGGTACACTGGACCAGCCTGATTCGGGGCGTATTGTCATCCATGGTGAGGATGTGTCGGGTTTCAGTCAGAAGAGGCTGGCACGCTTCCGCAACCAGCATCTGGGATTCGTGTTCCAGTTTCACCAGCTCTTGCCGGAGTTCACAGCACTGGAGAATGTGATGATTCCGGCCTTTATCGGCGGTACCGGCTGGAAAACCGCAGAGCAGCGGGCGCGTGAACTACTTGAATTCATGGGACTCTCCGACAGGTGGCAGCATAAGCCCAACGAACTGTCGGGCGGTGAGAAGCAGCGTGTGGCAGTGGCACGTGCCCTGGTGAACCAGCCCGATGTGATTCTGGCAGACGAACCCAGCGGAAGCCTGGACAGCAAGAACAAGGAGGAACTGCATAAGCTGTTCTTTGACTTGCGTGACCAATATGGGCAGACCTTTGTCATCGTGACACACGACGAGGGACTGGCCTCTATCACCGACCGCACCATCCATATCAAGGACGGTATGGTGGAAGGAACGGACAACTCATCAACACAACAGGACAATGGAAAAGAATGAAGGAATAAAACTGGGCCGCATGAATACGCTGCGGGTCATCAAGGAGGTGGAATTCGGTGTGTATCTGGATGGTGGAGAACGATTCGGTAACATCCTGCTGCCTGCCCGCTATGTGCCGCAGGACGTACAGGTGGGCGACAATCTGGAGGTGTTTCTTTATCTCGACCATGACGAGCGTCTGGTGGCCACCACGGAGCGCCCGTTGGCTCAGGTGGGAGACTTCGCTTTCCTTCAGGTGGCATGGGTGAACAATTTCGGTGCCTTCATGCACTGGGGTCCGATGAAGGACCTCTTTGTGCCCTTCCGTGAGCAAAAGATGAAGATGAGGAAGGGGGAGCGTTACATGGTGCATCTCCACATCGACCGGGAAAGCTACCGTATTGTGGCCAGTGCCAAGGTGGAACGGTATCTGAGCCAGGATATGCCTCCCTATCAGGTGGGCGAGGAGGTGGATGCCCTGGTGTGGCAGAAGACCGACCTGGGGCTCAAGGTAATCGTGGACAACTGCTTTGCCGGACTGCTCTATGACGACCAGCTCTTCCGGCAGTATTTCGCGGGAGACCGGCTGAAGGCATACGTGTCGCAGGTCCGTTCTGATGGAAAAATCGATCTCATGGCACAGCCGGTGGGCCACGAGGGCATACAGGATTTCTCGGAGGTGCTGCTTGCCTATCTCAGGTCGCACAACGGCATTTGTGCCTTGGGCGACAAGAGTCCCGCTGATGCCATCTATGACACCTTCGGTGTGAGCAAGAAGTTGTTCAAGAAGGCCGTGGGCGACCTGTATCGCCGCAGGCTCATTACGCTGTCCGATGAAGGACTGGTATTGGTAGACAAAAAACATGACTGACAATGGGAATAGAGCAGGGAATCTTTAACCGCACGCGTCTCCTTTTGGGCGACGAGGCAATGTGCAGCATTTCCGAGGCCAGGGTGATTGTATTCGGTGTGGGAGGCGTGGGCTCCTGGTGTGCAGAAAGCCTGGTCCGCTCGGGCATTCGTCACCTCACCATTGTGGACAGCGACAGAGTTTGCATCACCAATGTCAACCGTCAGCTCATGGCCACTACCCGTACGATTGGCAAGGTGAAGGTGGAGGCCCTGAAGGAGAGGCTGCTCACTATCAATCCCATGGCAAGCATTGATGCCCGCCAGCAGATTTTCAACGAGGAGTCGGCTGCCAGTTTCCAGCTTGACACATACGATTTCATCATTGACGCCATCGATTCGCTCAAGGACAAGATGCTACTTATCGAGATGGCTTGCCGCACCAGGGCACGCTTCTTCTCTTCGATGGGGGCCGCTCTGAAAATGGACCCTACGCGCATCCGTGTGGCAGAGTTCTGGAAGGTGCAGGGATGTCCTCTGGCACGTGCCCTTCGTCAGCGGTTCAAGAAGATGAAAAGCCGTCCGGCCCGCAAGTTCCTGTGTGTGTATAGCGATGAACTGCTGGTGAACAAGGGCCAGAATACATCCTGCGGCACAGAACGATGCATGTGTCCCAAAGCGCAGGAAGGCCCCGGAAATGCAGCCTTGCTCAATCACGAATGGTGCTCCAGCAAGGCGCAAATCAATGGCTCCATGATGCACATTACAGCCATCTTCGGCCTCACCATTGCCGGCCTGGTGTTGCAGGAATTCAGCCGCAGGGACAGTTAGGCGGGCTTTTTTTTGTATCTTCGCAAAAACATCATTCATTATACACATAACAAGGGAAACTTGCCTCCCCGCTGTATAGCCGTGCGCTACTACCTGAATTGGCGGTCGCACTGGTGCAAGGAGGATGATTTTGACGAGCAGGGCCGCTGGCTGGGATTGCCCCAGAAGGAATATCAGGAAATCAAGTTGAACTTCGGGACCTGTAATCACAACTTGATGAAGGCGAACAGTAACATCCTGCCTGCAAACACCAGATTGCCAAGGCACGCAAATGTCTGGAATATGATATGTTCGGCATTGCACCCAATCCCGACCCTTCGCATCCCATGTACGGATTGTACAAGTTCAAGCAGGGATTTGGTGGTGACATCTTCCATCAGCTTGGTTGCTGGGACTATCCTGTCGATGAGGAGAAGTACCGCTATCTGGCTGCCTGTGAGATGCAGATGCAGGGCTATTATAGCCAGGGGTAGTGCCAATATAGAATCAATTGCCGTGTGGTATTAGTGTCATCAGCAGTAAGGTTATTAATCTTACTGCCTAAAGGTTATTAATCTTTCGGCCGTAAGGTTATTAATCTTTCAGGCAAGGCTGTTATAACCCTATAGCAAAACCTACACCTTCATCCATGGAGACTGTCTGTTGCCTGCGCAGTGCCACTTGCCATTTCGCGAGTTCGTGCCCTGAGGCTTCATCACATTGGTCATTTTGGGGATTGCTACCATAGTTTTTTTCTTCTTTTGGCAATTCTATTTCCCACTTTTTGGAAGGTGGTCTTGGCCTTGCTTTCTTTTCTTGGATAATTCGTTCTGCAATAGAAGGAACAGTTTATGGCAAGCCAATCATCTTGCCAAGTCTCATCAGGTCTTTTTTGTCGTCAGCGTTCCTTTCGTTGCAAATGGTCGAAATCTGCAGGCTCTCCGTTGAAATAGATGTGCTGGAAGGACACATTCTTGATTTTGTGTTCTTCATCGTAGTCTTTTACGAAGGACGGGCGTAGGAGGTCTGGGCTTCCAGAGAAATGGATGTTGTTGAAAATGACTCCATTGATGCTGTTACCGGGAGCGCGGTTGTATTTTTCGCTGAAGATGACATGAATCCCGAAGAGAGCTGTTTCATAGATGTCCTCTATCCTTATGTCTTTGAACAGTATGTCCGAGAGGTGGTTCTTGTCGCCACAGGCTATGCAGAGCGCGGCATTGGTGCGGGCATAGAGGATGTCACAGTCTTCGATGGTCACGTTCTTCAGCGTCTCTCCCTTGTTGCTGCGGTCGTCACCATGAGTTCCGATGTTTACGGGGTGAGCCACATCGGCCCAAAGCGTAGCCCTCTTTACCTTGATATCCCTTGTTCCGCCCCAATACCACCAGCGATGGTTGTAGAGCGCAATGCAGTCGTCTGAGTTTCGCATGAAAATGTCTTCTATTTCCACATTTCTGCAGCACATCAGGTCGATACCGTCGCTCCAACTCTGAGCCGAGAACGATTTGATGTTCCGGACGACGATGTTGCGCGAGTCACCTCCAAACACCGTGTAGTGCTGTGGATTCAGGAAGGTGATGCCGTCTACGAGCACATCCCTGGAATGGGTAATCTCTACGCCACGGAGGGCATTCAATATGATTCCACGCCCTACAATCCGCACGTTTTCTGCATGGTCTACTATCAACCGGGCTTTCACAATGGCGCCAGGCGCCAGATAGACGGTGCAGTTGCTTGGGATGCGGATGTCTCCGCCGGGCAAATCTTTGGGGCGGTGCACGCCGGGTGCGAAATATATGAGGCGTGCATCCTTTACAAACACATCATGGTTATTGCGTCCGTGCCATTCTATAGCCGAAGGTTCGTCGGGAGTGTGATGCTCCTGCAGCATCGGGTTGGCAAAGACATGCAGATTATGGAATCGGTCGCCATTAAACTCTACCGACAGGTATTCGGCCTTTTGCAGTTCCAGTTCTACCGTTTGTTTGTCAACCACTCTGGCTGTGATGTTCTTCGATTTGGGGCGTACCGTTATGTCGGCTTGCGTCATGTCGATGTTTTGTGCGAGCGACCTGATTCGGACGTATACCATGCCGTCGGTATCAAACTCAGCAAACGATGCCTTCGACCTTTTTGCCGTGTTTACGTCGCATGAAAGGGTTGGGACACTAGTCCACTGAATGCAGTCGGATGTGCGGACTTCAACTTCAAAATCGGGTGAAGGCTTTACGCCGTCCTTGGTATCCCACTGGGGAACTCTCACATCGCAATGCCCGGCGATGGCAGCCAGAAATAGCAGGCAGGTTGATAGTACTCTTTGCATGTTTATTGTCTTATTCGTAACATTCATGGGATGCGCTGTCTGTGACTAAACAACATTGTGCAGATGTCTTTGCATAATCTGGCGCGACATGTAGATGTGGCTTTCAACGGTCCGTTTCTCGATATGGAGCAG
Organism: uncultured Prevotellaceae bacterium; assembly: GCA_945865175.1. Taxonomy (GTDB): domain Bacteria; phylum Bacteroidota; class Bacteroidia; order Bacteroidales; family Bacteroidaceae; genus Physcousia. Next base: position 3,352 of record CAMBDA010000054.1, on the reverse strand, counting down.
ACCGGATATTTCGCTGGCCGTCTTGCCTTCGCGGAAATACATCAAATATATTTGTGCCCTTCGTCTTGTCATGCTTTGTAGCCCGCCCTGCTCATACTGGCTGAGCATGTCCACCACATTGTCCGAGAAACTGGTGGTGCGGGTGCTCATCTCGTGGTAGTGCCGTATGGCGGATTGCTCGTGCATGTATTGTCTGGCCTTGTCCACGACCATTCTTTTTGCCATGGTGAAGATGAGGCCTTTTGCCGTGCTTTCATCTAGCACATCTATACTGAGAAGCCTGAGGAAAAGGTCTTGGGTCAGGTCCTCTGCCACCATCTCGTTGTGGAGGCAGGCACCAAAATATGCCTTTGTCTTTGCCGCATATTTTTCATAGAGTGCGCTAATGATTCCTTTTCTTCCGTATTTTGTCTCGTTCCTCATATTCAGATTTTTTGTATTGAAATGATGGATCCATATGTGCCATCCTGTGTTTGCCGGGGACAAAGTTAGGAAGAAAAATGATGGTGGCCAAGGGAAAGTACTTTTTTTTGCCGACATCTGAGGCATTCGAATGTTCGCCTAGGACATCTTGCTGCGTGTCAGGAAATATATCGTGCCGTCTTCTGACTTCCTGATATGGCGCACGGCTTTTTCCGTCCCGATGTTTCCTTCGTTGAGGCGAATGTTCGTCAGCTTCAGTCCATCGTAGCAGTACAGTCCATATGTTGGGATAGGAACCAAATGAAAAGCGTTTTTTCGCGGAATAATCATCGTTCGATGAGTTTTTCCCCATCTCTGAATACGGCAAATACTCCATTGGCCTTCATGCCTTTGTATTTCATCTTGCCGGCTTTTGGGGCAGAGAATATATAGTCGGTGATGCCTGATTTCAGCCGTACAATAATACCGACGGCACCTTTGGCAGGAGTGAAATAGTCCACCGATTCTATTTCTGACGGCTCCACTTTTGTGGTTGGCTCAAACACAGCCACAAAAGGGTTGTCCCAGGCCTCACCTTGTCGGCGGGCAATGAAGGTGAGCACGGGCTGTTTCTCTATATCGTATGGCATGAACTTGCCCAATCGTTCGTATTCCAGATTGACGGGCGACAGGGCCTTGAATACCGTTTGATCGTCGGAACCCTTGAACCAGAGATACATTTCCGGACCACCAGCGATAGAGAATGTGGACAGCACATTGTCGCTGGTCTGCTGCGACAGTTTGTCCTGTATATAGGAATAGGCATAGAGATGGCCGCCCGCAAAGGCCAGTTCATTGGTGGGCTGGAGACGGAGACTGCTGCCGTCTGCTCGTGTGAGCGACATGGTTTGTCCCAGATTGTGATAGAAATAGTCGTGAAACTGTTCCTCCTCGTCCGTCTTGCTGCGGAATATGTCTACGTAATATCCGCCCGTAGGGCTGGTTTTTACGATGGCATTGGTGCGCATCTGGTTTGCACGTGTTTCTGGTTCCACAAACGACACTTGTGAAAAGGTGTTGCCGTCCTGTGCTCCGCTCGCCTCCACTTTGAAGGCGTGGGACGACATCATCACGGGGTAGGAGGACTTCCCGTTGACGCACACCGTGTTGTGGGCGGGAAACTGGGAGTAGTATTCCTTATAGTCCTGACCGCTGTACAGTCCCCTTCCGATGCCTGCATCCGGCCCCAGCACAAATCCCTTTCCGTAGAGCTCCATGGATATGCCATTGGCGTGCTGGTGGTTGCCCAGACTCCCGTTGAGCGATATGGCAAGGTCGTGCTGGCTGTCCATCCCGCTGCGTTGCATCAGCCATGAGGCATTAGGCGCATAGAATACAGGACTGCAGTAATTTTCGATTTCATCGACTGAAGCATCCTTTTGAATGGCTTTTTTGAACTTCATGAAGCGTTCTTCCAGCGATTTCTTGCCATGACGGCGGGCATAGTCGATGATGTTGTCTGCGGCACGCTGGCTAAGGTAGTTGGGATGGGTGTCGCCAAATCCGCATATCATCCTGTTGGGCATGAGATATTGGGCAGCAGCCTCGATGGATTGGGTAATTATGGGAATAGAGGCATAGAAATCTATTCCGTAGTCGCGGTCCATCCGGTTGGCAAATTCCGCCATGTCTGCCACCACATTCACACTATATCCAGGTGATTCGTACCAGATGCCCGTAGCCGCGTCAAACCCATAGTCGGCCAGTTTGGCTATGCTCCATTGCCTTATGCTGTTCTTGTTGACGATATGGTCGATATAGTAGTTTTTCCCCTTTCCATCGGTATATTGGGCATCTTCCTGGAGTACTCCGGCTATCTTTATCACGAATATGGCCTGGAATAGGTTCCAGTTGTTATGGGGCACACCGTTGTCTATGATGTTGTCTGCCCATTTTTTCATTGCGGCATCGTAGAGCGGGCGGTTGGCGTCGATGTAGGGGGAAAGCAGGGGGTATATTTCTACAATTTCGGATATTATATCCTCGTGGATTACCTCAAACGAAGTCATGCCCACGATCGTTTGCCCGTGGCTGCCATCCATGTCTTTTGGAACATTGCGGCAGTAGATGCCCTTGAGGTAGGTGTCGAACACTCCAAAGGCCATGTCCCCATAGCGTTTGTCCCCAGTGGCGGCATATATTTTTGCTGCATCGCGTGCGATGGTCATGATGCGCCGGTTGATGCTTGTCACCTGTCGTCCGGTCTTGGAAGGATGCACAAGTTCCATTTCTCCTGTGGAAGGATTGATGTAATGTACGTTCCCTTCCGCATCGTCATCGTAGGGGACCATGTCTTCCAGCTTGGGCTGGCTGAAGGAGGTGACATGGCTTCTTGTACCGTCGAACTTCACCGTGGGTGCTTCGGCTTTCTCTCCACCAGGATGATGGAAAGCCTCATTCTTGATAAACACATCCGTGGCATGGGTCGACCAATACATCTGCAGGCGCGACACCAGCCAGTCGCTTTGCTTTTCCACACGGAGGAGATAGGGGTCCACCTTTTTCTTCAGATTCTCAATTTCCGGGTTGTCGGCCATGGCATTCAGTGCAAGGCAGCATGCCAGCAATAGTGCGGTCATCTTAGTCTTCATAATCCAGTCTTGTTGCTTTTGTTTGTAATTAATACGCAGAAGACTGGCATTGTACTTAGTTGATATGAATCATTGCAGACGTTCAAAATTGGCGGAGAACGGAGGCGAAGTTATCTCCTTACTATCAAAAGACTAAAATTCAATGAGATAAGAAATATGGTGTTTAGCTGAATGGCCAAAAGAAAAGAGTTGCATCTCTGCAACTCTTCTTACTCTCCTGGTAGCGGGAAAGGGACTTGAACCCTTGACCTTCGGATTATGAATCCGACGCTCTAACCAGCTGAGCTATCCCGCCATCG
>CAMBDA010000053.1 GCA_945865175.1 uncultured Prevotellaceae bacterium | reverse complement strand
GTTGCAGTTATAGGCTTCAAAATAACTGCAACAACTGCAACAACTGCAACAGCTGACCGAAAAAAGCCCCAAAACCGTCCTCCTGCCGTCCGGTTCTGCCCGCTGGCACACCTGACAGGGGGAGGAGTGGTTTCAATTTGAAACTTGATGAAAAAAAGTGGCCGGAAAACTTGCATAACCGGAAAAAACGTCGTACCTTTGCATCGTGATTCCAAGCCCCACGGGGAGGCGTTCCCCAGGCTTCATTTGCAGGCGGAGGGAGAAAAAACAGCCGGCAGCCCGCCGCAGCCAATGGAGGCCGAAAAGAAGACAAGGAACACACCAGAAAAACCCTATTGCAGGGCTCCCCGAAAAGCGGGAGCCGAAGGCCGGGAAACCGGCAAAACACCCCTAAGCACAATGCTTAACTATTCCATCGTGATGCGCAGCATCAATTCCAACCTTCTCAACATCAACCAGGCCAAGAGCCGCATCAATGCCGCCAAGGCCGCCCTCCTCAAGGCCCTTGGATTCACCGTGGGTGAGGCTCCCGACATGAAACCATTCCGCCCTTTCTTTGGGCACCATGCAATCCCTGGGGGGTTGTTGGCGGGACGAAAACCCCAAAGGGGGTGACATGATTCCATATCCACATCCCGCTGGGGTCACCCACGAAATGGGGAAAAGCACCACAAGTTGTCCCGTTAGGTAAACCGCCCTTGTGAAATCTCGTCAATCAGGAGTCTTGCATCCTCATCAGTAAGTCCTGTTGCTATGGCAATAACATCCACAGATGTGCCGGAAGCCAACAGCCTCTTGATTGTGGCCTTCTTTTCTTCCGCATGCCCTTCCATACGCCCTTCTGCACGCCCCTCTGCACGCCCTTCTGCACGCCCCTTTTCCTCCGCCGTGTCAAGCGAGTTCTTAAGGTCGCGATAGGTTTTGAGGCTGTCCTCGTATTCCTTCAGCTCAACGGGGGTGAACTTCGCTATCTCCGCCACCTGGAAGAGATGATCGAATATCCTGTCGCGAAGGGCGGCAGGACGCTCGGTGAGCGTGGAGAGGTTCTTCAGGGCATACAGCCACTTGTCGTAGAGGGTGACAAGTTCGCTTTCGGCCTTGTTGAACTTGGCCACCTCTACATATATGAATTCGAGCTTGTCGTAGAAGACACGCTTCGTGACGGTGTCGCAGAGCTGCACATGATGACTGATTTCATCCTTGTCAAAAGACGCCTCGTCCTTCATGTCGTAGTTCAGCAGGGCAACGGTATAGACCGGATTCAGTTTGTAGTCCCATGTGTCGCCCTTGGGCGCTTGCTCGCGGATGGGGAATGTGGAATAATAGACCGAACGGTCCTTGAAGAACTTCTGAGAGGCGTTCTGCATCTCGACAATAAACTTCTCGCCGTCCATGCTCTCGCAATAGACGTCGAAGATGGCCTTGCGCTCGGTGTATATGTCGCCAACGTGCTCGGAGTTACTGTATTGCAAACTCTTGATTACCTTCCGACCATCGAACAGACTGTTGAGGAAGTTTATCAGCAGGTCCTTGTTGGGGGCGGTGCCGAATATGCGCTTGAAACCGAAGTCGGTGAGCAGACTGATGTATCTTTCTTCTATTCCGTTCATGTCACAAATGTATTTCTGCTGCAAAAATACAAAGAAATATTTTATCCCGTAAATAAATCGGCAAAAAAAAAACACACACAATCCCTTTTCAGAAATGAATGTCAATGCAATCCGAGGGAGCTGTTGCAGTTGTTGCAGTTGTTGCAGTTATTTTGGGGCCTATAACTGCAACAGCGGCCGCCCGGTGAGGCCGTGCCATCGGGATGGTCAGGTCCTGCGTGGGACGGGCCAGGGGACCTCCCGCTTCCCGATGGAAAAACGAATCCCCCGCTCTGCCATACGTGACAGGGACGGGGGATTGCATGTGTGCGGGGGCCGCAGGCCGGAGAGGCTTATTTCACGCGGTAGCGTACCTCCTTGGTGCGGTATTTCTTGACGGTGTACTTGTCCTTGACATCCTTCAGACCAGTGGCTGTGATGATGGACACACGGTTCTTGTCGTTCTCGGCAAAGGGCTGCACGGTGTCGCCGAAGTATTCGGCTGTGATGATGCTCTTGTCCACGCCGGCATCCACGAGTGCCTTCACGGCCTTCTCGCTGCGCTGCTTGGAATAGCCCATGTTGATTTTGGGATTGCCCGTCTGCACGTCGGCATACGACTTGATGGTGACCTTGCACTCGCGGTGGTCCTTCAGGAACTGGCCGATGGCGTTGAGCTGGGCATCGGGGTCGTTGAAGTCGCTCTCGCGAATCTTGTAGAACACGTTCCAGGTGATGGTGCCGTCTTCCACGCGGGGAGTGAGGGCTACGTCGTCATACCAGATGGTGTCGATGCGGGTGGCCCATTCTTCCTTGACTTCCTTCTTCTTGTAGCCGAACTTCACGGCCAGACCCACCTGGGCGTTCAGCTGCCAGTCGTCCTTGCCGTTGCTCTTGCTGTTGTAGCGGTCGCCCAGACTGTTGGCGTTCACTTCCAGATTGAGGCTGAGGTTCTTGTGGAGGTTCCAGTCGAGCATGGCGCCCACGCGCGCGTTGTGGAAGAGCTTGTCCTTCTCGTATGCCTTGGGCATGTATGCCTTGTTGGCGTATGCGTCATCGTTGTCCCATGCGTAGTTGAGACCGATACCGCCGATGAGGTAGAGGTTCACGGGATAATAGTTCTTGCGGCCGAACAGGGTGACCAGGTTCAGCATCAGGTCCAGGTCGGAGGTCACATACTTGTAGTCATACTTGAAGTCCTGTGTGGCATCCTTGAATCCGCCCTTGTTCTGCCATCCGTTGAAGTGCAGACGTGCACCCACTACGGGAGTGAAGAACGCACCGAAGCTGAGGCTTGTGGTGGGGGTGATCAGCTTCATGTTGTCATAGTTGGTGAAGGTGGTCTGTGCACCGCCCTGCACGCCCAGGAACATGTGGGGATAGGGCTTGTAGTCCAGTCCGTCATCGGTTGTTGCAGTCTGTGCACCTACGGTGGCAGACACGCCCATTGCCAGCGCGGCAATTGCGAGAGTTCTTTTGACTTGGTTCATATTTATTTAATTATTTTAAAGGAAAATTTTCATTGGCAAAAGTAGGGCAAATTTCCGTATCGGCCAAAAGTTTTTGCGCTTTTTGTCCGTTTTGGCGGATAATTAGTCGTTTTTGCCTTGTCGACTTTGCTTTTTGGCCATTCGGGAGGCCAATATCCGGCCTTTTTGGGGAAAGAAAAAAATAAATGCCGATGTTTTGGTGCTATTTCATTGAAAATTGTTAACTTTGTAGGCAGTATAGGCATTAAATGGACAAAACAGACGAAAAATACGCCAAGGATATGAACGACATTATAGTTTCCGCCGTCACCACCAAAAAGGAACTCAGGGCATTTGTCCGCTTCAACTACCAGCTCTACAAGGACTGCCCCTATGCGGTGCCCAACCTGCTGGAGGACACGCTGGACACCTTCAATCCCAAGAAGAACCCGGCCTTCAGGTTTTGCGAGGCGGCCTTCTTCCTGGCACGCCGCGACGGGAGGATTGTGGGCCGTGTGGCCGCCATCATCAACCGCCGTGCCAATGAGACCTGGAACACCCGCAACGTGAGGTTCGGGTGGATCGACTTCATAGACGACATCAATGTGAGCCGCCTGCTGCTCCAGACCGTGGAGGACTGGGGGCGCCAGCGCGGCATGGACAAGATGGTGGGTCCCATGGGATTCACCGACATGGACCTGGAGGGCATGCTCACCGACGGATTCGACCAGCTGAGCACCATGAACAGTATCTACAACTATCCCTACTACAACGACCACATGCGCCAGCTGGGCATGCAGAAGGAAGTGGGCTGGGTGGAGCGCAAGGTGTTTGTGCCCCGTCAGGGCGAGGGCCACGAGGCCAATCAGGAGAAGTATTTCAAGATAGCCGAGCTGGTGAAGCGCCGCTACGGCTTCCGTGTCCACCGCTTCCGCAGCAAGAAGGAAATCCGCCAGGGCGGCTACATCCGGAAGGTGCTCGACGTGGTGAACCGCTCCTATGCCGGTCTGTATGGCTACAGCCGCATGGACGAAGAGCAGATGGAGGCATACGCCAACCAGTATCTGCCCTATCTGGACAAGCGCTACCTGAGTGTGGTGGAGAATGCCGAGGGCGAGGTGATAGGCATGGGCGTGTGCATCACCAGCCTGAGCCGGGCCATCCAGAAGGCCAAGGCCAAGCTCTTCCCCTTCGGATGGTTCCATCTGGCCAAGGCCCTGTGGCTGGACCGCCACCCCCGGGTGCTGGACATGCTGCTGGTGGGCGTGCTGCCCGAATACCAGGACAAAGGGGCCAATGCGCTCATCTTTGCCGAACTGATTCCCGAAGGGGCCAAGGACGGCTACGAATGGGCGGAGACGCACCACCAGCTGGAGGACAACGAAAAGAGCCAGACGCAGTGGAAAAACCTGGACTGCATCGTCCACAAGCGCCGCTGTGCCTACCAGCGTCCCATCTCCGGCGCCAACCGGTAACCTATCCTTAACTTTTTATAGAATACACGGTATCACACATAGACATGGAAGAGAACATATCGGGCACCGGCATGCCGCCCCAGACCCAGTACGAAGAGGACAATATCCGGCACCTTTCGGACATGGAGCATGTGCGCACCCGGCCGGGCATGTACATCGGTCGCCTGGGTGACGGGTCGCAGGCCGAGGACGGCGTGTATGTGCTGCTCAAGGAAGTGGTGGACAACAGCATCGACGAGTTCAAGATGAATGCAGGCAGGCGAATCGAGATCCGGCTCACAGACAACCTGAACGTGTCGGTGCGCGACTACGGCCGCGGTATCCCACAGGGAAAACTGCTCGAGGCCGTGAGCATGCTCAACACGGGTGCCAAGTATGACAGCAAGGCATTCAAGAAGAGCGTGGGCCTGAATGGCGTGGGCCTGAAGGCCGTGAATGCCCTGAGCGCCCATTTCGAGGTGAAGAGCTTCCGCGAGGGGCAGGTGAGGCACCTGGTCTTTGAAAAGGGCGTGCTGCTGGCCGACACCACGGCGGAAACCGGGGAGGAGAACGGCACGTATGTCTTCTTTGAGCCCGACAACACGCTTTTCAAGCACTACACCTTCAGGCAGGAGTTCATAGAAACCATGCTCCGCAACTACACCTATCTCAACACCGGCCTCACCATTCTCTTCAACGGCCACCGCATCCTCAGCCGCAACGGACTGAGCGACCTGCTGGCCGACCGCATGACCGGCGACGCGCTCTACGACATCATCCACCTGCAGGGCGAGGACATAGAGATAGCCTTCACCCACTGCAACCAGAACGGAGAGGAGTACTACTCCTTTGTCAACGGACAGCACACCACCCTGGGAGGCACCCATCAGGCAGCCTTCAAGAAGTATATCGCCGAGGTCATCAAGGAGTTCAGCGGCAAGGGATATGAGTATGTGGACATCCGCAACGGCATTGTAGCCGCCATCAGCATCAACATCCAGGAGCCCATGTTCGAGAGCCAGACCAAAATCAAGCTGGGCTCCCAGACCATCGCCCCCGAAGGCGGAATCAGCATAGACAAGTTTGTCGGTGACTTCGTGAAGGGGCAGGTCGACAACTACCTGCACAAGAACCCCGCCGTGGCAGAGGTCATCCTGAAGAAGGTGGGCGAAAACGAGAAGGAGCGCAAGGAAATGGCCGGGCTGGCCAGGGTGGCCCGCGAACGCAACAAGAAGGCCAACCTGCACAACCGCAAGCTGCGCGACTGCAAGGTGCACCTGAGCGATGCCAGAGGCGACCGGCAGGAGGAAAGCTGCATCTTCATCACCGAGGGCGACTCGGCCAGCGGAAGCATCACCAAGAGCCGCAACGTGAACACACAGGCTGTGTTCAGCCTGCGCGGAAAGCCCCTCAACTGCTATGGCATGACCAAGAAGGTGTGCTATGAAAACGAGGAGTTCAACCTGCTCCAGGCGGCCCTGAACATCGAGGACGGCCTGGACGGCCTGCGCTACAACAAGGTGATTATCGCCACCGATGCGGATGTGGACGGCATGCACATCAGGCTGCTGATGGTCACCTTCTTCCTCCAGTTCTTCCCCGAACTGGTGAAGAAGGGCCACGTGTACATCCTGCAGACACCGCTCTTCCGTGTGCGCGGACGCAAGTCGAAGATAGGGAAGGCGCGGATGAAAATGCTGCAGGCCGTGATGGACGACACCGACCAGAAGGAAAACCGGCAGCTGAGCATGACGCAGGACTTTGTCACCCAGTACTGCTATTCCGAGGAGGAAAGGAAGCAGGCCATCAGCGACCTGGGCCCCGACCCGGAGATTACCCGCTTCAAGGGCCTGGGAGAAATCAGTGCAGACGAGTTCCGCTTCTTCATCGGACCCGACATCCGGCTGGAGCAGGTGACGCTGAACAAGGGCGACCAGGTGGCGCAGCTGCTCGAATACTATATGGGCAAGAACACGGGCGAACGCCAGGACTTCATCATCAACAACCTGGTGGTGGAGGAGGACCGGCCGGAAGACCTGGAGGAAAACGTAATGGAGGAAACTGTGGAATGAGCATGGAAGAGAAACAGTGTCGCAGGGCGGTGTTCCCCGGTTCGTTTGATCCCTTCACCCAGGGGCATGCCAATGTGGTGGAGCGCGGGCTGGAATTGTTTGACGAGGTGGTGATAGCCGTGGGCTACAATATCAACAAGCCCGGATGGATTCCCGTGGATGAGCGGGTGCAGGCCCTGCGGAGCTTTTATGCACAGTGCGGGCGCGTGCAGGTGGTGAAGCACGATGGCCTCACCGTGGAGCTGGCACAGAAGCTGGGGGCAGGCCACATCCTGCGCGGTGTGCGTTCGGTGCAGGACTATGCCTACGAACTGCAGATGGCCGATGTCAACCGCGGGCTTTCGGGCGTGGACACGGTGCTGCTGCCCGCACTGCCGCAGCTGGCATGCCTGAGCAGCAGTGTGGTGCGCGAACTGGCGCATTTCGGCAGGCGGTGGCAGGACATGCTGCCCGATGGGCTCCAGTACCATATTAATATGTAAGGGGGCCTGGCCCCGGAATGAAGAGGAAAAAGGATTTATACAGACGAATCAGCGAGACAATACAACAACAGAAAAACAATGAAAATGCGAATCATACTTTCAGCCGTACTGGCCTCTGTGATGTGCATGGCAGCACAGGCCCAGTTTTTCAATTTGCCCGCACAGCGGCAACCGCGTCAGGAGCAGCGCTCCGACAACAACCCCATGGAGAAGGAAGTGCAGAAGCTGGTGTTTGCCACAGCCATGATAAGCCGGTTCTATGTGGACACGGTAGACGTCCACAAGCAGGTGGAGGATGCCATCAACGGCATGCTTTCCAAGCTGGACCCCCATTCGGCCTACTCCACTCCCAAGGAGACCAAGCAGCTCAACGAACCGCTTTCGGGCAGCTTTGAAGGCATCGGGGTGCAGTTCAACATGCTGGAGGACACGCTCCTCGTGATTCAGCCTGTGCCCAAGGGGCCCAGCGAGAAGGTGGGCATACTGGCCGGCGACCGCATCGTGGCTGTCAACGACACGGCCATTGCGGGCGTGAAGATGAGCCGTGAGGAAATCATGGGCCGACTGAGGGGACCCAAGAACACCATCGCCCATCTGAGCATCGTGAGAAGGGGCATCCGGGACACCCTCTCCTTCGATGTGAAGCGCGACAAGATTCCCGTCAACTCGGTGGATGCCGCCTACATGGTGACACCCACCATCGGACTAGTGCGCTTCAACAACTTTGCGCAGACCACCCATCAGGAGATTGTGGACGCCATCAAGAAGCTGCAGGCCCTGGGCATGAAGAACCTCATCATCGACCTGCAGCAGAATGGCGGCGGCTACCTGCAGGCGGCGGCCGAGATTGCCAGCGAGTTCCTGCCCAAGAACGACCTCATCGTGTACACCCGCGGACGCATGGTGCCCGACCAGGAGTTCCGCAGTACGGGCGGAGGCCTGTTCACAGAAGGGAAGATTGCCGTGCTGGTAGACGAATACAGCGCCTCGGCCGCGGAAATCCTTTCGGGGGCCATCCAGGACCAGGACCGTGGCGTGGTGGTGGGCCGGCGCACCTTCGGCAAGGGACTGGTGCAGCGCCCCATCGACCTGCCCGACGGCAGCATGATACGCCTCACCGTGGCCAAGTACTACACGCCCAGCGGACGGTGCATCCAGAAGCCCTACGAGAAGGGCGACAAGATGAACTATGCGCGCGATGTCATCAACCGCTACAACAAGGGAGAACTCACCAATGCCGACAGCATCCATTTCCCCGACTCGCTCCGTTTCCAGACACTGCGCGAGGGACGCACCGTGTATGGCGGCGGTGGCATCATGCCCGACTACTTTGTGCCGCTCGACACCACCAAGTACACCAAGTGCTACCGCGAGCTGTCCGCCCGGAGCCATATCATCAACACCAACCTGCGCTACATGGACAAGAACCGCAAGAAACTGCTCAAGGCATACCCCAACTTTGAGAAGTTCTGCAAGGAGTATGAGGTGCCGCAGACGGTCATCGACGAAATCTTCGCCCTGGGGGAGAAGGACAAAATCCGGCCTGCTGATGAGGCTGAGCGCCAGAAGACCGCCGGCAACATCGGCCGCATCGTGAAGGCACTGGTGGCACGCGACCTGTGGGACATGAGCGAGTATTTCGCCGTCATCTACCAGGACGATGAGATGGTGCTCAAGGCTGTAGAACTCTTAAGCGAAGCGGAATGATTACATACAATACCGAAAACGTGGGGATGCCCGACATCAGACGCCGCCTCACCTCGCAGTGGGTGAAGCAGGTGGCGCAGTCGTATGGCCGCAAGGTGGGCGAGGTGGCCTATGTCTTTGTGGACGACGCGGAAATCCTGCGCGTGAACAGACAGTACCTCCAGCACGACTATTACACCGACATCATCACCTTCGACTACTGTGAGGGGGACACCATCAGCGGCGACCTCTTCATCAGTTTGGACACGGTGCGCTCCAATGCCGCAGAGCTGGGCGTGCCCTATGGCCAGGAACTGCGGCGCGTCATCATCCATGGCATCCTCCACCTGTGCGGCATCAACGACAAGGGACCGGGTGAACGTGAGATAATGGAGGCGGCCGAGAACAAAGCATTGGAATCATGGAAGAAAATTTCGACATAAGAAAACAGTCGGCCCAGAAGGAGAAGGAGTTCGAGAACGCCTTGCGTCCGCTGCGTTTCGGCGACTTTGCCGGACAGAAGAAGGTGGTGGACAATCTGGCCATCTTCGTGGAGGCTGCCAGGTACAGGGGCGAACCGCTCGACCATACGCTGCTCCATGGCCCTCCGGGACTGGGAAAGACCACCCTCTCCTGTATCATCGCCAACGAACTGGGCGTGGGCTTCAAGATTACCAGCGGCCCCGTGCTCGACAAGCCGGGCGACCTGGCGGGCATCCTCACCAGCCTGGAACCCCATGATGTGCTCTTCATCGACGAAATCCACCGCCTTTCGCCTGTGGTGGAGGAGTATCTCTACAGCGCGATGGAGGACTATCGCATCGACATCATGATCGACAAGGGCCCCAGTGCGCGCAGCATCCAGATTGACCTTAATCCCTTCACGCTGGTGGGGGCAACCACCCGTAGCGGTCTGCTCACGGCACCCCTGCGTGCCCGGTTCGGCATCAACCTGCATCTGGAATACTACGACACCGGCACCCTCCAGCACATCATCACCCGTTCGGCAGGCATCCTGGGGCTGCCCATCGAACAGGCGGCGGCGCATGAGATTGCAGGACGCAGCCGCGGCACGCCACGTATCGCCAATGCCCTGCTGCGGCGCGTGCGCGACTTTGCCCAGGTGAGAGGCAACGGCCGGATTGACCTGGACATCGCCCGCTATGCCCTGGAGGCACTCAATATCGACCGTTATGGACTGGACGAGATAGACAACAAGATACTGCTTACCATCATCGACAAGTTCAAGGGCGGGCCTGTGGGCATCAACACGATTGCCACGGCCATCGGAGAGGACGGCGGCACCATCGAGGAGGTGTACGAGCCCTTCCTCATCAAGGAGGGCTTCATCAAGCGCACTCCGCGGGGACGCGAGGTGACCCAGCTGGCCTATGAGCACCTGGGGCGTGCCCACGATCCCGGCTATGGCCCCTTGTTCGACAATGTGTGACCTCGAAGAAAAAATGTATTGCTATGGTACTGAATTATATTTGGATTGCATTCTTCCTCATCGCCTTTGTGGTGGCTTCCGTCCAGCTGGTCATGGGCAACACGGAGGTGTTTCCTGCCATCGTGGGCAGCACGTTCGACTCCGCCCGGACGGCCTTTGATATTTCGCTGGGCCTGACGGGTGTGCTGAGCCTGTGGATGGGCATCATGAAGATAGGGGAGCAGGGCGGTATTGTGGGGCGGCTGGCACGACTGCTCAGCCCGCTCATGGTGCGCCTGTTTCCCGAGGTGCCTGCGGGCCACCCCGTCTTCGGGCACATCTTCATGAACTTCAGTGCCAACATGCTGGGGCTCGACAATGCAGCCACTCCGCTGGGCCTCAAGGCGATGGAGGGACTGCAGCAGCTCAATCCGAGGAAGGACACCGCCAGCAACGCCATGATCATGTTCCTGGTGCTCAACACCAGCGGCCTCACGCTCATTCCCGTGGGTGTGATGGTGTACAGGGCCCAGATGGGAGCCGCACAGCCCACCGATGTGTTCATCCCCATCCTGATTGCCACCACAGTAGCCACGCTGGCCGGCATGGTCATCACTGCGCTCTTCCAGCGCATCAATCTGTTCAATCGTGTCATCATGGGCACGATGGCGGGACTGTGCCTGCTGGTGAGCGGGGTGGTGTGGCTGGGCACACAGGTGGACCGCGACACCCTGAACCTCTGGAGCACAGTGGCGGCCAATGTCATCCTCTTCTCCATCATCACGGTGTTTATCCTGGCAGGGGTGCGCCGCAGGGTCAATGTGTACGAGGCGTTTGTGGAGGGGGCCAAGGGCGGCTTCGACACGGCTGTCCGCATCATCCCCTATCTGGTGGCCATCCTGGTGTCGATTGGCGTGTTCCGTGCCAGCGGAGCCATGGACTATATCCTGGGCATGGCGGGGAAGGCCGTGGAATGGATGGGCGGCAGTGCCGATTATGTGGCGGCCCTGCCTACGGCATTGATGAAGCCCCTTAGCGGAAGCGGAGCCAGAGGCATGATGGTGGATGCCATGCAGACCTACGGGGCCGACTCCTTTGTGGGCCGTCTCTCGTGCATCTTCCAGGGAGCCACCGACACCACTTTCTACATCCTGGCGGTCTACTTTGGCAGTGTGGGCGTGCGCCACACCCGTCATGCTGTCAGTGCCGGTTTGCTCACCGACCTCTGTGGGGTTGTGGCAGCCATTGTGGTGGCCGCCTTGTTCTTCGGCGGGGCTTAGTCCTGTCTCAATGAAAAAAATAAGGAACATTATGGGAAATATGAAATCCTTGGCCAGGGATACGGCCATCTACGGTTTGTCCAGCATAGTGGGCAGGTTTCTCAATTACCTCCTCATGCCGCTCTACACCCATGTCATCAGCGCCTCACAGGGCGGCTATGGCGTGGTCACCAATCTGTATGCCTACACGGCACTGGTGCTGGTGATGCTCACCTTTGGCATGGAAACCACCTTCTTCCGGTTTGCCAACAAGGGGGACGACGAGCCCGATACGGTGTTCACCACTGCCTTTGCGCTGGTCACGGCCCTGGCCCTGGCCTTCCTGCTGGGCGTGTGGTGGCAGGCCGATGGGATTGCAGCCCTGCTGGGCTATTCTGGCCATGTCTCCTACATCCTGATGATGGCCATGGTGGTGTCGCTGGATGCCATTCAGGCCATCCCCTTCTGCCTGCTCCGCTATCAGGGCCATGCTGTCCGCTTTGCGTGCCTGAAGCTGTTGTTCATTGTCCTCAACATTGGCCTTAATCTGTACTTCTTCCTGTGGGTGGGCGTGACGGATGTGTGGTATGTGTTCATGCTCAACCTCGTGTGCACGGGCATCATCAGCTTCTTCTTTGTCCCCGACCTGTTGCGCATCCGCTGGCACTTCAGCCTCTCTCTGCTGTGGCGCATGCTGGGCTATTCCTGGCCCATCCTCGTCCTGGGCATCGCCGGCATTCTCAACCAGGCGGTCGACAAGATGATTTATCCCCTTGTCTGTCCCGACCAGGCCGAGGGCATTCGCCAGCTGGGCATCTATGGTGCCTGTGTGAAGGTGGCCATGATCATGGCCATGATTACGCAGGCCTTCCGCTATGCCTACGAGCCGTTCGTCTTTGCCCGCAGCCGCGATGCCGACCAGCGTCAGACCTATGCCCTGGGCATGAAATATTTCATCATCTTCACCCTCCTGGCCTTTCTGTGTGTGATGGGCGGCATGCCTTTGCTCAAGCACCTCATCGGTGCCGACTATCGCGAGGGACTGGGCGTGGTGCCCATTGTCATGGCAGCCGAAATCATGATGGGGGTCTATTTCAACCTCAGTTTCTGGTACAAGCTCATCGACAAGACCATCTTCGGGGCCGTTTTCTCATTGGCGGGCTGCACAGTGCTCATTGCCGTCAATGTGCTGTTCATCCCCCGCTATGGCTACATGGCGTGCGCCTGGGGCGGATTCCTGGGCTATGCCACGGCCATGGTGCTCAGCTATGTGGTGGGCCAGCATTACAGTCCCATCCGCTATCCCCTGGGCAGCATCGCTGTGTATGTGCTCCTTGCCGTGTTCCTTTATGGACTGATGACCCTGGTGCCCGGCCAGTGGCCCGACGTGGCTCGTCTGGCTGTCAATGCTGTGCTGGTGATGGCCTATGTGGGCCACGTCCTGTGGCACGATTTCCCGCTGTCCGGTTTGCCGGTGGTGGGACGATACTTCAAGAAAACGTAAGGGGATATTCCCTGTACTAACTCTATTTATAACATCATTCAAAATGGAAACAGTAAACAAGAAAAAATCTGGAGCTCCGGGTACCGCAAAGGGTGCCAATGGCATGAGCAGACGTCAGTTCCTGGGGGCAGCCGCCACGGGTCTGGCCGGATTTATGATTCTGCCCAGTTTCACCGTCGATGGCGTGCGCATTGCACCCTCCGACCGTGTGGTACTTGGCTTTGTGGGATTGGGCCAGCAGGGCTGTAGCGACTTCCGCTCCTTCAGCAGTTGTCCTGGCGTGCAGGTGGCCGCCTGCTGTGATGTGGACAGCATCAAGCGCGAGCGCTTCCGCCGCTATGTCACAGCATGGCAGAAGGAGAAGGGCATGCCTCAGCGTTGCGACATGTATGAGGAGTATGAGCGCATGCTCGAACGCAAGGACATTGATGCCATCGAGATTGCCACCCCCGACCACTGGCATGCCCTGGTGGCCATCCATTCGCTGCAGGCAGGTAAGGACGTGTACCTGCAGAAACCGCTTTCCTACACCATCACCGAGGGCCTGGCCGTGCAGCGTGCCGTGCGTGCCAACGGACGCATCCTGCAGATGGGCAGCCAGCAGCGAAGCAGTGCCGAGTTCCAGCAGGCCATTGCGCTTGTGCGCAGTGGTGCGTTGGGCGACATCAAGGAAATCCATGCACGCGTGGGCGATCCTCCAAAGCCACTCGACCTGCCTGAGATGCCTGTGCCCGAGAACCTCAACTTCAACTTGTGGATGGGCCCGCTCAACGACCCCAAGATTCACTATCATCCCGACCTGTGTCCGCCCGTATCGCTCGATCCCGACAAGAACGAGACGCTGTGGGGTGCATGGCGCTGGTACCAGGAGACGGGCAACGGCTATCCGGCCGACTGGGGTGCCCACATGTACGACATCGCACAGGCTGCCATCGGCATGGACGGCCTGGGTCCTGTAGAGTTCATCCCCAAGGGCTACAACGGTGCCGAATGGGCAACCATGAAGTATGCCAACGGCATCATCATGCAGGAGCGTCCCTATCTTGATGACAATGCTGGTGCGCAGGGACTCAAGTTCATCGGCGACAAGGAATGGCTTCGTGTGGCCCGTGGCTATATCGAGTGCTCCAACAAGAAACTGCTTGAAAAGAAGCAGGAGACCATCGAGAAGGGCCAGTACGAGGTAAGCTCGCCTCACATGCAGAACTTCATCGATGCCATCCGCGAGCACAAGGACCCCATCGCTCCCGTGGAATACGGATGCAGCACCAACACGCTCTGCTGTATCTTCAACATCGCCCGCGAACTGGGTCGTCCCGTGCGTTGGAATCCTGCTACGCTCAACTTTGAGGGTGACAAGGAGGCTGCTGCCCACCGTCTCTATTACTACGACTACCGTCGGCCCTACACGCTTCCTTATCTTGAGAAGCGCTGCTAGGCGGCCGTCTGGCTTACTTGTTTCTGGGGACAAGCGTCTTTCTGCCAATATTGGCAGAAGGGTGTTTGTCCCCGGATTGCTTTTCTCTATTGTCCTTTCCTGTGCCAGTTGGCTTCATTGTAGATGGGGTTATTAATCTTTTGGCCGAAAGGTTATTAATCTTATCGGCAATGTGATTATATCCGTTGTTCCTTTCAGATGGTTCCATTCCGCCGAACTTACATTTCTCTCCATTTTCCTTGCCCATCTCGGAATAAAAGCGTAGCTTTGCAGGTGAA
>CAMBDA010000052.1 GCA_945865175.1 uncultured Prevotellaceae bacterium | reverse complement strand
AGTACACAGCGCCGCAAATGAAAAACGCAAAGTACTGGACAGCAGGAAAAACGGATAATTGAATGTCAAACTTGGGTTAAGAAAAAACCGAAACTTCATGGCCTTTCAGCCATAGCCACAAAGGGCATTCCAGAAAACGTATCGCCCTATTTCTTTGCCTTCATAAGGGCATCAATCTCGTCAAACTCCTTGCCCAGGTTCAGATTGAGATAGATGCGATAAAGGGGAGAAAGCCAGCGTTCCTGCTTGTCGGGCTGCAGCTGACGGAACTTTTCCATTGGCGGACGCGCCTTGGCATAGAGTGCCATGATGCGATTACGGTCCTCCACACACTTGGGATTGGTGAGGTCGTTACAAGCATCCTGGGCCGCAATGAGCGCCAGGTTGCAGTAGGAAATGCCCTTGTTGTAATAAGCATCTGCATACTCAGGGTCCCGCACAATGCAGGAATCGCTGAAGATGATACAGTCTTCATAGTCCTCCTTGCCCAGGGAGAGCAGACTCTTGGCATACCAGAAGAGGGCCTTCTCCTGGTGGGTGTCGAGCAGTGTGTCGGCCAGTGCCAGCCCCTTGTCGTACTGGTGGCTTTCATTGTAGACATCCAGCAGATTGAGGAAGAAATAGTCGTGGGCAGGATAATGGGAGACTCCTACATTGAGTTCCTCAATCCAATGGGCCTGGTCGTTCTGCCACTGGAAAGAGCGTGCCTTGTATTCCTGCAATACCGGCTGTAGCGTGGAATCGGCCCACTGGATGGCGCGGTCGATATACTTGCGTGTGGTCTGGGGATTCTTGGTGTTATAGCCACAGATGGAAGCCCAATAGCACACACGCTGTACAAGGGTGTCGGCGGGGTCGGAAGCCGTGCGGATGAAGGCATCCATATATTCGAAGGCCTGCGGATAGTTTCTCTTGCGCATCTGGAACTTGCCACCATTGAGCAGGTTGCGCCGATGCTTCTTCATGAGGCCATTCACGTCGGAAGCATACTTGCGTTTCACCTGACCCTTGGCATTGGGGATGCGGTCCACGCTATCGCAGCAAATGAGGTGCTTGTAGATGTTCAGCGTGGTGGAGAAGAAAACGGCCGTATCGTAGGCCTGCTTCAGATAGGCCTTCCGATTCTCCACTGCATTCATGCTCTGGTCAAGCTGTGCCGACACGAAAAAAATGCGCGCACGGTCCTTTTCTGTGATATCCTTGCGCGGAAGGGCACCCAGCAGCGCATTCTGAGCATTCTGCTGGTTGTTGCCCGCCTTCAAGGCGTCCTTGGCTGTCTTGAAGAGGGTTTTCAACTTTGCGGGCTGTTCGGCCTTGGCCTTCTTCTCAGCTGCCAGAACAGGGAGAAACAGGAACAGCCCCAACAATACCAAAATATATTTCTTCATAGTCTAATAACCTTTCATTCCATAAATGACGACACAAAATTACAAAAAAAACATGAAACAAGGATGAAAGTCAGGCATGTTTTACCTTTTTTTAGGGTTTTGACTTGTCACACCGGGAAGACAACGGTATGTGTGCTCCGGGGGAGCGTAAGGCAGACCTATCATCCGAGGACGGAAGCGAGACGCTGAAGCAAAGCTAGCGGAACTGCTTGATGAGCAGGGAGGGATGGAGGCGCAGATAGATGCCAAAAGAGAAATTGAACTCACCCGCCGGTGTTTGTTCTGCACTTTCTCCCAGCCAGCACTGATAGGCCTCCACCCCCACACCCAATACATAATCGCGGGCAAAAGTGTGGTGATAGTCGGCATGGAGCCAAGCGGTGGACAGACTGGAATAGCTCTGGTGGTCGCGAATGCTGACCGTACTGAAGAACGGATGGCCATAGAGACTGACGAAACGGTCGGGCGCAAAGAAATAGCCGGCACGGATGCCCAGATGGTTCCATAATGTGGCCCGCGCTGTGGCAGAAACCGCCAGCCCCGTGTCGAAAGGCCAAAGCGTGCCACTCTGCTGATAGGCTGCCTGCACACCGATCTCGGCACCCAACTGCGTGAGCGCCCTTCTGCGCGAAAGCCAATCAAAAGCAATGCCTGCGTAAGCATTGCTGATGGTTTGTACGCCCATCTCCGTGAGGTCCTGCTCCCCGCCACGATGCTGCACCACCAGCTGCACCGGCAGATGCCACTGGAAAGCAGAGGCCGTGTCGCCCAGGTGGATGCGCCAGGTGGAGCCCACAGTGAAGGCCTCCTGATGGGTGTCTTCCTCGTAAATGTAGCTCTGCCAATTGAGCCATGTGTCGGCATGGAGCCTCGGACGGTCCCACAGCAACTGAAAACCCATCTCGGGGTCCTGCGAGAGGTTGGCCTCCGCATTCCACAACGCATCGGTGAATCCGTGCTGCTGTCCCCCATACAAATTTCCAAGCACCACTGTCAGATGCTTGAACTGCGCCTGCGCACGCACCCAAGGCAGCACATGGGCTCCCTTCTGATACTGGTTGCCCTTCCAGGTGGCTATGTCATGATAGACATAGCAGGGATACTTGTTGGCCCCATTGAAGACAAGGGCATGAAGGCCCAGCTCCAGCTTGATGGCTGACAAGGGTACATAGGTGAGTTTGGGCTGTACCCACAGGCCAGGCAGTGAATAGCCCTTGGTGAGCGAACTGCTGTACTCATTATCGCGGAAAAAAGAGAGATTGTCCACCTCTACACGAAGCTGACGCAAGGAGGAGGGGGTGATACGATAAGGTGTGGTGGCTAATGAGTCCCACATCTGCGCCCTGCCCGCGAGTGCAGCCAGCAGGGACATCTGGAAGAGGAGGGGGCGCAGGCGTCTCATTTGCGGTACCCCTTGTAGAAAAGATAGAGAACCACTGCCGCACCCACCAACAGCATCACCACCTTGAGATGGCTCGAATATTCGGCCACTGCACTGTCGAGCTGCTCGTAGGGGACCACCTGAGCCAGATAGTAGCCAACGGCAGCCAGAATGCTGTTCCACAAACCGGCGCCAAGAGCGGTGTAAAGGACAAACTTGCCCAATCCCATGCGTGCAAGACCTGCAGGAATGCTGATGAGCTGACGCACAGCGGGTACCAGACGACCCACAAAGGTCCCCAATGCGCCATGGTCGTCAAAATAGCGCTCGGCATGCTCCACCTTTGCACGGTCAATCAGGCACATGTGGCCCAGCCGGCTGTCGGCAAAACGATAGACCAACGGACGGCCCAGATAGCGGGCCAGCAAATAATTGACCATCGCACCAATGAGGGCCCCCAATGTGGAAAAAAACACGACCAGAAACACGTTGAGACCACTGTCCGGCTGAGCGGAAAGATAGGCCGCCGGCGGGACAACGACCTCACTGGGAAAGGGAATGAAACTGCTCTCAATGGCCATCAGAAGGGTGATGACCCAATAGTTGAGGTGTTCAAGACACCAAGCGATGAAAGGGATACTCTGCATTGAAAACGGATATTGAAGGGATTAAATGAATTTCTTTCTGAAAATCTGCCTGTTGGTGCTGCAATAGCGGAAAAACGACTTCAGGTCGCTGGGCCACACCATCAGCCATTCCAAAGGAAGGAAGATACGATAGCCCGGGAAATGCCATACACGGGACAGGCGGAAAAAACATACATACAGAATCACCAGCCCCAGCAGGCTGATGGCCAGCAGGAGAGAAGCCTGCAGCATGCCGTGCCCCAGCACACAGACCGTAGCGGCAACGGCCATGCAAAGAAGAGCCGCCCACGGAAGCAGCGACAGGAAGGCATAGCGGAGACGATAGGCAAACGTGTGGACAAAATGGCGACGCGTTTCCATATAGAACAAACGGTAATCGGGCCACGAAAAGCGAGAGGCTGCCATCGACACATTGGCATCGGGATGCAGACACACGGCTGTATTGCCAGAACGGCCACTGTGATTGACCATGATGTCTATTGCACCTGCCAACAGGTAGGCATGGGAGGAAAAACTCTGTTGCTGCTGGAAAAGCGAACGATGGTAGCCCACATTGGCAAAGCCCGAGCAATAGGGCCTGTGCCTCGTAGCCCACAGGAGCCACAAGGTCTGCTGCCAGTTCATAAAGAAAGACTTGAGACCCGAGGGGCAATCATAGCGAGTGGGACCCAGCACAATCTGCACACCACTGCGGACAAAGGGAGCTGTCATCCATCGAAGCCAATGCGGGCTGACGGGTGTACATTCCGGGCTGGTGAACACAATATGGTCGAAACTGGCAGCCTTGATGCCCAACATGAGGCCAAGGCGTTCAAGACTGACATCACGCGCCGTAGAGGGGACAAAAGTGTGGTGAAGGTGAGGATAAAGGGTTTCCATGTCCTCGAGCAAGCCGAAGGTGTCGTCGGTGCTGGACAGGTCGACCACCATCACCTCGAACCGCACAGGATAGTCCTGACAAAGGAAGCCCGGCAAAGAGGACTGCAAGGAAGATGCCTGGTTATGAGCCAGCATGACCACGGTGACAGGGGGAAGATGCTCGGGGAGGGATTCCTGACGGGAGGCCTGGCTCTTCCGGCTGAAGGCATCCAGATGCCAACAGGCACAGGCCAGCAGCAGGAGCATGAACAACGCCCCTGCTACAGCCAGCCACATTACCATCCCTGCATCCATGCCCACCTTCACCTATCTCCTGATTAGCGGAAATCCTCCGTGACGTAACCTATAGGCAGCGGACGGCAGTTGTAGCCACACGACATAATCTCGCCGTATGCTCCAGCCGAACGCAAAGCCAGCAAATCGCCCCGCTGGGTATGGGGCATCTGATAGTCGTGTGCAAACACGTCGCTGCTTTCACAAATGGGACCCACCACATCATAGGTTTCCCGTGCCAAAGACTTCTCGGCCGTGAGGTTCTCTATGAAATGGAAGGCACCATACAAGGCCGGGCGGATGAGATCGCTCATGCCGCCATCTACAATGGCAAACTGCTTGACAGCACCCTTCTTCACATACAGGCAACGGGTAATGAGGCTGCCACACTGGCCCACCACGGCACGTCCGAGCTCAAAATGAAGATGCTGTCCGGGACGCAGTTTCAAATGGGTGGCATAAGTGGAGAAATAAGCCTCAAAATCGGGGATAGGATGCTGGGAAGGATGCTGGTAATCGATGCCCAGTCCGCCTCCCACATTGATATTTTTCACCGCTATTCCCTGACGTTCAAGGCGGTCCTGCAGTTCGTTCACACGATTGCTCAAGGCCACGAAATCGTCCATCTCCAGAATCTGAGAACCAATATGGAAATGCAGTCCCACAAACTCTACATGAGCCATGGAAGCAGCCAGCGAAATGACATGCTCCATATCCTCCATTGCTATGCCAAACTTGTTCTCGGCCAGACCCGTGGTGATATGGGCATGCGTGTGAGCGCCTACATTGGGATTGATGCGGAAGCTGACACGAGCCACACAATCCAACCTTCCGGCAATCTCGTTGATGACCTCCAGCTCGGGAATGCTCTCCACATTAAAATATTGGATGCCTGCCTTCAGGCCCAGCTCAATCTCCCAATCGCTCTTTCCCACACCTGCAAACACAATCTCGCTGGCAGGAAAACCTGCATCCAGACAAGCCTGGATCTCACCTCCGCTCACGCAGTCCGCACCGAAACCAGCGGTCACGATATGACGCAGCACCTTGGGATTGGCACATGCCTTGACGGCATAGTGAAGATGATAGCCTTCGTGAAGATCGGTCTGGGCCTTTATGGCCTGGAGTGTTTGGTCAAGCAGTACGGTGTCGTAATAGTAAAAGGGTGTGCGCATCGTCTGGAACTGCGCTACAGGGAACAGACCTTCTGACATATACTTTAATTTACATAATAGGTGTTACACTTTTTGGCCAAACAAGGTGTCGCTGAGCGACTGAAGGGTGACCTTCTTGTCCTGGGCATGCACGAGGAAGGAGATGTTGTGGTTGCTGCCACCATAGCTGATCATGCGCACGGGGATGTTCTTGAGTGCCTCGCAAGCCAATGTTTCAAAGCCTACATTGCCTGAATTGAGGTCGCCCACCACACAGATGATTACCATATCCTTGTCCACGCTCACGGTGCCATATTTCTTCAGCTCGTCGATGATATCGGCCAGATGGCTGTCGTTATCGATGGTGACGCTGACACCCACCTCGCTGGTGCACACCATGTCGATGCTGGTCTTGTAGGTTTCGAAGATCTCGAACACCTTGCGCAGGAAGCCATGAGCCAGCAGCATACGGCTGCTCTGTATCTGAATGCACACAATATTGTCCTTGGCTGCCACGGCCTTAATCTGGCCTGCCTGGAACTGGTTGTTGATAGTGGTGCCAGGAGCTGTTGGATCCATGGTATTGAGCAAACGTACAGGAACACCGGCAAACTTAGCAGGCTGAATGCAGGTGGGATGCAGTATCTTGGCACCAAAGTAGGCCAGCTCTGCAGCCTCCTCGAAATGGAGCTGGCGCACGGGCAGAGTATGCTCCACAATGCGGGGGTCATTGTTGTGCATGCCATCTATATCCGTCCATATCTGGATTTCCTCGGCCTGAAGGGCGGCACCGATAAGACAAGCCGTATAGTCGGAACCTCCACGCAGCAGGTTGTCAATCTCGCCATAGGCATTGCGGCAGATGAAGCCCTGTGTGATGTAGATCTGATACCCGGGATTTGCCTGGAGCACCGAAAGGGTGCGTTCCTTTATGTAGTTGAAATCGGGCTCCGAGTTCTTATCGGTACGAATCATGTCGAGTGCCGGCAGCAGGATGGCCTTCACCCCACATTCCAGCAGATAATTGGTGACCATGTTGGTACTCATGATTTCGCCCTGTGCCAGAATCACCTTCTCCTCGAAGGATGTGAAATGCACCTTGGTGAAAGAGCGCAGATAGTCAAACTCATCATGGAGAAACTGGATAGTCTTGGTTTTCCACTCATCGGTACTGTAGATTGCTTCTACATGCTGCATATACTTATGCTCCAGACGATTGATGATGGTGTTGGCTCCCTCGGGATTCTTCTTATAAAGGTAGTCGGAAATCTCCACCAGCGTATTGGTGGTTCCCGACATAGCCGAGAGAACAACGATTTTTGACTGGTTGTCGGATGTGATGAGCTGGCTCACCTCCTTGATTCTTTGCGGGGTACCTACGGACGTACCGCCAAATTTAAGTACTTTCATTATTTTATTTGTGTTATTTTTTTTCATTTTTCATTTTGCACATCGGCCGACTTCTGCTCCCTGGTCCTGCACTCCAGCCGACCATCACCCACACGATATACCGTACCGGGAAAATAGTCGAGCCACTGCATGTTGTGTGTGCTCACCACCACTGCGGTCTGGTTCTGACGGCGAATCTCGTCGAGCAAAGCCATTATCATTTCTCCATTTTCCGGGTCAAGATTGCCTGTGGGCTCGTCAGCAAGAATGAGCAAAGGTCTGTTGAGAAGAGCACGTGCCACACACACACGCTGCTTTTCGCCGCCCGAAAGCTCATAGACAATCTTGTGAACCGCATCTTCCATGCCCACCATCGATAATACCTCCACTATGCGCTGCCTGCGCTCCTGACTGTTCTTCCAGTCGGTGGCACGCAGCACAAAGTCCAGATTGTATTCCACCGTACAGTCGGGGAGCAAACGGAAATCCTGGAATACCATCCCAATCTTTCTGCGCAAGGCCGGTAACCGCTTGGTTCGCAGGCGCAACATATCCGTATCGGCCACCATAGCACGCTCACCCTCGCATGCAAGTTCGCCATAGATAGTCTTGATGAGCGAAGACTTGCCACTGCCCACGGGACCGATGAGATAAACCATCTCTCCGGCCTGTACCTGAAGGTCGACACCCGAAAGCACCCTGTACGTGCCCTGGTAGATGTCTATCTTGCTGTAGTCAACAATCATCTTTCTGTCAGTGTTTCTTCCATCCTGGATTGTGACGTACCATCAGTTCGCGTGCCATATCCTCGATGCGCAGCCCCTTGGAAGTGAGGAGTACAATCAGGTGGTACAGCATGTCACTGCCCTCATAGATGAGCCGGTCGTTAGTACCGTTGGTAGCCTCGATGACCAGTTCAAGAGCCTCCTCGCCCACTTTTTGGGCCATGCGGTTGAGCCCGTCACGAAACAGGCTGGTGGTATAGGACCCCTCGGGCATCTCACGATGGCGCTGCTCGATGAAATTGCTCAATTCGCTCAGGAAGAGCAGAGGATTGACCTCATTGGTTTCGCCCCAGCAGGTGTCGGTCCCGGTGTGGCATGTAGGGCCGTCGGGATGTACTTTCACCAGCAAGGTGTCATTGTCGCAGTCCAGCTTGATGTCGACCAGATGCAGCATATTCCCACTGGTTTCTCCTTTTGTCCAAAGACACTGACGGCTACGGCTCCAAAAGGTCACCAGCCGTGTGTCCACGGTCTTTTCATAGGCCTCCTTGTTCATATAGCCCAGCATGAGCACCTTCAAGGTGCCGGCATCCTGTATGATGGCAGGCACCAGCCCGTCACCCTTGTTAAAGTCTATATTCATAATCTTACGTTTATGTTTTCGTTCTGAAGATATTGTTTGAGTGCGCCAATGCCAATCTCACCAAAGTGGAACACACTGGCGGCCAGCGCAGCATCCGCATGGCCAAACGTAAAAGCATCTCTGAAATGCTCCATGCTTCCTGCTCCGCCCGAAGCGATGACGGGTATGCCCACACTTTCTGACAGACGCGCCAGTGCCTCGCAGGCAAAACCGTTCTTGACGCCGTCGTGGTCCATACTGGTGAACAGTATTTCACCCGCACCCCTTTCATAGGCCTCCCGTGCCCAATCGAAAAGGTTCTTTCCTGTGGAGATGCGTCCGCCATTCAGGTAGCAGGTCCACCCCGCCGCATCCAGACGCGCATCAATGGCCACCACACACACCTGACTGCCGAAATGCGAAGCTATCTCGTCAATCAGCGATGGGTGGCGCAAGGCCGCACTGTTGATGCTTATCTTGTCGGCTCCCGCAGAAAGCAGCCGTTCCACATCTGCAAGTTCATGGATGCCTCCGCCCACTGTGAAGGGGATGCTCAGCTGGGCGGCCACCTTGCTCACCATATGGGTAAAAGTCTTCCGGCCCTCATGGCTGGCCGTGATGTCGAGAAACACCAGTTCGTCGGCCCCCTGTTCGCTGTAGGCACGACCCAGGGCCACAGGGTCTCCGGCCTGGCGAAGGTTCACGAAATTGGTGCCCTTCACCGTCTGTCCGTCCTTGATGTCCAGACAGGGGATGATTCGTTTTGCTAACACGATGTTTTTGTATTTAACGGGTTAGAACAACTCTTTTCTGCAGGCCGGTGCATCAGGTCTGCCAACTGGCGCATGTCGATGCGTCCCTCATAGATTGCCTTGCCAAAGACCACCGCAGGTATGCCTGCCTCATCGAGCTGCTGGATGTCGGCCAGGCTTCCCACCCCTCCGCTCGCTATGAGCTGGCAGGAAGGGAAACGCCGCATGATGGCACGATAGAGGTCAATGGCCGGCCCCTGGAGCATGCCATCGCAACTGATGTCCGTGCACAATACATGACGGAAGCCTGCATCGAGATAGCGCTCGAGAAAGGGTTCCAGGGTGTGCTGGCTCTCCTCCTTCCATCCATTGATGCTGATGCGTCCGTCCTTGACATCCGCTCCCAGCACCAGACGGTCAGCACCATAGCGTTGAAGCCATTCCAACACGGTATCGGGCTGCGTGACTGCTATACTGCCACATGTAGCCATCGACGCACCGGCATCAAACACTTTCTGGAGGTCGTCATCGGTCTTGACGCCTCCTCCGAAGTCCACCACAAGACGGGTGGCCCTGGTGATGCCCCTGAGCACATTGTCGTTGACCACATGACGGCTTTTGGCGCCATCCAAATCCACCAGATGAAGACGGGTGAATCCAAGGTCTTCAAAACGCTGGGCCATCTCGACAGGGTCCTGGGCATATACACGACTGGTGGCATAGTCGCCCTTCTGCAGGCGTACACACTGCCCCTCTATGATGTCTATTGCAGGGATGGGTAGAATATTCATGATGAAACAGATGAGTGTCAAAGAGTGAGGAAATTATGAAGAATACGCGCCCCCACAGGCCCACTCTTCTCAGGGTGGAACTGTGTGGCGTAGAAGTTGTCACGATGGAGTGCCGCACTGAAAGGGAGAATGTAGTCGGTGGCGGCTATCGTCCATTGACACCGGGGCACATAGAAACTGTGGACGAAATAGACAAACTCGCCGTCCTTGAAGCCCTTGAACAAGGGGCCGGAAGGCTGCTGCAAATCGTTCCACCCCATGTGGGGCACCTTGTCGGCATGTGTACGGGGCACGAAACGCACCACCTCTTCGTCGAAAATACCCAGGCAGTCCACATTGCCCTCGGCCGAATGGCGGCACATCAGCTGCTGGCCGATGCAGATGCCCAACACTGGCTGTGTGAGTGAACGAATCACCTGGTCCAGACCATGCTCGCGCAGATAGCACATGGCATTGCTGGCCTCGCCCTGTCCGGGAAAAATCACACGGTCAGCATGACGTAGGACGTCCGCATCATCCGTGAGGACAGGCTCCACACCCATCCGCTGCAAGGCATGAATCACCGAATAGATATTGCCTGCATTATACTTTACTACGGCTACTTTCATCTTTATACCTCTTAACTGCGTGCAAAGGTACGTTTTTTTTCTTTAATAGGGAGTGTTTTTAGGAAGAAGCTGACATTAGCCCCCAAAAAAAGTGGCCACAGCCAACATGTTACGGTATGTCGGTCTCCAAAGGACGATAGTTGATGCCCAAAGCACGCAATCTTTCAAGATGAGCGGTGAGGCGCAACTTGAAGTCATCCCAGTTCTGCCGACTGTCGGGTGTCCAGGCCTTTTCGGCCAATGCAAGAGCTCTGGGGAAAACCATGAACTGCATACGGGCCTCAGTGGGAATATACTCGCACCAGATATTGGCCTGCATACCCTTGATGAGCTTCAGCTGTTCGGAAGTGAGGTCTGTGGGCACAATGTGGCCGTCATAGATGCGCCGCAGCGTGTTGTTGTCCTGGGGATAGTCGAAATAACAGAAGGTGAAGGGACAAAGAACCACCTCGTTTCCCATGGCCGTGGCGCGCTGTGTGACATCAGGATGGTCGCCGCGCCACCAATGCACAGTGGCTGTTTTTGACAGGCCGCCCTCCAGGATTTCGTCCCATCCCAGCAATCTGCGTCCATGGGCATTGAAATACTTCTCCATACCCTTGGTGAACCAGGCCTGCAGTTCTTCGGCATTGGCCAGATGTTCATCGGCTATGCGCTTCTGACAGTCAGGGCACTGGTTCCAACGGGTGCGGTCCACCTCATCGCCACCTATGCTGACATATTCGTACGGAAACAGTTCGAAAACCTCATTGAAGAATCGTTTGGCGTATTCGATGGTTTCATCCTTGCCAAGGCAGAGCGGACTGGCTCCCTGATTGCCACAGCTGAACTGCGGATAACACTGGCAGGCCACTGTGCTGTGGCCGGGCATGTCAATCTCCGGCACGACATCGATACCCCTGACTGCTGCATAGGCTATCACATCCTTGATTTCTTCCTGGGTGTAGAAACCACCATACAGTTTCTCTCCGTCCTTTTCACGGATATACTTCTCGGGAATGAAGAAAGTGGGGTTCTTCTCCTTTTCCCCCCTGGCGATACATGCCTTATCGAGCGCATTGAACGGGTGGTAGGCACCCTCCCGGGTCATCCTGGGGTACTGCTTGACTTCGATGCGGCATGCCTGGTCATCAATCAGATGCCAATGGAACTTGTTCATCTTATAGAGAGCCATGTGGTCGAGCAGCCGTTTGGTCTCCTCCACCGAATAAAAATGACGGACAGGATCGAGCATCAAGCCTCTCCAGTGAAACACGGGGCCATCGGAAATACGCACGCCAGGAAGCGTTTGGCGGCTGCCCTTCTCCAGCACTCCGTTTTCCAGGGAAGCAGGCAAAAGCTGACGCAAAGTGGCGATGCCATTGATGATGCCACGATAGCTATGGGCCTCCACACGCACGCCCTTAGCATCCGACACCAGAATATAGTGCTCGTCGGTAGAATCAGGGTCACACAGGCGGAGTGTGATGCGTCCCTTGCCCTTCTTCAGTTTCACATCCTTGCCCTGATAACGGGCAAGCATCTCCTGAAGATACTGCCCTGCGGGCAACAATACATCATCGTTCACGCCAATAGACGTCAGCGAGGAGATACGCGGCCCGTTGCCCGTCTCCTCCATATTTTCAGGCTTGGGTATTACATTCACCTCGGCACGTACAACGCTGATGCCCGACAGACACATACACAACATGGTCGCAACTACAATAAATTTCCTCATACCTTTTTAAATATTATGATTGTTTGGTTTCTTCAAATACAAATGATGCGTGATGCACGAGGGCAGTTCCTCGGCATAATGGGTGACCATCACCAGTGTCTTGTGAGACTGACGACAGAAGGCTTCAATCACATCCCTCACCAGCTTCCGGTTGCGATTGTCAAGCCCATGCAGCGGTTCATCGAGAATCAACAGTTCCGGATTCTTGACAAAAGCACGCGCAAGCAGGCACAGTCGCTGTTCTCCACTGCTCAGTTTCAGAAAGGTCTCGTCGGCCAGATGAACGATACCAAAAACATTCATCCAGTCCATGCACACCTGTCGGTCTGATGGCTTGGGGCGGGTATACAGCCCCACAGAATCATTGAGTCCGCTGGCCACAATGTCGATGGCTGGCAGATTCTTGAGATAAGCACGGTGCATCTCGGGGCTTACATAGCCGATATGGCGCTTTATCTCCCAAATACTTTCTCCACTTCCGCGCCGGTGGCCGAACAATTCAATATCGCAGGCATAACTTTGGGGATTGTCGGCACAGACAAGGCTGAGCAAGGTGCTCTTTCCGGACCCATTCTCTCCGCTCACAGCCCAACGCTCCCCTTCGTGGACACACCAGCTGAGGTGGCTCAGCAGTTCATGTTTCCCATAGCGTATGCTGATGTCGTGGAAATTGAGTACCTCTCCGCCGCTCTGGGGATAGAATGTACTCAGCTGCTTGGCCGGAAGGCCCTCTATCCATTGTCTGCGAGCAGCGTCCAGCCCTGGATACGTGCCTCCGGCATGAAGTTCCACGTATTCCTGGCGTGTCTGTTTGGGTTTCAAGGAAAGGCCTTCCACCGGTAACACATGGGTGATGAATGTGGGAATGTCATCGGTTTTGCTCAATACCAGTATCACGGTAAGCCCCAATTCGCTGGTGAGCGTCTCCAGCACCTCCCGCAGGAGGTCACGCGTGGCCGCGTCCAGTCCGATAAAGGGATTGTCCATGACCAGCACACGGGGATTGGAAAGCAAAGCCCTGGCTATCTGGAATTTCCTCAGTTCCCCACTGCTCAGCGAGATGATGAACTTGCCTGACATCGTGTCCAACTTGAAGATGGAGACGAGCGTATGCCAGAGCTGCTCCCTGCGCTGGTTCTCCGCCTCTATGTCGGCTGGTAACATGCCGCTGGCCAGGATGCTCGCTGCAGCCTGATCGCGTGCAGCCTGCAGCAAGGCGCCCGCAGTGGGCATCGAATCATCGATGTCGTGCCTGTTCCAGCGCTGCTGGTAATAATAGGTGCCATCCGTCTCACCGTAGGAATCCCTGAAAGAGATGTATTTCATGTTGTCGCTCACCAGTTTCAAGGGAGACGGCGAGAAATCATATTTCACCTCGTTCATCAGCAGCGGATAATGTCCGAGGATGGTTTCCACCAGACGACTCTTTCCCGCTGCATTGTCACCGGCGATTGCAATCTGCTCACCGGCATTGACCACCATGTTGAGGGGTTCTGCCATGCGCCACGATGGATGACGTGTGACCCCATTGTCTATTCGAATCAGTTCTTTCATTGTCTCTTCTTCAATTCATCTCTATCTTCCGGAAATCCTGCCGGCATTCTTGCTGGCAAAATCCTTCCAGCTGGAATAGGCCTTGTCGGCATGAGGAGAACCCATCTGCAGGTAATGGCAATAGGCCGCCCCCAAGGCATCAGTGGCATCCAGCCAATGGCCAGTGTCCTCGGCACGCAGGTGC
Organism: uncultured Prevotellaceae bacterium; assembly: GCA_945865175.1. GTDB lineage: Bacteria > Bacteroidota > Bacteroidia > Bacteroidales > Bacteroidaceae > Physcousia. Next base: position 2,325 of record CAMBDA010000052.1, on the reverse strand, counting down.
AGCATCTGCCGCAGCATGTAGGCTACCTGCTCCTTGCTGGCACTGCCGTTGCCCGTGATGGCCATCTTGATTTTCATCGGCGCATACTCGGTGATGGGCACCTGCTGGTGAATGGCTGCCGCCATGGCTACTCCCTGTGCCCTGCCCAATTTGAGCATACTCTGCACATTCTTGCCAAAGAAAGGGGCCTCAATGGCCATTTCATCAGGCAGATACGACTCGATGATACCGCTCACACGTTCGAATATGTGTCCCAACTTCAGGTAATGGTCGGCATACTTGCGAAGGTCAATCACCCCCAAAGCCACCGCCTCCACCTGACGACCCTTCACATGGAGCACTCCGTAGCCCATAATGGTGGTACCAGGGTCGATGCCCATAATCACCCGTTCACCACAGCCTCCCGTATGCAACCGGTTCATTCCTCTTCCTCCGAGACAACCTCCATGATGGTGCTGAAATAAGCCACACGCTTGTCGAACAGTTTGTCCAGTTCCTGCTGCATGCGGTTGCCTTTCTCCACAAACCACTTATGCAGCATGGCTGTGGACTGTGTCTCCAACTGCAGGCTGAAGCACTCCGTGTCAGGGTCCCTGTGCGAAAGGATGCGCAGCAGACGGGGCTTCGCCAGCTTTCCTCCCGACAGTGCTTCCGGAATCATTGCCTGATGAATCCAAATCACAAAATCCCGTGCATCCTCGTTGGGCACCGTATAGGTGGTATTATAAATAATCATTGCCAATTCTCTCCAATTTTTGTCTATTCGAGCACAAAGGTAGCACATTTTTTCCGCCCCTAAGGCTAAATTTATACTTTTTTGTCACATTAATAGCGGATTATCTCAAAATAATAGCGTAACTTTGTCCCAAATTAAACAAACACTAGTGTAAATCGATGAAGAAAACAATCATTTGTGCGCTGTGTATGGCCGTGGCCCTCACATCTGCAGCACAGACACAAAAACAGAAAGTGAACGTGAGCAAAGTGAAGGTGGAAGGTGTGACCAAGGCCGAGAACTTTGCAGAAATCAAGTTCGACACGCTGCGACACAATTTTGGAACGTTCAGTGCAGCCGACCCTGTTGTAAAGTGTTCATTCGCTTTCACCAACACCGGGACAGCTCCGCTGGTCATTCATCAGGCATTTGCCAGCTGTGGATGCACTGTCCCCACCTTCACCAAGACCCCCATCAAGCCAGGTGAAAGGGGAAAGATTGACATCACCTATAACGGCCGTGACAGATTCCCCGGTCATTTCCAGAAAACCGTGACCGTACGCAGCAATGCCATCACAGAAATCATCCGCCTCACCATCGAGGGAAACATGGAGGAATAGAAGCCGGCAACATGCACAAGTATGGCAGAGGTGCATCCGGCAGGCTGTTCCCTCCACCAACAAGAGTGCAATCTGGTTGCTGAAACTGATGATTCCCATTTCGCTTATTGTCACACTGCTCCAGCACTATAGTGTATTGGAGCAGTTTGCATCTTTGCTCAACCCCTTTTTCAGCTACTTGGGACTTCCCGGCACCTCTGCCGTCATCTTTGTATCAGGTGCATTGGCCGGCACCTATGCCGGGATTGCGGCCATGACAGCCATACCTCTTACCATGAAGCAGGCAAGCATACTGGCTGTGATGATAGCTCTGTGCCACGCTCTGCCCATGGAATGTGCCGTAAACAAGAAAACCGGTTCTTCTTTCTGGAAGATGGGCATCCTCCGCATACTTATGGCCTTGCTGTGTGCAGCAGTGCTCAACATTGTGCTGCCCCAGTTTCCAGGACACTACCTCTACATGGGCGTGCCCTCCACCGTCTCGCTGGAGACACTGTTGTCCGCATGGCTGGTGTCCCAGCTGAAGATGTCAGCAATGGTGTATCTTATCATATACCTTCTGATGGTTGTCCAGCACGCCATCGAAGCATATTCCCTGCTCCCTCCCCTATCCCGCCTTCTGGAGCCGCTAATGAAACTCTTTGGCCTGCCCAGGCAATCGGCTTACATGTGGCTGGTAGGGAACGTACTAGGCATCAGCTACGGGAGTGCCGTGATGTTGGAACTAGAGGAAAGGGGAACCATCACACAAGAAGATGCAAATGATGTAAATCACCATCTCATCATGAATCATTCAATGCTGGAAGACACTATTGTTTTCTCGGTCACCGGCATCTCCGGCCTGCTTCTCATCACCACCAGACTCACCGCCGCCCTTGTGCTAGTCTGGTGCAGAAGGCTGCTGAAAAGGTGCTGAGGTCCTTCGAGGGACTCGAGAAAAACTGAAGAGGAGCGGACAAGCATTGCTGCTGTTCGCTCCTCTCTCATAAA
>CAMBDA010000051.1 GCA_945865175.1 uncultured Prevotellaceae bacterium | reverse complement strand
CGAACAGCAGCAATGCTTGTCCGCTCCTCTTCAGTTTTTCCGAGTCCCTCGAATCCCTCGAGAGTCTCGAGGGACTCGGATAATCACTTTGCATTCCAGAACTCCCAGCTTGCAATAGCTTGACGTTCAAGCATCTCTATCCCGTTTTTGACAGTGGCACCCTGTTTGGCCCCACGTTTCATGAACAGGGTGGTTGTGGGATTGTATACAATATCATATAGCAGATGGCTGGCTGTGAGATATTCGTAGGGAAGGGATGGACACTGGTCGACCTTTGGGTACATGCCTACAGGACTACAGTTTACAATCACCGTATACTCCTTCAATATCATAGGTGTCAACTGGCTGTAAGTGAGTCTGTCGGGGCCGCTATTCCTGCTCACGTAGGTCCATTCGATCCCCAGGTTTTCCAGACCACGGCAAATGGCTTTGCTGGCTCCTCCCGTACCGAGCACCAGGGCTTTCCTGTGATATGACTTCAACAATGGCCGAATACTGTCTGTAAATCCTATGACATCGCTGTTGAATCCTTTTAGGTAGGTTTCTCCTGTGGGTGTGTGGGTGATGCGGATGACGTTCACCGCTCCGATGGCAGCTGCTTCGGGACTAAGTTCATGTAGAAGGGGAATGACGGCCACTTTATGGGGTAGGGTGACGTTGACTCCTTTCAGATGCGGATGTTCTTGGATTATCCTAAGCAGTGTGGATGCTTCAGGAATCTCGAAATTCAGGTATTCTGCATCTATCTTTTCTTCTTGAAATTTTTTTGTAAAGAAACTTCTGCTAAAGCTGTGCCCTAGCGGATAGCCTATCAGTCCGTATTGTGCTTTCATCTTACAAATATTTTTTGTGTCTTCTGTTCCACGCCTTTTATTGCACGTACCACATAGATGCCACTGGGAAGGCCTATCAGACTGACGTTGTCTGTGTTATGCTCATGTATCATCACTTGACCTGTCAGGCTGACAATCATTACTTCATCTGCTGTGTTTCCGAAATTCACTTGCCAGGCTTCCACTTCTATGTTAATTTTGTTGTCGGCCATCTGGATGATGCCTGTAGCATCGTCGGAATAGAGTGGGGCGTATTCATTGTTATAGCCGTCATAGATGCAGACGGCATAGAAATAGCCTTCACGTTTGTTCTGGGGTATCTCAAAGCTGTTTGTATAGGTGACATCGAGCAGATAGGTGGACAGGATGCCTCCATATACGCTGGATTCCGCCTTTTCATGGCTGACGCTTTCTGGAATGGCATAAACCGTGTATTTGACATTGTCGATGGGGTCCCATGTCAGTATGCCGTCGTTGACCTGTAGTCCGGTGACATTGCCATATGTCTGTGCTTCCTTCCAGTCGATGGCGGGTGGGAGAGCCACTTTCTGGTATTTATAGCGCTTCAGCCATTCGCCTACACCTGAGGCCTTGTAGCCGTCGATGTCGCACATGGAATAGTAGATGGCTCCAGAGGCTTTCTGTTTGTTATAGGTGCGTGAGTATTGCATTTGCATCCCTACTTGTGCCCAGTCTGTACTGGTGTTGCTGGATTGTAGGAAGGTGAGCGAGTGGGAGGCGTAGTGGTGCCTGCCAAAGTGTTGGGCAACGGTGGACCACCATTTGGTGAGCGGTCCGAAGGGATTGGTGGAGTGGTCTGTCTTCCAATATATCTGTGGAGAGATGTAGTCGATGGTTCCCTCTTCGAGCCAGGCTACAGGGTCGGAGAAGATTCCGTTGTATTGCCAGTCGCTGGCCACGGGACACTTGTCGATACCGTGCTTGGCAGCGACAGCTGGATCCGTACAGGCGGCACCTGCTGGTGAAATGCCGAATCTGCAGGAAGGATCGGTTTCCTGGATCATGTTGTAGACTTCTGCTACCATGCGGTTGACATTCTCACGTCTCCAGTCGGCCATGGACAATGTGGTTCCCGATTGTTGGTAGTGCTTGTAGTCGGCCGCTGTTTCATTGGCCGGCATACCGCTGGGGTAGAAATAGTCGTCGAATATGATTCCGTCGATGTCATAGTTCTCTACCAGTTCCTTGCATACATTCACGATTCGTTCGTTTGTGGCTGCAAGAGCTGGATTAAGAATCGTGGTGGTGGCGCTTCCGTTGTTGTAGCTGATGAGCATTCCTTTGGATTTTAGCGTATTGTCTTTGGATGTTGTCCATCCGGAGGCTGTGGCAGCACTCGTGGCCCATCTGTAGGGGTTTACCCATGCATGACATTCCATACCTCGCTTGTGGCATTCCTCCACCATAAAGGCCAGAGGGTCATAGGTGGGTCTTTGTCCACGTACACCTGTGAGATAGCTCGACCATGGTTCGTAGCTTGAGGTGTAAAAGGCATCACACATGGTGCGTACTTGGAAATAAATGGCATTGAAGTTGTTGGCCTTCATAATGTCGAGGTATTTGATCATCTCCTCTTGCTGCTGGGCAGCCACAGTTTTGGTGCTGCCCTTCTTGGAAGGCCAGTCGATGGAGAAGACTGTTGCCACCCATGTGCCACGTACTTCGCGTTTTGTGTAGGTGTCGGCCTGTACTGGAAGGGCTGGTATAGCCGTAGAGGCTATGATGGCCATGTTCATACAGATGCGTTGTATTTGTTTTTTCATAAGGAGGAATCTATGTAATAGGTTTGTATGGGGGATTATTTCTGTGCCAAATACATTGTGCAGATGCCAAAGGTGAACCGTTTCCATTTTATCTGACTGTAGCCTGCTTGACGGAGAATCTCTTGCATGACCTCGCCTTGAGGGAAAGCCTCCATGGTGGCGGGAAGATAGGAGTAGGCATGTGCATCCCGGCTTATCAGCCATCCTGCCAGTGGCATGGCAATGTGTGAATAGGCCCAGAAAAGCTGTTTCATGGGGAAGTGGGGAGGGGTGGCCAATTCAAGAATCAGAAGATGTCCACCAGGTCGGAGCACGCGTCTCATTTCGCTCAGCGCAGTGTCCAGGTGGGCGAAATTTCTTGCTCCATAGGCCACGGTGACTGCATCAAAATGGTTGTCGGGGTAGGAGAGTGCCGTACAGTCCTGTCGCTCAAAGGAAATGCGTTCCTGTAGGCCCATCTTTTCCACTTTTCTTCTTCCCACCTCGATCATCCCTTCCGAGATATCAGCTCCGGTGATGTGTAGTGGTTGCAATCTGCGTGCAGCCAGAATGGCAAAATCTCCTGTGCCAGTGGCAATGTCCAGTATTTGTTGGGGGGAGAAGGGCCTGAGCGAGTCTATGGCCTTGTGTCTCCATCCTCGGTCGGTGCCCCATGAGAGCAGGTGGTTGAGCAAGTCATAGGTGGGGGCGATGTTGTCGAACATCGCCTCCACCTGTGTGGCCTTTTCGCCTTTTGTCGTATAGGGCTTTATTTGCTCCTGTCTGTAAGCCATTTGGTTACATTGTTTTCGATACGTCGGGCCAAATCGCCTTCTGTGTCGGCAGGATTGAATGTAGTACCGGTGATGTGCTCGTAGAGTTCGATGTATCGGTCTGATACGCTCTGTGCGTATGCATCGGTGATTTCAGGCATTACGTCGCCTGGGCGGTTCATGAAGTTGTGTTCAATCAGCCACTGGCGCACAAATTCCTTGCTGAGCTGTTTCTGGGGTTCTCCGGCCTGGAACTTTTGTTCGTAGCCGTCGGCATAGAAATAGCGGCTGCTGTCGGGTGTGTGAATCTCGTCGATGAGGATAACCTTTCCGTCACGTTTGCCAAATTCATATTTGGTGTCCACAAGGATAAGCCCCTTTTGTGCCGCTATTTGGGTGCCTCTTTCAAACAGGGCCCGGGTATAGCGTTCCATTACTTCGTAGTCTTCACGTGAAACGATACCTTGTGCGATAATCTCCTCACGGCTGATGTTCTCATCGTGCCCTTCTTCAGCCTTGGTAGTGGGAGTGATGATGGGCTCGGGGAACTTTTCGTTTTCGCGCATTCCTTCGGGAAGCTTCACACCGCACAGTTCGCGGCATCCGGCTTTATACTCGCGCCAGGCCGATCCTGTGAGGTACCCGCGTATAATCATTTCTACACGGAATCCTTCTGCCTTCAGGCCTACTGTCACCATCGGATCGGGTGTGGCCAGCTTCCAGTTGGGCACGATATCTGCGGTCGCATCCAGGAAGGAAGCGGCAATCTGGTTGAGCACTTGTCCCTTGAAGGGGATGCCTTTGGGCAGAATCACGTCAAAGGCAGAGATACGGTCGGTGGCCACCATCACCATGATATCATCATTGATGTTGTACACATCACGCACTTTTCCATGATACACGCTCACCTGTCCAGGCAGGTTGAAATTGGTTTGTGTCAATGCTTTCATATTCCTTGTATATTAATTAATGTATATTTATGGCTTGCTTTCTGTCGGTTTGCTGTGACCAGCAGCCCTTTCGCGGTTGTCCGACGCTTCTTTTTCGTATGCATCCACAATGCGTGTCACCAGCTTGTGGCGAACGATGTCCCGACGGTCCATGTGTATGAAGCCGATGCCAGGCACGTTGCGCAGGACATGGATGGCTTCGACGAGTCCCGAACGGATGTGCTGGGGAAGGTCGATTTGTGTGACATCACCTGTGATAATCATCTTGGTACCCATTCCCATACGGGTGAGAAACATCTTTATCTGAGCCCCTGTGGTGTTCTGTGCTTCGTCCAGTATCACCACGGCATCGTTGAGCGTACGTCCTCTCATAAATGCCAGCGGGGCAATCTGGATGATGTTCTGGTCCATCATTTCACGCAGTCGTTGGGTGGGAATCATGTCTTCCAAAGCATCATAGAGCGGCTGCAGGTAAGGGTCGATTTTGTCTTTCATGTCCCCTGGCAGGAAACCCAGTTTCTCACCGGCCTCCACTGCCGGACGTGAAAGAATGATTTTCCGTATTTCCTTGTTCTTGAGGGCACGTACAGCCAGCGCTATGCTTGTGTAGGTTTTTCCGGATCCTGCAGGCCCCACGGCAAAGACCATGTCGTTCTCCTTATAGGCCTGCACCAGACGTTGTTGGTTCTGGCTGCGGGCCATAATGGGCTTTCCTGTAACGCTGTATACAATGACACCTTCGTTGCCGTCCTTGCGGGTTTTCTCGCCATGGAGAATCTGTAGCAGTTCCTCCTCGGTGAGGCTGTTGAACTTGAGGCAGTGGGATTGCAGCTTCGTGATATGCTCTTCAAAGGCACACATCTCCAGTTCGTCGCCCATGACGTGCAACACGTTGCCACGAGCCACGATGCGCAACTTGGGGTACATGGCCTTGATGATTTGCAGGTTACAGTTGTTCACACCATACAGTGTGACGGGGTCTATGTCTTCAATTACGATATGCTTCTCTATCATTCTTTGTTTAATTTAGTGCAAAATTACTGAATCTATTTTGATTTTGCTACTTTTTTGCTTAACTTTGTTGCCCGATTTATGAGAAGACTGAAGAAAAAGATATTTTTGAGCACTTTTGGAGCCTCTGTGGCTCTCTTGGGTGTGGTAAGATGGGCCTTTCCAGGTGTGACAGGCCGTGTGCCAGATGACGCTGCAGTGTTTTGTCTTGATGAAGAGGTGGAGCCGGTGGCCGACACCTTGCGGTCCGACATGCTTCCACACATCGGCACGCAGCGAGTGTATAATCGTGTGACTGGTGTGTATTCGTATGAAAAATGCTTCTCGGATTTGCAGGAGGTGCAGATAGTGGCCGCAGAGCAATGGGGCGTGCCGCCGATTCGCAACCGGCAGGAGGCCGAGCATCGAAAGGATGAACTGGTGTATGTGGGAATGAGCCCCTATTATGATGTAGATTCCCGTATGACGCAGAGCATACCTTATCTGGTTCCCAGAGCCGGTCTGTTGCTCCGTCACATAGGCAGGACATTCATGGACAGTTTGGACATGAAGGGTATTCCTTTGCACAGGATCATTGTATCGAGCGTGTTGCGAACCGAGGAGGACGTGGAGCGACTGCGCAGGTACAATAGCAATGCCAGCGAGCAGAGTTGTCATCGCTATGGCACCACTTTCGATATTGCCTACAATCGTTATAATCCCGTGTATGACCCTGCAGGACCCAAGCGCAGGACTGTACGCGACGACACACTCAAGTGGGTGTTGAGCGAGGTACTTCGTGATTGCCGCGCCCAGGGGCGCTGTTATGTGAAACACGAGCGCAAGCAGGGCTGTTTTCATATCACGGTAAGGTAGCCGCCTCAGTTTTTTTGTAGCCTCCCTTAAACCATTTTCTTGTTGATGCATCAAAGGTTATAGGTAGAAACCAAGTATCGGACCAATAAAAAAACAAGAAAGATGAAGAAAACATGTATTTGGCTCCTGGCCCTCTGGATGGGCATGAGCACAGTGGCTTTGGCCCAGGACGGGTCAGCAGCAGACCGCACACAGATGCGTGCAGAGATGGTGAAGAAACAGGCCGAGAAACTGGCAAAGGACTTTGACCTGACGGGTGAAACAAAGACCAATTTTGTGGCTTTGTACGGCCAGTATCAGAACGACCTGATGCGCAAGCCGTCAGGGACCTTCCGTCAGAAACGTGAGGCTGAGGGTGATGGCGAGAAAAAGGAACTGACCGATGAAGAGGCCACCAAGCGCGTGGATGCCTTCTTTGCCCAGCAGGAGGAGATGATTGTACAGATGCAGAAACGGCTGGAGGTACAGAAGCAGTATCGTGCCGAGTTTGCAAAGATTCTCACGCCCCAGCAGCTGGCCAAAGTGTTTTCTCGCTCAAATGGTGAGGGCAGAATGAGGAATGGTTCCAATGGAGGTTCCCAATGGAATGGAAACCGCCCGAATATGCCTCGTCCAGGTGGGTTTTAAGGTACAATAATCCGTCGGCTCCCCAAAAAGGGCGGATAAGAATGAAAAAAAGTTCAAAGTTTTTGTGGCTTTGGACTTTTTTTTGTACGTTTGCATTTCAAAAATGGAAGACAAGAAAGTAAAAGAGAACATTCTGCTGGTGGATGTCCGTGCACTGGACCGAACGGCCGGGCAATTACGACAGTTCATGTCGCGCCAGTTGTCCAGAGAATTGCCCGTGGCTGATTTGGCCGATTGGATTGTATGCTGTGCGATGGATGCAGGGTGGCATCAGCCAGAAAGGCAATGCGGGGTGAAGCGGGTGGTGTTTGTGTGTCCTTGTGGGCAAACACAATTGCAACATTTCCACCCAGGCTTGCTTACACAAGAGGTGGACGGAAAGGCCTTTTCCGACCCGCTGCTGGGCGAGGTGTGCATGAGTGTGGTGGTTGAGGAGTCCTCCTTTCAGGGGAAAACCCTCTATGTACAGTGTGTGGAGACATTATTGGCTGATGATGCCGGGCATCGGCTCACTTTAGTTGCCGATACGGAACGCTATGGTGATGAACTGGAGCATGCAGTGGGTGCTGGCAGAACGAGAGTGGCCATGGTGGGCATGCAACCGGTGGCAATGACGGGCGTGGAACAGGTGCAGATGGGTTTTGCCCTCCTCCATGCCATGGGCTTGTCGCCCGATGATATAAGCTAGGATTCAAGACAATTAATATAATTATAATAGAAACATCAATTATTCAAAATCTGCCAAATGGGAAGAGTATTGATAATCGGAGCCGGGGGCGTGGCTACAGTGGCTGCCCATAAAGTGGCTCAAAACAGCAGCGTGTTCAGTGAGGTGATGATTGCCAGCCGCACAGAAAGCAAGTGCGTGGCACTGGCCAAGGTGCTCAAGGAAAAGTATGGTACGGATGTGCGCACGGCAGCCGTGGATGCAGACAGTGTGGAACAGTTGGTGGACCTGCTGAGCCAGTACAAGCCCGACATAGTGATGAACCTGGCCTTGCCCTATCAGGACCTGACCATCATGGAGGCTTGCCTGCAGACGGGATGCAACTATCTGGACACCGCCAACTATGAGCCCAAGGACGAGGCTCATTTCGAATACAGCTGGCAATGGGCTTATCGGGAGCGTTTCGAGAAGGCCGGCCTTTGCGCCATCCTGGGTTGTGGCTTTGACCCGGGTGTCACCAGTGTGTTCACGGCTTTTGCGGCCAAGCATCATTTTGATGAAATACACTATCTCGACATTGTGGACTGCAATGCGGGAAATCATCACAAGGCATTCGCCACCAATTTCAATCCGGAGATTAACATCCGTGAAATCACCCAGAAGGGCCTCTATTATGAGAATGGACAGTATGTCGAGACAGAGCCTATGGAGATTCACAAGCCTCTCAACTACCCCAATATTGGTCCTAAGGAGAGCTATCTGCTTCATCATGAGGAGATAGAGAGTCTGGTTATCAACTATCCTACCATCAAGCGGGCTCGCTTTTGGATGACCTTTGGCCAGCAGTATCTCACCTATCTGGATGTGATTCAGAATATCGGAATGGCCCGTATCGACGAAGTGGAATACAAGGCACCCAAGGCTGACGGTAGTGGCGACGAGGTGGTGAAGATTGTCCCTTTGCAGTTTCTGAAGGCCGTTTTGCCAAATCCGCAGGACCTGGGCAGCAACTATGATGGAGAAACCAGCATCGGCTGTCGCATCCGTGGATTGAGAGCTGGCGAGGAGCATACCTATTATGTCTACAACAACTGTAGCCATCAGGCTGCCTATGAAGAAACGGGAATGCAGGGCGTGAGCTACACCACGGGTGTCCCCGCCATGATAGGTGCCATGATGTTCCTCACAGGAAAATGGAGCAAACCGGGTGTACACAATGTGGAAGAGTTTGACCCCGACCCATTCATGGAGCAGTTGAACAAGCAAGGACTTCCTTGGCATGAGCTGCACGACGTGGATTTGGAACTCTAGTCCACGGTTTTGGGTTTATCAAGTAGTATAAATTTTAAATTCTCAGATAAATGGCAAAGGAAACAGCAGGAAATACACTCTCAGAAGACAAGATTAAGGCCTTGCAGGCCGCCATGGCAAGGATAGAGAAGGACTTTGGTAAGGGCTCGGTCATGCGCCTGGGTGAAGAGAATATCGAGAAGATAGAGGTCATCCCCACGGGCTCCCTTTCGCTCGACTTAGCTCTGGGCGTGGGCGGTTATCCTCGTGGACGTATCATTGAGATTTACGGTCCGGAATCATCAGGCAAGACCACATTGGCCATTCATGCCATAGCCGAAGCCCAGAAGGCAGGCGGCATGGCGGCTTTCATAGATGCCGAGCATGCCTTCGATCGCTTCTATGCAGCCAAGCTAGGGGTGAACGTGAACAACCTTATTGTCAGTCAGCCCGACAACGGGGAGCAGGCATTGGAAATAGCCGACCAGCTGATTCGCAGTGCGGCCATCGACATTCTGGTGGTCGACTCTGTAGCTGCGCTCACGCCCAAGGCCGAAATAGAAGGTGATATGGGTGACAACAAGGTGGGCCTTCAGGCGCGTCTCATGAGTCAGGCGTTGCGCAAACTCACGTCCACCATCAGTAAGACCAATACCACCTGCATCTTCATCAATCAGCTGCGTGAAAAGATTGGTGTTCTCTTTGGCAATCCTGAAACCACTACGGGCGGAAACGCCCTTAAGTTCTACTCCAGTGTCCGGCTCGACATCCGTCGCATCACCTCTATCAAGGACGGCGACGATGTGGTGGGCAATCAGGTGCGCGTGAAAGTGGTGAAAAACAAGGTGGCCCCTCCATTCAGGAAAGCTGAGTTTGAAATTCTCTTTGGTGAAGGAATCAGCAAGGTCGGGGAAATTCTGGATTTGGCTGTCATGCTCGACGTCATCCAGAAGAGCGGTTCATGGTTCAGTTATGCAGGCAGCAAGCTGGCCCAGGGGCGTGACAGTGTGAAGCAGGTGCTCAAGGACAATCCGGAGCTCTGCGATGAGATAGCTGGCAAGGTGCGTACCGCCATGGCAGAAAATAATGCTTCAGAATTCTAATGTCTGACAAAGTGGCAGGAAAACGGCCATTGTCATGAAAATCTTCCCCCAATTGTCCCGTGCCAGCGATGTTTGGCACGGGACTTGTTTATCTTCTAGTGTCGGCCTTCAGCAAGGCCGGCCAGTGAACATAACAAACGATAATAAATAAAAAAGATAAATATTATGGGAAAGATTATTGGAATTGACTTGGGTACGACGAACAGTTGCGTATCCGTTTTTGAGAACAACGAGCCTGTTGTTATCGCGAACAGTGAAGGTAAGCGCACTACTCCCAGTGTAGTGGCATTCGTGGACGGTGGTGAGCGCAAGGTGGGTGACCCTGCCAAGCGTCAGGCAATCACCAACCCCAAGAAGACCATCTTCTCTATCAAGCGTTTCATGGGTGAGACCTATGACCAGGTGCAGAAGGAGATTGCCCGTGTGCCCTACAGTGTAGTGCGTGGTGACAACAACACTCCGCGTGTAGACATTGATGGCCGTATGTATACACCCCAGGAAATCAGTGCAATGATTCTTCAAAAGATGAAGAAGACCGCCGAGGACTATCTGGGTCAGGAAGTTACAGAGGCAGTCATCACCGTACCGGCCTATTTCTCCGACTCACAGCGTCAGGCCACCAAGGAGGCCGGCCAGATTGCAGGTCTTGATGTAAAGCGTATCGTCAACGAGCCCACTGCCGCAGCTTTGGCATACGGTGTGGACAAGGCAAACAAGGATATGAAGATTGCCGTCTTCGACTTGGGTGGTGGTACCTTCGATATCAGTATTCTGGAGTTCGGAAGCGGTGTGTTCGAGGTGCTTTCTACAAATGGCGATACCCATTTGGGTGGCGACGATTTCGACCATGTCATTATCGAGTGGCTGGCCAATGAGTTCAAGGCAGAAGAGGGCATCGACCTCACTCAGGACCCCATGGCACTGCAGCGCTTGAAAGAAGCTGCCGAGAAGGCCAAGATAGAGCTCTCAAGTTCTACTACCACAGAAATCAACCTGCCCTACATTACAGCCGTAGGCGGTGTGCCCAAGCACTTGGTAAAGACCCTTACCCGTGCTAAGTTTGAACAGTTGGCCGACGGCCTTATCCAGGCTTGTAAGGTGCCTTGCCAGAATGCCATGCGTGATGCGGGCCTGAGCAATTCCGACATCGACGAAGTAATCCTGGTGGGTGGTTCCAGCCGTATCCCGGCAGTACAGAAGATGGTCGAGGACTTCTTTGGCAAGGCTCCCAGCAAGGGCGTGAATCCCGATGAGGTAGTTGCCATTGGTGCCAGCATCCAGGGAGCTGTGCTCACTGGTGACAAGAGCGACATCGTATTGCTCGATGTTACACCTTTGTCAATGGGTATCGAAACATTGGGCGGTGTCATGACCAAGCTCATTGATGCCAACACTACCATCCCCTGCCATAAGAGTGAGACCTTCTCTACTGCAGCCGACAACCAGACAGCAGTCACCATCCATGTGCTGCAGGGTGAGCGTCCTATGGCCAGTCAGAACAAGAGTGTAGGCCAGTTCAACCTGGAAGGCATTGCTCCGGCTCGTCGTGGAGTGCCCCAGATTGAGGTAAGTTTCGATATTGATGCCAACGGAATCCTCAAGGTCAGTGCCAAGGACAAGGCCACTGGCAAGGAGCAGGCCATTCGCATCGAGGCTTCATCAGGCCTGAGCAAGGAGGAGATTGATCGTATGAAAGCTGAGGCCGAGGCCAATGCCGACGCCGACAAGAAGGAGCGTGAGCGTATCGACAAGCTCAACCAGGCCGACAGCATGATTTTCCAGACCGAGAACATGCTGAAGGAGAGCGGTGACAAGCTGCCTGCCGATGTCAAGGCTGATGTAGAGGCTGCCATAGAGAAACTGAAGACAGCCCATAAGGCTCAGGACATCCCTGCCATCGATGCCGCCATTGCCGAACTGAACAATGTTGCCCAGAAGATGTACCAGGCTCAACAGGCCGCAGGTCCTCAGCCCGGTTCACAGGGCTTCCAGGGTGGTCAGCAGCCTGGTGGCCAGTCTTCCGATAAGGACAATATTCAGGATGCCGACTTCGAGGAGGTCAAATGAGACCGATAGGTAAAGACATAACAAAACACTATCAAATAGCGTGTAGCTCTGGTGAGTTACACGCTATTTACATTTGAGTTCGACCGACATGGGCATAATCTAGGGAAGGTCGCAAATTAGTCGAAAAAAATCTAACGATTTGATTGTCAGCCCCCAAACTCATGGAGCAGCTAAATGCAAACATCCACTACCAGATATTCTGCGGCATTCGAATAAGTTCAGCGAATCCACTGACCAACTACAAGCTCATAGACGATATCATTCTTGAACTGTCCAACCGTCTGAGAATACAGAATCAGCAAGAGGCACTGGCAGAAGCATGGAAGCCTTACATGAAGAATCTCGATACGCTCTATACCGATGCCACCTGTTACGAGAGTGCCATGCGCTATCCGACCGATGCCAAGCTGCTGTGGGAATGTATAGAAAAGGTATATTCGATGATGTGCCAGGCAAGCCGTGAACTGGGCATCCATCGTATGAGGACAAAATATCTTGATGCCAGCCCGTGACAACATGGCCTATGTGAAGCAACGCCGTCACACCAAGCGCAAGCCATCCGTAAACCCCATATTGTTCGCAAGGCTGAAATCCTGCGTTTTTGGGATGTCAACATACCTTGCCAAGTATCTAAACATACTTTGCCATTTATCTTTAGATACTTTGCCATTTATGTTGACATACTTTTTTTGGGGTATTCTATTGCTCAATTCAGCATCTTCTCTCTTTCTTCAGACATCTTAAATGTGATATCAATTTCGCATCTGCAGGCAGCCACTTTACACTATTCAACTCATCCTTAGTGAGCCACTTTGCTGCCTCATGCTCATTCAGATGTAGAGAATCTGTCATCAGTGAACAAAGATAGCAATGCATGGTCAAATGGAATTTAGGGTAGTCATATTCCACCGTGCAGAGGAATTCATCCACGCTGATTTCCGTCGACAGTTCCTCACGAATCTCCCGCTTCAGAGCTTCCTCTGGTGTTTCTCCAGCCTCCATCTTCCCACCAGGAAACTCCCACCAGTCTTTCCACTCGCCGTATCCTCGCTGTGTGGCGAATATCTTATCATCTTTGCGAATAATCGCAGCTACGACTTCTATCTGTTTCATAATTATGCAATTTCTTTCATTCGTGCGAAGTGCATCACGCTGCCGGGAATCGGTTCCACCATATTCCAACGTATCTGCATTTGCATCCTATTTCCTAAATTCTTGTACTCCCAGTCGCTCAGGGTAACACGACCCAAATAAACATATCCCATTGTGCGAGTCTTGTCCTCAACAAAGTTCTTTTGCTCACGGACAAAGAGCAGCATGGTCTGTGTCTGATGGATATAAGCCTGACCTTCATTTGATTCTGGCTTTACTCGGTTCTGAGTATCCCATTGGAATAGATAGGGTGACAACGCCTTGTCGTCGTAATCAGTCGTAGAGCCCTCTTCACGATTCTTGATGATATCGACAAACATCGCCTCCACATTCAGCAGTTTGTTGCGTTCCATACCCTCGCGAGCTGACGATTTTCGTGCCAACGTCGATGTTTCGATAGCAACCTGAATCTGTGCCTTTGTATATACGCCATGGAGCTTCAATGGGAAATTTGGCAACAGGGAGTTATCCGGCTTCTCGTAGGCTTTGTTCTCTTGAAGCATCACTCCTATCACCTCAGCAAGCTCTTCAAGGAATAGTTTGTCAGCAGCAAGGGCATCAACCATATCTTGGAGGCTTACAAATCTTCCAGCCGTCTCAAAAAGGTCGTAGTAGAGCATTAGCAATCGCTTTTGATCAACAGCACTCATTCTGTTTACTCTCACTCTGAACGCTCGTTTTGCAAGTTGTTCGATAAAGCTCAAATAGGAATACGAGTCCGTTGCAGTCCACTTACGGAATACGGCACGACTTAGCTCCTTATTAAAACGAGATTGCTCTTCGCCCACCCCAGCCTCAAACAATATCTGATTCCACGTTCTCCCTTTGTAGAGCTTATCTACGGGCATCTGATAGATTCTTACGAAATTGGAGAGCGTAAGCGGAACTGAGTGATGTCTCTCGAAGTTCTGTACCAATGCGATGACCTTTCGTGCCGTAAAACGCTGAATAGCCCCCTTGATATTGTTCAGGATATGCTCCTTTGCCTTTGGCTCCAGGATAATTCGGCAACCTAAAGGCAAGTGAGGGCAATCGCGTTCCATTTCCTCTACGACACTCATTGACGTTCTGCCGAGCATCACACGCATACGGTCGGTATAATTGAATTCAGCTCGACTGTTACCTACAAAATCAAGTATATTAACATGTGTCTTTCCCTCTGCTTTGCGGAGACCTCGTCCAAACTGCTGGATAAACACAGTGAGACTCTCCGTGGGACGAAGGAAAAGAATTGTATCAACCTCGGGTATATCTACACCCTCGTTGAACATATCCACTACAAATAGATAGTTGATTTCCTTATTCTTCAATCGTCTGTAAAGCGGTGCTCGCATCTGTGCGTTTTCACTGGTCAGCACATCGGCTTTCAATCCACATAGCGTAAATTTGGAAGCCATATATTTGGCATGTTGCTGGTCAACACAGAAACACAAAGCCCTGACATCACGAATATTGGTCAGATACTTCTGCAAAGACTGCAAAATCACAGCAGTACGTGCATCATTGTAACTATAAATACGAGAAAGTTCAGATGCCACATAATGACCTTTATCCCAGGCAACCTCTGAATAATCAACGGAGTCTGTTATACCATAGTAATAGAACGGAGCCAGCAAGCCTTTGTTCAGTGCATCATCAAGACGTATCTCAGCAGAAATGGTACCATCAAAGTCTTGTGTAATGTCTTCTCCATCCATTCGCTCAGGAGTAGCCGTCAATCCTAAAAGCACTTTAGGTCTAAAGTGGTTAATTATCTTACGATAAGAAGATGCTGCCACATGATGAACCTCATCAACGACAATATAATCATAATAGTCTTCAGGTAATGACAAACTATCCAAACGGTTGTTCAATGTATCCTTTGAGGCGAACACATATTCATAATTTGCAGGTTCTTCGCCTCCATACCATTTCTCGCCAAAGTTATAGTCAGAAAGTACTTGACGGAAAGTCTGGAGACTCTGTCGGAGGATTTCTTCCCTGTGAGCCACGAACAACAGACGGGCACGTTCGTGTTTCTCTGCAAATGCCTTGTAATCGCTGGCAGCCATTACGGTCTTGCCTGTTCCAGTTGCAGCGACCACCAGATTCTTCCAATGATTCCGCACCTCGCGTTCAACCTGAAGTCGTTCTAGAATCTCTTGCTGATAATCGAAAGGACGAATTAAGCCCTTAAGTGTCGAGAAATCTATTTCATTATCCACTTCTTTGTTTAAGGCTGCTTTCAGCCTCTCGTTATCTTCGCCATTCACAAAAGTCTCGTAACCATCTGCCCACCATGAAGCATCAAATGCACCAAGAATGGTCTTCATCATTCGTGGCTGCTCCATTTGCGTTACCTTCACATTCCATTCTGCACCTGTATCAAGTGCTTGTTCGGAGATATTTGAAGAACCTATATATGCTGTATTAAAGCCTGTATCACGAAGGAAAACATAAGCTTTTGCATGAAGGCGCTCAGAGGAGACATCGTATGTAATTTTTATTTCTGTATTCTTCAACGATGACAGCTGGATAATGGCATCATAATCAGTAGCCTGCATATAGGTTGTTGTGATTACCTTCAGTTGCCCTCCTCTGTTGGTAAACTCTCTCAACCGTGGCAAAATAAGAGCAAGCCCACGTTTCTTGATAAACGACACCATCAAACAGATTTCATCAGCTGAGGCTATTTCTTTCTGTAACTCCGTATACATCTTCATCCCCTTGCCTGTAAACAGAGCCCCGTTTATGAGGCCCTTCATTGGCATCATCTCCTCCAGACGTTTTGCCAAATCTGGATAATCCGATTGAGTCTTATCAATTACTGCTGTCAGAATCTTGGCCTGAGCAGAAACCAAGTTGCCAGAATCCAAATGGAACTCATTTACCAGTTTACGAATGATGGAATTGGCTAACTCCAGCCCCCTTTTGACAGATGAATCTTTTTGTTCGTCTTCTTCATCAGTCTCATCATTTATATCAACCATATCCGACAGCACCTGTTCAAAGATGCTCGTCAAATACATCGACAGCAACTTTGCCACCTCATCCTTCTTAATGACCCGCTCCCCGATGTAAAACCGGTTCTGGTCAATCGAAGAGATTTTCTCTTCGAACAACTGGTTGATTATCTGCTCATAAATTCCAATCTTCATAGGCGTAACTATTGTTTTTATTTTATAATGTACCCTTCCTGGTCATAACATTTATGATAATTCATGATCAACCCAATCAACGACTGCAATTTTGTATCAGTACACCGAAGTGTATGAAATTTGTTGTATTGAATATTATACCTAGTTGCAGAACCTTGAGTCAATCGTTGTTCAATATCAGAAGGGATTAAGAATGATGCACGATCACCAAGATATTTTTGGAAGTCTTCAAAGAAATTGAGATAGTCACTCTCAATCTCTACTGTATTACCCGTTTCCA
>CAMBDA010000050.1 GCA_945865175.1 uncultured Prevotellaceae bacterium | reverse complement strand
TTTTCCTCAAAGACAGGCACCATCGACGGGTTTGACTATCTGCCCAAGGAATAAGCTCGAGGTTGCGAAGTCATCCTGATGATACTATAATATATAGATGAACCAAAAAAATTCCACTGCATACAAAGAACATCTGAAACGGCTGTTACACACGGGTGTACCCATTATGCTGGGACAGCTGGGCACCATCATTATGGGTTTTGCCGACACGCTGATGGTGGGACGTTACAGCACAGAGGCCCTGGCTGCGGCAGGGTTTGTGAACAACATCATCGGCCTGACGCTGATATTGGGCTTGGGATTCTCGTATGGCCTCACACCCATCGTCAGCGCTCTGTACGGGAGAGGCGAAACCGGCCAGATAGCCGGAAAGCTGAAGAACAGCCTGCTGGCCAACAATCTGCTGAGCCTGGTACTGGTGGGGCTGATGCTCCTGCTATGGGCCGTGATGCCCCAGTTGGGACTTCCTGCGGAATTGTTGCCGTTGATGCGCCCTTATCTGCTGATTCTGTCGGTCAGCATTCTGCCGCAAATGGCCTTCAATGCCCTCAAACAGTTTAGTGAAGGCATTCAGGACACCCGTACACCCATGTGGGTGCTGATAGGGGCCAATGCCCTCAATATCATGCTCAACTGGGTGTTCATCTTTGGCCGTCTGGGTTGTCCGTCCATGGGGCTGGAAGGCGCAGGACTGGCCACGCTGGTGAGCCGTATTGCAGCGTGGGGTGTCATGAGCCTGCTGTTTCACAGGCATACCAGATACCGCACCTATGCCCGGGCATTCGGAAAAGCCCATGTACAGACGGCCGACCTGCGCGAGATGAACCGCATGGGGCTGCCCTTGGCCATGCAGATGGGCATGGAGGCGGCGTCTTTCAGCCTGACTGCCATCTATGTGGGTTGGCTGGGCAGTGCTTCTTTGGCGGCCCATCAGATAATGATTACCATCGGCCAACTTTGTTTCATGCTCTATTATGGACTGTCGGCTGCGGTGGCTGTGCTGGTGGGTTATCATCGCGGGCGTAACGAGATGGACGATACGAGGCTGGTGGCACGGACGGGGCTGTGGATGACATGGGCCTTGGGCGTGCTGTGTGTGGTGCCGCTGTTTCTGTTGCGCTATAGGATAGGAGGGTGGTTTACCGATTCTGCCGAGGTGTCCCGATTGGTGGTATCGGCCATCATTCCGTTGATACTCTATCAGTTCGGGGATTGTATGCAGTGCATTTATGCCAATGCGTTGCGTGGAATGGCCGATGTGCGCCCGCTTGTGCCCATTGCCTTTTTTGCCTATTTCGTGGTGTCGCTTCCTTTGGGCTATCTGTTCGGCTTCCCGCTGCAGGGCGGACTGACAGGTGTATGGATGGCCTTTCCTTTCGGGCTGACCACAGCAGGAGTCCTGTATTACATCCGATTTCGTCAGACCTATCATAAGGGCTGCCTTCAAAAAACATAGCGCATGAATAAACTGACAGTAGTCGCCCACATTCACACCGATTTCAAGAGCAAGTTCGGCATCCCCCGCCAGAGCGGTCTGGTGGAAGGCCTGCTGGGGCGCATCGTTTTCACGCCTCCCTATCGCAATGTGGAGGCGCTTAGGGGACTGGACGGGTATTCACACATCTGGCTGCTTTGGGACTTCAGCCAGGCACATACAGAGGGTGAGGGCTGGAGGCCCACCGTGCGTCCCCCGCGATTGGGAGGGAACAAGCGGATGGGTGTGTGGGCCACCCGTAGTCCGTTCCGCCCCAATCACATCGGGTTGTCATCGGTGCGCATCAGCCGTATCATTCCCGACTCCCCGCAAGGGCCTGTGATAGAGGTGGAAGGAGCAGACCTGATGGACGGAACGCCCATCTATGACATCAAGCCCTATCTGCCCTTCACCGACTGTCATCCGGATGCACGGGGCGGGTTTGCAGAGGTGCAAAACCAATCGTTGAAACCCTTGGACGTGGAGTGGCTTCCGTCGTCGGCCGTCACCATGGATGCGCCAACCAAGGCGGTTGTGAGCAAACTGCTGGCGGCAGATCCGCGGCCTCATTATCAGCATGATGCCCAGCGGATTTATGCCATGGAGTACGGCGAATGGACCATCCGTTTCAGGGTGGAGGCCGGCACGCTCATCGTGGTGGATGGCGAGCATCGGTGAGTTAATCTTTATTAAAAAACGGCGTGTCATGCCGGTCATTCTCCCTTAAAGTAGTAATTTTGTAGCCTGTACAATCAAATTAAATACACTATGCGTTTCGACTCCAAATATAAAGTGCGTGCCATTGCAGGCGAATACATCGTGGTGGACCAGGGCAGAAGCAAGGTGGACATGACCCAGATAATCTCGCTCAATAGTTCGGCCCACCTGCTTTGGGAACAACTGTCTGACAAGGACTTTACTACAGAACAGGCCATCCAGGTGCTGACCGGCCATTATCACATCCCCAGGGAACAGGCTGCTGCCGATGTAGAAAAATTCCTGGCATCCATGCGAGAGTGCCACATCCTGCATGATTAGACGCATCCTGTCCTTACTGTCACCGGAGGAGAAGAAAAGGAGCTATCGCGTGATAGCCTCCGTTTTTTTGCGTGCCTTGCTGGATTTTGCGGGTGTGGCTGCCCTTATCCCCATCTTGCTGATGGTGATGGGAGACAGTCCCGACCGCTGGCGCATCCTGTGCCTGTGCATGGGTGTGCTGGTTTTTGTGCTGTGCAAGAACGGACTCTCGCTGTTGCTTACCCGCTACCAGAGCAAATATCTGTTGGGCATCAACCGGAGGCTCAGCGAAGAGATGTTTCGCAGCTATTATCAGCGGGGACTGTTGTTTCTCAAAAGCCGGAGCACCGTGCAGTTGGGGTATGAGGTGAACTTTATCTGTTACATGTTCAGCCTCAATGTGTTGGCACCCTTGTTGCGCATCTGCAGCGAGTCGCTGCTTCTGCTGTTCATCATGGTTGCCCTTCTGGTGTTCTCGCCGCTGGCGGGCTTGCTGCTCGTGATGGTGCTGCTGCCCCTGCTCTTTGCCTATGCCAAGGGAGTGAAGGGCCGCATGACGCGCTACGGGAAGGCAGAACTGGAAGCGCGCCGTCAGCAGTCGCGGCTGGTGGTAGAGACCTTCCGCGGCTACAGCGAACTGGAAATCAGCCAGGCTTTCAGGTCGTCTCTCTCGGCTTTCCGCAGTGGCCTGGACAAGATTATAGACTGCCGTCTGCGCTACGAGATGTTGCAGTTCATGCCTTCCATGCTTTCAGAGGGGGCTGTGGTCATTGGCATCATGTTGCTGTTGCTGGTCACAAAGGGCGACCTGCGGGTGGTGAGCGGTGTGTTTGCAGTGGCTGCCTACCGCATGATTCCGTCGGCCCGTGTGCTGCTGGCTTCATGGACCACCCTTCAGAATTCCACACACGCCATCCAAACAGTGGAGAGCGGCATACTCAACGAGCCTGCCCAGGACCAGCAGTCCGGCGGACAGATTACGTTCCGTCGTTCCATGGATGTGCGCCATCTCTCGTTCTCATTCTCTGATGGAGGCACTGTGTTGAGCGATTTCAACCTCACCATCCGCCGGGGCGAGTGCCTGGGCATCCAAGGCAGCAGCGGTTCCGGAAAGACCACACTCTTCCATCTGCTGTTGGGCTTCTATCCTCCGACAGGCGGGGAAATCCGTATCGATGATGTTCCGCTCACGCCTTCCAACCGTCCTTCGTGGCATCGGCTGGTGGGCTACGTGCCTCAGGAAATCTTCATCATCCAGGGCTCCCTGGCCGAGAACATTGCCTTGGGCGAACAGAAGATTGACCGCCATCGCATCCAGGCTGTGCTGCGCCAGGTGAAGCTGGATGACTGGGCCGCCCAGCTGCCGGAAGGGATGGACACCCCTTTGGGTGAATACGGCAGCCGACTCTCCGGCGGACAAAAACAGCGGATAGGCATTGCGCGTGCGCTTTACAAGCGGGCCGAGGTGCTCTTTTTCGACGAAGCCACCTCGGCGCTCGACAACAGTACGGAGACAGAGATTACCTCGGCGCTGGAAGACCTTGCACACAGCCTGCATGGCCTCACGCTCATCATCATAGCGCACCGCGACTCCTCGTTGCGCTTCTGTGACAGAATCATTGACTTAGACACATTATTAAACAGAACATTATGAATCAGATACACTTGTCTGTGGCCGACCATCTGGTGGCCATTCAGGGCGCTCCTCTCGTGGAGGCAGTCGACCGCCTGGATGGCTTCAGGGTGTTTCGTGCCGACCATCCGGAACAGCCCGCGCTGGCCACCTTCCAGTATGCCGACCTTTCCCTTTGCCCCGCGCTGGAAACCCTGTATTACCAAAACGAGATAGACGGATTCTCCCATGATTTCGGGCGTTATGCACAGGGCTACATCTATGAGAGCGTGTCGCCCGAGGGCGAGGTGTTCCGCCTGTGGAAGCCCGATGCGGAGCATGTCGTATATTTGGGAGGTGCCATGATTCTGCGTGTCGTACGCTTTGCGCTCTGGCTGGCCTACGGTCTGTCCACGGCGGCCCACGACACCATTGCCCTCCACACCAGTTGTATCGTGTGGGGCAACCGTGCCATCGTGTTCCTGGGAGAAAGCGGCACGGGCAAGAGCACCCACACGCGGCTGTGGCGCGAACACATTGCTGGTGCCCATCTGCTCAATGATGACAGCCCCATCCTGCGCTACATTGACGGCAAGGT
This sequence comes from uncultured Prevotellaceae bacterium, assembly GCA_945865175.1. Taxonomy (GTDB): domain Bacteria; phylum Bacteroidota; class Bacteroidia; order Bacteroidales; family Bacteroidaceae; genus Physcousia. The sequence continues at coordinate 12,551 of CAMBDA010000050.1, read as the reverse complement.
GTGGATGTATGGCAGCCCATGGAGCGGAAAGACACCCTGCTATCACACCGAGCGCTACGAACTGGCCGGCTGTGTGCGGCTGTCGCAGGCTCCCTACAACAAGATACGCCGCCTGTCCACCCTGCAGGCCTATGGTGCGCTCCATCCCTCCTGTCCGCCCGATTTTGCCTACGATGACCAGCTCTACGACCATATCAGCCACACGCTGGGGCAGGTAATCCGCCACACGCCGGTGTTCCATCTGGAATGCTTGCCGGACGAGGCTGCGGCCCGCTTGTCATTCTCCACCATTTTCCCCGACGGCAGGGCATAGGATGATGCGTACGTTATCCGTGTCGAACGAATTCTTTGCCGAAGCGGCGGAGCATTTGCGCAGGGGCGAGGAGGTGAGGCTGCTGGTGCAGGGAAACAGCATGCTGCCCTTCATATTGGGCGGACGCGACCAGGTGACGCTCGTTCCCTTTCATGGACAGAACCTTCCTCTGGGCACTGCCGCTTTCTATCAGTGGAAGGGCAAGTACATGATTCACAGGCTTGTGAAAAAGGAGGGCGGGCAGTACCATTTTCTGGGCGACGGCAACATTTACCGGATAGAGACCATCCGCCGGGAGGAGGTGCTGGGCGTGCTGCACACCATCCATCATCCCGACGGCAGTGTGACCGATGCCACGGCTCCCTGCTGGCTCCGCAGGGGAATGTGGTGGTTCCGCATGCGGCCGTTGCGTCGCTACGTCCTTTTCGCCTTCAAGCGCATGAAGGGCATTGCCAATGGATAAGTGGTTGCCGGCGAACAGTTTCCGGCGCAGAAAACAGCATCAGGCGGCTGCTGGGGCAACCGCCTGAGGATTCTTTTTCCCTGAAAAGGGGGTTATCTGTCGGTAGTGCGTGGACTGTTGGAGAACACCAGATGGTTTCCGTCGGCTTTTACCACCACAGTTTGTGAGGGGTCCACGGTGCCGCCCAGCAGTGCCTTGCTCAGATCGTCGAGCAGCAGGCGCTGGATGGCGCGTTTCACGGGGCGTGCTCCGAAGTCGGGGTCGTAGCCCTCTTCGGCCAGCAGGGCCACAGCGTCCTCTTCCACGCTGAGCTTGATGTTGCTGTCGGCCAGTCGCTTGGAGATGATGCCGAGCTGCAGCCGCACCACCTGCTTTATCTGGCCCTGAGTGAGCGGCTGGAAGGTGATAATCTCATCCACACGGTTCAGGAATTCCGGCCTTACGCTCTGGAAGAGTCGTTCACGCGTGTAGTTGCTGGTCATGATGATGAGGGTGTTCTTGAAGTTCACCGTGCGTCCCTTGCTGTCGGTGAGCCGTCCGTCGTCGAGCACCTGCAGGAGGGTGTTGAACACATCGGGGTGTGCCTTCTCTATCTCATCGAACAGTACCACCTGATAGGGCTTTCTCCTGACGGCTTCGGTGAGTTGTCCGCCCTCGTCGTAGCCCACGTATCCTGGAGGCGCTCCGATAAGGCGGCTCACGCTGAACTTCTCCTGATATTCGCTCATGTCGATACGCGTCATCATCGTCTCGTCGTCGAAGAGGTAGTCGGCCAGTGCCTTGGCCAGCTCGGTCTTGCCCACGCCCGTGGTTCCCAGAAAGATGAAGCTTCCGATAGGCCGCTTGGGGTCTTGCAGTCCGGCCCTGCTCCGCCGCACGGCATTGCTGACGGCTTCGATGGCTTCGTCCTGTCCGATGACCCTGCGGTGCAGTTCCTCCTCCAGATGCAACAGCTTGTCGCGTTCGCTCTGCAGCATCTTGCTCACGGGGATTCCTGTCCACCGGCTCACCACGTCGGCGATGTCGTCGGCGGTCACTTCCTCCTTCACCATGGCTTCGGTGCCCTGGGCCTGCTTCAGCTGTCCCTGTATCTGCTTGATGTCCTGCTCCAGGGCCTGCAGTTTTCCGTATCTGATTTCGGCCACCCGCCCATAGTCGCCTTCGCGTTCTGCCCGTTCGGCCTCGAACTTCAGCATCTCTATCTGCTGCTTGTCCTGCTGAATCTTGTTGAGCAGTTCCTTTTCGCCCTGCCATTTGGCCTTGAAACTGTTCTCCTGTTCCTGCAGGTCGGCAATGTCGCGGTTCAGTTGGTTCAGTTTTTCCGAGTCGCCCTCCCGCTTGATGGCTTCGCGCTCAATCTCCAGCTGTTTCAGCCGTCGGCTGATTTCGTCCAGCTCTTCGGGCACTGAGTCACGCTCCATACGCAGTTTGGCGGCGGCCTCGTCCATCAGGTCGATGGCCTTGTCGGGGAGAAAACGTTCGGTGATGTAGCGGTTGCTCAGTTCCACGGCTGCGATGATGGCATCGTCCTGGATGCGCACACGGTGGTGGTTCTCGTAGCGTTCCTTCAGTCCGCGCAGGATGCTGATGCTGCTCAGTACGTCGGGTTCGTCCACCATCACCGTCTGGAACCTGCGCTCCAGGGCCTTGTCCTTCTCGAAATACTTCTGGTATTCGTCGAGGGTGGTGGCACCGATGCTCCGCAACTCTCCGCGTGCCAGGGCCGGCTTCAGGATGTTGGCGGCGTCCATGGCGCCCTCGCTCTTGCCTGCGCCCACGAGGGTGTGGATTTCATCGATGAAGAGGATGATGCGCCCCTCGCTTTTGGTCACCTCGTTGACCACGCTCTTGAGCCGTTCTTCAAACTCGCCTTTGTACTTGGCACCGGCGATGAGTGCGCCCATGTCCAGGCTGTAGAGCTGCTTGTCGCGCAGGTTTTCGGGCACGTCGCCCCGCAGGATTCTGTGTGCCAGCCCTTCCACGATGGCCGTCTTTCCCGTACCCGGTTCGCCGATAAGAATGGGGTTGTTCTTGGTGCGCCGGCTCAGGATTTGCAGCACACGCCTGATTTCCTCGTCGCGCCCGATTACGGGGTCCAGCTTGCCTGCGCGTGCCTCGTCCACCAGGTTGCGGGCATACTTGCTGAGGCTCTGATAAGTGTCCTCGCTGCTTTGCGAGGAAGCCTTCTGTCCGCCCCTCAGTTCACGGACGGCTGCTGTGAGTTCCTTTTCCGTCATGCCGGCGTCCTTGAGTATCTTGCTTGCATTGCTGCTCACCGTGAGCAGTGCCTGCAGGAGGGGCTCCAGGGCCACAAATTCGTCGCCGGCCTTCTGGGCCAGGTCTTCGGCCTTCAGCAGCACCTCGTTGGTGCTGCGGCTCAGGTAGGGTTCTCCACCCTGCACCTTGGGCAGGGAGGCTATCTGTGCGTCCACGGCGCGTGTCACGGCCTGCTGGCTGATGCCCAGTTTTTGGAAGATGAACTGCGTCACCTGCTCGCCCACCTTCAGAATGCCGCTGAGCAGGTGCTCAGGCTCGATGGCCTGCTGCCCTTGGCGTCCGGCGCAGGCCACTGCTTCCTGTACGGCCTCCTGCGCCTTGATTGTAAATTTGTTCAGGTTCATAATGCGGTTCTTTTTTTAATGTTGTTGCTGTACACTATAAGGCAAAAACAGTGCAAACCGCTGTGAATCAGACAAATTGTCTACTTACTTGCCATTCTGTCCTATTTCTTGCAGTTTCTTCCCCAGCTCTTCTGCCGTAATGGCAGAGGCAGCGATGCGTCCCTGCGGGTCGATGATGAAGAAGGTGGGAATCCAGTGCAGGTCCCATTGCTTGGCGATGGGGTTTTCCTTCCAGGGCTTCCCGTTGCTCAGCTGCAGCCAGGGGAACTGTTCCTTGCGCAGCAGCTTCGTCCAGTCGTCCTTCTTGTGGTCGAAACTGACGCTCACCCACACGCGCGTGTCATCGTTGGGCCATTGGGCATACAGTTTCTTCAGTGCGGGAATCTCGCGCCGGCAGTCGCCGCACCAACTGGCCCAGAAGTCCAGGACCACGTATCGTCCCTTGGCCATTTTCTTGATGCAGTGCATCCTGCCCAGTGTGTCGGGCGCACATGCGCAGGGTGCCTTGTCGCCTGGCTTCAGGGTGGGCTCGTTTTGGGCTCCGGCTGCCAGTGGCAGCATCATAAGCAGTGAAATCAGGAGGGTCTTCATGTCTCTTCTCTTTCTGTATTGTTTATATATATATATAGGTATGTAGTGGCTGTCAGTTTACCTTGGCATGGTCGATGCAGATGGCTATTTCTTGGGCCACACGGCTCACCAGCGGGATGTTGATGTGGCACTGGTCGCGGTCTTCCAGCAGATGGAGCACCTCCTCGAATTCGTAGCTGAGCCGATGGCGGTGGGCGGGTGCCGTCCAGGTCACAGGCTCGTGTCCTCTGATGCAGATGCGCACGCTCTCCATCACGCTCACGCTTCCCTGCACCTCGATGAATCCGTTCTCGCCCTGTATGGAGCCGAAATTGTGTCCGTCGCAGTCCTTGGCAGCATTGAGTGTGGCATAGAAGCCGGGGTATTGCAGGATGAGGCATCCGCTGGTGTCCACTCCGTTGTAGCCCTTGTTGTCCACGATGCGGCTGAAGCAGGGAGGGCCGAACAACCCGATGGTGAAGCACAGGTTGTACACATTCAGGTCCATCAGCGCACCGCCTGCCTGCCTGGGGTCGAAGGCCGGAGCCACATCGCCTTTCAGGTAGCGGTCGTAGCGGCTGCTGTACTGGGCATAGCAGCAGTTGACCATGCGTATGCGTCCCAGCTGGGGCAGCACCTCGTACAGGCGCTGGTAGAGCGGCATGTACAGCAGGCTGTAGGCAGGGATGCAGAACACGCAGTGCTGCAGGGCGCAGTCGTAGAGCGCGTCTGTCTGTGCCCGGTCGATGGCAACGGGCTTCTCCACCAGCACGTGGTGGCCCGCCTGCATGGCTTTCAGGGCATAGGAATAGTGCACATGGTTGGCATTGGCGATGTACACGATGTCTGCCTCGCAGTGCTGCAGCATCTGGTCATAGTCGGTGTACACCACGGTGTGGGGGTGGCCTGTCTGCTGGCACAGTGTCTCGGCCTTCTGCCTGCTTTGTTCGCGGGCAAAGATGCCCGTGACTTCTATTCTCCCGCAGAACTCGTCGTGGAGCATCTGCATCACTTCGCCCACGATTTTCCCGCTTCCGGCAATACTTATCTTCATCTTTTTTTTACTTCTTTATTCTGTTGTATATGTAGGGAGTGGGCCGGATTAATGCGTGGGTGCACCGCTGTTCACCACAGGCTGTGCCGGCTCGTCGCCGCAGAGCACCACCAGCAGGTTGCCCACCATGGCGGCCTTCTTCTCTTCGTCCAGTTCCACGACGTTGTCCTCCTTCAGCCGCTCCAGTGCCATTTTCACCATGCTCACCGCACCCTCCACAATCTTCTCGCGGGCTGTGATGATGGCGGCGGCCTGCTGCCGGCGCAGCATCACGGCGGCAATCTCCGGCGCATAGGCCAGATAGTTGATGCGTGCCTCGATGGCCTCCAGTCCGGCCATGCTGAGCCGCTCGTTGAGCTTCTCGGTGAGCACCTGGTTGATTTCGTCGCTGCCGTCGCGCAGGGTCACGCCCTCGTCCGAGTCGCCGTCGTAGGCATACATGCCGGCCACCTCGCGCAGGGCGCTGTCGCTCTGTACGGCCACAAAGCGTTCAAACTTGTTCATGCGTGCCTCGGCATTGCCGGTGGCCTCGTTCACCTCGGTGTCAATCTCGAAGATGGCCTTGTAGGTGTCCTTCAGCCGCCACACCAGCACCTGTCCTATCATGATGGGGTTTCCCATCTTGTCGTTCACCTTGATGGGCTCGGCATTGAGGTTGCGTGCACGCATGCTCACGCTTTTGGCCGAAAGGAAGGGGTTCACCCAGAAGTAGCCGTTCTTCATGAACGTGCCCGAATAGCGGCCGAAGAAGGTGAGCACCTTGGCCTGGTTGGGCTCCTGCAGGATGAAGCCGCAGGTGACCAGAATGGCTACTGTGAGCAGGATGCCTGCGCTCCAGAACCATAGGGCACAGGGCTGTCCGGCCTCTGCTGCGATGATGCCTTCCACCAGTGTCCAGATGCTGGCCACGTAGAGGGCGATGTCGAGGATGCACATCATGAAACCGTTGAGGGTGGTTCCCTGAAATTCAAATTCCTTTTGTTCCATAATCCGAATATTTTTTAAAAGTTCTTGCATAAAGGCTGTCGCACGCGGAGGAGGGGCGCTCACGGCTTCCTCAGCTGCCAGAAGGCCACGGCGGCGGCAGCGGCCACATTGAGCGAGTCCACTTGATGGCTCATGGGGATGCGCACCACATAGTCGGCCCCGGCGATGGTGTGCGCCTCCAGACCGTCGCCCTCGTTGCCCATCACGATGGCCAGCCGTGGTTCCTGCATGAGGGGAGGGTAGTCGAGCGGTACGGAATGGTCGGTGAGCGCCATGGCCGCTGTGCGGAACCCCCACTGGTGCAGTGAGGACACGGGACCCTGGAGCCAGGTCCAGGGTACCAGGAACACGGAGCCCATGCTCACGCGCACGGCCCTGCGGTTGAGCGGGTCGCACGAGGTGGTGGTCAGCAGCACCCCGTCGATGCCCAGAGCTGCGGCTGCGCGGAAGATGGCCCCGATGTTGGTGGTGTCCACCACATTGTCGATGACCACGATGCGGCTGGCCTGGCGGCACACCTGCTCCACACTGGGGGGCATGGGCCTGCGCATGGCGCACAGCACGCCGCGTGTGAGCGTGTAGCCGGTGAGCGAGGCCAGTAGCTCCCGCGGCCCTGTGTATACGGGAATGTCACCGCAGCGGTCGATGATGTCGCGTGCGTCGCCCGTGATGTGCTTCTGCTCGCACAGCAGGCTCACGGGTGCATAGCCTGCCTCCAGAGCCACCCTTATCACCTTGGGGCTTTCGGCGATGAAGATGCCCTTCTCCGGCTCCAGCCTGTTGCGCAGCTGGGCTTCCGTGAGGGTGCCGAAGAGTTCCAGTCCCGGATGGTGGATTGATTGTATGCGGATGATGGGCATGGTGGGCCAGTGGGTTGATTTATGGTGCAAAGTTATGATTTTTTATTGAAAAACCTTCCTTATAAGCGGATTTTTTGTAACTTTGCCGCAAAGAGTGTGCCTGCAGGGCCATAATTCCACGAAATAACCCCATTACGAAACATAAAAAAGTAACAATGAAACACCACATTCGGATTACCGCCTTTTCAATCTCCATGCTCCTGTGTGCCGGAGCGTCCCGTGCACAGCAGCCGGATACCATTGCGTATGCCAACACCATTGCCGTGACGCCCCAGGACACCGAGGCTTCCATTATTGCCAAGGCTGCCCACGTGGTGCCCACCCCCAATCAGATGAGTGCGCTCCAGAACGAGTTTATCGCCTTCATCCATTTTGGACCCAACACTTTCACACGCAAGGAATGGGGCAACGGCGTGGAGGACCCCAAGGTGTTCGACCTGAAGGAACTCCACACCGACCAGTGGTGCGAGGCCATGAAGGCGGCAGGCATGAAGATGGTGCTCCTCACGGTGAAGCACCACGACGGATTCGTGCTGTGGCAGAGCCGCTACACGCGCCACGGCATCATGTCCTCGCCTTTCCAGAACGGCAAGGGCGATGTGCTGCGCGAACTGTCCCGGTCGTGCCAGAAGTATGGCCTGAAGCTGGGCATCTACCTTTCGCCCGCCGACCTCTTCCAGATAGAGAGCCCCGACGGCCTCTATGGCAACCTCAGCCCCAAGACGAAACGCCGCATTCCGCGCCCTGTGGACGGACGACCCTTTGCCAACACCACCACCTTCGAATTTGAGGTGGACGATTATAATGAATATTTCCTGAACCAACTCTTTGAACTGCTCACCGAGTACGGCCCCATCCACGAACTGTGGTTCGACGGCGCCCACCCCAAGCGCAAGGGCGGCCAGACCTACGACTATGCCGCCTGGAAGAAACTCATCCGCACGCTGGCCCCCGAGGCCGTCATCTTCGGCCGTGAGGACGTGCGCTGGTGTGGCAACGAATCAGGTGCCACGCGCGACACGGAATGGAATGTGATTCCTTATCCCATGGACCCCGATACGGCCAGCCACTTTGCCGACCTCACCGCCGTGGACCTGGGCAGTCGTGAGCGGCTGAAGGAGGGCCGCTACCTCCACTACCAGCAGCCCGAGACCGACACCTCCATCCGCGAGGGATGGTTCTACCGTGACGAGACGGACCAGCGCACCCGCAGCGCCGACGATGTGTTTGACATCTACGAGCGCTCGGTGGGCGGAAATGCCACCTTCCTGCTCAACATACCGCCCAACCGCGAGGGGCGTTTCTCGCAGCGCGACGTGGACGTGCTCACCGATGTGGGCGAGCGCATACGCTCGACCTATGGCCACAACCTGCTGCCCCAGGGCACCCAGGCTCCGGCTGCCATCGTGGACGGCGACCCCCTGACGGGAACGCCCGTGGAGGGCTCCTTTGAGGTGCGCATGCCCCAGTCCGTCACCTTTAACCGTGTGGTGCTGCAGGAGGCCGTGGCCACCAGCGGCGAGCGTGTGGAGGAGCATGCCGTGGACGCATGGGTGGACGGCCAGTGGAAGCAGGTGGCCCATGCCACCAACATCGGCTACAAGCGCATCCTGCGCATGCCCGAGGTCACCACCGACCGCCTGCGTGTGCGCATCCTGTCCTCGCGCCTCACGCCCTTCATCAGTCACCTGACCCTCTGCCGCTACGACACGCGTCCGCCCCAGCTCGCCTGCTCCCGCAGCAAGGAGGGCATGGTGGAGCTGAAGGCCGTGGAGCATGCCTTCGGGTGGAAGAATACCGGCGAGGACATAGCGGCCAACCTCAACCAGGGCTACACCATCCACTACACCACCGACGGCACACAGCCCGATGCCTCCTCGCCCCGCTATGAGCGGCCCTTCCCCATGGGTGCAGGCCTGCTGAAGGCCGTGTCCGTGTCTGACGGCCGCACGGGTGCCGTGATGGAGAAGGCCCTGGGCATGGCCAAGACGGCCTGGCAGGCAGCCACCACCGAGGGGGCCGACGAGAAGCACACCGCCGACAAGGCCTTCGACGAGAACACCGCCACCTATTGGCAGAGTCAGGGCAGCCAGCTGCCCATGTTCACCGTGGATCTGGGCGGCATCGTGGAGGTGAACGGCTTTGCCTACACGCCCCAGTTGGCCGAAAAGGGAAAAGGCATGATGGCCGGGGGCAATGTGTGGGTGAGCACCGACGGGCGCAAGTGGAAGAAGAAGGGCACTTTCTCCTTCGGCAACCTCACCAACGACCCCACCCAGCGCTTCTTCCGCCTGAAAAAGGCTGTGAAAGCCCGCTTCCTGCGCCTGGAGGCCACCCAGACGGCCGACGGCACACCCACCGTATGCATCGCCGAATTGGACGTGATGTAATCACATAGAGAACATAGTATTAATATGGAAGAAAAACAATTCGCGGCCGTGCTGGCCGGACAGGCCCGGGTGGCCGAGGACATACGGCAGTCGGCATGGACGCTCCACGAACGGGTGGGGCAGACCTACGACGACACCCGTCCCTACGGCTTCCACCTGTCGATGGTGGCCGATGCAGCCATGCAGTACGGAGCCCCTGTGGTGGCCGATGCCTCCGATGTGGTGCCGCTGCTCTTCGGCGCTTATTATCACGACAGCATCGAGGACGCACGCCTCACCTACAACGACGTGAGGCGCCTGGCTTCCTCCTTCATGACGGAGCCGCAGGCGCTCATGGCCACGGAAATCGTGTACGCACTCACCAACGAGAAGGGGCGCACGCGTGCGGAGCGGGCCAATGATCGGTACTATGCGGGCATCCGCACCACTCCCTACGCCCCGCTGGTGAAACTGTGCGACCGCTTTGCCAACATGTCTTACAGTTTCCGGCACGCGAGCGGCTCCAACCACCACATGCGCAACGTCTACGAGGCCGAGTGGCCCCACTTTCTGCAGGCCATAGACGCGCGCCCCACGCTTGACGGCCGGCTGCTGCTGCCCCCTGCGCTCACGCAGGCCGTCGAAAACCTGCTGGCCCCATGAGCAGGCGTGCTCTCCTGCTGCTGTTGCTGCTCCTGCTGCTGGCCCTCTGCACCGTGCCGCTGCTGAAGGGAAGGGCGGAGGCTGACGGCGGCATGCTCTGCCCCGAAGCTTTTGACAGGGCTGTGCATACCGACTCCACAGCTCTGGTCATCGATGTGAGGAAACCCGGGGAATTTGCGCAGGGCCACCTCGCCGGTGCCCGTCTCATCGACTGGTCCCGGACGGAGCATTTCGATTCGGCCGTGTCGCTGCTTCCTCGCTCGGCCACCTGCTATATCTATTGCAAGCGGGGAGGGCGTTCGGCCCAGGCTGCTGCCCTCATGCGCGGTAAGGGGCTCACCGTGGTGGAACTGGAAGGTGGCATCGAGGCATGGAACCAGGCGGGTCTGCCCTTGGAGAAGGGACGACGCGCTCCTTTCTCTACATTGGTTGAAAAAGAATTGACAACAGAAGAATAATTTCTTGGGAAAATGGAACTTACCGACTATAAGGACGACAAGATAATCCAGACACTGGCCTGTGCCTGCACTCCGTTCAGCAAGACCGACATTCTGAAACTGTCGGAACGCGTGGGCCAGAAGATGAAGAGCACAAAGGCTTTTCTGGAAAAGTATATGGGCAGTGGTGTCATACTCAAGGATGAGAACTCCTATTCTGTCAATGCCTATTCCATCGTTCCGTCGTTGTGGCCCGGCATTGTGCACGCCACCGACCCGGACCACTTGCTCAGGATGGCAGCCTTAGTCAGGCATCAGGTGGACCATAGCGTGCCCGATTTCGCCCTGGCCGTGAACGGCTTCCTTCACGGACGGTATTATGCGGACTTCCTGGAACGTATGCCCAGCAGACCGGAAAGGGTGGAGCGCGATTCGGTGGGCCTACTGGTGCAAACCCTGTCGGCCTGGAAAAGCTACATTCCTTTCCTGAAGAAGTTGAAACCGCCATATACAGAGGCGCTCTACAATGCCACCCTCCTTGATTTCCAGGGACTCCGCTTCACACAGGACGATGTGGAGGTCTTTGAACAGGTGTTTCTGGAAAACAACAAGGAAACCCTCCACGACAAGGTCTGGCTGGGAGCCGTAATCTCGTTCTACAACGACTTTGTCATGCATGCCGAAGTGGAGACGGCCAGGGGCGAGGCGGGCGGTGGCCACAGTCTGTCGGACCGAATGATGTATAACTCCCAAAATAAATAACAGACCTATGAAAAAGATTATCTGTCTGGTGGCCCTGGTGGCTGCCCTGTGGGTGAGCCTTCCGGCTGTCTCACAAGTGAAATTTGGTGTGAAGGGTGGCCTCAATGCCACCAGCTTCTCGCTCAGTAAGGACCTCTACAGCACCGAAAACCGCATGGGATTCTATGTGGGTCCCACCGTGAAGGTGGCTCTGCCACTGGGCTTCGGTGTGGACGCGGCTGCGCTCTACGACCAGCGTTCGATGAAGGTGGACGAAGGCGATGCAGTGAAGCAGCAGCAACTGGCCGTCCCCGTGAACCTGCGCTATGGCATCGGCCTGGGCAGCCTGTTCAGCGTGTTCATGTTTGCCGGTCCGCAGGTGGGCTTCAACCTCAACAAAAACGAGGCCGGGGAACGCACAGAGGTGAAGTTCAAGAACTCGGATCTTAGCGTGAACGTGGGTCTCGGCCTGATGATGTTCAAGCATCTGCAGCTGAGCGCCAACTATAACATCGCCTGCGGAAAGACCTGCGACGTGGCCAGTTTGCAGAATGTGGCGGACGTGGTGAAGACCAAGGGACGCTACAATGCCTGGCAGGTAGGGCTGGCCTATTATTTCTGACCATTCCAGAGGGGGGCGGAAGTCTCCCTCCCGATTTCCCCTGTCCGTCGCGTGGGAGCAGTGTGGCGGCTTACTGGAAGCTGGGAGCGCCGCTGCCCAGTCCCGGCACGGCCACGCTGTGGCCCTCGGTGGCCCATGCCTTGATGACCTCGCCGATGGCGTCCCATGCAGCGTTGATGGAGCCCCTGCTGATGCCCGAACGGAGGGCTGCCTCCTGGATTACCTTGTCGGCCGAGAGCTTGCTGTAGAGGTCGGCCTGGAGCACGTAGGCCCACTTCTCTTCACCCTTCGTGAAGGACACGTTGCGCTCGATTGCTTTTACTTTGATTGCCATGGTTCCTTGTGTTTTTTCCTTTCTCATGAGGCGGCAATTGTGACCACATGAGGACAAATATGTGTGTCGCTCGATTGACGGTGCAAAGGTACGACATTTTCGGCGCGGGAGCAAATTTTCCGGCCCAAAAACAGGGGTGTTTTTCAAAACATACGCAGTTTTTTTGTGGGCCTGTTTTTGTGGCCCGGAACAGCGGAACAGGGAACAGATAACAGTGGAACAGAAATTAAAGTGCCGGAAAACAGCGGAACAGGAAAAAATTTGCCGGAGCAGCGGAACAGGGAACAGATAACAGTGGAACAGAGATTAAATTGCCGGAAGAATCCGCTCAGGATTTTATATAATATATAATAATATATATATATATTAATATATATTATATAACCCACTATTCAACCCTTCTTTTTTCTCTCTTTTCATTACTGTTCCACTGTTATCTGTTCCCTGTTCCACCTGTCCATTTGTCTTTTCCTGAATAAGGTTGACTCTATTTTGCTTCTCTTTTTTAACATTTGAG
>CAMBDA010000049.1 GCA_945865175.1 uncultured Prevotellaceae bacterium | reverse complement strand
TCCTACGAATACCCCTAAAAATTGTTGAAAATAGTTGTCGGGTATCAAACTTGGGCTAAGATAACTGGAAGGAAGCCTTACAGACATACCACAAACAAGATTAATAACCTTACAGCCGTAAGATTAATAATCTTCATGCCGAAAGATTAATAACCTTATTGCCACAAGGACTGTATGGCCGAAGACGGACATACTATCCAACCAGCGGAGCGGAGTCTGATACCACACGAAAACAAGCTCCGCCTCCCATCAGGAAGCGGAGCTATCAGCAAGAAGACTGTTGTTTTTGGAGGCAATAAGCTACTTGGCGGGAAAATCGTTGCAATCGGCTTGCCGGCCCTTTTGTAGGAAGCACACCTGGCAGGAGGCCTTGCCCGAAGGCAGGGGCGAGGAGGACGTGAGCGACAACGTATGCGACCCATAGGGCTTGAGTGCGGGCAACTTCCCCTCAGCCAGTAACCTTCCGTCTGAACGTATCTCCACGCGGGTGGCCTTAGAAGCCGACAAGCCAAAGTTGGTGACTTCCACCTCTATGACGGACTGCCCTTCCTCCCATCTCGGACGCAGCGCCGACAGGATGGCAGGTTTGTAGTCGACATAGGGCAGGCGGGCGTAACCGAAAATCATTTCACCGCGGGAGTTGCGCCCAATCAGCTTGGGGGCAAACTCGCCGGGGGTGATGCCGCTTCCCTGCCCATCAAAGATGACCACCAGATCGGCTCCCGCCTTGCGGCTGGACACGGGCTTGCATCCACGACCGTAGTTGACCTCGGTGAAGGCTCCGAAGCGGAGCGAAGCCACATCCACATCCGTATGGGGATTGAAGTTCTCATCGGCCAGGATGCGCACCTTGATGCGTGAGGTGGAGGCCGTGATTTGCTTCTTGTTCAACACTTCCATGCGGATGCCCTTGTTCATGGGGATGCAGATGTTCTTGGAACTGTGGCGGTCGCCGGGAAGGTCTTCCCACTTGATGGTGTCTATGACGGCAAAGTTCATCTGTTCCACTCTGCCATACCGGTCCTGGAACACCTTGGGCCGCTCATACTTGAACCAGTATTCCACCTCGCCGTCTTTGTGCCGGGAGATGCCGGGCATGTATGCCTCGCCCGGCTCCACCACCCAGTGGACACCGTCCAGCGAACGTTCATAGAAGGCGATGCGGCCCAGCCAGTCATTGACAATAAGATGGTATTGAAGGCTGTCGCGCCACAGCACCGGGTCCTCGAATTCACCCTTTACCGGAGGATATACCCGCTTGTCGGTAAGCTGGTTGTAGGCCGACAGACCATCGCGGCTCACCCACACGCCACCGCCACGGCACACCATTAGGCGGGAGCCATCGGCCCGCGGAGCGAAGGTGAGATTGGACAGTCCCTCGATAATGCGACGGTCGCGGGGATTAAAGGTAAACTGATGGCGGGTCCAGCTGGAGGCATCCTCGTGGTCGCCAATGTAGTAGCCGTCAATCACATAGATGACCACACGTCCATCACTCAGGCGGAAAGCTTCGGGATTGTGGCCTTTCCCGATGGTGTGACGGATGGTATAAGGGCCCGACAAATGGCGGCTCACCGCATGGTAGACAGTGGAGTTCGGCCAGAACATGTGTCCCTTGGGGGACCTCTCGGGCCACCCGCACACATAGAGATGGTATGTCCCGTCTGCCGACTGGAGGATGTTGCCGCCCCAGAAGGATAGGGTGTCACTTTCTATGCCATTATCCACAAAACGACACTTCACGCTGTCGGTTCCCCAGATGCCCTGCCGCTGTGTGCCATCCGGCATGGGGAGGAAGCGGTCGGCATACCGTCCGCCGGATACCAACTGGTCCCATTCCCTTGGCCTTTCACGCTCGGTAATCTGTGCCATGGAGGATGTGGATGCCGCCAAGAACAGCCACATCCACATCTGGTTCCTTTTCATTTCTGTCTAGTTGTACTAATTGTCATGCCGGGCATAATGCCTCCAGGTTCTGCGCATTTTCTATGGCCTTGCCCTGGCTGGTATAGATGAATTCCAGCCGCTCTGCATATGCCTTCTCGATTTTTCCGCGCACCATCTTCATGGTGCTGTTAATCATCTGGTTCTGTTCGGTGAAAGGCTCCTTCAGCACGGCAAATGTGGCAGGCAGCCAACGTTCGGGGAAGAGTCCCTGCTGGTCGCCTCCCTTGCGGAAGCGCTGGATGTCTGCCTGAATCTCCCTTAGTGCTTTCTGGCGGCCTTCGAGCGTGGACAACTGACACCCACGGCGTTTCAGCGCCTCACGGTTGGGCACGATGAGTGCTGTGGTGTAGGGGCTCTGGTTGTTGTAGAGCATCACCTGGTCGATGGTGTCACAGGTCTCCACCAGAGCCTCCTCTATCCCTTCGGGACTGTATTTCTCGCCGTCGCTTCCAATGAGCAGACTCTTGAAGCGGCCCATCACATAGAGCAGGCCCTCGGAGCTCATGTAGCCAAGGTCGCCCGTGTAGAGCCATCCGTCACGCACGGTGGAGGCTGTGGCATCGGGGTTCTTCCAGTAGCCGGCCATCACGTTCTCGCCCTTCACTACAATCTCACCCTGCTGGCCTGTGGGAAGGGGCTGGCCGTCGGCATCGCAAATGCGCAGTTCGATGGGCTCCACCAGTTTGCCGCTACTGCCCAGACGGTAGAACTCCGGTGTGTTGGTGCTGATGACAGGAGTGGCCTCGCTCAGGCCATAACCCTGGTACATGGGCAGGCCTATACCAATGTAGAAGCGTTGCAGGTCCTTGTCGAGCAGAGCCCCTCCGCCAATGAAAAACCGAAGTTCTCCACCAAAGCTCTCCCTCACCTTGCTCAGCAGAAGCTTGTCCATCAGTGCCACGAGCGGCTTCAGCACCATACGCAGTCCCTTTCCGTCGAGCAGGCTTTCTCCATAGTAGAGCCTGCGTATGCCCGTGGCCAGGTCGAAGAGGCGCTGCACGCCCTTTCCCTGCTTGCGGATGCTCTGTTCGATATTCTTTTTGAAGCTCTTGGCCAGAGCAGGGACAGAGAGGATAAAATGCGGCCTCACCTCGCGGATGTTCAGGGGGATATTCTTCAGCGTCTCCATGGACGAACGGCCATTCTGCACTGTGGCCACCGAGGCTCCCTGCATCATCATCACATAGAAACCCACCACATGGGCAAAGCAGTGGTCGAGCGGCAGGATGATGAGTGTGCGCCAGGTGTGGTCGATAGGCACACGTGAGAGGCATTGCTCCACGTTTGCTGTATAGTTGCGATGAGTTAGACACACGCCCTTGGGGTCGGCAGTGGTGCCGCTGGTATAGGTGATGGTGGCCAGGTCATCGCCTCGCAGGCTCTGGCCCACGTTCAGGAATTCCTCCATGGTGTGGGCCTTCAGATAGGCTTCTCCCATGGCCATCACCTGGTCGATGCCGATTTCGCCCGGCTGCAGTTCCTGCTGCTTGTCCAGCACAATCACATGCTTCACCATAGGCAGTTCCGCACGGATAGCACGCACTTTTCGCAACTGGCTGCCGCTCACCACGATAAACCGCACATCCCCATGTTGCATACGGAAGAGCAGATCACTGTTCTCCTCCAGTTTGATGCTCAGGGGCACATTGACCGCACCAGCGTAGAACATGGCCAGCTCGCTCATAATCCACAGGTTGCGCCCCTCGGAGAGCAGGGCCATGTTATCGCCCTTGGTCACTCCCAACTGCCTGAATCCGGCACCAAGGCGGTATACCATGTCTTTCACTTCGCGATAGGTGGTGTGGGTCCATTCCTTGCCCACTTTTTCCATGAGGAAGGTGTGGTCGGCATACGTCTTGGCACTGTGCTCAAAGACGTCCACGATGGTTCTTTTTTCTGAGGTCATTTTCTGTATTGTGGAATTATTGGTTTCCTATTGTGCGGACAAAGATAGGGCAAAAAAACGGGAAACCCAAGAAAAAGAGAGAATTTCTTCGGGTTTCCCGCTGTAGATATAGATTAAATCATAGTTTTCACCTGTCGGATGCCGCTTCCTTGTTCATGTCAAAGTGGAAAGCGACGGGGTTGAAGGGGAAGGGCATCTGGCCAGATCCGATGTCCACGAGTACCTCTCTGGCCTCGAAGCTAAAGTTGGTGTGTGTGGCCTTCACGTCATATCCGGCCGTCTCGTGGGCTGCCACCTTCACCTCTATGTTCATACTGATTGGTTCGGTTCCTTCCTCACCGGTGGGCATCTGCAGGCTCAGCGTGAGGGGCTTGGGGTCGAGGGTGAAGCTGATGCTATCGCCTTTTTCCGAGACCACGGGGGCGTAGCCCACAGCATAGTTCACCTTGCCCAGTGCCTCTACGATGGCATTGGCTGCCTCCTCTTCGCCCAGGATGGAAAGAATGAGTCCGCGCACGGGGAAGTCGTTGAAATAGATTGTGTCGTTGTTGATGGTGGCCTCTACGGGCGTCTTGGGCCTCTCGCCCACGCTCCGTGTTGTCGGTGTCTGCATGTCTACGAACACATTGCCCGTATACAGTCCGTACATGTCGGCCGCTGTCACGGGGGCGGGAGGTACCACTTCGTCATTGTCATCGCTGCATGCTACGAGGCTAAGGGCACAGGTTGTGGCGCAGATGACCATCATCATTCTCACTGTCTTAAATTCTTTCATCGCGTTTTGTTTTAGTTGTTTGTTATATTAAAATGGGTGAATATCCGTGTCTCAGAGTCATGCTACTCTTTCTCCTTAAATCTCCTGTGGAGCACATCCTTGCATCGCATGCTGTTAAAGATTGTAAAGGATGGAAGTTCCTTCCTTTTTGCCATCTCTGCCTGACATTCCGTGCCAACAAGGGATAAGGAAGGTGAAAGAATTATAAACCAGAGGGTTATCACATGGAACAGGTGAAAAAAAACGGTATATTTGCATCGGCTAGCCAAAAAGAGAGTGTGTATTCTTTATGTGATTGTTTCATCTGATTAAGGACTATGCGTATGAAAAGATTGTATGTATGGGTGGCCATTGCCACCTGGATGATGTGTCCGCAGGATGCCGTCCCGTGTACGGGCATCATGCTCTCCACCGAGGATGGTTCCACCATAACCGCCCGCACCATTGAGTGGGCCGGAGGCGACCTGAACAGCCGTTATGTGATAGTGCCTGCGGGCTATGCTCAGCAATCGTGGCTGCCGGGAGGTGCCAGGGACGGTTGCCGCTTTGAAGCCCGCTATGGCTATGTGGGCCTGGCCGTGGAGGAAGACCCTTTTGTGGTAGAAGGGGTGAACGAGGCTGGCTTGTCGGCCGGACTGTTCTATTTCCCTGAATACGGGGAATACCCCGAGTATGATGCGTCGCAGAACGATAAGACCCTGGGCGACCTGCAGCTGGTGTCGTGGGTGCTTTCTGGATTCCGTTCCGTTGACGAGGTGAAGCAGGCATTGCAGGATGTGAGGGTGACGGCCATCGACCCCAGAAGCTCCACTGTGCATTGGCGCATCACCGAACAGAATGGCCGCCAGATTGTAGTGGAGATTGTGGCTGGCAAGCTGCAATGCTACGACAATCCGCTGGGTGTGCTCACCAATTCGCCGGGTTTTGAATGGCACCAGACAAACCTGAACAACTATGTGAACCTGGTGCCTGGAACTATGAGCGACAGGCTGGTGGGCGACCTCACGCTCAGGGCGTTTGGGGGCGGAAGCGGCCTTCATGGTATTCCGGGCGACATGACTCCACCGTCGCGCTTCGTGAGAGCCGCCTTTTTTCAGGCCACTGCGCCCAGGCAGGAGAACGGTGAGGCCGCAGTGTTGCAGGCTTTCCATATCCTCAACAATTTCGATATCCCGGTGGGCATACAGTTTGCCGAGGGACAGACGGTGCCCGACATTCCCAGCGCCACACAGTGGACGGTGGCTACCGACTTGCAGAACCGGCGCATCTATTTCCGCACGATGTACAATTCCAACATCCGCTGTATCGACCTGAAGGCGATTGACTTCAAGAAGGTGCACTTTCAGTCGGCCATGTTGGATGCCGTACACAAGCAGCCGATAGAGATGGTTCGTGTGAAATGAGGACGGTGTAATGTTTCGTCCCCAAAAAGCATAATATGCCCTAGCATCGAGAAAATGAGTGTGTAATCTGATTATAAACTTTAAACACAACGATGATGAAAAAACTAACAATGATGATGATTGGCTTGTTTACCGTTGGGGTGGCAAGTTGTCAGGCCGAAAGAGAGAAGGTTATAGACGTGAATCAGTTGCCCGAGGTGGCAGGAAACTTTGTCAGCGAGCATTTTGCCGACTCCAGAGTGGCTGTGGCCAAGATGGAGAACCTTTGGAGAAACAAGAGCTATGAGGTGTATTTCACCAATGGCGACCACATCGACTTTGACAGGAATGGCAATTGGGAAGAAATTGAATGCAAGACCACGGCGGTACCGACTGCAGTGGTGCCCACGGCCATCCAGGAGTATGTGGCCAAAACCTATCCGGGGGAGCGCATCAAGAAACTGGAGAGAGACCGTTGGAAATATGAGGTAAAGCTCTCCAATCGCATTGAGCTGACGTTTGATTTGAAATATAATCTTAAGGACGTGGATATGTAGGAACGTTATTGTTACAGATAATCCTGGATGTAAGTCTGGAAGACGCTATGGAAGCAGAAACATGCTGGACATAGTCTCTTCCAGACCTCTTTTATTGTGTGTGTATGTGACGTGGGTGGGCGCAGATGCTTTTGCGCGTCTGCCGGCAAGGCTGTGGCCAAGGGGGTGCAGCGAAAGGGCTGATTGCTTGTTCATTGGACGCTGCCGTTTGGCAATAAAAAGAGGCATTCCATCCGAGGGGTAGTATGGAAAACTACCGATACGGATGGAATGCCCGAGACAATTACAATATACTTTCCCTGTTATTCTCCGAAATAGCGCTTCAGCAGGCCCAGGAAGCCCTTGCCATGGCGAGCTTCGTCCTTTGCCATTTCGTGAACAGTGTCGTGGATGGCATCCAGATTGGCAGCCTTGGCAGCCTTGGCAATGTCCAGTTTGCCAGCAGTGGCGCCACATTCAGCCTCGGCACGCTTCTGCAGGTTGGTCTTGGTGTCCCATACCATGTCACCAATCAGCTCGCAGAACTTGGCTGCATGCTCAGCCTCTTCCAGTGCATAGCGACGGAATGCCTCACCGATTTCAGGATAACCCTCGCGGTGAGCCTGACGGGACATAGCCAGATACATACCCACCTCGGTGCATTCGCCCTCAAAATGGGCCTTCAGGCCAGCCATAATCTCCTCGGGGCAGCCCTTGGCTACACCAATCTCATGCTCGCACACGAAATTCAGTGTCTCATTGGCCATTTCCTTGAACTTGCTGGCAGGAGCCTTACACTGAGGGCAGTTGGCAGGTGCCTCTTCGCCCTCATAGATATAACCACATACGGTACATACAAATTTTTTCTTCATAACTGCATTATTTTAATTGTGAAACACCGCAAAGTTACTATTTCTACCACCATCCACCAAATAAATCCCGATTTTTTTTCATCGTTTTTAGGTATTTTCACCTGTTTGTTTGTATTTGAAGATATTTTTTTATAACTTTGCACACGAAATGCACGCGATAGTAGCTCAGTTGGTAGAGCATCGGCTTCCCAAGCCGAGGGTCACGAGTTCGAGCCTCGCCTATCGCTCCACAATGGACCAATATGTAGTGTCACACACGTAAGCCTGATTGACTTCTCGTGTGTGACACTTTTCTTTTTCATTGGAACCGATTCATACATTAATAATATATATGAAAAAGACGTGTTCCTTCTATGTTCTGTTGCCAGCCGTGGCAATGCGCCTTATAACATGTCTTTCCATTTGTGTCCTCATCCAGACAACCACTCCACTGAGCACCAGCCGAACGTCCCGTACTACTATTTCTAAGAATAAACGTTAAAAAGGCAAGGCAAGAGGAAATTTTGTATTTCGAAACTTTGCGATATTGGCGCAATTCGCCTTACTTTGCAGCAGAAACATCAAAACAATGCTGCCGATGAAACGAAAAGACCATACACTGACAAGGGTTGAGTTCCAGGTGATGTCCATCCTGTGGGACATCAACCATGCTGCCTGCGGAAGGGACATCCTTGGACAATGGAACGACCCCAAGCCCACCTACACCACCATTGCCACCTATCTGAAGATACTCTACGAAAAAGGCTTTGTGGACTTCTTCAAGAAAGAAGGAGAAGGCAAGACACAATGGTATGTGGCAAAAGTGAGCCGCCAGCAATATACACGTATGACCATGGAGAACGTGAAGAAGGACTTCTTTGGAGGAAGTCTCAAGTCCATGTTCAGCTATTTTGTGAAAGAAGAACACCTCTCGCCCGAGGACATAGAAGACCTGTTGAACCTGATAAACGATGACGACCATGAATGAACTGCTCCTCTACACCATCAAGTCGGCCTTTGTGCTGGGCATCCTCTACGTGCCCTACACTCTGCTACTGAAGAAGGAAGACTTTTTCCGCTTCAACCGGCTCACACTGTTGGGCATACTGGTGCTGTCGATAGGGTTGCCGCTGTGCAACATCCCCGCCCTGTCGGCCGACAACCAACCTGTGGTACATGCCGCCCAGCTGCAGATGATAGAAATAGGCATCCCCATCATGCAAATGGCCGACGAGACAGATGGTCCATCCCACACCAGCAGCCCCACATGGTTCCAGGTGGCCAGCCTCATTTTCCTGCTGGGCATGATGACGGTACTGTGCCTGCGACTCATCCAAATGGGGAAGATGGGCTCTGAGATACGAAAGGGGAGCCTATGGCACAGCGTGGAGGACGGAGTGGACATCCACTGCCATGCAGGCGCAGTGGCTCCCTACAGCTGGCTGCACCATATCGTCATCAGCCTGGAGGACTACGAGAAGAACGGACACGAAATCATCCTGCACGAGAAGGGGCACATCCACAACCTCCACTCGTTCGACATTCTCCTGCTCACCCTCGTGGAGATGCTGCAATGGTGGAATCCGCTGGTGTACATGCTGGGCATGAGCCTGCGCGACGTGCACGAATACGAGGCCGACGACTATGTGCTGCACCAGGGTGTCAGCCTACGCGACTATCAGAACCTATTAATAAGAAAAGCTGTTGGCGCCAGTTCCTACACCTTTGCCAACAACTTTAATCACAGTTTAACCAAAAAAAGAATCACTATGATGTGTAAAAAGAAATCCAATCCGTGGATGCGCAGCAAAGCGCTGTACGCAGTCCCGATGGTAGCCATCGCACTCAGTGCCTTTGCTACACCCGCGTTCGTAAACCCCATCGAGAAGGACATGGAGTCTGGAGGCACCTCTTCTCTGACCGAGGGCAAAGTTACAAACAATTTCCCAATCGGCCAAACAGACCAGCAGAAAAAAAAGGGGACCGCGAAGATGAAGGGCGACAAGGTGCTCGACACCTGCGACAAGTTGCCCGAATTCGAAGGCGGACAGGAGCAGCTGATGAAACTGTTGCAGGCCAATGTCCGATACCCCGAGACGGCTCAGAGCATGGGCGTTCAGGGCCGGATTGTGGTGGAGTTCATTGTGGAGAAAGACGGAAGTGTCTCCGACGTGAAAGTCTGCAAAAAGGACATCACGCCTTCGCTTGAAAGTGCCACGGTCATCACCTATGCCGATGAAGAAGACAAGCCCAAACCCACCGAGGAAGAGCTCCGCAAAGCCACGAAAGCGCTGGAGGAGGAAACCATACGTGTGGCCCGCCTCACCTCGGGCAAATGGACACCCGGCGAACAGGACGGACAGAAGGTGCGCGTGAAGTTCAGCCTTCCTCTCACGTTCAGATTGAACTAGAGCAGTCCCCCCTCGGTCCTCCTCTTCAGGAGGATTGAGGGGGTCAGCCTATCTTCACCATGGTGGCACCAAAGCCATACTCGCGGAAAGAGGCGTCCTGCCACGTGCAACCCTTATAGCGATAGCGGAGCTCCTGCAGGATGTTCTTGCGGAGCACCCCCATGCCCTTGCCGTGGATAAAGACAATCTTACGGCCCTTGAACCTGATGTTCTCATCCATCACCTTCCTGAATTCGGCCATCTGGGCCATCAGCATGTCGCCGGCCGACATGCCTGCTGTAGTGTCGAGCAGTTCCTCTATGTGAAGGTTCACCTCGATGGGTTCGTCGGGCGAGGGTTTCTTGGGTTCTGGCTTCCTGGGGCGTGCCTCATCCTCCTTTTTCTTGCTGATGAGCGCTTCCTGCAGCTGTTCGGCATCCACAAACACCTGTCGCACAGGCTTGTCGTCACGAACGATGTCGAGCGTCCAGTTGGGGTCGCTAAAGAACTCGTTCGGCTGGAATACGTGTAGCTTGTAGAACTTGGTGCAGTCGACTCTCAGTTCCGTACTGATGGCCGGTTTCTGTATGAAAGGCTTGTCCTGCTTCCACGCGATGGCCTGCACGCACACGCGTTCAAAACGGTCCAGCATCGTGCGGTCAAATTCCTCCACAAACACCTTGCTGTTGGGCTCCAGCTGTGCACAGAAGCGAGCCTGCCAGCTGGCTCCCTCGGCCGTCATATAGAGCACCTGCATAAAATAGTTGCTGTCGTTCACCAAATAGCTCTCGAAGGTGGTACCCGACAATTGCTTCACGTTGTCGGGCACAAACGAGAGGTAAAGGTTCAGCCTGTCACCGTCCTTTCGTTCCAAGGGCTTGGCCTTGAAGGTGATGGGCTTGTCGGCCGGTTCCAGTTCCTCCGGCTCCTTCTGCTTTTTGCCTGCGCCACGGGTGTTCACCTTGGCAATATTATAGTCGTCGGTGTCTATGACCACCAGTTCCGACTTCAGCATGGGGATGCTGAAGCCGTCCTCGTCCTCCACCAGTGCCACGTCTTTGCCCTGAAAACCACTCACTATACCCCCTCCCACTTCGGAGAGGAAACGCACTTTATCTCCTATTCTCATTGTCTTTTCTTTTATTTTCCACACAAAAGTACAACTTTTTCGCGAGAAAAATGTATCTTTGCATAAATTTCCACCAAAATGAACGCCAAACACATACATATAAAAGACTACAACTACCCGTTGCCCGACGAAAGAATTGCCAAGTTTCCCCTCCCGCAGCGCGACAGCAGCAAGCTGCTCCTCTATCGTCACGGCGAGGTAAGCGAGGACGTGTTCACCCGTCTGCCCCACTATCTTCCACAAGGTGCCCTGATGGTGTTCAACAACACGCGTGTCATCCAGGCCCGCCTGCATTTCCACAAAGACACGGGCGCCCTGATAGAGATTTTCATCCTGGAGCCGGCACAGCCCGCCGAATACCAGGAGAACTTTGTGGCACGCGGGGCATGTGCATGGTATTGCCTGGTGGGCAACCTCAAGAAATGGAAAGCGGGCGTGCTGACCCGCAAGGTGACAGTAGGCGGCACAGACTACGAGCTGCAGGCCACCCGGGGGACACTGCATGGCACCAGCCACAGGGTGGACTTCTGCTGGCACCCCCTGCAACCCACCGATGCTCCCCTGCCCTCCTGGGCCGAGATGCTGGAAGCCATAGGCGAACTGCCCATCCCGCCCTATCTGGGGCGCGATACGGAAGAGAGCGACAAAGTGACCTATCAGACCGTCTACAGCAAAATAGAAGGCAGCGTGGCCGCCCCCACAGCAGGTCTGCATTTCACTGCAGACGTACTGGAGCAACTGGACCGCTGCGGCATTGAGCGGGAAGAGCTCACCCTGCATGTGGGTGCCGGCACATTCAAGCCCGTAAAAAGCGAGGAAATCGGCGGACACGACATGCACACCGAACATATCGCCGTGAAACGGGCCACCATAGAACGGCTCATCGAGCACGACGGCGAGGCTATAGCCGTGGGCACCACCAGCGTGCGCACCCTAGAGAGCCTCTATTACATGGGCATGCTGGCCCACGAAGGTGCCGAAGACCTGCATGTTCCCCAGTGGATGCCCTACGAAACGACTTCCTCTCTGTCCACAACCGATGCGCTGAAAGCGCTGATCGCCTACATGGACCAGCGACAACTGGATGTACTCCACAGCAGCACCCAGATTATCATCGTCCCTGGCTACACATTCCATGTAGTGCGCATGATGGTGACCAATTTCCATCAGCCCCAGAGCACCCTGCTGCTGCTGGTAAGCGCCTTCGTCCAGGGCCAGTGGCGCACCATCTATGACTACGCACTGGCCCATGATTTCCGTTTTCTCAGTTACGGCGACAGTTCATTATTGATTCCATGATAGCAACCCTTCAAGACAATGGGGAGGAGCTCTTCCCCATCGTAGACCCCGAAGGCCGGATTATCGGCCACGCCACCCGTAAGGAATGCCACGGCGGCAGCATGCTGCTGCATCCCGTTGTGCATCTCCATGTGTTCAATTCCAAGGGAGAACTCTACCTGCAGAAACGCCCCCAATGGAAAGACATCCAGCCCGGACGGTGGGACACTGCAGTGGGTGGCCATATCGACTTGGGAGAGAACGTAGAGCAGGCGCTTCAGCGCGAGGCGCAGGAGGAACTGGGCCTTACGGATTTCAGTGCCACCCTGGTGACACACTATGTATTTGAGAGTGCACGCGAACGCGAACTGGTCTTCGTCCACCGTACCATCTATGACGGTCCCGTCACCCCCAGTGCGGAAACCGATGGCGGACGTTTCTGGAGCCTACAGGAAATCAGGGAGGCCATAGGGAAGGACGTGTTCACCCCCAACTTCGAACAGGAGTTCACCCGTGTCTTCGGCACAGAAGGCCACCTGCCAGAAAAATCACAATAAAAAACATATCTTATGAAGAGAACACTTTTCACATGCTCGTTCATTGCCTGTTGTGCAATGGCAGCAGCACAAGAACTCACGTCATTCGTTGACCCGCGCATCGGCACTGGCGACCACGGCCACGTATTCGTGGGAGCCAACGTGCCCTTTGGCATGGTGGGTGCCGGTCCCAACCAACTGGAAAGGGGATGGGACTGGTGTTCCGGTTATCATGAAACAGGACAAAAGATTATCGGCTTCGGCCAATTGCACCTGAGCGGCACCGGATGTGGTGATTTGGGTGACATCAGTCTGCTGCCCGTGTACGGTGACGTAGAGCTCTCCCGCGAAGGACTGGCCCACACTTTCAGCCACGACAACGAAACGATGTATCCAGGCTATTACAGCGTACTGCTCAACGAAACGGGCATACGCGCCGAGATGACCGCCACCAACCGGGTGGGGCTCTACCGCTTCACCTTTCCACGCGGCAGCAACAACGCCCGCATCATCATCGACCTGGAGAATGCAGTGGAAGGCATACCCACCGAAACCCGTGTAGTGCAGACCGATGAGTTCACGCTCATGGGCTATCGCTACAGCCGCGGCTGGGCACCACGCAAGCAAGTATACTTCTGCATCCGCTTCTCCCAGCCCATCCATCACTTCCTGTCCGAAGGACTGAATGCACGCTACGGCCAGGCCACCTTCGAGATTACACCCGGCGAGCAGGTGATGGCCAAGGTTGCCCTGTCGCCCACCTGCGAAACCAATGCCCTCATCAACCTCAACTATGAAGTGGGGCAGGCATGGGATTTCAACGCATGGGTACAGCAGGCCAAAGAGGCCTGGGAAAACCAGTTGGGACGCATCAGGGCCACCTTCCGCACCGAGCGCGAAAGCCGCATCTTCTATACCTCGATGTACCACTATATGATGGCGCCCCAGACCTGGTGCGACGTGACGGGCGACTATCTGGGAGCCGACCTGCGCATCCATCG
This sequence comes from uncultured Prevotellaceae bacterium, assembly GCA_945865175.1. GTDB lineage: Bacteria > Bacteroidota > Bacteroidia > Bacteroidales > Bacteroidaceae > Physcousia. Next base: position 5,476 of record CAMBDA010000049.1, on the reverse strand, counting down.
CAGTGCACCCTATGTGCATCTGACCACATGGAGCCTGTGGGACACCTATCGTGCCGCCCACCCGCTGGCCACCATCATCCTGCGCGACCGTCTGCACGACTATGCGCAAACCATGATGGACCTCTACCGCCAATGGGGAGAACTGCCTGTGTGGCATCTGGCCAGCAACGACACCTACTGCATGGTGGGAGAGCCAGCCGTGCCCGTGCTGGCCGACATCATCCTCAAGGGCGATACCGCCGGACTGGACGTAGAAGAAGCCTTTCAGGCCATGAAGGCCAGCCTGTTGCCCACCGAAAACAATGTGCGCCAGGGAGTGCCCCTCCGCGGCAAGGACAATCTGGCCCGGCTGGGCTACCTGCCCTTTGACGGGGGCGAGCGGGAGACCGTGTCCAAGAACATGGAATACTTCCTGGCATGCTGGAGCGCAGCACAGGTGGCAGGCCGGCTTGGGCACACAGCTGACAGCGTGCGCCTCTACGACCTAAGCATGAACTACAAGAAACTCTACGACAAGCGTGTGCAGTGCATGCGCGCCCTCGACAGCAAGGAAGGCTTCCGCACCACGGAAGGCTTCAACCCCGGCCATCAGACCGAAGACTACACCGAGGGCAATCCCTGGCAGTACACGTTTCTGGTGCCGCACGATGTAATGGGGCTGGTGGAACTCGTGGGCGGCAACAGTGCCTTTGAAAAACGACTCGACGACCTGCTGGTGGCCGATGGCGACCTGGGGAAAAACGCCAACCCCGACATATCGGGCCTCATCGGCCAGTATGCCCATGGCAACGAGCCCAGCCACCATATATTATATATGTATAACTATATCGGCAAGCCCAAGAAGGCCCAAGCCTGGCTGCGCAAGGTGATGGACGAACTCTATGACGACAAGCCCGCTGGCCTGTGTGGCAACGAAGACGTGGGACAGATGTCTGCCTGGTACATCCTCTCCGCGCTGGGCCTTTATCAGGTGGAGCCCTGCGGTGGTGTGTACCAGCTGGGATCGCCCATTGTGGAAGAGGCCGTGATTCCGCTGGCAGACGACAAGCAGTTCGTCATCCGCACTCATGGCGGTGCAGCCAACAAGGTGGAGGTGAAGAAATATGTGCTCAACGGCAAGACACTCAAGGGCACCTCCATCACCCACAGCCAGATAATGGCCGGCGGCACACTGGACGTATACTTTTAAATCCTCAAATAACCCCTATTCAATCGAAACATGAAAAAAATCATGCTCGCAATGCTGCTGTCGGCTCCCCTGTCGGCCTACAGCATGTCATGGGCCGATGCGCCCGCCAAGGAGAAGAAAAAACAGGAGTCGGTGCAGAGCACCATCCAGGACCAGCGTCCGCCCGTGCAGGAACGTCTGTTCCGCAGTGATGCCGTGGAGAAACAGATTGAAGCACTCCGCGACAAGCTTACAGCCATCAATCCCCAACTCTTCTGGATGTTCCAGAACTGTTTCCCCAATACGCTCGACACCACGGTCCACTATTCCAACGAATCGGGCGATGACGACACCTTTGTCTACACAGGCGACATTCACGCCATGTGGCTGCGCGACAGTGCTGCACAGGTGTGGCCCTATCTGCGCTATGCCTCACAAGACGAGCCGCTGCGCCGCCTCATCCGCGGTGTCATCCGCAGGCAGATAGCCTGCATCCTCATCGACCCCTATGCCAACGCCTTCAACATGGGGCCCACAGGCGGCGAATGGCAAACCGACAACACCAAGATGAAGAAGGAACTTCACGAACGCAAGTATGAGATTGACTCGCTCTGCTATCCCTTGCGTCTGGCCTACGCCTATTGGCAGCAGACGGGCGATGAAAGCATCTTCGATGACAAATGGCTGCAGGCCGTACGACTGATTGTAGACACCTTCCGCGAACAGCAGAACTGGAACGGCCCACGCACCTCCTACCGCTTCACCCGACAGACATCGGCTCTCCACGACACCCGCAGCAACTATGGCTATGGACACCCAGGCAAACCATGCGGACTGATAGCCAGTGCCTTCCGCCCGTCGGACGACAGTTGTATTTTCCCCTATCTGGTGCCCAGCAATTTCTTTGCAGTGAGCGTATTGCGCAAGGCAACCACCATTCTCCGTCAGGTGAACAAGGAAGAGGCCCTGGCCATGGAATGCAGCCAGATGGCCACCCAGGTGGAGGAAGCCCTGCAAAAGTATGCCGTGGTGGAGCATCCCACCTATGGCAAGATTTATGCCTTTGAGGTGGACGGCTACGGCAGTTCCCTGCTCATGGACGACTCCAATGCACCCAGCCTCCTGTGTATGCCCTACCTCTGCGACATGCCCATCGATGACCCCATTTATCAGAACACCCGCCGTTTCGTGTGGAGCCCTGACAATCCCTATTTCTTCCGCGGAAAGGCAGGAGAAGGCATAGGCGGCCCCCACTGCGGACTCGACCAGCCCTGGCCTATGAGTCTGGTGATGAAGGCACTCACCACCACCGACCGCACTGAACAGGAATGGTGTGTGGAACAGCTGCTGGCCACTGACGGCGGCACAGGTTTCATGCACGAATCGTTCAACAAGGACGATGCCACCAATTTCACCCGTGCCTGGTTTGCCTGGGCCAACACCCTCTTCGGTGAACTCATCGTAACGATGTACGCCGAGTGACACACAAGCTAAGCAAGGCGATACCGCGCTCTGAAAGCCTTCCTCTTCTCTTCCCTTGTTCGTTCAGTTACGGCTGAATGAACAAGGGAAAACATTACCAGGGATGAACACTGATGCAAAAGCCTAATCGATATTTTGCAACACACGTTTCAAATCACCCGCAAATACTGATGAATAGCGTCTTGCGCCCTTGTCCCATAAGTGCATTTCGTCCCAGAAGTATTCTGGATGGTCGAGATACAGACCAGCTGTATGGTAATCAAAGAAAGGGATATTGTGTTCTGATGCAACCTGCTTCAGCACATCATAATGATGTGAGCCTACAATTGAATAATATGGGGAAACCACAAAGACAAGCCTTATGCGGTTTTGCTGACACAGGCGGATAAATTGATGAATGTACTTCACCTTATTGCCATCAATACGCTTGACATCCCCCTCCGCCCTGCATTTCTTCGGGAAATGAGCAGGTCGGCTGTGCGGTATGTAGCCATTATCACCACCAGCCTGTCTGTTGACAGCAAGACCTGCTATGTTCGAGACAGCCTTCGCGTTGTATCGGTACAAATGCGAGAACTGGTACTGCCAATAAGTACCTGCTTCCATGAATACAGAATCAGCCCGATTATTAAGTCCAAAATAGGGAGCAAAGAAAGTCACTGTCTTGAACGGATCTCTGTCCTCCGCAAAGTCGGTGGTCATCACTTCAAGGCAAACGACCTTTGGCGTGTGTCGTGCCAAAATATGGCAGAGCATGATGTAATGCGCATAGATGTTGTTGGATGCGTCAATGCCTCCATTGTAAACACTCATGCCAAGCGTATCACTTATAATGGAAGGCACATAGTGCAGATTGCAGCGTGAAGTTCCCATCAGTATCACATCCTCGTGTACTTCGTTGACCAGATACTTGATTTTGGGGCCGGATATGTCGCGGGTATGCTGGTTGACCCACCACATTGCCATTCCGCCTACTCTGTCTACAACAAACCCACCGATAAGTACAAACACCAAACTTGCTATAAACTTTTTCATTGCCTCCTCTTTTCTAGAACTGGAAATATATGAACTGGTCTCCTCCCAATACGCCAAACAAGACAATGTAGGCAATCATGCACACAAGATAAACATGGCGGACAATCCATGAGTCAGACTCCGCAATGCGGAACCTCCAGCCAAATTCGTCAGACAACTCTTTGGATAACAAGACTATCAATGCCAGCCCGATGGCAATAAAGTTGGCAAACTCAGGCTTGGGCACTCCTGGATTCGTGAATATGCCCGTAACCACCACGACTGCATCTTGCAGACTATTGGCCCTGAACAGGATCCATGCCAGACAAACAAGTACAAAAGTCACTGCCCAGTGGCAGCACTTTCTGATGCCATGGTACGTGCGACTGCCCATTCCAAAACACTTCTCCCCACAGAGCAGCACACCGTGCAAGGCGCCCCAACAGAAAAACGTCCAGTTGGCTCCATGCCAAATGCCACTGATGACGAAGGTCACAAGCAGGTTGAAATAGTTGTGTATCCTTCCCACACGGTTACCGCCTAACGGGATATACACATAATCCTTGAACCAAGTAGAAAGCGAAATATGCCAACGATGCCAGAATTCTCCGACAGTGCATGCAAAATACGGCCGCCGGAAATTCTGCATCAGGCGGAACCCCAGTATGCGAGCCACACCGATGGCAATCAGGGAATAGCCGGCGAAATCACCGTAAATCTGGAACGGGAACAGAAGCGATGCCAGCAGATAAGAGCCTCCATTGTGATTGCCGACATAATTAAATATAGCATCAACATATATGCCACAACGGTCGGCCAGAACCAGCTTCATGAAATAGCCCCACAACATCAGCCTCACTCCTTCCATTACCTGATCATAGTCGAACCTATGTTGCTCCTTGAACTGCGGCAGCAGATTGTTTGAACGCTCAATAGGTCCAGCCACCAACTGAGGGAAGAACGAAACGAAAAGAGCGTACGTGGGAAAGTCGCGTTCCACCTTTGTCACGCCCCTGTACACATCAATGGAGTAGCCCAATGCCTGAAACGTATAGAACGATATCCCCACGGGAAGCAGAAGTACGAATTCCGGCAGTTCCATTCGCAAACCACATGCCTCTGACACTGCATCCACATTGGTCGCAAAAAAATTGTAATACTTGAAGAGAAACAGGATTGAGAGATTCAAAGCAAGGCTGCCCACAAGGCACAGTTTCTTCTCATTTTTCCCTTCAAAATAATCTATGCCAAGTGCAGCTATGTATGTAATGACCGTGCTTGTCAGCAGCAACAATGCATAGGCAGGTTCCCAGTTCATATAGAAATAGTAGCTTGCGGAAAGCAGTAACAGGTTCCGCATCTTTGTTTGTCGGGACGGAATACAGAAATAGAATATGCACACTGCTGGGAAGAACAGCAGAAACGCTATTGAATTGAACAACATCTCTCTCTCTTTTTTACTTTTCTGTCAGAAAGATACCCGAGTTCTGACGGTTTTCAAATGCCTGTTCACCACAATAAGGGAAGTGGGGTATCCAGTCTCTTCTCGCCATCACATTGTCTTGAAGGACACGCCTTATGAGCGACAAGACATCGGCCTTTACTGAATTGACAGAATACCCTGTACCCAGCATATTACAGGCGCCTTATCTCCTCGATGTCCAATTTTGTCAATACTGCTATCTGCTCTTCGCTCATACCAGAAGATTTCATAGCCTTGGCAGAAGCCAGTAAGGATGCACGTTGTTCTTCCAATCGAGCAGACTGTTCCTCTAACTGAGCAGACTGTTCCTCTAACTGAGCAGACTGTTC
>CAMBDA010000048.1 GCA_945865175.1 uncultured Prevotellaceae bacterium | reverse complement strand
ACCTGCAAAGCTACGCTTTTATTCCGAAACGGGCAAGGGAAGCAAAGGAAAAAATCTGGAAAGAATCGGCGAAGGGGCAAATAGGCCGTTTTTGCTACCCAACTGGAGAGATTTTGCTACCCAACTGGGCAGCAATTTTTTCCCAGTTGGGGTGTCTATACGAAGTATTTCCCTAGCGGCTGGTTTTATTTTGTCTAGTGACGCCGCTTTTACGTGTGACTCCCCAAACAGCGGAAGTTATGGAAATATTCCGCCCTTTCTTGGGTAGGGTCCCCCCAAGCCCAAGAAAGGGCGGAATAGTTTCATGTCGGGGCGTAGAATACAGGAGAATATTGATTGCCGAAATGGTCTCGAATGGAACGGCTATTATAACACCCTATCTTTCAGGGCTTGAGCTGGGGAATGGCCGTTTGCAGCATATTGTAGATGCCATATTCTAACGTCTGATTCATGAAAGTATAACGATTGGCTATCGCAGCTCCACCACGATGGGCCGATGATCGGAGGCTACGGGCTCATTGGCAACTCGCTGGCTGGTCACTTTCAGCTTGCGGGCAGTCTTTTTGTAGGCCGTGATGTAGTCGATGGTGTTCTCGGGGTCGGAAGCGGGAAAGGTGGGCGCATTCAGGTCGGACAGGATGACGAAATCCTGCTGCAAGGTCTGGATGAAGGGACTGGCGGGGTCATCGTTGAAGTCACCGGCCAGGAAGAAGGGCTTGCGTGTGCCTTTGGCCAATTCCTTGATGAGGCTGAGGGAGGCCTTTCGATCGGCCTCGGTGAGCGAGAGGTGGGTGCAGCAAAGCACATATTTCTTGAACTCGGCCACCAGTATCACCCGCGCCTCCTCGCTTCCAGGAAGGGGATGGGCGGTTGCTTTTCTGGGTTTCTCGCGCGAGAGGATGCCAATGCCGTATTTTCCTCCGTCGAAGTTGATGGCGGGGGCGAATGTGTCATGCATGCCAGTGAGGGTAGCCACCTCGCCCAGCACATATTTCCCGTTGCTCCTGCCCGTTACGCTGTCAATCTCCTGTACGGCTACCACATCAGGCGACTCCCGCAGAATGGCATCGGCAATGCGCTGGTAGCTGCATACGCCATCCATGCCTCTGCCGCCCCGGATGTTGTACGACATGATTTTCCACTGTGCGAACGAGACCGATGAGGCCATGCAAGCCATCAGCGCCAGTATTGCAATCTTTTTTCTCATCTTGATATTCTTTTTAAAGGTATGGGCAATTGTGGTTCTAGGATTTCGTTTGGACGCCGTTTCCGCTACTTGGGCACGATGTCTTGCAGACGCACCCAGTCGGAACAGATGGGGTCGCCCTTCTTGCCAAAGCACTCGCAGGGACGAACCAGGAAGCGGTAGCGGAAGTCCTTGGGCAGTTCATCCACACCATAGAGGCACACCACTTCGCCTGTGTCCTGTGCCTCGCCCAGATAGCAATGGGGTGAGAATACGCGCTTGGTGGCTGTGATGAACCTCACATCCAGCCATTCGTATTCCACCTGTACCTCATAGTCGAAGGCCCGGATGCCCGTATCCTTTTTCAGTACATTGGGAAAACGGACGGCCACCTGCCCCTGTTCCTTGCCATAGCGGTCCTTGCCCGGGGCCTGTGTCACAGTCACCTTGCTGCCGGCTGCGAACTGTGGAACGGGCGCTTCCTTCCTGCGGTTGTCAAAGGTGAGTGGCTTCCTTTGTGATATAGGCAGGGGCATCACCCACGGGTCGGCCACCGGCTGGTCGTAGACAAACTCCCTGCGCTCGAAGGAAATGGCATTCTCGTAGACCCTCATCACCATGCCTTGCTTGCCGTCGTGGCAGTTCATGTTGGCCATCTGCGTGGGTGGGGTGATGGCACTGTCGTCCTGATGAGTGTTCTCTCGTGCGGGCATGGGGTAAAGATAGCTCAGCGAGGCAGTGCCAATGCTGGTGAAGGCATCCTGCCAAAAATTCCTGTCATCGTTGAGCGGTGAATGGGAATGGCCGGAGAAGGCCACGGCATTGGGGAACTGTGAGAGGAGCCGGGTGACGGTGCCGTCGTCCTGTCCCCATGCCCATGGGCCGTTGCAGGTGTTCTGGAGATGGGGATGCTGGATGTAGAAGAAGGGATGTTCGCCCTGGAGCTCGTGCTGGTGCTCCTGCAGGAAATCGGACAGTCCCGGGATATTGCCGTCGTGCCAGTGGGCACCGATGAAATGGTAACCGTTGATGGTTTTCATCCAGATGGGATTGTACTCCTCGCGGAAACATTTCTTCCACACCTCGGCCGGCCGTTTCCCGATGTTCTGTGCATCGGCCGTTTCGGCCCCCACCTCGTTGATTACACCGGGCCATGTGGCAGCCTGCACATCATGGTTGCCGTAGATGAACAGTTTCTCGGTGCGCTTGCCGTTCAGTCCCTTGTTGCGGGGGAACACCTTGAACCAGGCGTTGGCTACCTGTTGCAACTGAGGCTCCAGACCTTGGTCGGCCATGTCGCCTGCGATGATGACCCCGTCCACCTTCAGTGAACGGAAATATTCCAGGGCGTGCACCAGAGTTTCGGTGGTCTCTTCGCCCCGTATGTGGATGTCGCTGAGAATGCCGATGGTGAGAGCCGGGGTTCCCAGAGTGAGCAACTGTTCAGCCTGGAGCGGTGTGCCAGCGTAGGCGGCTCCTGCCAGTATGGCTGTTCTTTGTATGAATTCTCTTCTGTCCATTTGTATGAGTGATAAGAAAAAAAATTGGTTACTGGAATGTAATGCCCGAGACTCGTGTGAAGTCCGATTCCGAGAAGGCGGGGTCGTTGACATGGGTCACTTTCTGCCCTGCTATGACCACGTTGTCAAAAGTGACACGGGAGATGGCCTTCTCGGGCGTTCCGCCTCGCCCGTCCCATCCGTAGAGGCGGATTTTGTTCGCAATGGCGCTTCCGCTGGAATGGAACGAACGGATATTGCGATAGATGATGCCTTCCATGCCGCCCGGGGTACTCTGGTCGCCGGGCAGTGCGCCAAACCAGAAGGAAGGCTGGAAGCCAGCCGTGATGAGGCGCTCGCAGTGGTAGACATCGATGTTCTCATAGCTGATATTGCGAAACCATGTGCCGTTGATGCAGCAGATGCCCATGGCAGCGCGCTCGTCGAGCACTTCGTGGTAGTCGGGGTCGTCATAGGAGTACAGTATGCTGCTGTTCATGAAGCGTATGTTTTCGTACAGCGAAGCATGGTTTTCCGCCCCGATGCCCATGGCGTTGTTGCAGTCGTTCCACAACTGCATCCCGCAGAATGTGAGGTTGCGGCAGGGGGCACATTCCTCAGGTTTTTTGTTGCCCAAACCCTTCACGGCGATGGCATCGTCAGAGGCCCGTACGAAGGTGTTGAGGAAGGCACATTGCTGACAGTTGATGATGTCCAGCCCGTCGGTGCTGGCATAGCGTGTGGACAGGACCTTCACATGCTTGAACTCCATGTGGGTGCAGTGGGACAGCGCCACCTGCCAGCAACGTTCCCTGTGGCAATGGAAAAGCACACCCTCCACAAGGCCGCCCTTGCTGTAGTTGGCCTCTAGTATGACCCTTGGTTTGCGGCGGTCGTTGTACACCATGCCTCGGCCGCGGATGCTGGTGCCTCCTCCGGTCTCCCACATGCCGATACGTCCGTACACGACACTGCCTGCCGCCACATACACCTGCCATCCGTCTTCCAGTTTCAGTTGGTCGTCTCCCGTGCCCAGGAGCGTTTCCAGATTGTGGTAGCCGGGGCCGAAATAGTGGAGTTTGCGTGCCTCGTCCTTCGTATAGCCCTTTTGGGCGGCCTCCATCTCGGGGGCGCGGGTGTCTATGCTGTTGCAGAAGAGGTGGAGCACATGCTTCTGTAACTCACCGTTCACCACTAGGGTGATGTTCTGGTCGGCCCTGTCTGTGCGTATGCGCAGGCTGCGTTTACCGGTACGTTTCACCTCCAGCAGGCTTAGGCTCTCGATGGGTAGAACCTCAAAATGGTCGATGTTCTGGTAATAGCTGATGTCGATGCTCACTTCATGCCCGTTGGTAAACTCAAAACTGCCGAAGTGAACCAGTCCTCCCCAGAAGTTGCGGTCGTTGTAGAGCCCCACGTAATGTCCGTTCACGGCCACATTGTAGAGCCATTCCCCCTCGAAGGGAAACTCCGAGGCCACCTTGTGGGTTGCCAGGTTGCCCCGGTCACATACAGCGTCTTCGCCAGCGCCTTTGGCTGCTGAAAACGAAAAGGCCTTTGCCTGAGATGCCAGCATGAACAGGGCCAGGCAGAGAAGGAGAAAATGCTTCATAGATAACTGAAATTACGGTTTCAGGCAACAAATTTACATAAAATTTCCGAATTGTAGGCCTTCGAGATTAAGAATGTTTTCTTTTGCCTATGTAAAGACACCAATTCCTCCTTTATCGGATAGGATAGAGGAGATAAGGCCTGCGCTGCTCAATGAAGCGGGCGACATCCTGTTGCCAGGTGGCCTCTATGGCGGATGCATCCTGGCCGTCGATAATCAACTGTCGGATGCGTTTTTGTCCCATCAGTTTGTCGAAGAAGGCACCACCCCCTAGCCAAAAGGCTTTCTTGTCGGGAAAACGGCGGTAGGCATCCACGATGTAGCTGAGGTCGATGCGTGACAGGCGATACAGGCTGTCGGTGGGGATATGGCTGAGGTCCACTCCCTGGCAGCATTGCCCTTCCAGCGGAGGATGCTTGGCACCGGGCCTTGCAGAGGGTGTGAAGGAGAAAGTACATCCCTGCAGCAGAGGATGGCCGTAGCATTGGAAAGGGTGGTCGGTGCCGCGCCCCAGCGACAGTACGGTCCCCTCGAAATAGCAGATGCTGGGGTAGAGAAGGACTGCACGCATGTCGGGCAGGTTGGGACTGGGAGGAATGGGCAGGTGGTAGGCCGACTGATGGGTGTAGTGGAGGCAGGGTACTACTGTGAGCCTGCAGTGGGGCACCCATCCTTCGCCTATGGCCATGGTGGCTAGCTCGCCCAGGGTCATGCCATGGACAATGGGAATGGGCAAGGCACCCACCCCGCTCTTGAGCGACATGTCGAGCAGCGGACCGTCCACAAAGTGGCCATTGGGATTGGGACGGTCCAGGATTATCACTTCACGATTGAATTCACTGCATCGACGCATCAGCTGGAGCATGGTGATGTAGTAGGTATAGAAGCGTAGCCCTACATCCTGGATGTCCACCACCAACAGGTCGAATCTGCGCATGGCCTCGTCGGATGGTCCGGGTTTCTGACCGTCGTAGAGCGATAGGATGGGAATGCCCGTACGGCTGTCGGTCTGGCTCTGCACGTGCTCTCCGGCATCGGCTGTCCCCCTGAACCCGTGTTCAGGAGAAAAGAGGGTGGTCACCTGGATGCCCCCTTCTACCAGTATGTCCAGCACGTGGCGGCCGTCAGAGAGGCAACCCGTCTGGTTGCTGAAGAGGGCAACGCGCTTGTGGGCCAACAGCGGCAGATAGTGGGCAGGCATCTCGTCGGCGGGCGTGGGAGAACATGCGGATACGTGAGAGGGTTGCTGTGCCGACACCATGACGGCCAGACACATGCAGCAGAGTGTGGAGAGCAGATGTAATCTCATAGGACGGTACTTGGGGATGTATGTGGTGATACAATAAGAGGAATTACCATTGTCAGTAATTCCTCTCTCTTGCGCTTCAGGATGGGCTTGAACCAACGACCCCATGATTAACAGTCATGTGCTCTAACCAACTGAGCTACTGAAGCAGTTTTTTCTGTTTTTTCCTTAAATGCGCTGCAAAATTAGCGCTTTTTTCGGAAATATGCAATATCTTTGCACAAAAAATTGAGAAAAATGGACAAAATAATTGGAATTGGCAATGCTTTGGTGGATATTTTGGTCCGTTTGGAGCAAGATGGCCCCATCAGCCGCCTTCATCTGATGAAGGGCGGCATGCAGCTGATTGATGAGGATATGCAGCGCGAAGTGACTGCTGTGATGGCCCCCTATCCTATGGAGAAGGCCGCGGGCGGAAGCGCAGGCAATGTGGCGCTGGCCTTGGCCGGTTTGGGAGATGCACCCGGCTTTGTGGGTGCGGTGGGTGATGATGCGTTGGGCAGGTTCCTGCAGGGAAACTGCCTGCAGATGGGCATTGTGCCCCATCTGATGGTGAAGGAGGGTCATACGGGTGTGGCCAATACGCTGATAACGCCCGATGGAGAACGCACCTTTGCCACCTGTCTGGGCGCAGCTGCCCGGATGGAAGCGTCGGATGTGGATGCCAGCATGCTGAGTGGTTACGGGCTGGTGCATGTGGAGGGCTATCTGGTGCAGAATCCCCCGCTTATCGAGCACCTGCTGCAGACGGCCAAGACTGCGGGCCTTAGTGTGAGCCTAGACCTGGCCAGCTATAACGTGGTGGCAGCACAGCGCACATTGTTCCGCCGTCTGGTGGAGGAATATGTGGACATCGTGTTTGCCAATGAACAGGAAAGCCAGGCCTTCTCGGGCGGAATGGCGCCTGAAGAGACACTCGACGAACTGGCCTCAATGTGCCGGGTGGCTGTGGTGAAGCAGGGCTGCCGTGGCTCTATTGCATGCAGGGCCGGCGAGCGTGCCCGCCAACAGGGCCGGTGCGTGAAGGTGGTGGACACTACGGCTGCAGGCGACTTCTATGCAGGCGGATTCCTGCATGCCTATGTGCATGGGGCTCCCTTGCTGCAGTGCATGCAGGCAGGTGCAGCCATGGCGGAGGAAGTGATACAGGTGATGGGAACACAATTGACCCCTGCGCAGTGGGAAGACCTGCGTGTGAGGGTCGCAGACATACTAAGACGATGAGAATACGACTGAAAGTGATTGCCGTTCTATTAATATTAATAGGTACGGGCGCGTATGCACAGAAAAAGGAAAGCCATAACTGGAGCGTGACGCGCAATCTGGAAATCTTCAATGAACTGTACAAGCAGCTCGACCTTTTCTATGTGGACACATTGAATGCTGACACCGTGATGGAATGGTGTATCAGGGGGATGCTGCAGCGGGTGGACCCCTACACCAACTATTATCCTGAGAACGATGACGAACTGCGCCAGATGGCCACGGGAAAATATGCAGGTATCGGCAGCATCATACGTTTCCACAAGAAGGAGAACAGGGTGGTCATCAGCGAACCCTACGAGGACTCGCCCAGCTGGAAGGCCGGTGTGAAGGCTGGTGACGTAATTCTGGAAGTGAACCAGCACGATGTGGCGGGACAGCCAGTAGAAGAGGTACGTGAGATGCTGCGTGGCGATGCCGGCACCACCTTCGAGCTGAAGGTGCGCCGAAAGGGGGCGGACAAGCCGCTCTCGCTGAAGATTACGCGCGAGAACATACAGCTGCAGCAGGTGCCCTATCACGGTATGCTGCAACCGGGCGTGGGATACATCTATCTGACGGGCTTCACCGAGGGTGCCTCGGGAGAGGTGCGGCAAGCCCTGCTCAATCTCAAGAAGCAGGGTGCCACCAAGCTGGTGCTGGACCTGCGCGGCAATCCGGGCGGCACCATCAACGAGGCTGCCGACGTGACGGGCCTGTTTGTGCCCAGAGGCAGGAAAGTGGTGTATACGAAGGGTAAGGTGGCCAGCACCAACCGTGAATACTACTCGGTGGTGGAACCCGTTGACACTGTGATGCCTATGGTAGTGCTTGTGGATGGAGGCACGGCCTCCTCAGCCGAGATTGTGAGCGGCAGCCTGCAGGATATGGACCGTGCGGTGGTCATGGGCACACGCACCTACGGAAAAGGACTGGTGCAGGCCATTCGCGACCTGCCCTATCGTGCCAATCTGAAGATAACCACCAGTCGTTATTATATCCCCAGCGGCCGTTGCATACAGGCCTATGACTATCGCCACCTGAATCCTGATGGCTCTGTGGGTACGGTGCCCGACAGCCTCACCCGTGTGTTCCACACGCAGGGCGGAAGAGAGGTGCGCGATGGAGGGGGCATAAAGCCTGACGTGGAGGTGCTGCCCGACAGCCTGCCCACCTTGCTCTATGACCTCTCGGCCAGCGACGAGTTCTTCGATTATGCCACCGACTATGTATGCCGCCATCCTGTGCCGCAGGTGGACACAGACTCGCTGGTTCATCTCTCTGATCAGGAATGGGCCACATTTGTGGACAATATCAGCCAGTCGGGCTTCACCTATAACCGCCGGAGCGACAACCTGGTGCGTATGATGCGGGATATGATGCGGCGCGAGGGTTATCTCGACATGGTATCAGCCGAACTGGACGCATTGCAGGCCAAGCTGAAGACTGACCTGAAGACTGACCTGGAGAAATTCCGCCCGCTGCTGGAGCCTATCGTCTGCGAAGAACTGGCCTGCCGCTATTTCTATCAGCGGGGAGCTGTGCGGCAGCAGTTGTCGCAGGACAAGTGTGTGGAGAAGGCTGTCGGGCTGCTGGCCGACCCTCAGGAGATGGACCGCTTACTGAAACCCTGCCCGTGAGCGATGTGAATGTTAAACTAATATAAAAAACGCGTATGAGAAGACGAGATGTGCGCAAGGCCAACCAGCGTTTCATGTGGGCCACAATGGCCATGGCAGTGGTGGTCCTGATGGTAGTTGGGCTGTTTTGGCTATGGTGTTTGCCCCAAAAATAGGTTTTTTTGGTGTAAAATGAAAAATAATTGGTGGATGATACCCGCTAATTCATAAATAATCACTAACTTTGCATCGTGATGAAGTGAGGGGCGCAAGTTCCTCACTTTGCTTTATAACACTTTTGAACAACATGGTAGATAAGAACGCAGTACAAAAAGCCGTTGAGGAATGGTTGGCAGGAAAAGAGTATTTCCTTGTGGACCTGAGTGTAAGTGCAGACGATCGTATCGTAGTGGTAATCGATCATGCCGAGGGAGTGTGGATTGAAGATTGTGCAGACTTGAGCCGCTACATCGAGTCGCAAATCAGCCGTGAGGAAGAGGACTATGAACTGGAGGTGGGAAGCGCAGGACTGGGTCAGCCGTTCCGCGTACAGCGACAGTATGAGATTCACGTGGGCCAGCCCGTGGAGACACAGACCCTCGACGGACGTCGTCTGCATGGTACCCTGCTGGCCGCGGATGATGAAGGCTTTGAAATCGGCGTGAAGCAGAAAGTGAAGGAGGAGGGCAAGAAACGCCCTGTGCTCCAGGAAGTGCCCGTGCGCTTCCGGTATGACGAGGTGGCCTATACCAAATACCTGATAAAGGTGTGATAGGGCGGCCTGTACTTTTTTGATAAATAAAAAACAACATATAATGGCAACAAAGACAACTGGAACAGTGAATCTGATTGACTCCTTCGCAGAATTCAAGGAGAATAAGAATATCGACCGCGCCACACTGATGAGCGTGCTCGAGGAATGCTTCCGCAGTGTAATCGCCAAGACCTATGGTAGCGATGAAAACTACGATGTGATTGTGAATCCCGACAAGGGTGATTTTGAAATCTACCGCAACCGCAAGGTGGTGCCCGATGGAGAGGTGAAGGACCCCAACCTGGAAATATCCCTGGCCGAGGCCCGCAGCATTGAGCCCGACTATGAGGTGGGCGAGGAGGTGAGCCAGATGGTGCAGTTTACCGAGTTTGGCCGCCGTGCCATTCTCACCCTGCGTCAGACCCTGGCCAGCCGCATCCTGGAACTGGAACACGATTCGCTCTACAATCAATACAAGGATCGGGTGGGAGACGTAATCAGTGCAGAGGTGTACCAGTCGTGGAAGCGCGAGGCCCTGCTTATTGATGAGGCCAACAACGAACTCATCCTTCCCCGTACCGAGCAGATACCCGGTGACTTCTTCCACAAAGGCGAGACCACCCGTGCCGTCATTCAGCGCGTGGACAATTCCAACGGTGCACCCAAGATTATCGTGAGCCGTACCGACCCCATGTTCCTGCAGCGCCTGCTGGAATCGGAAGTACCCGAAATCCAGGACGGACTCATCACCATTCACAAGGTGGCCCGCATCCCCGGCGAGCGCGCGAAGGTGGCAGTGGAAAGCTATGACGACCGCATTGACCCCGTAGGTGCTTGCGTGGGTGTGCGCGGAAGCCGTGTGCATGGCATTGTGCGCGAGTTGCACAATGAGAACATTGATGTCATCAACTGGACTTCCAATCCCCAGCTCTTTATCATACGCGCCCTGGGTCCTGCCCGCATCAACAATGTGGTGCTTCATGAGCAGGAGCGCCGTGCCGAGGTGTATCTCGATCCCGACCAGGTGTCTCTGGCCATCGGCAAGGGCGGCCTCAACATCAAACTGGCCAGCATGCTCACCGAATATACCATCGATGTATACCGTGACACAGACGATGCTGGTATTGATGATGTGAACCTCGACCAGTTTGTCGATGTAGTAGAGGACTGGATTATCAATGAATTCAAGAAAGCTGGCTTCAATACGGCCCGTGAGGTGCTTTCGGCAAGCCGTGACGAACTGGTGCGCTGTGTGGACGTGGAAGAGGAGACCATCGACGATGTGCTCCAGATTCTGGCCGCAGAGTTTGAGAACGAGAACGTGGAGGACGGCGGAGCACAGGAGACCGAGAGCCCCGAAGCTGCTGAGCCCGAAGAAAACGTAGCAGAGACAGCAGAAACAGAGAACCCAGAAACGGAAGAACAATAAAAACAGAGGAGGGATTCAATGAGTATAAGACTGAACAAAGTAACGAAAGAATGCAACGTGGGCTTGCAGACTGTAGTGGAAGTGCTGCAGAAGAAAGGCTTCGAGGGCATAGAGGCCAATCCTAACACCAAAATCAGCGAAGAGCAGTACGAGATATTGCTCAAGGAATTCAATCGGGACAAAGGATTGCGCTCCGAGGCAACCCAGCTTATCCGCCAGCGTCAGGAACAGACCAGGGGCAAGCGGGAATCATCGCGCTCGAAACGGGCTGAACGTGCCCGCACTGAGCGGACAGAGGTGATAGACAGACCCAAAGTGGAAGGTCCCAAGGTGGTGGGCCACATCGACCTGGATGCACCAAAGGCCGTGATTGAGAAAATAACGCCAAAAGAAGATTCAGTGCAGAAACCTGTGGAAGCAGACACAAACAAAACAGCAAGGGTGGAACCGGAGAGTGTGGTAGCTACGGAAAAGCCTGTGACCGGCAATGACAATGCCATGGCTGAAAAGAAACCAGTGACGCCACGCAAGGAGAAACCGGCCATCGGTACAGAGGTGGATGGCGTGTTCCGCCTGAACATTGACCCGCAGGTGGCTCCAGGACTGACGGTCAAGGGACATATCGACCTTTCTGCGCTCAACCAGAGCACACGCCCCAAGAAGAAGAGCAAGGAGGAAAAGCGCCGCGAGAGGGAAGAGAAAAACCGCAATGGCAATCAGACGGGCAGCCAGCAGAGCGGTGGCCAGAAGAAACGCCAGCGCATAGGCAAGGAGCGTGTCGACGTGAATGCCGTGGCCAGCCAGATGCAGAACAGTGGCAACAACGGCGGCAATGGCCAGAAGAACCGCCAGCAGGGCAATGGCAATAACCAGCAGGCAGGCGGCAAGAACAAGCAGAAGCAGAAGAACAAGCCCAAGCAGGTGGTACAGCCCGCTGAGGTGAGCGACGAAGAGGTGGCAAAGCAAGTGCGTGAGACCCTGGCACGCCTCACCAACAAGTCGAACAAGATGGGCAAGGGCGCCAAGTACCGTCGTGAGAAGCGCGAGGCCATCCGTGCCGGCATGGAGGAGGAAATACAGGCCGAAGCAGCAGAAAGCAAGGTGCTGAAGCTGACCGAGTTTGTGACAGCCAACGAACTGGCTACGATGATGAACGTTCCTGTCACACAGGTAATAGCCACCTGTATGAGTGTGGGCATCATGGTCAGCATCAACCAGCGCATGGATGCAGAAACCATCAACCTGATTGCCGACGAGTTTGGCTTCCAGACAGAATACGTGAGCGCAGAAGTGAGTGCGGCTGTCAATGAAGTGGAGGACGACGAGGAAGACCTGCAACCCCGTGCCCCCATCGTCACGGTGATGGGCCATGTGGACCATGGCAAGACATCGTTGCTCGACTATATCCGACAGACCAACGTGATTGCAGGTGAGGCCGGTGGTATCACCCAGCACATCGGTGCCTACAACGTCACCTTGCCCGATGGCCGCCATGTCACCTTCCTTGATACACCCGGTCATGAGGCGTTCACCGCCATGCGTGCCCGTGGTGCACAGGTCACCGACATTGCCATCATCATCGTGGCTGCCGATGACGACATCATGCCTCAGACCAAGGAGGCCATCAACCATGCTGTGGCTGCCAATGTACCCATTGTGTTTGCCATCAACAAGATAGACAAGCCCACTGCCAATCCTGAGAAAATCAAGGAGGGACTGGCTCAGATGAACTTCCTCGTGGAGGACTGGGGCGGCAAGTATCAGAGCCAGGACATCAGTGCCAAGAAAGGCATCGGTGTGGAAGAGTTGCTTGAGAAAGTGCTGCTTGAGGCTGAGATGCTCGACCTCAAGGCCAATCCCAACCGTAAGGCCACCGGAACCATTATCGAATCGTCGCTCGACAAGGGCCGTGGCTATGTGGCCACTGTGCTGGTGAGCAATGGTACCCTGCGTGTGGGAGACATCATGCTGGCCGGCACCAACTACGGCCGTGTGAAAGCCATGCTCGACGAGCGTGGTCACCGTATCACGGAGATTGGCCCCTCGCAGGCAGCCACCATCCTTGGTCTGAATGGTGCACCCCAGGCCGGCGATTCATTCCATGTGATGGACACCGATCAGGAGGCACGTGAAATCGCAGGCAAGCGCGAGCAGCTGGCCCGCGAACAGGGACTGCGTACGATGAAGCGTGTCGACCTCAACGAGATTGGCCGTCGTATCGCACTGGGCGACTTCAAGGAACTCAATCTTATCGTCAAGGGCGATGTGGACGGCTCCATCGAGGCACTCAGCGATTCGCTTATCAAGCTCTCTACCGAGAAGATTCAGGTCAATGTCATCCAGAAGGCCGTGGGTCAGATCAGCGAAAACGATGTGAACCTGGCTGCTGCTTCCGATGCTATTATCGTGGCCTTCCAGGTTCGTCCGTCGGCCTCGGCCCGCAAGCTGGCAGAGCAGGAGGGCGTGGACATCCGCACCTACAGTGTCATCTATGATGCCATCGAGGAGGTGAAGGATGCCATGGAGGGCATGCTTTCTCCCGAAATCAAGGAGGAGGTGACCGCCCAGGTGGAGGTGCGCCAGGTCTACCACATCAGCAAGGTGGGTACTGTGGCCGGTGCATATGTTATCGACGGAAAGGTGCACCGCAGCGACAAGGCCCGCGTGGTGCGCGACGGAATCGTGGTGTTCACGGGCGAAATCAATGCTCTCAAGCGTTTCAAGGACGATGTGAAGGAGGTGTCCACCAATTTCGAGTGTGGCTTGTCGCTGGTCAACTACAACGACCTGCGTGAGGGCGACATCATCGAAACCTTTGCAGAGATTGAGGTTAAAGCCAAACTGTGATGCTCACAATCGATTGGATAATGCTGGCCATTCTGGTTGCCGGTGCCGTCAGAGGGTGGCAACTGGGCTGCGTCAGGCAGCTTGTGTCGCTGGTGGCTTTCTTTGCAGGGCTGATAGTGGCCAAGATGTTCTATATGATGCTCGGCGAGGCCATTGCGCCTCATCTGGGCGACCATGCCACGGTGGCCAACCTACTGGCCTTTGTGCTGATATGGGTGGCAGTGCCCACGGTACTGAGCATGGTGGGTGAGGTGTTGAACACCATTCTGGACAAGTTGTTTGTGCTGGGCACAATCAACCGTATGTTGGGCACATTACTGTGCTTCGTGAAGTTTCACCTCATCATTGGTGCCGTGGTGTGGGTATTTGCCTCTGCAGGGGTCATCAGTGCTACCACGATGCAGCAGTCTGTGTTGTGTGGCGTGATGAAGGCCGCTCCAGAAGCCTTGTATTCTGCATTGATGGAAAATGGAAGAGAAGAATAGTTACATACGTCAGGTTGCTGACAAGAAATATGAATACGGGTTCACCACCGACATACACACCGACATCATCGAAAAGGGTCTGTCGGAGGAGGTGGTGCACCTGATATCGCAGAAGAAGGGGGAGCCCCAGTGGCTCCTCGACTTCCGCCTCAGGGCCTATCGCCACTGGACCACCTTGGAGGCTCCCACATGGGGCCACTTGCAGATGCCGGAGGTCGACTATCAGGCCATATCCTACTATGCCGACCCCACGGCTCGCAAGGGTGATGATACCGGCAAGGAGATAGACCCGGAACTGATGAAGACCTTCGACAAACTGGGCATTCCGCTGGAAGAGCGCCTGGCATTGAGCGGCTTGGCCGTGGATGCCGTGATGGATTCGGTGAGCGTGAAGACAACCTTTCGTGAGAAACTCCACGAGAAGGGCATCATCTTTTGCAGTATCAGCGAGGCCGTGAGGGAGCATCCCGACCTGGTGCGTCGTTACCTGGGTTCCGTGGTGCCCTATAAGGACAATTTCTATGCCGCCCTTAATTCTGCCGTCTTCAGCGATGGCAGTTTCGTGTATATTCCCAAGGGGGTGCGATGCCCCATGGAATTGAGCACCTATTTCCGCATCAACGCCCGCGGCACGGGCCAGTTCGAACGCACACTCATCGTGTGCGACGATGATGCCTATGTGTCGTATCTGGAGGGTTGCACGGCCCCCATGCGTGATGAGAACCAGTTGCATGCTGCCATTGTGGAGATTGTGGTGTGCGATAATGCCGAGGTGAAGTACAGCACAGTGCAAAACTGGTACCCTGGCGATGCCGAGGGACGGGGCGGTGTGCTTAACCTTGTCACCAAGCGTGGCCTCTTGCGTGGGCGCAACAGCCGGCTCAGCTGGACACAGGTGGAAACGGGAAGCGCCATCACCTGGAAATATCCCAGTTGCGTGTTGCAGGGCGACGGCAGTCAGGCCGAGTTCTATAGCGTGGCCGTGACCAACCACCACCAGCAGGCCGACACGGGCACCAAGATGATTCATCTGGGCGCAAATACCCGTAGCACCATCATCAGCAAGGGCATCTCGGCAGGCAAGAGCCAGAACTCCTATCGGGGGCTGGTGCGTATTGCCCCTACGGCCGAGGGCGCTCGCAACTACAGCAGCTGTGATTCCCTGCTGCTGGGCAGCCACTGCGGAGCCCACACCTTCCCCTATATGGACGTGAGGAACGATTCTGCAGTGGTGGAGCACGAAGCCACTACCAGCAAGATAAGCGAGGACCAGCTTTTCTATTGCAACCAGCGTGGCATCCCCACCGAGGATGCTGTGGGGCTCATCGTCAATGGCTATGCCAAGGACGTGCTCAACAAGTTGCCGATGGAGTTTGCCGTAGAGGCACAGAAACTGCTGGGCGTGAGTCTGGAGGGCTCGGTGGGCTGAATCATATTAATTAATGTAGCACAGAGATATGTTAGAAATCATAGATTTGCATGCCAGCATCAATGGCAAGGAGATATTGAAGGGCATCAACCTGACCGTGCGCGAAGGAGAGGTACATGCCTTGATGGGCCAGAACGGTGCGGGAAAGAGTACCCTCAGCAATGTCATTGTGGGTCACCCGTCCTACACCGTCACCCAGGGCCAGATACTGTTCAACGGCAAGGACCTGCTTGCCCTCAGTCCTGATGAGCGTGCCCATGAGGGCATCTTCCTCAGTTTTCAGCAGCCTGTAGAGATTCCCGGCGTAAGCATGGTCAACTTCATGCGTGCAGCACTGAACGCCCGTCGCAAGTATCAGGGGCTGGACCCCATGGCAGCAGGCGATTTCCTGAAACTGATGCGCGAGAAGCGCAAGATTGTGGAACTCGACAACAAGCTTGCCAGCCGCAGTGTGAATGAAGGTTTCAGCGGAGGCGAGAAGAAGCGGAACGAGATTTTCCAGATGGCCATGCTGGAACCCAGGTTGAGCATCCTCGATGAGACGGACTCCGGCCTTGACGTGGATGCGTTGCGTGTGGTGGCCGAAGGCTTCAACAAGCTGCGCACTCCGGAGACTTCTGCCATTGTGATTACGCACTACCAGCGACTGCTCGATTACCTGAAGCCTGATGTGGTGCATGTGCTCATGAACGGGCGCATTGTGCGCACCGACGGCCCGCAGCTGGCGCTGGAGATAGAAAAACGTGGATTCGACTGGATCAGAGAGGAGTTGTGATGCAGAGCAGTCAGCAGTATATCGACCTGTTCAGGCAGTCGGCCAGCTTGATTGACCGGCACTCGGCACCTGCGATGAATGCCCTGCGTGCCGCAGCCTTTGATGACTTTGTGCGTCTGGGTTTTCCCACGACGAAGGAGGAACGTTACAAGTATACCGATGTGGCTTCGCTCTTCGCACCTGACTATGGACTCAACTTGGGGCGTATCGACATTCCGGTGAATCCCTACGACGCATTTCGTTGTGATGTGCCCAATCTGAGCACTTCTCTCTTCTTTGTGGTGAACGATGTCTTCTGTTCGCGATTCCTCCCCAAGGCTTCTCTTCCCGAGGGTGTGCTGGTGGGTTCGCTTTGCGAGGCAGCCGTGCGTTATCCTTCTTTGGTGGAGCGTTGTTATGGCCATCTGGCCTCTTCGGGTGAGGATGGCATCACGGCACTCAATACCATGCTTGCCCAGGATGGTCTGCTGGTGTATGTGCCCAAGGGGGTGCAGGTGGAACGGCCTGTGCAGGTGGTCAATATCCTACGCGCAGATGTCGACCTGATGGTCAACCGTCGTGTACTTATTGTGGTGGAGGAGGACGCTGCTATCAAGCTCCTTTTCTGCGACCATGCGGCCGATGACCGTCGTTTCCTCACCACGCAGGTAACAGAGGCATTTGTGGGAGAGCGTGCATCGCTCGACCTTTATTGCCTGGAAGAGACACATGCCAAGAACACCCGTCTGAGCAATCTCTATATCCGGCAGGAGGCATCCAGCCATGTGTGCCACAATGCCATTACTCTGATGGGGGGCACCACCCGCAACCGCACCGACCTTGTCTTCTGTGGTGAGAATGCTTCGTGTGACATGGGTGGCTGTGTGGTTGCCGACCACACCCAGCATGTCGACAACAATGTGCTCATCGACCACAGGGTGGGCCGTTGTAGCAGTAATGTGCTCTACAAGTATGTGCTCGACCATGAGGCTACGGGAGCCTTTGCCGGACGTGTACTGGTTCGGCCTGAGGCACAGCAGACAACCTCGGTGGAGCGCAACCAGAATATCTGTGCCACACGACAGGCACGCATGTACACCCAGCCTATGCTGGAGATTTATGCCGATGATGTAAAGTGCAGCCATGGGTCTACTGTGGGCCAGATTGACGAGGCCGCGCTTTTCTACATGCAGCAGCGCGGCATTTCCCGACAGGAGGCTCAGCTTTTGCTCAAGTTTGCCTTTGTGGGTGAAGTAATCGACACGATGAAGCTGGAACCGCTCCAGGACCGTCTGCATCACTTGGTGGAGAAGCGTTTCCGTGGCGAGCTGGGCCGATGTGAAGGGTGCAGGCTGTGTAAGTGAATCCCGAATCTTCAATCTTCAAATGCTGAAAAAATGGACCTACTAGCAAATGTCCGCCAGGATTTCCCCATACTCTCGCGCACGGTCTACAACCGTCCGCTGGTTTATCTCGACAATGCGGCCACCACACAGAAACCCCTGTGTGTACTGGATGCCATGCGCGAGGAGTACCTCAATGTGAATGCCAACGTCCATCGTGGGGTCCATTTCCTTTCGCAGCAGGCCACCGACCTCCACGAGCAGGCGCGTGAAACCGTACGCCGTTTCATCAATGCCCGTTCCACCGATGAAATCATCTTCACCCGCGGCACCACCGAGGGACTCAATCTGGTGGCCTCTTCCTTCTGTGAGGCATTCATGAAGGAAGGCGACGAGGTGATAGTCACTGTCATGGAGCACCATTCCAATATCGTGCCTTGGCAGTTACAGGCCAGTCGCAAGGGCATCGTGCTGCGTGTGGTGCCCATGACGGATGAGGGAGAACTTCAGTTGGACGAGCTGGAACGGCTGTTCAATGCGCGGACGAGGCTTGTGAGTATAGCCCATGTGAGTAATGTCCTGGGCACGGTAAACCCCGTGGAGCGTATCGTGGAGATGGCGCATGCCCATGGCGTACCCGTGATGGTGGACGGGGCGCAGAGCACGCCTCATTTCAAGGTGGACGTGCAGGCCATGGATTGCGATTTCTTTGTTTTCAGCGGCCACAAGATGTATGGCCCCACGGGCATTGGCGTACTCTACGGAAAAGCCGACCTGCTCGACCGTATGCCTCCCTATCAGGGTGGAGGCGAGATGATAGAGACTGTCACTTTCGAGAAGACTACGTTCGGTCATCTGCCGTTCAAGTTCGAGGCCGGCACACCCGACTATGTGGCCACCCACGGCCTGGCCACCGCCATCCAGTATCTGGAGCGCTTGGGGATGGACAACATTGCTGCTCACGAACAGCAACTCACCCGTTATTGTATGGAACGCATGTCTGCCATACCGCAGGTTCGCATCTTTGGCACGGCCCAGCCCAAGGATGCAGTGGTCTCGTTTCTGGTGGGTAACATCCATCATCTCGATATGGGCACCTTGCTCGACCGCTTGGGAATTGCTGTGCGTACGGGCCATCATTGCGCTGAGCCTCTGATGCACAGGTTGGGCATACTGGGTACTGTGCGTGCCTCGTTTGCGCTCTACAACACACGGGCCGAGGTAGATGCCTTGGTAGAGGGTGTGGAGCGGGTGTCAGTCATGTTCCGGTAGAGGCTATGTTGCAAAACCATTATTTCGAAGGACTGGTAGAGGCGGGATGCGATGAGGCCGGACGTGGCTGTCTCGCAGGCAGTGTGTTTGCGGCGGCGGTCATCTTTCCTCCCGACTATCATAATGCGGACCTCAACGATTCTAAACAGTTGTCCGAACGTCGCCGTTATGCCCTGCGCCAGGTGGTGGAGCATGATGCGCTCGCCTGGGCAGTGGGTGAGGTGCTTCCCGAGGAAATCGACCGCATCAATATTCTCAATGCCAGCATTTTGGCGATGCACAGGGCCTTGGATGCCCTTTCTGTGCGCCCACAGGCTGTCATTGTCGACGGTAACCGGTTCAAACGCTATGGTTCATTGCCCTATCAGACCATTGTCAAGGGTGATGGCAAATTCCTGTCCATTGCCGCTGCCAGCATCCTTGCCAAGACATATCGCGACGATTACATGCACGACCTTGCACGTGAATATCCCCAGTACGATTGGGATGGCAACAAGGGATATCCCACGGCCAAGCATCGTCAGGCCATTCGCCAGTATGGCTCCACTCCTTATCATCGTCGCACCTTCAATCTCTTGGGCAGCCTCCAGCAGGAACTTCCCCTATCTTTCGATTAGTTTTTCCTGGCTATTCGGCGACATGCTCCGCCTCCAAAAGAAAAGGTCTTCTTTCCAAGAGGTTCATCAAACTAATCAGGGGCGGCATATTTCCATAACTTCCGCTGTTTGGGGGGTCACACGTAAAAACGGCGTCACTAGACAAAATAAATCCAGCCGCTAGGGAAATACTTCGTATAGACGCCCCAACTGGGAAAAATTTGCTGCCCAGTTGGGTAGCAAAATCTCTCCAGTTGGGTAGCAAAAACGGCCCATTTGCCCCTTCTCCGATTCTTTCCAGATTTTTTCCTTTGCTTCCCTTGCCTGTTTCGGAATAAAAGCGTAGCTTTGCAGGTGAATAGGCACGAAACGCAGCAAAAACCA
>CAMBDA010000047.1 GCA_945865175.1 uncultured Prevotellaceae bacterium | reverse complement strand
CACTTTTCTACCGTTTAGGGTGTAAAATACTGATAATCAACTAATAATAGATACTCTTTTTGCACCGGCTTGACATCAATCACAATCCCGAATTCTGTGACAAGTATTGACGAAAGTGCTTTCGCACTCTGCAGCGGTCTCACGTCAGTCACAATCCCGAATTCGGTAACAAGTATTGGAAGTTCAGCTTTCTCCAGATGCACCGGCTTGACATCAATCACAATCCCGAATTCTGTGACAAGTATTGGAAACAATGCTTTTTCGGGATGCAGAGGCCTCACCTCAGTCACTATCCCTAATTCTGTAACAAGTATTGGAGAATATACTTTCGAAGGCTGCAGCAGCTTGACATCAGTTACAATCCCGAATTCCGTGACAAGTATTGGAGAAGGGGTTTTCTATAACTGCTCCGGCTTAACATCAGTTACAATCCCGAATTCTGTAACAAGTATTGGAGATGAGGCTTTCCTTGATTGCATCGGCTTGACATCAGTCACAATCCCGAATTCTGTAACAAGTATTGGAGCTTATGCTTTCAAAGACTGCACCGGCTTGACATCAGTCACAATCCCGAATTCTGTAACAAGTATTGGAGATCTTGCATTCGCTAACTGTCAAAAAATAGAAAATGTCTATTGTTACGCAGAGGAAGTTCCATCAACCAAATATAATGCTTTCGATGAATCAGATATAGAAAATGCTAATCTTTACGTCCCTGCATCTGCAATCGAGGCTTATAAAACAACAAAACCTTGGAGCTCCTTTGGAACTATTAAAGCTATCGAAGACGTCGATGGTGTTGAATCAGTAAAAGAGCATGGCATCGCCATCCAGTCGGCAGGAGGCTTCATCAACATCTCCGGTCTCGACAACAACGAGACAGTCAGCTTCTATGCTCTTGACGGAAAGGCTCTCGGCACTGCAAAATCAATAGATGGCAACGTTTCGTTCTCTGCCAAGCAAGGCACCATCGTAGTAGCCAGGATTGGTAAGGAGAGTGTAAAAATCGCAGTGAAATAACAACGCAGATAGAGGGTGTGTCAAAAGTACCTGACACACCCTCATTCAATCTTTTGTAGCACTGAAATGCTGTGTTCAGTTACAGATTATCTACATACAAGTTGTTTCACGGCTTGCAGACGGTCAGATACGACTTCAACGCCTCGACGTATGCCTCGAACGCATGCCGTCCCATGTCGGTGATGCGGCAGATGGTGCAGGGACGCTTGCCTTTGAAGGTCTTCTCGACTTCGATGTAGCCTGCTGCCGAGAGTTTGTCAATCTGCACGCTCAGGTTGCCCGCCGTGGCTCCCGTCTGCTCCTTGATGTAAGGGAATTCAGCCTCGTCAGCACTAATGAGCAACGACATCACAGCCAATCGCAACTCAGAATGCAGCAAAGGGTCTAATGGCTGGAATTGCATAGGCTACTTCTGTTTTTTGAGCATCCAGCCTGGGAGTGTCAGACCGACAAGGGCAAAAAGAAATACAGATGGGCAGGGTTGGATGAAGTGCCATGCAGCAACCGTGGATAATGGACACAATCGACCCAGTATGGATGAGACGATGCCTATGGAACTACCAATACCAACGGCCAATCCCCCGATGATGCCAAACCACACCAGCCAGTGAATCTTCAAGATGTGTCCCGTTATGCTCACGGCCATAGCCATCAACAACATAATGACAGGCATGATGCGTATACTAACAATAATCAATTCTTGGGGTGACAACAATCTTGCCATAATGAAATTGAAAAGATTACCCAAGAGGAAATAACTAAGACCAACAACCGCGAACGTCCACCATGTCTTGCCAACCAGTGCACCAACAAAATTCACGGGAGCATGCGCATCTCCCTTATGTATATTGCGCATAAACAGCCAGATGATGATAGGCAGTACCATCCAAAGCCAATGTCCAAAAGGAGTGAACCCATTATTGCCCGCAATGATATTGATGACGGTCACGACGACTGCCATACCCATCGTGCAAAGTCCCGACACACAGAGCGATTGCCCGACATCTTTTGACACTGTTTTGCGACTCTGTGCGATCTGCTCTGTGATGATTTCCAGACTGCGCTCGGCAGTCATATTGCTGTTTTCTTCCATTGTTTTTTTGTTTTGAGGGTTCTTGATTATTTTTTTGTTCACTCTCGCCCCGTCGTCCCTTCTGCAGCAAGGTCGGACAGCGCGTCGCATTACCGGTTTTGCGCTGCAAAGGTAAATAACTTTATAATGTAAACCAAATTATAAAGTAAAAAAGTTGCAAAGAAGTGAATTATTTAACATTTGGAAACTGAATAGGGGGTGTTTTTCGTGATTATATGCATCGGTGATACCCTCCATATACTACGTTTTCGCAAAAAAAAATCTCGTTCGGGGCATTCATTTCATGATGTAACAATCTCTGCAGACATCCGTATATTGGTCAAGTGAGTCTGAAATATTCATGTAAATCTTTATGGCTTGATACACTATAAAGTTACTGATTTTCAGCAACTTGACCAATTTTATTTAGTTAAGCAATCATAAGCAAATCCTAAATTAAATTGTTGAGTTTTAGCGAGTTAAATATTAAATTAACGTATCATTATTGGATAGCAATCAGCCAAAATTGCCTCAGATTGGCATTGTGCGGGGGCGGAACAGGGAACAGATAACAGTGGAACAGTAATTCATTTTCCGGTTTCCGGCAGAGCCGCACCCCGTCCGAAACCGGCACCGGCGCAAAAAGACAAGCGGAACAGGGAACAGATAACAGTGGAACAGTAATTCATTTCCGGTTTCCAGCGGAGCCGCGGCCGGCAGGCGCCGTCTCCGGTGAAGGGTCGGGGCGGGAAGGGAATATGTCTTGACGCAAAGTATCTTCGTGGCAAATCGTCACCAACATACATTGATAAAGGAAGATTCGTCAGAGAAAACAATAGAACCTACCTAAAATGTTTCGCCGACGGACATTGTTCGACGGCGAACAACTGCTCAGATTCTATGATCTACCAACTAGATTTGTCCGGGATTATGATTTCCTGGCGTGCATTCATCTAATCCCTCAAGCCGCCTTTTTCGGGACAACTAATTATCGCTACAAGGCCTTGCAACCCGCAGAGGCAAAAGCAAAGACTATCACGCTGGGGTAAACACCAATTTACTTACTGATAGTCCTGCTTTTGCCCCAGAGCTACTGCCCCATCGGGGCGTAGAACATAGGCGAAGTCACTCCCACTCGATGGTTGCTGGCGGCTTGGACGAAATGTCGTAGCAAACGCGGTTGACGCCCTTTACCTTGTTGATAATCTCGTTGGAGACCTTGGCCATGAAATCGTAGGGCAAGTGCGCCCAGTCGGCGGTCATGGCATCTGTGCTGGTGACAGCACGCAAGGCTACAGGGTGCTCATAGGTGCGCTCGTCGCCCATCACGCCCACTGAGCGGACGGTGGAGAGCAGGATGGTGCCTGCCTGCCAAATCTGGTCGTAGAGGCTCACCTCTATCTCTCCGTCGTGCATGTCGGCCGGCACACCAGCAGCCAGCACACGACGTGCCTCTTCGCCGGACAGTTTCACCTTATATGCGCGCAGCCCGCGGATATAAATGTCATCGGCATCCTGAAGAATACGCACTTTCTCAGGGGTGATGTCGCCCAGTATGCGTACTGCCAATCCGGGGCCTGGGAAGGGATGGCGGGTGATGAGATGCTCGGGCATACCCAATGAACGGCCTACACGGCGCACCTCATCCTTGAACAGCCACTTCAAGGGCTCGCATAGCTGCAGATGCATCTCTTCGGGAAGTCCGCCCACATTGTGGTGGCTCTTTATCACCTTGCCCGTGATGTTGAGGCTTTCGATACGGTCGGGATAAATGGTTCCCTGTGCCAGCCACTTGGCACCAGTCTGTTTCTTGGCTTCGGCGTTGAAAACCTCCACAAAGTCGCGACCGATAATCTTGCGCTTCTGCTCAGGGTCGGAGACACCTGCCAGGTCGGCAAAGAATTTCTCGGAAGCATCCACTCCAATCACATTGAGGCCCAGACATTCGTAGTCGTGCATTACATCGCGGAACTCGTTCTTGCGCAGCATGCCATGGTCTACAAAGATACAGGTGAGGTTGCTGCCAATGGCTCTGTTGAGGAGCACGGCAGCCACACTGCTGTCCACACCACCGGAAAGTCCCAGGATTACCTTGTCGTCGCCCAGCTGTGCTTTCAGTTCTGCCACTGTGCTTTCCACAAAGGAGTCGGCACTCCAGTCCTGGCGGGAATGGCAGATGTCCACCACAAAGTTGCGGAGCAGCTGGGTGCCCTGCAGGGTGTGGTACACCTCGGGGTGGAACTGTACTGCCCACACGGGCTGGGTGGCAGAGGCATAAGCGGCATAGGTGACATTGGCTGTAGAGGCAATGGCCTTGAATCCCTGGGGAATAGCCGTTATGGTGTCGCCATGGCTCATCCACACCTGTGAATTGGGTTCAAAGCCCTTGAAAAGCGCATTTGAATGGTCGATTGTCACCAAATTGGCACGTCCGTACTCACGTGAATCAGCTTTTTCCACCTTGCCCCCAAGTGTGTGGGAGATGAACTGGGCTCCATAGCAGATACCCAGCACGGGAATGCGGCCCACAAACTGGCTGAGATCTACAGTGAACGCCTCAGGGTCGTGGACCGAATAGGGTGAACCGCTCAGGATGACACCGATGACTGTGGGGTCGTCCTTGGGAAACTTGTTGTAAGGAACAATCTCACAGAATGTGTCCAGCTCGCGCACCCTTCGTCCAATCAGCTGGGTGGTCTGCGAACCGAAGTCCAAAATAATAATTTTCTGTTGCTGCATAGCTTGTATGTAGAATCGTTTGTTGAATTTCCTGTGCAAAGATACGACAAAAACCCAATAATCCCACAAAAACCCCTTTTTTTATTTGGCAGAAAGGGAAGATTGGCATAACTTTGTCTTCAAAAACAAGGAAAATGATATGAAGAACGACAGTATTGTAATCATACCCACCTATAACGAGAAGGAAAACATCGAGGCCATCATCAAGGCCGTCACCAGCCAGGAAAAGCCCTTCGACGTGCTCGTCATAGACGACGGGAGCCCGGACGGCACGGCTGCCATTGTGAAGCGGATGATGGAAGGCTCCTACAAAGGACGTCTTTTTCTGGTGGAGCGAAAGGGCAAGCTGGGGCTGGGTACTGCCTATATCAGGGGATTCAAGTGGGCCCTGGAGCACCAGTATGAATACATTTTCGAGATGGATGCCGATTTCAGCCACAATCCTTCCGACCTGCCGCGGCTCTACGCAGCCTGCCACGATGAGGGACACGACGTGGCTGTGGGAAGCAGGTACATCACCGGGGTGAACGTGGTGAACTGGCCGATGGGGCGTGTGCTGATGTCCTATTTTGCCAGCAAATACGTGCGTGCCATTCTGGGCATCCACATCTGCGACACCACGGCCGGTTTCGTATGCTATCGCCGCAAGGTGCTGGAAACCATCAATCTGGATGCAATCCGGTTCAAGGGCTATGCCTTCCAGATTGAGATGAAATATTCTGCCCTGTGTCTGGGATTCAGCGTAAAGGAGGTGCCTGTCATCTTTATCAATCGTGAACTGGGCACCAGCAAGATGAGCGGCGGCATATTCAGCGAAGCCCTGTTTGGCGTGATGCGTCTGCGACTCACCCACATCAAACCCAAGAGGTCATGAAGAAGACAATCGTCATACAAGGTGCCGAACTCTGCAATGAAGGACGCAGATTTACCGGCTCGCTGGTGGTGGAGGACACCCGCATCTCCCGCATCTATGAAGGTACGGACGTACCCATGCTGGAGGGGGCAGAGGTGGTGGACGGCCGCGGAATGTTGCTGCTCCCCGGTGTCATTGATGACCACGTACACATGCGTGACCCTGGACTTACGCGAAAGGCTACCATGGACACGGAATCTGCAGCTGCTGCAGCAGGTGGTGTGACCACGGTAATGGACATGCCCAATGTGGTGCCGCAGACGGTGACACTGGAACGCGTGGAGGAAAAGCTGGCATACGCAGCCAGCCACTGCCACGTGAACCATGCCTTCTTTCTGGGTGCCACCAATGACAACATCCAGGAAATAAGGAACGCCGACCCCAGACGCATTCCCGGCATCAAACTGTTCATGGGAAGCAGCACGGGCAACATGCTGGTGGACAAGCGTGAGCAGCTGGAACGCATCTTTCGGGAAAGTCCGATGCTGGTGATGGCCCATTGCGAAGACACGGCACGCATCACGACACGCATGAAGGAACTGGAACAGCGCTATGGTACCGATGACCCCGATGTGGTTCACCACGCAGAAATCCGTGACTCGGAATGCTGCATCATGAGCAGTCGTCTGGCCGTGGAGATGGCACTGGCAGCAGGCACCCGCCTGCACATCGCCCATTTGACCACGGCTGTAGAGACAGAAATGGTGAGACAGCTGCCTAGCTCGCTGATAACGGCCGAGGCCTGTGTGGCCCACCTGCTGTATACCGATGCCGACTACCAACGGCTGGGCACCCGTATCAAGTGTAATCCCGCTGTCAAGTCGGAAGCCGACCGTGCTGCCTTACGCCGTGGTGTGGCCGACGGCACCATCTCCATTGTGGCTACCGATCATGCCCCCCACCTGCTTTCGGAGAAAGTGGGGGGATGCCGGAAGGCGATGAGTGGCATGCCCATGGTGCAGTTCAGCCTGCTGTCGATGCTGGAAATGGCCAGCGAAGGACTGTTCAGCATCGAACGCATTGTCGAAGTGATGTGTCACAATCCCGCCCGTCTTTTCCAGATAGACCGACGTGGCTTCCTGCGTGAAGGCTATCAGGCCGATTTGGTACTGGTGAAGCCTTGTGAGGGACACAAGGTGGACAAGAGCGAAGTGCTGAGCCTGTGTGGGTGGTCGCCCCGCGAGGGTGACACGCTACACTGGCGCGTGGAACGCACATGGGTGAACGGGCAGCAGGTGTGGGACGGACAGCATGTGGACAGGCGCATCATGGGGCAGGCACTCGTCTTTGACCGATAACACGCGCATACAGGAATGACACACGACCTGCAGACTGTAAGCCAGACACTATGTGTCCACACGGCACGCTTCACAGTGGCCGAGCTGGCCGACTACATCGACTGGCTGTATTTCTTCCATGCCTGGGGATTTCCTCCCAAGTGTGGCGAGCTGGCCCACATACACAACTGTATGGGCTGCAGGCAGGCATGGATTGCCTCATGGCCTGCCCAGCAGCAGGAAAAGGCCCGCGAGGCCATCCGTCTGTTTGAGGATGCATGCGAGATGCTCCGCCAACTGGAGGCCGACGGCTATGGCGCTACGGCTCGCATTGCACTCTCGTCGGCCAATAGTGAGGGCGACGACATACTACTGGCCGACGGAAGACGCATTCCCCTGCTGCGCCAGCAACAGCCCACAGCCGAAGGACTCTGTTTTTGCCTGAGCGACTTCGTTCGGCCCGCAACGCACGGCATTCCGGACAGAATAGGCATCTTTGTGAGCTGTACCGACCATGCTGTGGAACAGCTCTACAGCGAGGATGGCTACCGCCATCTGCTGGCCCAGACGCTGGCCGACCGTATGGCTGAGGCCTGTATCGAGCAGGCACATGAGTACACCCGACGCTCCTGGTGGGGCTATGCACCCCATGAGCATCTTTCCAAAAGGCAGTTGTTTGCAGGCAAGTTTCAGGGCATACGTCCCGCCGTGGGCTACCCTTCCCTACCCGACCAAAGCCTTAACTTCATATTGGACGGAATTGTAGACTTCTCACGCGCCGGAGTCACCCTCACGGAAAACGGTGCCATGAAGCCCCATGCCTCCACCAGCGGCCTGATGATTGCCCATCCGCAGGCACAGCATTTCAGCGTGGGACAGATAGGGGAAGACCAGTTTGCCGACTATGCCCGCCGCAGAGCCATGGAGCCTGCTGCGTTGCGTCGCTTCTTCAGGCACATCCAATAGCGGACGGCAGTCACAGCCGAAGGAGGAAGAGGACGCTGGTAGCATCAATTACCAGCACCAACCAAAAAGGGGGCGGCCATGCGGCCGTCCCCATTATTAGTATGGAGGAATAATGCTGTTTATTCCTGGATCAGATACTTGCGTCCCTTCACTACATAGATGCCACGCAGGCCCTTGACATTGCCAGCCTTGCGTACCAGCTTGCCGTCGAGGCTGTATACATCGCTGTCTGCCACTTCGGCAGAAGTGATGGTCTGTATGCCAGTCTCAGTGCCCACCGTGAAGGTGGCAGCTGCAGGTGCAGGCACCACAGCCTCGGTGCCCATAATGGCGGGCAGCGTGTACTGCGACATGGTGTGGCTGTAGCTGGAGGCTGCAAACAGGTTGAGTGCGTAGTCGAAGGCCAGTGCCATAATCTGGTCACCCTCTGTCACCTGAAGAGAAGTCATCGGGTTGAGGTAGATGCGGCCATTGGCCATGGGCACATAGTTGACCTCATAGATGGTCACGGTCTTGGCAGCGGTGGGGAAGGCAATGTAGCCACCATCGCGGGAAATGGCCATGGCGCCACCGTAAGTAGAGGTGTTTACATCGCTGTAGTCCTCCACGCCTTCAGCATTGTAGTGCTTGATAGCGGGCTGCACCTCGTTGGGAGTAGAGCGATACTGGATGTACCAGAGGCCACCCTGACGGTCGGAGACGATGTTCACAGGCTGAGGACTGATGGTGTACTGGCCTGTGAGGGCATCAATCTGGCTGCTGGGAACAGTGTTCCAGCTGTCCTTGCTACCCAGGTTGTAGGTATTGGCTACATAGTCAGAGTAGTTGTAGTTGCCGTCGCTGCGCTGGGCTGCGAGGGTGTAGAGTACCAGGTTGTCACCACTTCCGTAGGTGTCGAAGCTTACCATCATGCGGCTCTGCTCCTGACCGTCCACGTAGGTGATACCCGTCTCGGCATCCACCTGACCACCCGTGAAGACAGGTGTCCAGGGCGCATCCAGATTCTGCTGGTCAATCTCCCAGATGGGACTGGAGGTGCGTCCGTTGGTGAGGCCCACGAAGAGACGGCCGTCATTGCTTACACGTACGGTCTTGGGACCGAAGGCAGGATAATCCTTGGCAATCTGCGGGCCCTCCTGGCTGAGGTCAACACCGCCGGTGAAGCCGGGTGTACCGTCGGCAGCATCGATGCTCTGCAGCAGAGGATCGAAGGCAAAGACGCCAGCAGGCTTGCTGTCGGAGATGTAACCGGTGTCGGTGCCGTGGTCCATTACGGCTTCGCCCATATAGAGGTTACCGAAGGACGGGCTGTCGGGGCAGTCGTTCACGGCAATGCCCAGAGGCTTATAGGCCTTCACGGCGTCACCGATGGGATAAACCTTGTCTACGGGTACAAACTCGGTGCGGATGTCGAAGCGGAGCGTTGCATCTGCGGGCAGGTTGGCATTGTCCACGCTTACGGCATGGTTGCCGGCGGTGAGGTCGGCTGCACTGAGCGGATGTGTGTAGACGAGGTCGTTGCCGCTATAGAAGCGGATTTCGGCACTCTTGGCGGGTGCATTCAGCGCATAGCCGATGTCTACGCGGTCGGCATGAGAACGGCTGATGATGTTGTAGGCGTATGCACGGGCAAACATGTCGGGACGGGTGTTGGTGTATTCACCGTTGACATAATAGACAATACCGTCGGTGGAACCCCAGAGTTGGGGCATCTCGTCCACACCCAGTATCTGTGTCCATGCCACATCCTTGAAGCGCTTTCCGTTGAGCTTGTAGGTGAGCGAACCGCTAGCCAGGTCACCCTCTGCAATACGGTTGGCCTGCGTGCCATTGAGGCTGTAGCAGTTGTTGTAGGTGGCAGTAGCAGGACGGGCAAAGTAGGTGTCGTCGCCCTGTACACCGGTAACAGTGGCAATCGACCAGCTGTCGGTGACAACACCTGTACCATTCACCCATCCGCTGATGGCACCGGATTCGCTGCCACCGGTGATGGTACCTGTGGTGTAGCAGTTGTTGATGTGGAAGGTGGCCGAACCGCCTTCACAGCAACCAATGATACCACCGGCATTCTGGTTGGCAGCTGTCACATTGCCTTCGTTGGCCAGCTGGTTCATGTAGATGTCGCCCGAATAGCCGGTCTTGCTGGAACCTATCATACCCACAAAATGGTCGCCACTGATGAAACAGTTGGCATCCAGACGCAGGTTCTCGATGGTTGCAGGCGGAACAATCCAGCCAAAGAAACCATAACCCACGGCTTCGGCGCTCTCCATGTGGAGGTTGCTGATGGTATGGGCCTGGCCATCAAACTTACCGTTGAAGGGATTCTCGTTGGTACCGATGGGTGTAACCACTACACCTTCCAGATTGAGGTCGGTGTTGAGCTTGGCCGCGGTGCCGCGGAAGCCCGCATTCACCATGGCGGCATAATAGAGCAGGTTGGCGGCATCGTTGAGCTGAAGGGCGTCGTCCGATGTCTGCGGGATGAAGCTGAATTGCTTCAGTGCATCCAGACTCTGGGCTTCTTCAGTGGTGTAGCTACCGTCTAAGTAAGCCAACTGCAGGGTCTCGGCTGCTGCATTGCCGGCCTGTGCCGTAGCGTCGTCAATCAGACCGCTCTGAAGGAGGTCGCTGGTAACGGAGTTGAGGGCCTCTGCCTGCTTGAACATAGCCACATAGGCAGCCTTGCTGGGATAGATGTCCTGGAAAATGGTGGAGAAGCGGTTGATGAGGGCATACTTGTCCTCTGCAGTGGCAGCTTCGCCCACAGCGTTGATGGCTTCCTGGAGCTGGTCCTTGAGGCTCTGGCTGAAGTTGGGCATTGTCTCGAACGAAGTGTCTTCTTTGGGCATATAGCCTTCACCGTCGGCATTGATGAGTGTGTTGGCACGAGCCACCTGGCCGGCCAGTGTGTTGTCGAGTGCCTCACCTGCATCCTCCAAGTCGCCCTGGTAGAAGAGGCGGATGTTGGCAAAGCCCGTCCAGTCGTTTCCAAGGCCTGTGCCGGGCGACTTGATACCAATCTTCAGCGTACCGTCGGTGACGCGAGCCAGAATGCGGTTCTGATAGCGACCGGCAGTAGCAGCGTTACATACGCTTATCACACCGTGCATGACATAACCGATGGTATCACCCTCTTCGTTGGTGACAGCCAAGTCGGATACATCTCCGGTGAGGTTGCAGTTCTCGCCGTCCACAGCATCTCCCACGCTGATCATGTCCTCGATGTCGGCCATCATGTACACAAAGTTCTCGTTGGCATAGATACCTGCGATGTAGTTGTTGTTGGTGACGGTGTTGTAGGGACGTGTGGCACCGTTGATGCAGAGCTCGTACACACCGTTCTGGAGACCCTTGAGGGTCTGATACATGTCGAATGTGCTGTTCCAGCATTCACCGCCACGTACGCTGGTGGTGGTGCTGCCGCCCGAGCCAGTGGCCTTCTGGCCTTCCCAGCCCTCAAAATTGTCCTTGGTGAAGTCGGCGTTGGCAATGAAGCTGGTGACTTCGGCACCCACTTCGAAGCCGTCGCGGATGGCATCCTCGAGCAGTTTGTTCAGGAATTCAGTCTCGGCTGCAAGCTGCTCGGCATTCAGCAGGCAGTGTTCCAGGATGTAGCCAGCACAGCCGTTGGGATAGAGTTCGCTGGGCTCCTCGTCGCCTTCCACATAGTCGGTGACAATGTCGCGTTTCTCGCCGCTGAAGTCGAGGTGCTCCTCCAGATAGGTAACCACTTCCTGTACTCTGTCGGAGTAGGACTTGTAGGCTTTCTCGCTGTCCTGTACGTTCTTGCGCACAGTCTCCGTGCCTTCCCACAGGGTGGCAAACTCAGCCATGTCGGCTGCATCGTAGCAGGAGGACAGCAGTTCGCGATAAGCGTCCACAAGAGTGGCCTGGGCCACCACTTCGTCGCAATAGTTCTCTTCATGGCCCACGATGTCCGTCTTGAAGTCTTCAAACGAATCATCGTCGTGTACGTCCCCGTATTCCTCTGATGCGGCACTGTAGTAGACAATGCCGTGTGTGCTGTCGGTCACAGGGTGAAGGTCATCGCCCAGTGTCTGGTACCAATTGGGAGACTTGTAGCTGGAGCCGTTGAGCTTGTAGGCGAGTCGGCCGTCCTGCATTTCATCCTCTGATGTAGTCTTCACGTTGTCCTGAGCCTCGGTGCTGCTGTAACAATTGGTGAAGGTAACCGAACTGAAACGTGCAAAGCTTGCACCGGACTGAATGCCTTCAACCTCGCCCACGGCCCAGGTGTTGTTGACCTTTGCATCGCTTCCTAACCAGCCGGAGATGATGCCGCTCTCGTTGCCGCCCCTTACCGTGCCGTATACGTAGCAATTGGTGATTTCGATGGTGGCAGCGCTGGACATGCAGCATCCCAGAATACCTCCGGCATTGGCGCCCGTGGCTGTCACTATGCCCTCGTTGCCCAGGTTGCGCAATACCACATTGCCACTGTAGGAACCATGGGTTTCACCCACCAGACCCACATAGGCATCGCCATTGATGGAGCAACTCTCGTCGAGCACCATATTCTCAATGGTACTGGGGGCGGCTACAAAGTTGAAGAAACCCACGCCACTGCTGGCCACGTCCAGTGTAAGGCCGGAAATGCGGTGGTTCTGTCCGTCGAAATGACCCTTGAAGGGTTTCTCCGTACTGCCGATACCCTCAAAACTCTCAGCCTCCGACATGTCCACATCGGCAGTGAGGCGCACCTTCAGGTCTGTGGCGTCGCCCTTTACTGCTGAGGCCAGCCAGTACAGGTCGTTGCTGTTGGCAAGCAGGTAATAGCCGTCAGCATCCTGCTCGGGAACGTATTCTACCTCGCCACACTCGGTGCAGATACCGTTCTCGAAATTGTGTTCATCCTGAGTGGGCTCC
The DNA here is from genome assembly GCA_945865175.1 of uncultured Prevotellaceae bacterium. Classification (GTDB taxonomy): domain Bacteria; phylum Bacteroidota; class Bacteroidia; order Bacteroidales; family Bacteroidaceae; genus Physcousia. The sequence goes on along the minus strand of CAMBDA010000047.1, from coordinate 7,868 downwards.
GAATAAGTGTTGGAGTAGGCGAAATCGTCTTTCATGCGACCGTCACAGGTGAGCGTACCCGTGGCATAGACTATCTTGTGGCTGCTGTCCATCACAGGCAGCTCGTCGGAACCGATGGTCTGGAACCAGTGGGGAGCCTTGATTTCACCGCCGTTAAGCGCATAGCAGCCCTTGCCGCTCTGCAACTCGTCGGTGGTGATGGGTGCTGCACCGCTATTCACAGTACCGAATTCGCTGACGTAGAAAACATTCTTGCATTTTACATTGCCGGGGTTGCGGCAGATGGTGTAGCTACTTTCGGCGGAAACGTCGACGTCGCCAATCAGCAGGCTGTTCGTCACCGTGAAGGTGTTGTTGGCCCATCCGGCCAGACCGCCGCAACTGGTGGTCACCAGTTCGGGACTCTTGAGGCTACCTGCAAACATACATCCGTTCATGCTGGTGACACCGTCCACTACGCCAATGAAACCACCATGGGTGCCGTCGCCCACAAGGGTGGACACGATGTTCACGTCGGAATAGCAGTTTTCAATGACGGCTTCGTTGCTGGTGTGGCCGGCAATGGAACCTGCATACTTGGTGGAGGCGTTGATGTCACCGCTCACGCGCAGGTTGCGCACAATACCGCCCAGACAGCGGAAGGGAGCAGGACCGTCCTGGTCGGGCACGCTTTCGATGCGGATGGTGAGGAGGTGGTTCTGTCCGTCGAGTTCGCCATTGAAATAGGTGCCGGTGGTCTCAATCTGGCCATACTCCGTAAAGTCGATGTCCTCGGTGAGCTTGGCCTTGGCATAGGTCTGGCCCTGGGAGATGAGATTGCCGAACCACTTCAGCTGAGGCGCGCTGGCCAGCATGTAGTAGCCGTTCTCCTCGGGGGCAAAGTACGGGTCTATGTGGCCACAAGTCTGGCACGTACCACACACATCGTCGTGGGCGGCAGGCCTGTTGAGGGTGGCCGTGTTGGTAAACTTGCCGTCGGTCACCTTGCCGTCACAGGCAATAGTGCCCTCCTCCACATACACCTGTGCACCGCTGGCGCCCAGCACGGGCAGTTCGTCCGTGCCGATCTTCTGCCACCAGCTGAGGACCGTCTGGTCGCCATTGAGCATGTAGCACACCGAACCGTCGGCCAGCATGTCGGCGGTTACCTGAGTGGCCTTCTCGTCCTTGTCACCGTAATTGCTTACATAATAGTTGTTGTAAGAAATCACATTGCCGCCGTTGCGGGCGATGGTGGCACTCCCGTCCTGGCTGAGCAGGGCGATGTCGGCAATCTGCAGACAGTTGCTGATGGAGCACTTGTTGCCGGCCCATCCCATGATGCCACCGCAGTTGGTGGTGACATTGCCCTTGATACTGCCTGCAGCGAGGCAGTTATCAATTCGAACGCCGTCGGTGGTGTGGCCCACGATACCGCCATGTGTGCCATCGCCGTTCACGGTGGAGACAATGTCCACGTAGGAGGCACAATGGGTGATGTAGGCACCTGCATGGGCACAGATACCTGCGGCATACTTCTGATTGGTGTTGATGGTACCGTCCACAATCAGGTTCTTGATGGTGGCCTCCCGGTTGGCCACACGGATGATGGCAGCATCCTCCACATACTTGCCTTCACCGGCCACCTCGTCTACGAAGAAGGCCACGGTGATGCGGTGGAACTGGCCGTCGAACGTACCTTCGTAGGGGTTTTCCGACGTACCCACCATGTGGACGAGTTGCGTGTTGGCCGAATAGTCGATATCGGCCGTCAGGACGGCATCAACCGCAGTCTCGCCGCCATTCACCAGTTCGGCAAAGGCAGCCAGGTCATCGGCAGAGCCAATCTGATAGACGCCGTCCTTCTGGTCCAGCGCCCAAGCATTGCTGCTCACCAGCCACATGACGGCCAGCGAGAGCCATGCTTTCAGTCTTGATTTCCTTGACATAAATTTAATGTTTTGGTTAGTAAATAAAGGGGTTAATAATTGGTTTATAATGATTGGGCAATCATCCTTGTTGCTCGGGTATCAGGCCGTGTCGGTAGGCATAGAGCAGATTGTACAGGTCCTCAATCTGCTGCTGTAGGCTGCGGCCCTTGTCGGTATCTCTCACGCGCATCCTATGGCCCGTCATTTCCACAATTTGGGTGCTCGACTTGATGTCTGTGCCGTTGCGCACAGCTTCGGCTGTGCTCTGGAAGGGCTCGTGCTGAATGAGCTGGAATCCGCGGCTGTGATACACCAGTGTGTAGCCGGCAATGCCCGTAGTTTTGTGGTAGGCAGCCGAGAATCCTCCGTCAATCACCATCAGCTTGCCGCCGGCCTTCACTGGATTCTCGCCCTGCGAGGCATGCACGGGCACATGGCCATTGATGATGTGGCGATACTGGCCCTCCACCCCAAAAGCATCCAGAATGGCCTCACACACCTGCGGGTTGTCGCGGTATATGTAATAGTAGCCCTTCTTCTCGGCATGCAGCGCTTTGTCGGCCAGGAAATATCGCTCAAAGGTGGTCATGCGGTCCTTGTCGAAGAGCGGGCTGTCGGGGCCGCACCACAGGTACCAGAAATAGTCGCAGGCATAGCGGCGCTCATCGTCGGGCGTATCATTCTGGAAGGCGCTGCGCATCATCATGCCGATGTGGTGCATCAAATCCTTGCCCGAATAGCGTTCGCCTCGCAGCTCCACCTCCTTCATGGTGCCGTCCTCGTTGAGGGGAATGGAGGCATGGAAAAGCAGGTTGCCGTTGCATACCTTGTACATGCAGCCATGCTGGAAGAGGCAGCGGATATGCTTCTGCAGTTTGTCGCTCACGCGGAATGAGTGGCGCAGCTTGTCCACCAGGTCGGCCTCCTTTCCAGAAAGCTCGAACGGATGCAGGGGGTCAACGGTGGGGAAAAGGGTGTCACGCATCTCATAGTCGCGCCCGTCGAGGGTGTACGTGCCACGCACATAGTCCACATAATCCAGCGTGCCGCGGCTGCCCATCCGCCATTCGGGGTGCGCCTCCTTCATGCGGTGCTCCAGCTTGAACTGGATGATGGTGATGGCCTTGTGCATCTGAGCCATCAGGCGTACGTCCACGTGGGAGGATGATGCCTCTCCTGCCAACAGATGGGGCTGGAAGCAGGTGCAGGGGTCGTCGCCGTAGGTGGCCATGGCAAAGGTGGCAAGGGGCAGCAGGTTGATGCCGTATCCGTCCTCCAGGGTGGCCATGTTGCCATAGCGGAGCGACAGGCGGAGCACCGTGGCTATGCAGCAGTCGTTGCCTGCAGCAGCTCCCATCCACAGGCAGTCGTGATTGCCCCATTGCACATCAAAGTTCTGCCGGTGAAGCAGATAGTCCATGATGATGTGTGCCCCGGGGCCGCGGTCGTAGATGTCGCCCAGGATGTGGAGCTGGTCGATGCTGAGCGCATGGATGACCTGACAAATGGCCACAATGAAATTGGTGCCCTGCCCTGTGTGCACAATGCTCTCGATGATGCGTCCGAAATAGGCATCCTTGTCTTCGTCGAAGGGATTTTCGTGAAGGAGTTCCTCTATGATGTAGGCATATTGGATGGGCAATGCCTTGCGCACCTTGGAGCGGGTGTACTTGCTGGTGACGCTGCGGCACACCTGTACCAGGCGGAACAGCGTGCGGCCGTACCATGTCGCAAGATCGGACTCCTGAGCCTCCACTATCTCCATCTTCTGCTCAGGATAGTAGATGAGCGTACACAGGTCACGGATTTCGTCTGCTGTAAGAGTTTCGCCGAACAGTTCGTTCACCTTGCGGCGGATGTTGCCGCTGGCATTGCGCAGGATATGAAGAAAAGCCTGATGCTCGCCATGAATGTCGGCCACAAAGTGTTCCGTGCCCTTGGGTAGGTTCTGGATGGCTTCCAGATTGATGATTTCAGAACTTGCCCGCTCTATGTTGGGAAAACTCTTCGACATCAGCTGTAGCAGGCGCATGTCGCGTTCCACTTGTTCTGGTATAAAACTATTCATAAAATCTGTTCTTTTTTCTGCTTTTTAATGCAAAAATACGCAAAATAACTACAAATACAAAACTATTCCAATTAAATTCAGTACCTTTGCAGCAAAATTAACAATCCCAACTCTACGAATCAAGTGAAATACCCGCTGTACCCGTTGACGCTGTTCATTGCATGCCTGTTTGCAAGCCCTTCAGGCGCGAAAGAAAACCTTTCATCTGCAGATTCTTCTGTTGTGCTGTCTCCGCAGCAACCAGACTCGATACGCAAGGTAAAGGGCATCAAAAAGCCATTCTATTGGCTGGGGCAGTATCTGAAGAATACCAATAAGCAAAGTTACAAGCCCTTCGACTGGACTATTCTGGGCGGACCGTTCTTCAATTCCACCAGTGGCTTGGGTATAGCCGGCGGACTGACCGGCCTCTACAGCTACGACCGCAAGGACTCCACTCTGCAGCGGAGCGATGCCACGGCCGTGTTTGCCATCGGTGTGACCGGGCAGATGCAGGTGGGGTTCAGAGGCCACAACTACATGAAGCAAGACAAATACCGCTGGGACTACCAGCTGTTTTTCTACTATCTGCCATCCAAGTTCTGGGGCCTGGGCTACCACCGCGCGCTCCACGACTACAACGAGAGCCTGTATCGCCAGATAAAGCTTGAATTCAAGCCCAACTTCTTGTTCCGCGTAGCCAAGAATTTCTATGTGGGACCCCAGCTGTACATGCAACTGTGCCGCACCTATGAGTTTGACGACCATTCCGACACCCTGCTCATAGGCAAGCACGGCCTTCAGAACCACAACATCCAGACCTATGGCGGAGGCGTGATTATACAGTACGACTCGCGCGACTTTGCACAGAATGCCTACCGCGGCCATTTCTTGAAGATAGAGCAGATGTTCTACCCCAAACTGCTGAACAAATACTACTTCAACAGCACCGACATCACCTACACCACCTATGTGCGCCCCTACAAGAGCGCTATTCTGGCCTTTGAACTGCACGGGCTTTACAATTATGCCTCCACCCGCGGCGAGGTGCCCTGGACCATGCTGGCTAAGAGCGGAGCTGGCAACCGACTACGCGGCTACTACGAAGGGCGCTATATGGACAACGGCATCGTGGAAGCGCAGATAGAACTGCGGCAACACATACGCAAGAGATGGGGTGCCTGTGTGTGGATTGGCGGCGGCAACGTGTTCAACAGCTTCAAGACGTTCGACGCAAACCATTTTTTGCCCAGCTACGGTGTGGGCGCACGATGGGAGATGAAGCACCGTGTGAACATACGCTTCGACATGGGCTTCACCCGCAACAGCCCCGGTTTTTGCTTCAACATCGGCGAAGCCTTCTAGCGCTACACGTATACCATAATATAATATAATACAATCAAACATGAAGATGATAAGACATCGAATACTGACACTGGCGTATGCCTGCATGGCTCTGAGCGCTCAGGCACAAACCGAACTGGTAAAGTTCGGGGACTTTGAAAACTGGATTACGCGACATGTGAAGGAGAGTGCCCTCATGGGCGGACAAACCAAGACTCTCTACGAAGTGGGCCCCACCGCCACCATCGACGGGGCCAAACCCTATTTCAACCAGGGTGGTTCTCCTTGGGCAAACAGCAACGTGTATGCCAAGGTGTGCGGCATTGTGAAGACCAACTGCAGTGTGTTTCCCGACACCCACGGCTCAGGCAAGTGCGTGAAGCTGACCTCACGCATCGAAAAGTGCAAGGCCATCGGCATTGTCAACATCACCGTGCTGGCTGCAGGCAGCATCTATCTGGGCACCATGATAGAACCCATTACGGGCACCAGTAACCCCATGGGAAAAATCAATGTGGGCATTCCCTTTACCAAGCGTCCCAAGGCACTGCAAATCGACTATAAGGTGTACCTGCCCGACGAGCCCAACCGCATCAAGGAGACGGGCTTCGGCAAGCGGAAAACCGTGGCAGGAAGGGATATGTGTGAAATCGTGTGCCTCCTGCAAAAACGCTGGGAGGACGAAGACCACCAGATACACGCCCAGCGTGTAGGCACCATGCGCCTCCGCCTGGACAAGAACACCGACGGATGGGTGGAGAAAAAGCAGTTCCCCATCCATTATGGCGACATCACGAGCCAGATATGGTACGAGGACTACATGGGTCTGGTGGTAGGCGAACGGGCCTACTATGCTATCAACTCGAAGGGTGAGAATGTGAAAATCATCGAAGAGGGATGGGCCAAGGCCGACGAGAACCCCACCCACCTTATCCTGAAGTTCGACAGCAGCTATGGCGGCGCCTATGTGGGCACTCCCGGCAATACGCTGTGGCTGGATAACGTAGGCTTTGTATACTAAACCCATCCCCACTCCACACTATGATCAGAACCCCCTACTACCTGTTAGAGGAACCGCTCCTGCGCCGCAATCTCCAGCTCATCAGCCGTGTGGCGCAGGCCAGCGGAGCCGAGATTATCCTTGCCTTCAAGGCCTTTGCCCTGTGGCGCACCTTCCCCATCTTCCGCCAGTACATCAGCCACACCACAGCCAGCAGCCCCTACGAGGCCAGGCTCGCGCTGGAAGAGTTCGGTTCGCCGGCCCACACCTACAGCCCAGCCTACACGGAGCAGGACTTCCCCGAAATTCTGCGCTGCAGTAGCCACATTACCTTCAATTCCCTCTCCCAGTACGCCCGTTTCTGGCCTCAGGCAAACCAGTACACGGAACACCCCGTCAGCTACGGCCTGCGCGTCAATCCCGAATACAGCGAGATTGCCACCGACCTCTACAATCCATGTGCCCCTGGAAGCCGTTTCGGCGTGTTGGCCACCGACATGCCACAACAGTTGCCTCCGGGCATCGAGGGTTTTCATTGCCATTGCCTGTGCGAGAGCTCTTCCCAGACCCTGGAGCATGTGTGGCAGCACCTGGAGGAGAAGTTCGGAAAATGGCTGCCGCAGCTCCGCTGGCTCAATCTGGGCGGCGGACACCTCATGACCCGCAAGGACTACGACGTGGAGTTCCTCATCACCATACTGAAGCGCATACGCACCCAGTACCCCAACCTCCGTCTCATTCTGGAGCCCGGAAGCGCCTTTGCATGGCAAACGGGGCCTCTGGTGGCCAGCGTGGTGGACATCGTGTGCAACCATGGCATACGCACAGCCATCCTGGACGTGAGCTTCACCTGTCACATGCCCGACTGTCTGGAAATGCCTTATCAGCCGGCTGTGAGAAACGCTCGTTCCATCGATGCAGATCAGCCGTGCTTAACCCAGCGCACCAACGAGCAAGTGTACCGTCTGGGCGGCAACAGCTGCCTCAGCGGCGACTACATGGGAAACTGGGCCTTCGACCACGAATTGCAGATAGGCGAGGAGGTGGTCTTTGAGGACATGATTCACTACACAACCGTCAAGACAACCATGTTTAACGGCATTCACCATCCTTCCATCGTAATCCGCAAGAATGACGGTACCATGCAGATTCTCAGGCAGTATGACTATTCGGACTATCGTGACAGGATGGACTGATGGAAACTTTTTTTGAAATTTATTGCCAAAATGCTTGCACGGTTCAGAAAAAAGCTATACCTTTGCACCGCAATTCAGAGGAAATGCTTAAGTTTGATTAGTTCTTATTGAGAATTCAAGGAAATTGTTGAATGCGGAAATAGCTCAGTTGGTAGAGCACAACCTTGCCAAGGTTGGGGTCGCGAGTTCGAGTCTCGTTTTCCGCTCAACATAGGAATGCCCAGGTGGCGGAATGGTAGACGCGCACGTTTCAGGTGCGTGTGTCGAGAGGCGTGCAGGTTCGAGTCCTGTTCTGGGCACCATTGAATGAAGCTGTTGGAGAGGTGGCGGAATGGTAGACGCGCTACTTTGAGGTGGTAGTGCCGCGAGGC
>CAMBDA010000046.1 GCA_945865175.1 uncultured Prevotellaceae bacterium | reverse complement strand
TCCTGGTCGAAGTCGATGACGCGGGTGGTGCGTTCGCTCTTGGTTGTGGTCATCATCTCCTCCACAATCTCCTCGATGGTGGTGGCATTGCTCTCTACGGCTCCTGTCAGCGGCCAGCAGCCAAGCGTGCGGAACCGCACCATGCGGTTGTGAATCTTGGGGACCAGTTCCTTGGGCAGACGGTCATCGTCGGCCATGATGAGGTTGCCGTCGATTTCCACACACGGGCGCTCCTTGGCAAAATAGAGTGGTACGATGGGGATGTTTTCGAGGCGGATGTATTGCCATACGTCCAGTTCTGTCCAGTTGCTCAGCGGGAACACACGGATGCTCTCGCCCTTATGGATGCGGCTGTTGTAGGTGTCCCACAGTTCAGGGCGCTGGTTCTTGGGGTCCCACTGCTGGAAACGGTCGCGGAAGGAGAAAATGCGCTCCTTGGCACGCGACTTCTCCTCGTCGCGCCGGGCCCCGCCGAAGGCTGCGTCGAACTTGTACTTGTTGAGTGCGTCCAGCAGCGCCTTGGTCTTCATCAGGTCGGTGTGCACCTTGCTGCCGTGGGTGAAGGGTCCCACTCCGGCGTTGAAGGCTTCCATGTTGCTTTCTACAATAAGGTTCCAGCCAAACTTCTTGGCATAGTTGTCGCGAAATTCTATCATCTCGCGGAATTTCCACTTGGAGTCGATGTGCATCAGGGGGAAGGGCACCTTGCCGGGGGCAAAGGCCTTTTCGGCCAGACGCACCATTACACTACTGTCCTTGCCGATGCTGTAGAGCATCACAGGGTTTTCAAATTCTGCTGCTACCTCGCGGATGATGTGGATGCTTTCGGCTTCCAGTTCCTGCAGGTGAGAAATTTTATACTCAGACATAATGTGTTATATCTTTTTTTTGATGTTTTGCTTTAGATGGGAGTGGGCGCAGTGCCAGGGGCCTGCACCGGCTGCTGGCGTGAGAGGATAAGGTTGAGAGTGGCCTCTACAGACTGGCCGAGCGTACATATGCTGGTGTCGAGGTTGAGATGGGGGTGGGCAGGGGCTTCGAAGGGGGCGGTGATGCCTGTAAACTCCTTCACTTCTCCACGGCGTGCCCTGGCATAGAGGCCCTTCACATCGCGCCGTTCACATTCTTCCAGCGGGGTGCTCACGTACACTTCCAGAAAGTCCTCCTCGCCTACGATGCGGCGTGCCATGTTGCGGATGGTTTCAGTAGGGCTGACAAAGCAGGCCAGGGTGACGATGCCGGTCTGCACAAACAGCTTGCCAATCTCGGCAATGCGTCGGATGTTTTCCTCACGGTCGGCGGGCGAGAAGCCCAGGTTATTGTTGATGCCTGCCCGTATGTTGTCTCCGTCGAGAATGCGGCAAAGGATGCCTCGGGCGTGCAATTCGCGTTCCACACCCAGGGCGATGGTGCTCTTTCCGCTTCCGCTGAGGCCAGTGAACCACACAAGTACCCCCCGCTGCCCGAGCAGGGATTCCTTGTCGGCACGTGTCATCATACGGTCGTAAATGGGATAGATGTTTTCTGCCATTTTGCGCTGTTTTGTATTGATTGGATTGATATTTCCTGCAAATTTAGCCAAAATTATTGAGATAGGGGGCTTCTCGTGGAAAAAATCACCAAAATCAGCGCAATATGGGCCTGTAATGGGGGATGCGCTGATGTCGGTTAGTGTATATTGCGGGCATTGAGCGCCTTTGCATAGCGGCGTGCATTGTCGAGATGCTGGGCGTATGTGCGGGCAAAGTTGTGGGTGCCGCTGAAATCCTCCTTGGCACACATATAGAGGTAGTCGTGGTGCACGTGGTTGAGGACAGCGTCGATACCTGCAATACTGGCTATGCGGATGGGGCCTGGGGGCAGGCCAGGGTGGATATAGGTGTTGTAGGGGCTTTCCACCTTCAGATGGTCGTGGTAGATGCGGCGGAGGGAAAAATCACCGATGGCAAATTTTACTGTGGGGTCGGCCTGCAGGGGCATGCCGATATGGAGACGGTTGACATACATGCCTGCCACCATCGGCTTTTCGGCATTGACGGCTGTTTCTTCGTCGACGATGCTGGCCAGGGTGCACACTTCCACGGGCGTGAGACCTATGGTCTGGGCCTGAGTGGTGCGCTTGCCTTCCCAAAAGCGCCGGTGCTCGGCCTGCAGGCGGTGCATGAGGGCGGGTAGGGTGGTGTCCCAATATACCTCGTAGGTATTGGGCACAAAAAGGGCCGGCAGTGTCTGGGGCGTGAGGCCAAAGGTGTGGCAGAAGGCGGTGTCGGCGAAATGGGTGGCAATGCTGGCCGAGTCAAGCATCAGTTTGTGAGACAGATAGGAGGCCAGCTTGGGCAGGGTACGCAGGCTGGGAATAGGCAACTCCATGGGGTCTTGCTGGCCGCCTCTGAGGCGACGGAACACCTTGTACAGCCTGTCGCCGGGGTGCACCACATAGCGCCCTGTGTGTACATGGTAGCCTGTGGCCACCAGCAGGTGCCAGCCTGTGGGGCTCCCCAGTTTCACTTGTACCGAGTCGACATTGTCGTCGGCATCCACAAGAAGGCACATGTCATCGTCTGTAGTGTTCAGGGGCCGTGTCACCACTGTCAGTATGGCCGCTGCAGACAGCAGCAGGACACACGCTCCTCCGGCCAGGAGGCATATGACTCTTTTTTTGTTCATCTCCATTGTCATTTTTTTGAAAACGGACACAAAATTACATATTTCCTGCTAGCGGAACAAAAAAAAGGGGGCTTTTCTTTTGCATATACAGAAAAAAGTTATACCTTTGCACTCGCTTTTCGCCGATATGGCTCAGTTGGTAGAGCAACGCATTCGTAATGCGTGGGTCAGGGGTTCGAGTCCCCTTATCGGCTCCAACGAAAAAAGATGCCTCATACGGGCATCTTTTTTCGTCTCCTTGAGATATCGTGGATAGTGTACAGGGCTGATAGTTCTTGCGTCAGGCTATTCTTCGCCTTCCTGAAGCTGCTTGAGTGCCTGGCACAGCTGGTCGGGGCAGCTGGTGGGCTTGCGCCCGCAGGTGATACCTGAGAGGCGGTTTATCACGTCGGCCGGACGCATGCCTATGACAAGTTTGGCCAAACCTTTGGTGTTGCCGTCACAGCCGCCATAGAATCGGCAGCTGGAGATGAGGCCGTCGATGAGTGCCACTTCTATGTATTGGCTGCATGTGCCCTGGGTTTTGTAGACAATCTGCTTGTTCTGGGGTTGCTGATTGGCTGTTTGCTGTTCCATGTGATGCGTATGTATTATTATTAATGTATGATGCTGGTGTGTCGTAGGTGATTATTTGATGGAGTCGGTCTGGAACTGGGGTACTTGGCCGTAGTCCTTGGGAGTGAAGAAATACTCGAGCAACTTGTGGCCCGACTGGTCGCTGTAATATACGAAGCGGAATGTGAGGCCGGCTTCCTTGTACGGGCGCAGGGAAATGGATTCTCGAAGGTCATCGAGTACAATCTCTTCCATCGCCAGGTTTACTGCTCCGGTGTAGAGCGAATCGTTGGCCAGCGAACCGCGCAGGCGATAGGCATGGGTGAGGGTCTTTTGTGGAATGTCGTAGGTGAGGCTGTCCAGAACGGTGTTCTCGTCCATTTCGGCTGGACAATATTTGGCCGTGTATTCCTGGCATTCGCGTGCCACCCTTTCATCAAAACTTTCTTTATGGCAGGAGGCCATTGCCATGGCAAGGCAGGCAAAAATAGTGAGTCGTTTCATAAATCAGATATTTTGGGCAAAGTTACCACTTTTTTGTCTATTTTGTAAGGCATTGGCGCATAAATTTACCAAATGCACCTTCCAAAAACAAAAATAGTCGGCTTTTTCTTGTTCATTATAAAATAAATACGTAACTTTGCACTCGATTTAAGGATTTTGTTTTTTAGGAAAAGATTTATGAACGAAATGATTGGAAAAAATGCTGGTGCCATCTGGAGCGCACTGAGCGAGAATGGTGCAATGAACACCAAGGACTTGAAGAAGGCTACGAAGATTAAGACCGACAAGGACCTGTATCTGGCCATGGGTTGGCTGCTTCGCGAGGACAAGATTAGCGTGACTGAGGCAGACAAGGTCATCACCCTGGAACTGAAGTAATACATTTTACTATGTGAAGCAGGTGTACTTATCAGGTACACCTTTTTTTGTATTTCTGCCTTTTCATGTGTACGGAAAGAGGGCGTATAACGTATGCTGGAGGCCTGCCACAAGTGCAGGCCTCCAGCATAATTCTCATTGAAGAGAGAGGAGGGTGTGAAAAATAGGCTCCTTCTCTGAACCCTATGAGGGAGAAAGGTTCGTCTTACTGTAATTCAATTTCTTCTTTCATGTCGATTTCCTGACCGTCTGCATCGTAAAACTCGTATTGCAGGAAGGCCAGTTTTTGGCTGGCAATCACCTTAATGCCCATGCCGAAGCGCATCTGCCAGCGACGCTTGATGCTGATGATGCCCTGGTTGAGGTAGGCGGCTACGTAGGGATGCACGTGGAGGCAGAAACGGCGGATGCCCAGGTCCTCGGCCAGCATTTTGATTTTGCTTTCGAGCACGCGGTCAAAGAGAAAACTGCTCTTGATGACACCCTGGCCGTGACAGGTGGGGCACGTTTCCTCCACCTTGACATCGGTGACGGGGCGTACGCGCTGGCGTGTAATCTGCATCAGACCGAATTTGCTGAGCGGAAGGATGTTGTGCTTGGCACGGTCGCTTTTCATCACCTCGCACATGTGCTCGTACAGCTTCTGGCGGTCTTCGGCCAGCTTCATGTCGATAAAGTCCACCACGATGATGCCGCCCATGTCGCGGAGGCGGAGTTGGCGGGCCAGCTCATCGGCAGCTCCCAGGTTCACGTCAAGGGCATTGGCCTCTTGCCCGTCCTTGTTCTTGGCTCTGTTGCCGCTGTTCACGTCCACTACGTGCAATGCCTCGGTGTGTTCGATGATGAGGTAGGCACCGTGTTTGTAGGAGACTGTTTTGCCAAATCCCGACTTAATCTGGCGGGTGATGTCGAAGTTGTCAAAGATGGGCAGCTTGCCCTTGTACAGCTTCACCACATCCGCACATTCGGGAGCGATGAGGCTCACATAGCTCTTGATTTCCTCATATACGTCCTCGCGGTTCACGTAGATGTTCTGGAAATTGGGGCTGAAGAGGTCGCGGAGCAATCCCACAGTGCGGCTGGTCTCTTCGTACACCTGCAGGGGCAGTTGCTTGGCTTTCATGGCCCGCTGGATGGCTGTCTCCCATCGTCCCACAAGCACCTTCATCTCATTGTCCAGTTCGGCCACTCTTTTCCCCTCGGCCACTGTGCGCACGATGATGCCGCAGTTTTTGGGCTTGATGCTTTGGATGATTTGTTTGAGGCGGGCGCGCTCTTCGCTGCTTTTGATTTTGGTGGACACGGATACCTTGTCATAGAAAGGCATGAGCACCAGAAACCGGCCGGGGAACGAAAGTTCGCAGGTGAGCCGGGGGCCTTTGGTGCTGATGGGTTCTTTCACCACCTGCACCAGTATCTCCTGTCCGCATTTCAATGTGTTCTGCACGCTGCCTTCCTTGGGAAGCTCCGGCTGTTCGGAAATCTTCTCGTACGAAGGCATGTTCTTTTTGTCGTTGAGTACCATTTTCAGGTACTTGGCGTAGAAATTGAATTTAGCTCCCAGGTCCAGATAATGAAGAAAGGCGTCGCGTTCGGAACCTACGTTCACAAAGCATGCGTTCAGGCCGGGCATCAGCTTCTTGACCTTGGCCAGGTAGACATTGCCCACGGAAAAAGACTCGCTTTGGCCTTCTTCCTGATATTCCATCAGCCTCTTGTCTTCGGTGAGGGCAATGGAAATCTTCTTTGGCTGTACGTCCAGGAATACTTCGCTTGTCATTCTTCTTGGTTTTCTGATTTGGGGTTGTTTCCAAAAAAGCTCGGTGACACATGTATTTCCAGTCACCGAGCCTTGTTTTCTTTCTTGTTTGGAGACTTATTTGCTCTTATGTCTATTCTTTCTCAGTCTCTTCTTGCGCTTGTGAGTAGACATCTTGTGTCTCTTATGCTTCTTTCCGTTTGGCATAACTTTAATAATTTTTATGGGTTAATACTTTGTTGTTCTAATCTTTCGGCTTGCAAAATTACAACATTTTGCTGACTTGCTGAAATTATTCCCCCTTTTTTTTCTTCTTTTTTGCACCTGAGAGGAAGGAATGAAGAATTTTTATTACTTTTGTCTGTGAAATCAATATGAATGTGATGATATGAACAGAGAGTTTGCAGCTGCATTGGAGGAATGGTATGATGTGAACGGGCGCGACCTCCCATGGCGGCACACCCGCAACCCCTATCTGATTTGGGTGAGCGAGATAATCCTGCAACAGACACGGGTGGCCCAGGGAATGGACTACTACCGGCGGTTTGTGGAGCGTTTTCCTGATTTCGGCCAGCTGGCCGCTGCCTCCGAGGTGGAGGTGATGCGCATGTGGCAGGGACTGGGCTACTACAGCCGTGCCCGTCATCTCCATGCAGCGGCACGGATGATGGCCCAGGCAGGGTGTTTTCCTTCCACCTATGCAGGTGTGAGGGCATTGCCGGGAGTGGGGGACTACACGGCAGCTGCCATTTGCAGCATTGCTTACGGCCTTCCGTATGCGGTGCTCGACGGCAACGTGTTCCGTGTGTTGGCGCGCCATTTCCTCATCGACGAACCCATTGATACCACGCGTGGCCGCAAGGTGTTCAGGGCCATGGCCGATGAGATGCTTGACACCAGTTCTCCAGGACTGTACAATCAGGCCATAATGGACTTTGGTGCCTTGCAGTGTGTGCCTGGAGTGCCTGATTGCCTGCGGTGTCCGCTGTGTGACACCTGTATGGCCCTGCGCCATGGACGGGTGAGGCAACTACCGGTGAAGGAGCGGAGCGTGCGTGTGCGTAACCGTTACCTTACCTACTTTTATGTGCGCGACGCAAAGGGGCGTGTCTACCTGAGGCGCAGGCCGGAGGGCGACATCTGGCAGGGCCTGTATGAACTGTATGGGACGGTGGCCGACCAGCCTTGCAGCCTGGATGAGGCGGCAACCCTCTTCCCCGGGTGCCGGCTCACCTGCTGTACCAGCAGGCTCAAACATCAGCTCACCCACCAGACGCTCTATGCCGACTGCTACCTGGTGGAAGGCTATGCCGGAAGCCTGCCTGAGGAGGGCGAATGGGTGCCGGAGAATGGCTTGGACAGCTATCCGATGCCTCGCCTCATGGAACGGCTTCTGGAGACGGTGAGCCCTGCTGGTGGGCTGGGGAAGATGAAAAAACGGGATGTCTGAGTAAAAATGCACTACAGAATTTTGCCAATTCGGTGGAAATACATAACTTTGCCTAAAATATCATATACATATATATATATATTATGAACAAGGTAATGCTTATCGGCAATGTGGGACTGGACCCGGAGGTGAGATATGTGGACGCGGGCGTGTGTGTGGCTCGTATACGCTTGGCCACTACCGAGCGTGGCTATACATTGGCCAACGGTACACAGGTGCCGGATCGCACAGAATGGCATGATGTGGTGCTGTGGCGCGGATTGGCTGAAACGGTAGAGAAATATGTACGTAAAGGAGACAAACTGTATGTGGAAGGGAAGATAACCTCGCGCAAGTATGACGACAAGAATGGCATCCGCCGCACCGTGGTGGAGATATGGGCCGAATCGCTGGAACTGCTCAGCCCACGTCCGGCCTCTTCCCAGCAGAATCCTCAACAGCAACCCTAGGAAACCATCGGTGAGCGATGGTATGAGATGATACACAAACTTTATTTTTTTTCTTCACATTGGATTTAACCCCTTTTTTATATGGCCTCCGCCAATCGCTGGAAGCCATTACCTATAGTATGCCCACATTGGGCGGATGGATTGCGCTGGCCGTAGCCGTGGGGCTGCTTTTGTGCTCGGCTTTCGTGTCGGCCTCTGAGATAGCTTTCTTCAGCCTTACTCCTGCCGACCTTAATGAGGTGGAGGACTGTAAACACCCCTCTGATTCCAAAATCCTGGACCTGCGCGACCACAACGAGCGTTTGCTGGCCACCATCCTGATCAGCAACAATCTGGTGAACGTGGCCATTATCATGTTGCTCAACTATTTCTTTATGCAGTTGGTGGATTTCGGCGCGGCCCAGTGGATGGAGTTCCTCTTCATGACGGTGCTGCTCACGTTCCTGCTGCTCCTCTTTGGAGAAATTGCCCCCAAGATTTACAGTGCCCAGCATACGCTTTCCTTCTGCAGGTTTGCCGCACCGGCGCTCACGGTACTCAACAAGGTGTGGTACCCCCTGAGCACCGTGCTCATACGCAGCAAGGTGGTCACTGAGCGGCTCATCAGCCACGACACCCAGGCCCTTACTGTGGACGACCTGGAGAAGGCCATGGAACTGACCGACAAAAAGGATATTGCACAGGAAAGCAGTATGTTGCAGGGAATCATCCGTTTTGGTGGCGAAATGGCGCGTGAGGTGATGACCCCGCGTATGGATCTGGTGGATTTGGAGATAGGGACCCCTTATTCGGAGGTGCTCCAGTGTATTGTCACCAACAATTACAGCCGCATCCCTGTATACAAGGGCACCCAGGATAACATCAAGGGTGTGCTGTATACCAAGGACCTGCTGCCTCATTTGGGCAAGCCGGCCAATTTCCGCTGGCAAAGTCTGATTCGCCCGCCTTATTTCGTGCCGGAAACCAAGATGATTGATGACCTCCTGCGTGAGTTCCAGACCAACAAGGTGCATATAGCCATTGTGGTGGACGAGTTTGGAGGTACAAGCGGCATCGTCACGATGGAGGACATTATCGAGGAAATTGTGGGAGAAATCAATGATGAATATGACGAGGAGGAACGCTGCTATGTGCGCCTCAATCAGAATACCTACATCTTTGAGGCCAAAACGTTGCTCACCGATTTCTCGCGTATACTGGAAATCGATGACGACTTGTTTGAAGATGTGGAGGGAGAGGCCGAAACACTGGCCGGCCTCCTCCTGGAAATAAAGGGCGATTTCCCTACTCTCGACGAAAGGATAAACTACAAGAACTTTACATTTCAGGTGGTGGAGATGGACGAACGCCGCATCGTGAAAATCAAGGTCATTGTGGGGAAGGCCGACAAGTGACCAGCTTTTCCACCTGTGTAACAAACTGCTTGAGCGCCGCTCCGGGATCGGGGTGGCGCATAAAGTGCTCCCCCATCAGAAAGCCCCGGTAGCCTGCTTCTCTGAGGTGGGCCACCGTCTGTGGTTCCCCGATGCCGCTTTCGCTCACCCATACGGGCCCTTCTGGCAGACGGTCAGCCATGGCAAACGAATGGTGTACATCCGTGACAAAGGTGCCCAAATGACGGTTGTTTACTCCCAGCATGTCGGCCTCACAGCAGGCATAGTCCAGTTCGTCCTCTCCGTGAAGCTCCAGCAGTACTTCCAGCTGCAGCTGGTGGGCAGTGTGGACTAGCTGGGCACATGTTGCTTTGGTCAGGTCGGCGGCTATCAACAGTACAGCGTCGGCCCCAATTGCCTTGGCCTGGAACAATTGGTATTCGTCGATGATAAACTCTTTGCGTAGCAAGGGCAGGTCCACCAGCGGCCTTACGGCCCTCACAAAGTCCATGCATCCTCCGAAGTATTTCCCGTCGGTGAGGATGCTGGCAGCGCAGGCTCCTCCTCGTTCGTAGGCTGTCACCACATCTTCCGGGTGTGCATCTTGATGAATCCATCCCTTGGAGGGCGATTTGCGTTTGAACTCGGAGATGATGCCGCTGTCCGACTGGCGAAGCCTTTGGCTCATGCTACGCACAGAGGTCTGCTGCTGCATGATTTGTTCCACCTGGGCATAGAGGCGTGCGGGAGGCATCAGGGCCTTCTCATGCTCCACCTCTATTCTTTTCCAGGCTACGATTTCCTGTAGTATGTCCATGATGTCCTTCTCTATCTGTTTATCCAGTTTGCGATGATTCTTGCTCCATCGGGGGTGAGCACGCTCTCGGGGTGGTATTGGATGCCCCGTATGTCGAGGTTGCAATGACGCATCGACATGATGCAGCCGTCGGGCGAAAGACTGGTCACTTGCAGGCATGGGGGCAGATTGTCGGCCCTCACAGCCCATGAATGATAACGCCCTACCTGTAGGTTTTGCGGCAGGCCTTCAAACAGGTAGTCGGGTTCCACTTGCCGGCTCTCGGTGGCCACTCCGTGGTACACTTGGCTCAGGTTTACCAGCTCTCCGCCGAAATGTTCGCCGATGGCCTGGTGTCCCAGACAGATGCCCAGGATGGGCTTGCGAGTGGCGTAGCATGCCAGCACATCCATCAACAGACCTGCTTCAGAAGGAATGCCGGGTCCGGGGCTGAGGATGATTTTGTCAAATGGCTCCAGTTGGTCCATTGTGAACTTGTCGTTGCGCACAACGTGCGTGTCGGCTCCCAATGCCCTCACCAGATGGTGGAGGTTGTAGGTGAAGCTGTCGTAGTTGTCAATGATGACGATATTCTTTTTCATACTGTTTGGCTAATCTGTTTGTGCATTACAGTTTTTCTGCCATTTCTATGGCATGACGCAGGGCGCCCAGTTTGTTGTTCACCTCCTGTAGTTCGTATTCTTCGTCGCTCCTCGCCACGATGCCGCCTCCGGCCTGGAACCACAGTTCACCGCCTCGGCTCACGAATGTGCGGATGGTGATGGCCTGATTGAGGTCTCCGTTCAGGCCGATGTAGCCGATGCAGCCGCCATAGGCACCACGGTTGTGTGGCTCGTAGGCGCTGATGAGCTGCATGGCCCTCACCTTGGGTGCACCGCTGAGCGTACCTGCGGGAAAGGTGTCGATAAAGGTCTTGATAGGGCTTGCTGCAGCATCCAGTTCACCGCTCACACGGCTCACCAGATGGATGACGTGGCTATAGTACTGCAGTTCTTTATAGGAGACCACCTCCACATTGTGGCAGTTGCGGCTCAGGTCGTTGCGTGCCAGGTCCACCAGCATCACATGCTCGGCGTTCTCCTTGGGGTCGTTCCGCAGATAGTCGGCTCCCTGCTGGTCGGCTTCTGCATCGCCCGTGCGTCGTGTGGTACCTGCAATGGGGTCGATATAGGCGGTCTTCCCTTCTATGCGGCAGTGGGTCTCGGGCGAGGAACCGAAGATGCGGAAACCTCCCATGTCGAAATAGAAAAGGTAGGGCGAAGGGTTGATGCTGCGCAGGGCCCGGTATAGCTTGAAGTCATCGCCTTCGTAGGCCTGTATGAAACGTCGCGACAGCACAATCTGGAACACGTCGCCCCGCAGACAATGCTGGATGCCCCGCCTGATGTTGGCCTTGTGCTCCTCGTCGGTGAGGGTGGATGTGCAGGGTCCTACTGCGCGGAAGGGATAGGGATTGATGTGTACGCGTGCCATCATCTTCTGCAGGTGTTCCAGCTCACGGGTGCCTTCTTCTTCCTCCTGGGCCATCACCACAATGTGCATAAGGTTGTTGTGATGGTCAAAGATGATGATGTCCTTAAACAGCACATACAGGATGTCGGGTGCATCGTTCTCGTCCATGGTGCTGTCCTTTATGTCGATGGGTTCAAAATAGCGTACAGCATTGAAGGTGGTATAGCCATACAGACCGCAGTACTGGCTCAGCGGTCCCTCGGGGTGGAACGAATTCAGGAAGGTGTCCAGGACACGGTCCACCGTGTTGGCTTCTCCTACCTCCGTTTCTGTCTCGTTGCCATCGGGATACCGGCAAACGGCCTTGCCGTGCCCCACGGCAACCGAGGCTATGGGGTGGATGCCGATGAAGGAACGTGCGTTGGCTGCATCGTGATAGTCAGAACTTTCCATGAGGGCACTCATGGCATACAGGTCTCTCAGTTTCATGTATACGCTCACGGGTGTATGCATGTCAGCCAGCACCGTCTTTGCGACGGTATGATAGGCAAATGGTGGTGTCTGTGTCATTCTTGTGTCTTTTTGTGGTCCGTTTCCTCTTTTGCCATATCGCTGTGGCTTAGGTAGGTTTCAATGTCCTTGTCGCCTCTTCCGCTCACCGTGAGCACTACCACGTCTTCGGGCTTGAACGTGAGTTTCCGCAGGGCGGCCACGGCATGTGCACTTTCAATGGCCGGTATGATGCCTTCCAGGCGGGTCAGCTCATAGCCGGCACGTATGGCCTCGTCGTCATTGATAGCCAGTATCTGGGTGCGCCCGGTAGTGGCCAGGTGGGCATGCATGGGGCCGATGCCAGGATAGTCCAGTCCGGCCGATATGGTGAATGCCTCCTTTATCTGGCCGTCGTCGTCCTGCATCACCAGGGTGCGTGCTCCGTGGATGATGCCTTCCGTGCCGCAGTGCATGGTGGCGGCCGTGTAGTCGGTGTGTATGCCATGGCCTCCGGCTTCTGCCAGACATATCTTCACGCGGCTGTCATCGATATAGTGCCAGATGGTGCCGGCTGCATTGCTGCCGCCTCCCACGCAGGCTATCAGATAGTCGGGCCAGTTGCGTCCTTCTTTTTCTGCAAGCTGTGTCTTCAGTTCTTCCGAGATGATGCTCTGCATGCGGGCCACGATTTCGGGGTAGGGATGAGGCCCCATGGTGGACCCCACAATGTAGAAGGTTTCCTTGGGATGGCTGCACCAGTCGCGTATGGCTTGCGAGCAGGCGTCGCTCAGGGTCATGTTTCCTGTGGTCACCGGGGTTACTCTGGCTCCCAGCATCTTCATGCGCTCCACGTTGGTGTGCTGGCGCTTCACGTCGGTGGCTCCCATGAATATCTCACATTCCATGTCCATGAGTGCACACACGGTGGCTGTGGCCACGCCATGCTGGCCGGCTCCCGTTTCTGCAATGATGCGTGTCTTGCCCATCATCTTGGCCATCAGTATCTGACCTACGGTGTTGTTTATCTTGTGGGCGCCCGTATGGTTCAGATCCTCTCGCTTCAGGTAGAGCCTGCATCCGTAGCGTTCACTCATGCGTCGGGCATAGTAGAGTGGGGAGGGCCGTCCCACATAGTCGCGCAGCAGCTGGCGGTATTGCTGCTTGAATTCCTCGCTTTCCAGTATGGGCAGGTAGGCCTTCTGCAGGTCGGTCACACAGCGGTGAAGGATTTCGGGCACGTATGCACCGCCAAATTTTCCGTAGAATCCGTTCTCGTCTATTCTGTAGTTCATTTTCTTTTTTCTGTGTTTTGGGTTTTTGGTGTGGGGTCATCGGTTCAGGGCTTCAAACAGCCGGTCCAGGGCTTCTTCGGCATTCCTGCTCTCCTGCAGCAGGCTCACAAACTTGCTGCCGATGATGGCACCTGCTGCATGCTGCTGTGCACTCTCCAGGGTCTGCATGTTGCTGATGCCGAAGCCAATCATGCGGGGATTGTGGAGCTGCATCTTCTCGATGGCTTCAAAATAGGCCAGTTTGGCTGCACCGAACTGGTCTTGTGCGCCTGTGATGCCTGCGGAGCTCACCATGTAGATGAATCCGTCGGTGTGGGCATCAATCTGGCGCACCCGGTCTTCTTCCGTTTCGGGCGTAATCATCATGATAATGCGCACATTGTAGCGGTCGGCTATGGGCTTCACCTCCTCCATGTAGTCTTTGAAGGGGAGGTCGGGGATAATGGCCCCGCTCACACCTGCCTGCTGGCAGTGCTGGCAAAAGCGTTCTATCCCATAATGCATCACCACATTCAGGTAGCCCATCAGTACCAGCGGGATGTGCACCTGTTCCTTGATGGCCGACAGCTGGCTGAACAGCAGTCCCAGTGTCATGCCGTTCTTCAGCGCCACGGTACCGGCTTGCTGTATCACGGGACCATCGGCCAGAGGGTCACTGAAGGGGATGCCCACCTCAATCATGTCTATGCCTCTCCGTTGCAGGGTGAGAATCACCTCGCCCGTCTGCTCCAGGGTGGGGCAGCCTGCACAAAAGTAGAGCGACAGCAACTTCCTGTCGCTTCGCTGGGCGAAAAGTGCATTGATTCGGTTCATTGTAGTGTCATTCATATTGTGTCTTTATATATATATTAATGTATAGGGGTTGACAGGGTGCGTGTCAGTCGGTCAAGAAACACTGCCAGCCGTTGGGTGTCTTTGAGCGCAGGCGATGTTTCGAAGCGGGAGTTCAGGTCTATTCCCTCCAGCAGGGGATGGTCAAGCGTGGCCACCCTTTCGGCATCTTCGGGTCCTATGCCCCCACTGAGCAGAAAGGGAGTGGGCCCCTGGTAGTGTTGTAGCATGTCCCAGCTGAATTGCTGTCCGCTACCTCCCACACATTGGCAACGCGTGTCGAAGAGTAGCAGGTGGCACAGGCCGTGATAGCGGTCGGCCTTCAGCAGGTCTTCCTTGTCCCGGATGCTGATGGCCTTGATGATGAGTAGCTGGGGACAGTCATGCCGAAGTGTTTCCAGCAGAGAGGGGACCTCATTCCCGTGCAACTGTACGGCATCCAGCCGGTGCAGCCTTGTGTAGGAGTATATCTCTTCTGCAGGCTGGTCCACAAACACGCCCACGCGCAGCAGGCCCTTGGTGTCGGGCAGAGGGGTATGGCCCACAAAACGCGGACTGCCAGGCCAGCAGATGAAGCCCATCATGTCTATTCCCAAGGCTGCCACCTCGCGGATGTTGTCGGCCATCCGCATGCCGCAAACCTTGCATTTCATTGTCCGCTGCATGTCTGGTGTGGGGTGTTTATGGTGACAAACGTCTGCAATGCTTTCAGTGCCTTGCCTTCCATGAGGCTGGCGCGTGCGATGTCCACACATTCGCCTATCGGCTTCTGGAATTGCTCCAGCGCCTGTATGGCAAAGGCGGCATTGGCCACTACCACGTCCTGGCAGCCTTGTGGAGCCGTCCTCTCCAGTACGGCATCAAACAATTCCTTGGCCTGCATGGGGGTGTCGCCTCCCTGAATGTCGGAGGCCTTCACCCGTTTGAATCCGATATCCTCGGGTTTGAAGATGCGCTCATATTTGCCTGTGACCACTTTGAACTCGCCTGTGAGCGAGATTTCATCATATCCGTCTATGCTGTTCACGATTACATAGTCTACTTGGAGTTTGCGGTACACTTGGCTGTACAGGCGCATCTGGTCCAGCGTGGCCACGCCCAGCATCTGGCAGGGAGGTGTGGCCGGATTGCAGATGGGGCCCAGCAGGTTGAACACAGTGGGGAAGGCCAGTTGGCTTCTCACTCCCGCCACACTCTTTATGGCGTTGGCAAACAGGCGGGCATGCAGGTAGGCCACTCCCGACTGGTCGATGCTGCGCTGAAGCATTTCGTTGTCGGCCGTGAAGGTGATGCCGTGGTTTTCCATTACGTTCGATGCTCCGCTCACGGATGTGGCGGAATAGTTTCCGTGCTTGGCCACCTTATAGCCGGCTCCCGCTACCACAAAGCAGCTGGCAGTGCTGATGTTGAAGGTGTTCTTGCAGTCGCCTCCCGTGCCCACGATGTCGATATAGCGCGGATTGTTCAGGGTTACGCGGTTGCCCGTTTCCATCATGCCGTCCCTGAAGCCCAGCAGTTCGTCTACGGTGGTGCCTCTCAGGGCCAGGGTGGCCAGTAGCGCCGCCACTTGGGTGTCGGGATATTCCCGGTTGGCAATGCCTATGAGAATGTTTCTTGTTTCGCTGCGTGTGATCATTTCGTGGCTCAGCACTTTCAATAGTTCCTTTTTCATTTTTGTATGTTGTCTTTTCTCGGTTCATTTCATGCAAAAAGGCCTGTCGTAAGTACGGCAGGCCTTTTATGATGTTATCTCATGTATCTATACGGCTGGGTAGCTCACGACTTTTTGAATCTTGAGTTACGCCACCACCAGAAATTATTGATACAATTTGTTGTCATATTTGCATTTTTTGTTATTTGTTGATGCAAAATTATGTGTTTTTCTTATAACCGCCAAACAATTTTCAAGAAAAAACATCAGATTGATAAAAAATATTTCTCCGTTATACTTTCACCCAAAGGGTGGATGAGGGGGAGGCCTGTCACCAGATGGAGACGATGGCTGGGTAAAAACAACATTTGTTGAAAAAAAGCGGGAAAATTGTTTGGTCATGTCGGCAAAATGTCGTACCTTTGCATCGCAATTGAGAGGCAAGCCTCCGATTGATGGTTACATGGTGACTATAGTTCAGTTGGTTAGAGCGTCAGATTGTGGTTCTGAATGTCGTGGGTTCGAGTCCCACTAGTCACACATCCCCTCCCTCAGAATCCCCGGCTAATGATTTTTGTTAGTTGGGGATTCACCTTTTTTTTTGGCACATCTTTCGTTTTGTCAGGTGTTTGTGTCATCTTCAAGGGACTGCCATAGGCCAGTGGAAATTTAGGAGGGATAATTCGAGAAATCTTTCTATTAAGAAAACGCTCGTAAAGTATGTAAACATAAAAGGCAAAGTATGTAAAGATAAATCGCCATTTATGTTTACATACTTGGACGGTTATGTTGACATCGTCAGAAGGACATTGATTACCCCTAAAAACAGTTGAAAATAATTATAGGGCATCAAACTTGGGTTAAAAATAAATGCGAGCAGAATTTGTTGTCCTCTTTGTTGAACTTTTTCTGCTCGCATTTGTTAGGCTTGTTGGTGACGCTTTCGTGTCAGTCGGCGAATCCATAACCAATAGCCGGTTAGGGGCAACGTGGCACCGATGAGGGCTGCGAGGAAGTTAAGGATTCGGGTGATGATACCTCCCCAACTGCCGGTGTGTACCATGTATATACCACTTCTCACCTTGGTGTCCTTTTTTCCTGCAGAATACAATTGTACGTCGGTTATCTCACCGCTTCTTCTGTCGTATGAATACTTGTCGGTGGCCCTCATGCTCAGACGGCCCTCGGGCACTACCTCTGCCACTTCGGGCTTAAGGGTTATCTGGCGATAACCGGGATTCTTCGAGGCCACTTCATTCAACACATCGTCCCAATTGCGATAAGGTGAGCGATGGTGGAATCCATATTCTTCTTCATGATATCCTCCTTCATGATAGAATTCATTGCCACGGCCTTCACCACGGCCTTCACCACGGCCTTCACCGCGTCCTTTGCCACGGCCTTCACCACGGCCTTCACTGCGTCCTTCGCCACGACCTTCACCATGGCCTTCACCGCGTTTTCCTTCGTGATTATTTCTTCCTTCACCATGAGAATCTCTGCCTTCACCATGCAAATTTCCGCCTTCCCCATGTGCTCCGCTTCTTTCCGACGACTCAACACCGAAGCAGGCATAGAAACCGTTGCGATACCATGAGAACGACCATGTCAATCCCGTAAGAGCCATGGCGAGCAGGAAGATGGTGGCATAGATTCCTCCAGCCACGTGGAGGTCGTGCCAGAATCGTCCCCAGCCTTTTGTCACGTGGATGGCAAGACTTGCCTTCAACGGCTTGTTGCGGTTGGTGAGCCACATCAGTATACCTGTGACAAGGATGAATGCGAGTGCGAGGGCGCATATACCTGTAAGCAGCTTTCCCACACCCGACGATGACCCCAGAAGCCAGCGGTGCAGATGGAACATGGTATTGAAGAAAGGCAGGCGCTCGGAGCGTCCGGTCACCTCTCCAGTGTATTGATTGACATAGATGGAGGCGCGACGGGGCTTGGAGAGACTCACCTGATAAGTGCGGGTGCTGTCGGCAAAGACAGTCACGCCCGAGATGCTTACAGAGTCGGGCAGTGTCTCTTCCACCTTCTCCATCAGTTGCTGCATGGGGATAGGTTCTCCCTTTGCATCTTTCACGAAATACAGCTCAGGCTTTATAGCCTCCGTAATCTCTTTCTCGAATACGAGCATAGCACCCGAGAAGCACACCAGTGTGATGACGATGCCCGTAGGCACCGATAACCACAAGTGTATTTTTCTTAATACTTTTTTCATTTTTTTACTCCTTTATCTTTCCTACCGCCGTCACTGTGCTCACCTCAACGCTCAATCCCTTGGTGGCTGTGGCAGTGGCAGGGTCAATCTTATATATAGCAGGATAATCATCGGATGTCATTACAGGCATATAGATATATCCATCTTCTACGTATGGCATCTTGCCGAAGTCGGTGATTTTGTCGGTTGCAGGCAGACCGCTGACGAAGGTGAGTTTGCCTGTATCACCATTGAACACCGCAAGTTCTGTTGCCACATATCCTGTTTCAGAGAACGGACGGTCATACATTCTCAGAAGGAAACTGTTGCCTCCGGCATGCCAACAGCGCAGGAATGACTTGCCGCCGCTCTGTGCCTCTATGCTATAATAATAGTCGGGATCGAAATCAGTATCCCCGGCCTTGATGCGCACCACACCGGCGTCAAGCGTTGTCTGCTGACGCGGGTCGGTTACGGTCTTGGCATAACTTGGTGAGAATACATAGATATCACCATTGTCGGCAGCCCATATCGACTGATAGTACTGCGAGCGGTATCTGCCACATGCATAGCTGATTTTGTCGGTCTTTATCAGTCGCCTGCCGTCAAGCTGTTCATTATCAAAGATTGCCACCCAGCACTCGTTGGGATATTGTGTGCCGCTGAGTTCACCCTTGACGTATGAACCGCCACCCGAGCCGCCGCTCTCCTGCTTCACGAGATCCTCATTGCCCGGAAGGATATACTTGCCGCCATCGATGCTCGAACCATAGGCACTGAGTCCCATACCGATGGCAGCACTATAGAGTTTGCCGCCGCTCTCGAGGAATCCCGACAGCATGGCATACTCACCGTTGCCGAGGAAATTCTCCGACATGAAATTGTCCTTTTTCTTTGAGTCGCTCTGTGTAGCGGTCTCGTTTTCCACATCAAGGTATGTGAGTAGGAACATCTTAGGCAGATTGCCGTTGGCATCGGCATATTCCGCCAGTCCGTCGCCTGTGGAAGCCGAGACGATATAGTCGCCAAACTTGCCGAAGGAGGTGAATCGTGTCACCTTGTATTCAGCCGAACGGGCTTTCATCTGTCCGTCGCTGTTGAGCACGTAAGAGCGTGTCGTACCGGCATTACCCTGGTTGTAGGTGAGGGCATAGAGATACTTGTCGCCGTAGAACACCCATTCCGTGGCACCGTCGTTCACAAGGCCATTGTTGATTGGCGACACACTGCCGCTACCGAGCTCATTGGATGTCAGCAGGACGTTGGCTGTCTTGTCGCCATCTGTCACTGATGTAGCGAGGGCAAATGCCATGGCACCAGTTGATACGTCAGGTGTTTCGGAATCATCCGGTGTTACATCCCCAACGCTGTCATCATTCTCTGAACAAGCCGCAAGGCTTACCGCAATCATGGTTGCGGTCACCATCTTAATGTACTTTCTCATTTCATTTTTATATTTATATGTTCCTAATTTCTAAAAGTGCACCCTCACCTTGCCGTAGAACGCCCTTCCCGCCTTCTGTAGTGAGAAGTTGTCGTAGAGCTTCTCGTTGGTGAAGTTTCGGCATTCCATCGACACACTGTATCTTCCGCGCATCATACTGTATGTGAGCGTCATGTTGTGCGAAAACTGGTTTGGCACCACATAGTCACCCTTGTTGGCTCCGATATTTGATGTATAGTAGGTGAAGCTATGCAGATATTGGTTGTCGTAGGTCAGCGACAACGTGTTACCCTTCTTTGCACAGTTGTGCCAGTAGAGATTGATGTCGGAGTCGGCGAAGATATACGGCAGATTGGAAATCCTCTGCTTGTAGTTGATGTTGGCAGCAGTAGAACCCATTGATGTCTTCATGTTGTCGCATACGTTCATCTTGGTGAAGTTGCCGCCTATGCTCAACCATCTGCCCAATGCATATCGGAGCGAGAAATTGTAGCCTTTTGTTCGCACGTTGCCATAGTTGATGTAGGAAGCGGCATATTTGCCTCCGCTCATGCTCATGATGTTGCGTTGGATGTAGTCTTTAGTGTCTCGATACACCAGTCCGCCTTCAAGATAAATTGAATGTTGTCCAAAGCGGTTGGAATAGCTTAGGTTGATGTTCACGTTGTGGCTACGCTCCGGCTTGATACCGATGTCGCCTGTCTCCAGGTCTTCGTCACCGAACATCTCCTCTATGGTAGGCAGTCGGCATGCCTTTTCGTATGACAGTTTTGTCTGCAGTCCGTCGATGATAAACCATGTGGCTGCGGCACCATACCCCCAGAAATCCATCCTGTGACTTGTGCGCACATATTCATCCTGTGCCTCTGTGGTTGCCACAGGGCCTGCCACATACAGGTTATAGTATTTTCCGAACACCGAGAAGTTCCATTTGTCAGTCGGAGTCAGTCGGTACTGTAGTCCTGTGATGTTCTTTCTTGTGCGCTTGTCGATGGCGTCTGTCAGCACCTCCGATGTGAGCAGTGATGCGTTGCAACGGCGGAAGTCGGTGAGTACGTTGTTGAGCGTGAAGAGGTGTGTCGTGCCCAAATAGTAGTTAATGGTGGCCGTGGCATTCCAATTGTGATTGGTGGCGCGCGCGTGCATCAGCGACTGTTCTCCGGGGGAGTTGAGCAGAGCCGTCTCTCCTCGCCAGTTGTATTTGTATGAGGCGGTATCGACATTGGTTGTAACGTCGCGGTTGTAGGTTCCCGTCACCGTCAGGCCAAGACCGCGTGTGAAGAGGTTGTGCTTCACGTATTCCACGCTTGGTTGCAGTGCATGGCTGCGGCGGTGTTTCTGTCCGTACACGATTTCCTGTCTCACTCCCGTCTGAATCTCCTTGTACATCTGCGACCAGGTCAGCCCCGCCATCAGTCGGTCAGCCCACGATTTCCCAACAACTCCCACCTTGGCAATGGCAGCCTCGTTGTGGTATGTGTCGTGGAACCGCTTTACGCTTTCCTGTTTGTCGCGGTCAATTCTGCCAGTTTCGAAGTCCTCTACCGGTGAATTCACCCGGTAGTTGTTGTCGGAATAGTTCTGGAAAGCCGTAATCTCGTAGGTAAGTCCGCTTTTGAATGTCTGTCCGAAACTGACGTTCGACTTATGAGTATTGAATGAGCCATAGGAATACGACGCATCGAGATGCCATCCGCTATGACGCTTGTTTGTCACCACATTCACAACACCGCCGATGGCATCAGTGCCGAATCCCACAGGCACAACTCCCTTATACACCTCTATCCTGTTGGCATAGCTTATGGGTATATTGTTAAGACCAAACGAAGCTCCAACGCCCTCTTGTGGTATGCCGTCGATGAATATCTTGACGTGTTTGCCGCTGAATCCATCCATCATCAGAGACATGTCAGAACCTACACCGCCCGACTCCCTTAATTTCAGTCCAGGAGCCTTCGACAAGGCATCGCTCAGGTTCTTTGTCGTGTTCTGCATTTCGCGAGTATCCACCGCAATGGTGTTGAAGGCAGATTTTTTCACTCTGCCTACACCTCCAGCCACCACGACCACCTCGTTAAGTTTCGTTTCCTTATCGATGTGCTCGCCATGGCGCTTGTTGTGTACCTTGGTTGAGTCACTTTGTGCCGATAATGGCAGAACAGATATAATTGACAGGCATAGGGCTGTCATCCTGCAACAGTTTATTCTCATATATAATATAATAGGTAGCCTTTGCGGCCTAATCGCATAAATACAACTGGATTTACGTGTCTAGACACTACACGTTGCTTTTTCGGGTGCAAAGGTACACCGGTATTCTCATTCCTGCAATACCTAAAAAACATGATTTTATTCGGGATATTGGGATTGTTTGTGGTAAACAGCTTGTTTTGAGTGACTGATAATAGTTAATACAGGTCAGGTCACGGACAAGCCACAAATATTCCGTATAAGCACCGCTGTTAACCCAAGTTTGATATCCGACAACTATTTTCAACAATTTTTAGGGGTATTCGT
>CAMBDA010000045.1 GCA_945865175.1 uncultured Prevotellaceae bacterium | reverse complement strand
ACGAATACCCCTAAAAATTGTTGAAAATAGTTGTCGGATATCAAACTTGGGTTAAGGTTATGGACTGCTAAATGTTGATTACGCCTTGTAGACTGCGCGCACCACGAACCAGGCGTGGCGAAGCAGGGCAGACGGCCAGCCATAGTGGACGGCCATGATGCGGAGCCGCTCCAATAGTGAACGGTGGTGGTTGCGGGTGGTAAGGCCCTCGTTCAGGTAGTCGGTGAGCACCTGATGGGTGTTGATAATCTGGAGCCTGCGCTTGCGTGCCTTCCGTATGAGCCGCAGGCACCAGTCATAGTCGGCAGAATAGCGGTAGGACAGGTTGTAGGGTTCTTCGCGTGCCAGGTCGGTGCGAACGTAGAAAGACTGATGGCACACCAGCATTCCATCCAGAAAGCTGCGGTCGTCGAGTTCCTCGGGTGCCTGCAGACGGCGGTGCCGGATGAAACGCCCTTCCTCATCCACGATGTCAGTCTCCCCGTAGGCGATGGCAGGATTGGAATAGTCGCCCTTTATCCAGTCCAGGCTGTCCACTATTCGGGTGATGGTCTGCGGTGTGTGCAGTTTGTCGCCTGCATTGAGAAATACGATGTACTCGCCTGTAGCCTGACGGATGGCTTTGTTCATGGCATCGTAGAGTCCCTGGTCGTGCTCGCAGACGAGACGTATGCTATGGGGCACGCTGGCCATGGTGTTTTGCTCCACATAGCGTTGCACCAGCGGGAGCGTGTCGTCGCGCGAGCGTCCGTCCACAATAAGATGCTCTATGCGCGGATAGTCCTGACAGGCCACGCTCTGGAGCGTCCGCTGGAGTGTGGCACCTGCATTGTAGGTGACTGTGGCTATGGTGATAAGCGGTCTATTCTTCATATATGCGGATGTATTGTTTTGCCACTGCATCCTCGCCGTAGGAAGCTGCTGCTTTCTGGCGTGCCGCCTCCCGAAGGTCGTGGTCCAGCACATAGTCGATGCCCCGTGCCAGATCGTCCACATCGCAATAGCGTGCCACATAGCCGTTCTCCAGATGGTCGATCATCTCAGGGATGCCTCCTGTGTGGAAGCCCACGCAGGGAGTGCCCACGCTCATGGCCTCTGCAATGGTATTGGGCAGGTTCTCCATCAGTGAGGGCGTAACGTATACGTCGGCAGCCGAATAGAGGGCCGCCATCTGGTGTTCGTCGGATATATAGTCGAGCACCAGCACGTCCATGGCAGGCAGCTCGCCCAGCATCCATCTTCCCTGGCTGCCCACGATGACCAGTGTGACGCGGGCATGGGAGAGCCTGCGGCAGGCCGCAATCATGTAGTCGGCTCCTTTTCGCCGGTCAGACACCTTGCAGGAGCCGAAGAGTACCAGATGGCCGTGTTCAGGAAGGTGCATGCGTCGGCGTGCTTCCAGGCGGTCCATCGGATGAAAGGCATCAGCAGGTACCGCATTGGGGATGGATACGATGCGCTGGCCGCGGAGAAGGGCACTGGTGGCGGCCAGGCCGGCAATCCATTGGCTGCATCCCACGAAGGTGACGTGGGCGTTGCCCATGAGTGCCAGCTTGCGGGTAAACACCTTGTAGGAAAGGTCTTTTTTCGAGGGGTAGCACAACTGCGGGCAATCGTGGCAGCGGGTCTGGAAACGCCGGCAGTCGCGGCTGTGGTGGCAGATGGCCGTGTAGGGCCATTGGTCGTGCATCGTCCACACGATGCGCTTGCCGCTGTGGAGAATGCGGTCAATCACCTCAAGCGACAGGAATCCCTGGTTCACCCAGTGAAGGTGTATCACGTCGGCCTCGCGGAAGGCCGGAAGAAGGGTGATGTCGGTTCCGGCATTGGCGATGTCCACGTACCAGAGCATGCGCCGGCTCAGCCGATTGTGCAGCCAGATAACCATGCGTTCCCAGTAGAAGGGAAAACCGCGTTTCTGGCGCACAATCATCCTGGCATTCACTCCATGGCGGTTCAGTGCATGCATCAGACGGCTGGCTGCAATGGCTGCGCCACCCGTCCGCTCGCTCGTGTTCACCAACAGTACGTTCATACGCTCTTCAGGCAATCTGCCGGGTGTGCTTGCCCATCAGATGCTAAGCACAGCCAGTACGTCAATCAGCTCTCTCTTCACGGGCTTGTCGCTCTTGATGGCATTGGTGAAGGGGACATAGACCACCTCGTCGTTCTTGATGCCCACCATCACATTGCGCTGCCCTTCAAGGATGGCACGCACGGCACCCACGCCCAGTCGGCTGGCCAGGATTCTGTCGCCCGCACTAGGACTTCCGCCACGCTGCAGGTGTCCCAGGATGGACACCCTCACTTCATACTCGGGATATTCGCGGCGCACGCGCTCGGCATAATACATGGCACCACACTTGGGGCTCTCGCTCACCAGGACGATGCTGCTGCTCTTGCTCTTGCGTATGCCGCGGCCGATGAAGTGCTCCAGCTGGTCGGCACCTGTGCTGTCTTCGGGGATGATGGCAGCTTCGGCACCGCTGGCAATGGCGCTGTTCTGGGCCAGGAAGCCGGCGTCGCGGCCCATCACCTCTACGAAGAAGATGCGTTCGTGGCTGGTGGCTGTGTCGCGGATTTTGTCGACGCATTCCATGATGGTGTTGAGAGTGGTGTCGTAGCCGATTGTAAGGTCGGTACCGTTCAGGTCATTGTCGATAGTGCCAGGCAGTCCGATGCAGGGCACGTCGAATTCCTCGGCAAAGATGCGTGCACCTGTGAGTGAACCGTTGCCGCCAATCACTACCAGTGCGTCTATGCCTCTGCGTTGCATGTTGTCGTAGGCCTTCTGGCGGCCTTCGGGTGTCTGGAATTCCTTGCTGCGGGCGGTTTTCAGGATGGTGCCGCCACGCTGTATGATATTGCTGACATTTTCGGTCGTGAACTCGCGGATCTCATCGTTGATGAGACCTTCATAGCCACGGTAGATGGCCATTACCTTGAAGTTGTTGGCGATGGCAGCGCGGGTGACCGCACGAATTGCTGCATTCATTCCTGGGGCGTCACCTCCGCTGGTGAGAATGCCCAAACACTGAATCTTCCTCATAGCTTTTTACCTTAATTGGTTACACAGATAGGATATCGGCCACAAAGTTACAAAAAAAACGCCACAGAATGGTGGTGTTTGTTGAGTTTTTTGCAATTTTTGCGCTTGTTGTCACAATCTGTAAATGTGTGGGGTCAAAGAGGGAAGGGAAAAAACGGAGGTGAGTGCTCAGCGATTGTTGATGAGCATGGTGTAGCCCATGAAGGAGATGCGGTACCGATAGAGCGGCTTGCCGGCCTCTCCCTGTACTGCCTGCCCCATATCGTTGAGGTTGTAGGTGCGTCCGCATCCTGAGCAGTGGGCATAACCGTTTTCCTGTAGTTCCATGCGACGGGTCACATTGAATGCCTCGTAGCAGTTGCGGCAGGCCCAGTCGTAGCACACTACACGCGACTGGTCGAGTCCCATCTCCGGGATGTTGGGCAGCCCTACAATGAAGCCACTCAGTCCGAGGTAGAAATTGCGGGCATAGTCGAGCTGAGTGATGTTGATGGCACTGGACTGGCGTGTGTCGGCGAAGACATATTGCCCTCCTGTGGCACGGATGGTGCAGAATTGCCCCATGTTGTTGAGTGCGCCGTGCAACGCGGGTACCTGCAGGGTGTTTTCCACCGCGAAATAGGCCGGCAGGCTGCAAAACGTGTGGTCAGTGGCGTTGCAGCCTGCCAGTATAAGGGACATCAGCAGCCCCAGCAAGAGTCGTGTGGGGTGTCTCATGAATGGAGCAGCTTTTCTTCGGCTTCCGCCACACGGTCGAAGTGGAAACCTTCAACCACCTCCTGCATGAGCTGTTTCACCTGCGGATTGCAGAGGTTGCCGATGGAGCCTTCGTGGGTGTGGTGCACCTGCTTGTCCGGAGTAAATTCACCCGCAGCAATCTCCAGGCCCACCTGCTTGTAGGCATCACGGAAGGGAATGCCCTCAACCACCCTGCGGTTGACCTCCTCCACGCTGAACATCAGGTCGTAGCGCGCATCATCGAGGATGTGCGTGTTCACCTGGATGCGGCTGATGATGTAGGCGGTCATCTGCAGGCAGTCGCGCAGTTCGGCAAAGGCAGGCAGGAATACCTCCTTGAGAATCTGCAAATCACGGAAATAGCCACAAGGCAGATTGTTCATGATCATCATAATCTGCTGAGGCAGTGCCTGCAACTTGTTACACTTGGCGCGTGTGAGCTCAAATACGTCGGGGTTCTTCTTGTGGGGCATGATACTGGAGCCAGTGGTACACTCGTCGGGGAGCTTCACAAAGGCAAAGTTCTGGCTGCTGAACATGCAGGCATCAAATGCCAGTTTGGCTACGGTGCCAGCCACGGATGCCAGGGCAAAGGCCACGTTGCGTTCCATCTTGCCACGTCCCATTTGTGCATACACTACGTTATAGTCCATGCTGTCGAAGCCGAGCAGGCGTGTGGTGAGTGTGCGGTCGAGCGGGAAACTGCTGCCATAGCCGGCCGCACTGCCCAGCGGGTTGCGATTGGCCTGCTTGTAGGCTGCCTGCAACATCATCATGTCGTCCACCAGGCTCTCGGCATAGGCACCAAACCACAGGCCAAAACTGCTGGGCATGGCCACCTGCAGATGGGTGTAGCCGGGCATCAACACATCCTTGTAGCGCTCGCTTTGCTGCTGCAGGGTGTCGAAGAGTGCCTGTATGTCATCCACCACAGCCCTTATCTGGCGGCGGGTGAAGAGCTTGAGGTCGACAAGCACCTGGTCGTTGCGGCTACGTCCGGAATGGATTTTCTTGCCAATGTCGCCCAGCGCACGGGTCAGCATCAGCTCCACCTGGGAGTGTACGTCCTCTATGCCTTCTTCGATGACAAAGTTTCCGGCCTGGATGTCGGCATGAATTTGGCGGAGCTGGGCCAGCAAGGCCTTCAGTTCGTCTGCTTCCAGCAGGCCGATGCTCTCCAGCATGGTGATGTGGGCCATTGACCCCAATACATCGTCTTGGGCCAGATAGAGGTCCATCTCACGGTCGCGTCCGATGGTGAAACGCTCTATCTCTGCGTTCATCTGAACATTCTTTTCCCAAAGTTTCATACCATAATATATTAATAGGGAATGGCTGCCAGCGTGGTGGCCAGCTGGTTGGCAGCGTCCTGAATCTTGTTGCCCACCATCTGGCGGAGCAGGAAATTGAGTTCGGTGCCCAGTGTGCACTTCAGCAGTGTCTCCGTATCACGCTCGAGCAGCTGTATCCACAGATTGGCCTGAATGGGAGCCCCTTCCAGGTTGAACTTGATGCACTTGGGTTCCTCGCGCTCGATGATGCGCAGAGTGATGTTGCCCAGGGGGCCTGCCTCGAAGGTGAGGGTGTCGGGGGTCATCTCCAGCTTCTGCAGCACCTCGATGACCTTGTCGGCTTGGTCGGGCTTTATCTTGTCGCCGGCCATGGCCAGCACCTTGTCGCGGAACATCGGGTCGGCTGCCCGCTCGCGGATGGAGGAGAGTTGGGAAAGGTCGCTTAGCTTGTCATAGACAGTCTGGCGGGGTGCATAGATGAGTTTTACTTCGCTTTCGTATTTTGTCATAATGGTTAGGGGGTACTTGTTAGGTGGGTTATCCGTTCCAGTGTGCAGGATCTTTTCTCCAGTCGTGGAGCAGCTGTACGTCGGAGGGCTGTATGTAGCCGGTCTTCAGGGCTTCGGCCACTACCGATTCGTAGTCGGTGAGCGTTATCAGCTCCACGCCGGCCTGCTCAAATGCCTGCTTGGCTACATCGAAACCATAGGTATAGCTGGCCACCATGCCAATAACCGTGCAACCGTTGGAGCGGATGGCATCCACAGCCTTCAGACTGCTGCCGCCGGTGCTGATGAGGTCTTCCACCACCACCACTTTCATGCCGGGTTTCAGTTCGCCCTCGATGAGGTTTTCCAGACCATGGTCTTTGGGCTTGCTTCGCACATACACGAAAGGAAGTCCCAGCGTGTCGGCTACCAGTGCACCCTGGGCAATGGCGCCTGTGGCCACACCGGCAATGGCATCCAC
Organism: uncultured Prevotellaceae bacterium; assembly: GCA_945865175.1. Taxonomy (GTDB): domain Bacteria; phylum Bacteroidota; class Bacteroidia; order Bacteroidales; family Bacteroidaceae; genus Physcousia. Next base: position 16,525 of record CAMBDA010000045.1, on the reverse strand, counting down.
CTGGGGGAAGTTCTCCATCACCAGACGCACCAGTTCTATCTTTACAAAGCAGCGGAGGTCGGGATAGGAGAGCGTCTTCCGGTTGTCGCAGTAGAAGGGACTTTTCCATCCGCTGGCCCATGTGAACGGGTTGGTGGGTTGCAACTTGATGGCCTTCACATCGAGTAGCTTGGCCGCAAAAATATTCTTCAATGTATTCATCTTGAGTAAGGGTTAGAAGTTATACTATCGTATTTGGATGCAAATTTACAACATTTTGTCATTACTTGCCACGTATTCGCCCATTTTTTTCAGCTTTCCTGCAGGGCACGCTCAATCTCGTGGAGCATGAAGCCTCTGGAAAGGGCATGACGGATGAGTTTTGTGCGTGTGGCGTATGGGTCCTGGGCGGGCATGGCGCGCCTCTTCTGCTGCAGCACGTTCAGGAGCACAGCATGCCATTCCTCCTCTTCCACTTCGCCAAGCGCCTCACTGGCCAGCGCGTCATCTATGCCCTGCATACGCAGCATCTGGCCTATCTTGGCCGGCCCCCAGTGGTTGTAGTGGAGCTTGTCGTGCACGTAGGCACGGCAGAAACGGGCATCATCGACATAGCGTTCTGCCTCCAGATAGTCGGCGAGTCGCCGGGCCTCTAATGCCGTCAGGCCCCACAGGCATGCCTTCTCTTCCATCTCGTGGCGGCCATGTTCGCCTCCGCTGCAAAGGCGGGTGGCACGGGAGAGCGCTTGTTCATAAGTAAGCGCACGGGCTGGTTTTTTTTTCATCTTGAACATTTTACAAAACGGTTGTTGCCAAAGGAGTCCTGCCAGAGGGCAGTGTGCACAAAGCCCATCTGCCGGGCCATTGCGCAGAGTTCTTCTCCATAAAGGCGGTTGATTTCAAAATACACGCTGCCCATAGGTGTCAGGCGGGATGCGGCCAACTGCAGGATGGCCCGGTAGAAGCGCAGCGGGTCGTGGTCGGGCACAAACAGAGCTTCGTGTGGCTCGTGGTCGAGCACCAGTTGCTCCATGGCCGCGGCCTCGTTCTGGCAGATGTAGGGAGGATTGCTCACCACCACTTCCCACTGGGCAGGTTGCAGGCGGGTGTGTAGCACATCGTCCTCCACCAGCTGGACCTCCACCCCCTGTTGCTCGGCATTCCTGCGTGCCACGCTGAGTGCCACTGCCGACACGTCTGTGGCTGTAACCCTGTAGCCGGCCTTTGCCAGTGCCACGGCTATGCAGCCGCTGCCGGTGCCAATCTCCAGCACGCGGCAACCTGCGTCCGTATCCCGCAGGATGGCATCCACCAGCTGGGCTGTTTCGGGTCTGGGAATCAGTACGCCCGGCTCCACATGCAGCTTCAATCCGCAAAAATCGGCTTCGCCCAGCACATATTGCACCGGCTCTCCGTCCAGCAGGCGTGAGAGAATAATTTCCCATTCCGCTAGGTCATTTGGAGATAATTCCTTATCTTTGCCCAGCAAAATGTCAGTCATGGACAGATGGAAGCGGGTTTCCATCACCAAACGGTATACAGCCCGCGCCTCGCCCGGCGAATACACTTCCTGGAGTCTACGAATCGCATTCATGCTGCAAAGGTAAACAAAAAAAACGGAATGAGATGACAGAAGAAAGCCAAAAGATGTCTGCACAGGACATTTGTTTCATGAAACGCTGCATCCAGCTGGCTCGATGCGGAGAAGAAGGGGCGGCACCCAATCCCATGGTGGGTGCTGTGGTGGTGTGTGACGGATGCATTATCGGGGAAGGCTACCACCGGAAGTGTGGAGGCCCTCATGCCGAGGTGAACGCCATTGCTTCCGTCAGGGACAGGCAGCTGCTCACCAGGAGCACCCTCTATGTGAGCCTTGAGCCCTGTGCCCATTATGGCAAGACACCGCCTTGTGCCGACCTTATCGTGGCGCAGCGCATACCGCGGGTGGTGATTGGCTGCCAGGACCCCTTTGCCAAGGTGGACGGGCTGGGCATCAAAAAACTACGGGATGCAGGCATTGCGGTGAAGGTGGGGGTGCTGGAGGCTGAATGCCGTGCTCTCAATGCGCGCTTCATCACTTTTCATTCCCTTCACCGTCCCTGGGTCACGCTCAAATGGGCACAGTCGGCCGACGGCTTCATCGCCCGTGCCGATGGCAGCAGCGTGAAGTTTTCCACGCCTTTCACCCAGATGCTGGTGCACAGGCTGAGGGCCGGACACCAGGCCATCATGGTGGGCGGACGCACAGCCTTGCTGGACAATCCGTGGCTCAACGTGCGGCAGTGGCATGGAACAGACCCCCTGCGGGTGGTAATGGCCTGTCACGACCAGCCCTTGCCTCCCCATCTGCACCTGTGCCAGCCCTCCCATACTCCCACGCTTGTCTATCAGGGGCAGAGCGTCGCTGAGGTGCTTTCCAATCTGCATGGGAAGGGCATCCAGTCACTGCTGGTGGAGGGAGGAGCCACACTGCTGGGGGCTTTCCTTGAGGCCGGATGCTGGGACGAGCTGAGGGTGGAGGTGGCACCCTTCATGCTGGGCACAGGAATTCCGTCGCCGGCATGGCCCTCGCACGGAATGTATGCGACAGCGGATTACGGTGGGAATCGAGTGCTAGTATTTAGGAAAAATTGTTCAAAAGATGGGTCGAGCAAGCCGATTATCCCTAATTTTACTTAATTCCATCGCTTTTCAATCCCTATATGAGGGAAAAATCAAATAATAAGCGTAATTTTGTAGACTGAAACATATATATACACGAGTGTGAAACGTATGAAAAGACTTTTACCGGGCCTGTTGACATTGACGGTCATCCTGCTCGGCGCGTGCATGAAGGACGACGACGAAGTGACGTTGTCCAACTACTGCTATATCTCCAACGTGACACTGGGCTCATTCAAACGGGCACTGACCACGACGGCCAGCGATGGAAGCGACAGCACATATTACACCTCCATCTCCGGGTCTTACTTTCCGATGTCCATCGACCAGCGCAAGCTTGTCATCGAGAACCGCGACTCGCTGCCCTATGGCGCGGACGTGTCGGCCATTCTCCTCACCATCAGTTTTGATGGCTCCATCGTGTCCTATCGTCCTGCCGACACGGACAGTGCTTCGTGGACTGCATATACCAGCTCGGACAGCATCGACCTGTCCAAGCCCGTCCATCTGTCCGTAACCTCCGACGACCTTTCGAGCTACCGCATCTATACCCTCAAGGTGAATATCCACCAGCAGGAGGGCGACTCGCTCTATTGGACGCGCACCGACTCGGTGCCCGAAATCTTTCAGCACATGGCCGGTATGCGCGCCTTGTGGCTGAATGGAAAGCTGCATGTGCTGGGACAGACTGCCGACGGGTGGCGTCTGGCCACCAAGGAGACCAGCGGATGGAGCCTGCAGGCGAGCCAATTGTCTGCCGAAACCAGTCTGGAAACGCTCCGTCAGGCACGCGGGAAGGTGTATGTGAGTGACAGCAAGGGACAACTCTTCACCTCCTCCGATGCCGTCGAATGGGAGACATTGGGCGTGGCCCGAGAAGGAATGATACTGGCGGCTGTGACGGATGATGCCTACTATGCGCTTTGTGGCAGCAGCCTGCTCCGGTCTGAGGACGCTGTGCAGTGGACAGCCGAGCAACTGGACGAGGACACTTCCATGTTGCCCTCGCGGGATGTGCTCAGTATCGCCTACAGGGAAGACAACGGAAGGCAGCGCCTGCTCGTGGCCGGACAGGGAAACCAGACCTGGGGGCGCAACGCGTGGGTAAAGACATGGAAGACTGCCTCGGAGGAGACGACTGCCATGTGGATGTACATGACACCCAGCGCCGACAACAAGTACCCGTGTCCTGTGCTGCAGCACCAGACACTGCTTCGCTACGATGACAGACTGTTTACCTTTGGTGGCCGGCGCATCGACGGTGCGGGTGATGCCATGGACTGCCTGTATGTGAGCAACGATAACGGGATTACGTGGAAACGTGACCTGTATATCCACCTGCCATCCCTCTTGGAGGGTGTGGAGGGTCCGGTGACAGCGGTCACCGATGATGATTATCATATATGGATCATTGCCGACAACCAGGTATGGCGCGGACGACTCAACCGGCTCGCCTTCGACAGGCAGTAGCCATCCTGTTGTTGATGCTGGCATGGAGTCGTGCCGGTGCACAGCAGGAGGTGGAGTACAAGATGGAGGTGGGCGGAGCCTTGGGCACCAGCTTCTATCTGGGTGATGTGAACAGCACACCCTTCGCCCAGTTGTGTGGCATGGGCACCCTGCTGATGAGACGCAACTTCAATCCCCGAATGGCCATCAAGGCCAATTTGGGCGTGGCCCATCTGAGAGGAAGCAGCGACGACCTCTTCCTTCCCGATGACCCCCTCAAGCCCAGTGCTGCAGGTGGAACCCCCGTGAGCGTGTCGTTCGGGCGCAATGTCATAGACATGGGAGCCCAGTTTGAGATGAACTTCTGGGGCTATGGCTACGGCGGTGGCTACAAGGATCTGAAGCGCATCACCCCCTATGCACTGGCCGGCATGGGTTTCACACTGGCTCCGGGTGGAGCCGAGACGGCCTTCGGGCTGTGTCTTCCTGTGGGTGTCGGTGTGAAATACAAGGTGAGGCCACGGCTCAACATCGGCCTGGAATGGAGCATGCGGTTCACCACCAGCGACGCGCTGGACGCAGGAGACAGTGAGAGCAAGCGGCTCATCCATCCCTATGGGATAAAGAGTGTAGGCCTGAAGAACAAGGACTGCTATTCCTTCACCATGGTCTACGTGAGCTACGACATCTGCCCCAAATACCGCAGGTGCAACAATGACTGACCGACAGGAGAGACTGACAACGAGAGAACAATAATAATACATATACAAATCCGCGTGCACACGCGCGTACCATATTATAAATACAGAGTTATGAGCTATAAAGAACAGATAGATTTCGACAGGCTACCCAGCCACATCGCTGTCATCATGGACGGCAACGGCAGATGGGCCAAGGCCAAGGGACTGCCTCGCACGGCGGGGCATGTGGAAGGAGTGGCCACCGTGAACCGTATCACTGAGGAGTGTGCGCGCCTGGGTATAAAATACCTCACCATGTACACCTTCTCCACTGAAAACTGGAACCGGCCCGAGGCAGAGGTGGAGGCCCTGATGAATTTGGTGGTGACCAAGCTTGAGGACGAAATCTTCATGAAGAATAATGTGCGTTTCCGCGTGATTGGCGACATGGACCTCCTTCCCGCGAGCGCAAGGAAGCGGGTGCAGGAATGCATGGACCGCACAGCAGGCAACACACGCATGACGGCAGTGTGTGCACTGAGCTACAGCAGCCGGTGGGAGATTACGCGCACGGCACGGGAGATAGCTGCACAGGCCGCTGCAGGCAAGCTCAAACCGGAGGAGGTGACGGAGCAATACATCAGCAACCATCTGGTCACCAATTTTATGCCCGATCCTGAACTGCTCATCCGCACGGGAGGCGAACTGCGCATCAGCAACTACCTGTTGTGGCAATGCGCCTATAGCGAGTTTTATTTCTGCGACACATTCTGGCCCGATTTCCACGAGGAGGACCTCCACAAGGCAATCGTGGAATACCAGCGCAGACAACGTAGATTCGGCATGACCGGAGAACAAGTGGAAACAATCGAATAAGCTGATATGAGAACCCTGAGAAGGTTTTACCTTGCAGTCATACTGGCCGCAGTGGCCGTACAGGCATGGGCACAAGCCACCGACACCAATCCTGTTATCGACTACAGCCGCACACCACGCCAGTATGTGATTGGCGACATCCATGTGGATGGGGTGCCAGGCTACGACGACTATTTGCTTATCGGACTGAGCGGACTGTCCGTGGGACAGGTGATTTCGCTTCCCGGTGAGGAGGTGCCGCAGGCCGTGAAGCGCTATTGGCGCAACGGGCTATTCAGTAATGTGGTGATCAGTGCCGACAGCATCCGCAACGACTCTGTCTTCCTGCACATCCAGCTCACAGCACGTCCGCGCATTTCGCAAATCAACTACAACGGCGTGAAGAAGAGCGAGAAGGACGAGTTGGCCGAGAAATTGGGGCTGGTGAAGGACAACCAGCTCACTCCCAACATGATAGACCGTGCCAGAATCCTGGCCAAGCGCTACTTTGACGACAAGGGCTACAAGAATGCCGAGATAAACATCGTGTCGCATGATGACGCCAGTGCTCCTGACAAGATTGTGGTGGACGTGAACATCAACAAGAACGACAAGGTGAAAATCCACAAGATTATCATCGAAGGCAACGAGGTGCTCACGGAAAAGCAAATCAAGGGCGGACTGATTAGGAACGGCGTACTGAAGAAAATCCACGAGAAGGGCTCCATGGCCAGCTGGTTCAGAAGCAAGAAGTTTGTGGACAGCAAGTTCAAGGAGGCCAAGGAGAACCTGGTGAACAAGTATGCCGAGCTGGGCTATCGCGATGCCGTCATCCTCAAGGACAGCGTCTATGCCTATGACGACAAGACGGTAGACGTGTATCTGAAAGTGGAGGAGGGACAGAAGTATTATGTGCGCAACATCGAGTGGGTGGGCAACACGCTCTATCCCACGGATGCCTTGGCCACTATCCTGCGCTTGAAGAAAGGCGATGTGTACAACCAGAAGTTACTCGACGAGCGCCTGAACACCGATGATGATGCCATTGGCAACCTCTACTACAACAACGGTTATGTGTTCTACCGTCTGGAGCCGGTGGAAATCAATATCGTGGGCGATAGTGTGGACCTGGAGATGCGCATTACGGAGGGTCCGCAGGCCCATATCAGCCATGTGCGCATATCGGGCAACGACCGTGTGTATGAAAACGTGGTGCGGCGTGAGCTGCGCAACAAACCGGGCGACCTCTTCAGCAAGGAGGCACTGGAGCGCTCCTATCGCGAGATTGCCTCGCTGGGCCACTTCGATGCCGAGAGCATCAAGTATGACATCAAGCCCGACCAGGTGAACGGAACCGTGGATCTGCTCTGGGGCCTCACCTCCAAGAGCAACGACCAGGTGGAGTTCTCGCTGGGTTACGGCCAGACAGGCGTGATTGGAAAAATCGGTCTCAAGTTCAGCAACTTCTGCATGGCCAATCTCTTCAATAGGGACGGCCTGCGGCGCGGCATCCTGCCTCAGGGCAACGGAGAGACATTCAGCATCAGCGGACAGACCAACGGCCGCTACTATCAAGCCTACAGCGTAAGCTACATGAACCCGTGGTTTGGTGGCAAGCGCCCCAATACGCTCAGCGTGAGTGCCTTCTTCAGCAAGCAGACTGATGTGAGCGACAACTATTACAACAGTGCCTATTACAACAACTATTACAACAGCTATCTTTATGGCTATGGCACCAATGGGTATAATTATTATGAAAACTATTACGACCCCGACAAGTTTGTGAAAATATTGGGTCTGACTGTGGGATGGGGCAAGCGATTGCGCTGGCCCGACGACTATTTCCAGCTGGGCATGGACCTCTCCTATATGCGCTATATGCTTAAGGACTGGCAATACTTCCTCATATCCAACGGAAACTGTAACAACATCAGCCTCAATCTGAACCTCAGCCGTACCAGCACCGACAACCAGATCTATCCGCGAAGAGGTTCGGAGTTCCTGCTCTCGGCCTCGTTCACTCCTCCCTTCAGCCTGTGGGACGGGAAGGACTATTCCAAGCTGGGCAAGAACCCTCTCAGCAGCACCTACCGTCAGGAACTGCAGGAAGCCTACCGGTGGATTGAATACCACAAGTGGAAGTTCAAGACGCGCACCTTCACCGCCCTATCGAGCCACAACAAGTGCTTCGTGCTCTCCACCCGTGTGGAGATGGGTCTGCTGGGCTCCTACAACCGCCACAAGCGTTCGCCCTTTGAGACCTTCTATGTGGGTGGCGATGGTATGTCGGGCTATAGCAGCACCTATGCCACCGAAACCATCGGCCTGCGCGGCTACGACAACGGTTCGCTCACACCCAACGGCTACATGGGCTATGCTTATGACCGTTTCACACTGGAACTGCGCTATCCGTTCATGCTGGGTGCCAGCACCAACATCTATGGCCTGATGTTTGCCGAGGGCGGCAATGCATGGAACAGTGTGAAGAAGTTCAATCCCTTCGACATGAAGCGTTCTGTGGGTGCCGGTGTGCGCATCTTCCTGCCTATGGTGGGTATGCTGGGTATCGACTGGGCCTACGGTTTCGACCCGGTATTTGGCAGTCGCACCTACAGCAAGAGCCATTTCCATTTCATCCTGGGACAGGAATTCTGACAGCGTCCAACTGATTATCCATCACATCTAAACATAAAAAGAACTGATATGAAAAAGATGAATCTCACTACCACTGCCACCCTCAGGGCCATGCTGGCCATCGTGGCTTTGTGCTGCAGCTTCCAGGCCCGCGCCCAGAAGTTTGCACTTGTCGACATGGAATACATCCTTAAGAACATACCGGCCTACGAACGTGCCAACGAACAGCTCAACCAGGTGAGCCGTAAATGGCAGGCCGAGGTGGAGGCGCTCACGCAGGAGGCACAGACGCTCTACAAGAAATACCAGAGCGAAGCCGTGTTCCTGAGCGAGGAGCAGAAGACCAAGAGCGAGGAGGCTGTCGTGGCCAAGGAGAAGGAGGCGGCCGAGCTGAAGAAGAAGTACTTTGGCCCCGAAGGAGAACTCTACAAGAAGCGCGAGAGCCTGATGGCCCCCATTCAGGAAGAAATCTACAATGCCGTCAAGGACATCAGCGACCAGAAGGGCTATTCGCTCATTCTGGACCGTGCCAGCGATGCCGGCATCATCTTTGCCAGCCCCAAGATTGACATCAGCAACGAGGTGCTCACCAAGCTGGGCTACAATTAGTGGACAAGAGAATATGCAATAACAATCATAACTATTAAAAAAAGATGAAGAAAACATTATTGATGGCCCTGCTCATGCTGCCCATGAGCCTGATGGCCCAGAAGTTTGCCCACTTCAACAGTGGCGACATCATTCCCAACATGAAGGAGTACACCACCGCACAGGAAGAACTCAAGAAAATGGCCGACCAGTTTGATGCCGACCTCAAGCTCATGCAGGACGAGCTCCAGAAGAAGAGCGATGAGTACCAGAAGGAACAGGCCAACCTCCTCGACAACGTGCGCCAGCGCCGTGAACAGGAGCTGCAGGACCTCTACCAGCGTATGCAGCAGAGCTATCAGGACAACCAGCAGGCACTGCAGAAGGCACAGCAGGAGAAGCTGGGTGCCATTCAGGAAAAGGTGATGGCCGCCGTAAAGAAGTTGGGCGAATCCGGACAGTACGTGTATATCGTGGACATCAGCACAGGGGCTATTCCCTTTGTGAGCACTACCCTCAGCACCGACATCACCGACCAGTTGAAGAAAGAAGTGGGCATTGCCCAGTAATCCCCCGTATATCTTAAACCACAATGCGAATGAAACGACTTGTCCTGATATTGCTTGCCATACTGCCGATGGCCGTATGTGCACAGACGCAGTTTGGCTATCTCAGCTTCCGCAAGGTGATGGAGCAGATGCCCGAATATGCAAAGGCCAAGCAAGACCTGGAAGTGCTCAAGCAGAAGTATGAGCAGGAGGCTGTGCGAGGCGAAGAAGAGTTCCAGCGCAAGTTTGTGGAGTTCTTGCAGGGGCAGAAGGAATTCCCTCAGTCCATCATGCAGAAACGCCAGCTTGAACTGCAAAACCTCATGGACAACGGTGTGTCATTCCGCATCCAGGTGGGTCAACTGCTGGAACAGGCCGAGAAGGACCTGCTGGCCGAGGTGGACAAGAAACTGAAGCAGGCCATTCTGGAGGTGGGTGTGGAGCAGGGCTACGGCTTGGTGCTCAACACCGACGGCAACTCGTGCCCCTTCATCAATCCTCTGGCGGGTGTGGATGTCACCACGCTGGTGCTCCAGAAACTGGGGATCGCTGTTCCCGACACCACACCTTCGGCAACACCCGCCGACGGGAATGTCAACATCCCACAGCCAGTGGTGGTGCCTGTGCAGCCCTTGCAGCCCGTGCAGGTAAAAGAGCAGGAGCACACGGATGATGCAGGCAAGTAGGCTGTCTTCCGCTCCTGGGCCCATTGGCGTGTTCGACTCCGGCTACGGAGGTCTCACCGTGCTCAGCCAGATACGTGCGCTCATGCCCCAGTTCGATTATATCTATCTGGGCGACAACGCACGCGCTCCCTATGGCAACCGTTCCTTTGAGCTTGTCTACGAATTCACCCGACAGGCTGTGGAACGGTTGTTCCGTATGGGATGCCATCTTGTTATCCTGGCCTGCAATACGGCCTCGGCCAAGGCTTTGCGCACGATACAACAGCGCGACCTTCCGCTCATCGACCCCAATCGTCGGGTGCTGGGTGTCATCCGTCCCACGGCCGAGTGTGTGGGATTGTTCACCCATACGCGCCATGTGGGCATACTGGCCACGCCCGGTACCATCCGCAGCCATACTTACAATCTGGAGATAGCCAAGCTTTTTCCTGATATTCATGTGGAGGGGGAGGCCTGTCCCATGTGGGTACCGCTGGTGGAGAATCGCGAGTGGGAATCGCCCGGGGCAGACTATTTCGTGAAGCAGCACCTCACCCGCTTGCTCACCACCGACCCGCTTATCGACGCCATCATTCTTGGCTGCACCCATTACCCGCTCCTGCTCCCCAAGATACGCCAGTTCACCCCCTCTGGCATCCGCCTGATTCCTCAGGGTCAGTATGTGGCCACCAGTCTGCATACCTATCTCGGCCGGCATCCCGAGATGATGAACCGCATCACATGCGGTGCGTCCATCCGTTTCCTCACCACCGAGCAGCCGGATTCCTTTGCCCAGAGTGCATCCATCTTTCTCTCCCATCCTGTCATAGCCGAGCATGTCACGCTGTAGTGTCACTTCTCGAAGAAGTGTCGAGCGGAAGGGATTATCTGGAACCCATCATCGATGCGATGAAGAAGAATTGGTTCATCCACTCTGGCTCTGCAAGGAGAAAGCAGGGAAGATAAAAAGAATGTGGAATAAATACAATAGGGAGGAACTATTATGAGAAGAATAAGATACAACAAACTTCCTGATGACTGGACAGTTCCCGAACGGTTGTCACAATGTGAGATATTCGTTTTTGAAAGTACACTTGAGGGCGAACATACTGAAGGAAATGCCAAGATTGCCTACGAGCGATTTGGGGCAGAGTGGGGAGTGGGTGCCGGGAGAAGAGGACAGACATACGCCATTCCTACAAACTTTATGTGTATAGAGGAAGATTTTGAACCGTTTGTGCAGGATTTTATAGAATATGCCAAGTCGCATCCCGACAATCGTTTTATATTGCCACGAATGGAATGTAATGGGGCGGAATTTTATGAGAAAGACATCATACCGCTATTTGAGGAATGTTTTGACTTACCTAATGTACAAATGTCACACGCATGGAACATGAGAATTATCACTTTACGCACGATGGACGCAATGGCTGGTGGCTTTGTGGAAAACGATGTTCCGGAATCGCCTAAAGTGATGGACGAGGAGGTACTTTCAAATCTATGTCTGAAGTATCGCTATCAGATAGGTTCGGGAGTGAACTCCCATGTGCCAAAGATTCGCATACGCTACGTGATCGACAGAAACCAGTTTGGATATGTGTCATTTGGCGAATTCTTTATGATAGAGAGCCATGGCTATTATGACCTATACGTGTGGATGCAGGATGACAAATACGCAGAGCTGCACAATCAGAACATCGTTGAGGAGTACTTCGGTGATGAGTGTTATGGTCGAGGTTATGCTGTGAAGATGATATTTGCCGGAGTGGATACGAATATCAAGGATGTTAACAAGCAGAACATCTTTACTGGTGACGTGATAGACGTGGAAGACGGCAACTATCAGATGGGAAAGCTTGCAATAACAATGCCCTTTCATGCTGATAGCGAGAACGGTAATTATGGTTTTCCTCTTGACAACTGTTGTTTATTGCTTGACAGGGATAATGGAAAACGGTTGAAACTCAAGCGTTGTGGTACAGTGTTCTTCCAACTCGACAAGGCAGAAAAGTCCAAGACCATTTGGAACAGGAGCCTCTGCTTCAATGGTCCACGAGATACGCCAGAGCAGCACGCCGCCAAAGCCCTCATGGCTCGCTACACTCCAAACTTCGACAAGGAGGAATGGAAATATGAGGCTCTTGCCGTAATAGGAGCAGAATTTCATTGGGAGAAATAAGTCTAACTTAAAATTATATATAATCATGAAAGAAATAACTAATAGAAATCAAACATGGAAAGCTCGTATTGGAGCTATTGGAGAGCATCAAGTGGTATCAAAGCTTCTTCAAGAAGGTTGGGATGCATTCAATGCTAATTGTACTATAAAGAACTATAAGTCAATAGATATAGTATGTCTTAATAGTGATTTGAAAGAAAGTGAAGAATTGTGGTGGAAACCTAAGTGTTCGTTAGTTCAAGTTAAGACAAGTGTCGAAAAGAACATACCAACGGGATTCACGATAGGACAATGTCTTGATAAAAACATACTTGAGTCTATGGTAAAAGGACCTTACGTCTTTGTATATGCTCAATTGGTAAATGATGAATATACTTTCCACTATTACATAATATCGCGAAGACAATTCATAGACTTGTTATATGAAAGTCATCAATGGTACAAATATTCATGGAATAGGGAGAAGGATATAAAGGACTCAAGTCCGGCATGTCTCAGCACTAAATGGCTGTCTGGTGTAGGAGAACACGAAACTGACAAACACGAAAAGTTTATTAATCCTTTACAGGGTGTGTCAACAGAAAATAGTTGGGATAATATATGGAAAGATTAACATGTCCAAAAGAAAACGGATTATTCTGTGTACTTGCATCATTTCAAGGTGTTACAGAGATAAAAGACGAGAAAGAGAAACTTTCAAGTCTTTCTTCGCAGTTTGAGGCAATCGCCAAGGATGTTCTTCTTGGCGGCTGCTTCGAAATAAATAGTGTCAGACGGATTTATCCTCTTGAAATCGAATTCTACTATCATGAAGAAGGCAAAGGTGGGTTGAAAGACCCCGTGATGTATCACACGAAAGACCATGAAGGGAAACAACTTGACTATTATCCATTAGGTTCCATAAATTGTCATCTCTCAGGCATTGATGTCACTTTTGAAAATAAAGAAAAGCAATATAGGGCATCTTTCTTGATAAGGGAATATTGCGTAAAAGAATATGTTGATGGGAAATGGGTGGACAAGGAGAATAAAGCGAGGGAGAAACGCCCGACATATCTCTACGAGGATATGTTTATGAATATCCCATTGTCCGATGGATTCAATGTCAAATGGGTGAATGTTGAATCCATAAATCCTGCTGAGGAAATACATAATAAACCCAGAGTCAATGTGGCTGAATATGAAAGGAATAATGAGGGCGTATTCAAAAAAGTCGAAATATCTGGAGATGAATACAATAAATTGTCAAAGGATGAGAAAGATGATTATTTCTCGTATTCAGGAAAGAGGCTGAAAAGGTGCAGACGCATGTGGAATTATTATGTCAAAAATGATTGATTATGGACAATATGCAATTTTATATATCCGAATGGCTACGCAAATACCCCGAGGTATATGAGTCGTTATGTGCTGCATTTGAAAAAAGTGGTGTCAAATGGCATTTCTTGGATCATACTGCGGAGGTATGGGCAAGAGACTATATGCCATTGCATTTGGGTGATGGTAAGTATGTGGCGTTTGACTTCTGTCCTGACTACCTTAGTGTTAATAAGGGTAAATACGTCACTTGTCAAGACTTTGTCATCCGAAATATGGATATCGATATAGTTGCACGCCTTGACATTATGTTGGATGGTGGAAATGTCGTGAGATGTGGTGACAAAACCATCATGACAGACAAAATCATATCAGAGAATCCGAACATTCGTCCTCTAAAATTGATAAATACAATAGAGGATACACTGAAAACAGAACTAATACTGATACCTTGGGATATGGAAGAGCCTTTCGGTCATGCAGACGGGATGGTAGCCTATATAGGAGATGGAAAACTGCTTATGAACAACTATGGCCAGATGGGTGAAGAGACAAAACCATTTCGCTTAAGACTCCATAAGATACTTGATTGCCATTTTGATGTTATTGAACTTTCGTATAGTGGCAGGCTTAGAAAAGACGCTTGGTGTTACCTCAACTATGTGGAAACACCAAGGACCGTCATCATCCCAGGTTTGTCAAAAGACCTTGGTTGTGACAATGACAAGTCGGCGGTAAAAGTGTTTTCCAACTTATTTCCCGACAAGAAAATAGTCCAAGTATTTGCTGCTCCATTGGTTAGGCATGGAGGGGCATTGCATTGTGTGACGTGGGAATTATATAATAAATAGTTATGCAAGACTTTGCGGCAATAGATTTTGAGACAGCCAACAACGAGCGCTCATCGGTGTGCTCTGTTGGCGTAGTGATAGTGAGGGGTGGGGAGATAGTGGATAAGTTCTATTTTCTCATCAAGCCCGAGCCGGAGTATTATAACTACTGGTGCAGTCAGGTGCATGGCCTTTGTGCTGAGGATACGGAGAATGCACCGGTATTTCCCAAAGTGTGGAAGCAGATTGAGCCACTCATCGAGGGATTGCCGTTGGTAGCTCACAACAAGGCATTTGACGAGAGCTGCCTGAAGGCTGTCTTCCGTGTCTATCAGATGGACTATCCCGACTATGAGTTTTACTGTACCTGTGTGGCATCTCGCAAACGCTGGCCTGGAGGACATCACAATCTCGACATCATTGCCGCCCGCTGCGGATATGACTTGAAGAACCACCATCATGCCTTGGCGGATGCGGAGGCATGTGCGTGGATAGCTAGGGAGATATTATAAGAATAAGCAGCTATGGTTATCCACGTAACTCCAATATAAACTCATCGTATATATATGTGTCGCTCATGGTCTGGAGACCATAACTGGGATCCACCAGCATTTGATATACTCTGCTCTGATAGAACAGGTCCAATGCCCGTTCACTGCTTATGTGCAGATTCTCGGAAATCATCATAACGATACGCGCTATTTTGCGCCATAGAACATTGTTTCTCATTTTAAAATGTCCTCTTTTCTTACAGCTTCTGAGGCTTGGAACTTAATGAATTTATCAATAAAAACCTGATTGCGGAAACATATCTGGTTGTTTGGCTTTTTGTATCTAAGTTGATCAAGGGCTTGTTCTGCAGTAATACGACCATTTTCATAATCTTCTATGGTATCAATAACCTGATCATTAGCTACACCACCTTCAATAATGTCATATTTTGTTTTGTCTTTTCCTTGACGGCAAGACACAACAAATTCTAACCATTCCATATCATAAGCAGGAAAACTCTTGTAAACGAAGTCTTTGCTTATCAGACAATCCTCATTTAGTTCATAAATGCTTATTATTCCTTGGGGATTATAGTCTTTACGGCTTGCAACAAGAAATGCCCATTTTTGTGCCTGGCTTTTGATACGTGTGGTATAGAATCCCTTACCGAAATCTAAATTTCTACGTCCAGCATAAGCAATAGGCTCTTTAACCACTATATTTGAACCGTGATAAATTTCCATTGGCATTAACGTTTTAATCGTTATTACGTTCCCAGTTAATTAAAGTCTCTGCAATGTCGTCTGCCACATAATCAAGACTTTGAGTATGCAGTAATTCGTATTGGCCAATGAGCCGTTGATGGATAAGGTCTTGCTCTTTCAACCTCCGTTCCATTTCCTGTCCACTGATATTCAGCCTCTTAGCTCCGCTTTCAATTGCCATTACTGCAAAATGAATTTTGCGATATGATTCATTATCTATTGTACTCATTCTGTTTTTCTTGTATTTTTGCGCAAAAATAACAATAAGATTTCATATCTCCAAATTTTTTTAGTGAAAAGAGCCGAAAAAGGAGGTGCCAAGGACTTTGACCAGAGAATGGCGGAACTGTAACGGAAGCTGGCTGTATCTGTTCAGACTTGCTCTGTCTTCCAGTCCCCGATGGTGCGGCGCTCGGGGTCGAAATTGATGCCCACCTTCACAATGGGCAGTCCTGAGAGGGCAAACTTGGAGGCGTAGTCCTTCAGGTTGATCTGGTCCATGGCTGCCTGGGCGGACTTGTTGAGCTTCAGCTCGAAGAGATAAAGGGCCTGCTTTGTGCGCAGTACCATGTCCACACGGCCTGTGGGGGTGCGGACCTCCACGTCAGCAAAATAGCCTGTGACAAGGGTGAAGATGATATAGAGCACCTGCTGGTAGTGGCCCTCTGAATTGGCATTGTCGCAATAGGGGACGGTGAGGAGGAACTGCTGCAGAAGCTCCATGGCACCGTCCACATCCCCCTGGGCAAGACGCTGGGCCATACGGCGGGCGGTGTTGTTCACCACCAGTGTGTTGGGCGTGATATAGGCGGGAATGAGCGAGCGGGTGAGCCCGATGCGTACCTCACGGTTGGGGATGTCGAGCCTGTAGTAGTTGAAGT
>CAMBDA010000044.1 GCA_945865175.1 uncultured Prevotellaceae bacterium | reverse complement strand
CCTATATGCGGAACAACCGACGATGACACGGACTTTTCCTCCCTTGCCTCCTCGGCGGCCTTCTTGGCTGCCAATATTAATAATGGTATAAGGGCATCCATGATGTGCTATGGGTTTGAACGGTGCCTGGGGCGTTTCATCCAGGCATCATTGATGCGGGCACGGACATTGTCGACCGTCCTGCCCTTGGTGAGCTTGAAGGCAAAGGGAAGGAGCTGACTGATGAAACGCTCCTTGACAATCTCTTCGGCGGTGAGGCGCGGTTCATGCTCCGCCATCTCCACCACTACCTTTGCCAGTTCGGTGGCGGTCTGGCATTCGCCTATCTGAGCAAGATAGTCGGGGATGTTCTCCTTACTAATATATATGGAAAGCTTGTCGACCTCGGGGAGAGACTCTTCCTTGGGGGATTCTCCACTGAGCATTTTCTCTGCAAACTGGTCGCCATAGAAGATTTGCTTGGCTTCCGTGGCGTTGGGAAGTATCTGGTTGTTACCTCCGTTGATGGTGATGTTTACGTCGGACATAGTGCGATTATCAATGGGGAGTCAATGAAAAGTAAACGGATTGTCAACGCTTGTCCATAGAATTGTTTTGGGCTTTTCTGCGCCGTAACTTTGCATCAGAAACACAGAGGAACAGGTTCCGAGTGGTTCTGAAAGTGTTCTTTGACAGATTGACAACGCGCGTTGAGATTCATATAATTTATTGTTTCACTTTTAAAACTTTTAATCTTATGATTGACTTTAGTGTTTACATGATGCGCAATCCGCTGCATCCTGAGTTGCCCGAGAAGGCGTATGCCAAGAACCAGGTGTCTGAAATATGGCCGCTGGAAAAGTTTGCCAAGCACATTGCCGACCACAACGGGGTGTATAGCCGCGGAACGGTGAAGGGTGTGCTGGCCGACTCCTGCGAGTGTCTGGTGGAACAGCTTCTGGACGGGAAGAAGGTGGAGCTCGGGGAGCTTGGAACCTTCGGCATCTCCATCAGCAGCGAGGGTGCGCCTTCGGTGAAAGAGTTCTCGGCGAAGAACATCAAGGCGGTGAACATCCTGTTTGCTCCGGGTCCTGACTTCGAGAACCTCATCAACCGTGCCGAGTTCAACCTCGTGGCAAGCCGTGCTGCTCAGGTAGCTACGCTGAAAGCAGAGAAGGCCGGGGACGACACGGTGGATTTGGCAGCCGCCAAGAACAAGGGTACTTCCACTGAGCCTGCGCCTGAGGAGCCTACCGACCCGGACAACACGCCTACGGGCGGTAGCGACAACACGGGTGGCAGCGAGGACAGCGGTACGGACACCGGCGGCAGTGAGAATCCGGACAGTGAAGGTCCTGCATTCTCCTAACTGAAAGCGTGAGCACGGCTGGCTCAAAGATGGAGCCTGCACAGGGCTACCCTCGGAGGGGCGGCCGTGCTCTTCTTTAACTTTAGGGTAAAGGCTATGATTCCGTATTATGTAATGACAACCAAGGGAGGAAAATCCAAAGGAGGATCTTCCCAGAAGGCGTTCGCAAGAATGCCTCCCACCGAAAAGGTGGAACTGCGTGAACTGGTGGAGGACATGGTGCGCAAAGGTTCCGTGGCTTCCAAAGGTCTGATGAAGGGCTTCCTGTGTGACGTATTCGACTCGCTCGTATATTTCCTGCTGGAAGGCCGACGTGTTACACTGGGCGAGATAGGCTCGTTCAGTCTCTCTCTCAAAAGCGAGGCTACCGCTTCGGCGGATGAGTTCACCAAGGACAACATCAAGGGCGTGAACGTAGTGTTCACACCAAGCCGCGAGATGAAGGAATGCCTTGCCAATGCCGTATTCAAGCGTATCTCTATTGAAGAAAAAGACCATGACGCTATTATTAATTATTTACTTAAAAACGAAGGATATGAAGAAGAACTGGAAGAGCATTGTGCTCTATGTGATTCGTGTGATTGAAATGATCCTGACGGGTGCTGCCGGTGGTGCTGCCTCGCAGATGTTCTGATTCTATCCGCAGATGTTAGACAGATGTTATACGGATTATTCTGTTTGAAATCTGTTTGGCATCTGTGGATTAGTATCTTGCATAACGTTTATAGTATAATCGTTCCTGACCGAAGTTGATAAGATAACCTACCTTGATATGAGTGGCCTTCATGTAGTTTATCAGTTGAGCTTCAAACAGGGTATTCATCTCTGTTACGGCTTTGAGCTCGAGGATTATCTTGCCATCTACAACAAAATCGGCAATGTAGTCACAATCGAGCACCTTTCCATGATAGATTATGGGCAGATGCTTTTCCCGCTCGAAAGGTATGCTCATCTCTGTCAACTCAATGGCAAGGGCTTCCTGATAGACTTTCTCAAAGAAACCGCATCCAAGGCCATTATGCACATTATAACAAGCCCTAAGGATTTTGTCTGTCAAATCTTTGTAAAGGAACATGGTGTTTGATTCTTATCCGCAGATGTTAGACAGATGTTATACGGATTATTCTGTTTGAAATCTGTTTAACATCTGTGGATTTCTAATATCATCGGACTTTATTCGGAACTTAATCTGAATCCGTTTAGGATCCGATGATTATTTCTTATCCGCAGATGTTAGACAGATGTTATAAAGATATTCTGTTTCAAATCTGTTTAACATCTGTGGATTTCTATTTCTAAGATAATGAATCATTTCATCAATTGAATAAATTCCGATTCCACTTGGATGGCGGCAGCGAGATTGCACTCCTGGAGGTCAACAAGGAGGCGTTTGGACTTGCTGCCGCGTTTGCTCATCAGACGACCTTCGAAACCATCGAGACGACCACCGATAATGCGTATCTGCTTGCCATATATCTGGGGAGAGACCTCCTCATAGCTGTAGTATTCCACATTGTCGGTCTGTTCGACGGCATCCTTGAACTTCTTAAAATCCTCAGCTCGCACACTCATCGCCTCAAACTGCTTGCCACCACGCACATAACGGTATTGCAACAGTTTTATGTCGCGGACGATGGGGTCGAGTTCTTCCTTGGTCTTATGAACAAAGACAAGGTCGGGCATGTAGGGGATAAAGCGTACCACACGTTTGCCGAACTCTGTGAAGACGCGTTGCTTCATGGGTATGAAGACGCAGCCAGCCATCTCGGGCATCGCTTGCAGTTGCTTGTAGGCGGGATTCTTGGCGTTCGGACGTGCTAAATCGCGCAACACATACCAACGGTCTTCTGACGTTTTTTCAGCTCCCATGAATAAGAAAAAATAGCCTTGGAGGGGTAAAAATGGAGGGTAAGAGTACTTCTTTTATTCCCGCTTGCTTCTCTTTTTAACTGAGAAACAGGCAGTTACGCATATTGTATGTAAAAGCTGGCTCCTGGAGTCAAACTTCCTGTCATCTTGCGATTTCATCTTAACCTTACATTCCTTTTTTGTTAAATTCTACACTTTTGTGTTGTCTCTAATTATCTTCATCTCTTTGTAAGAGATGTATCTAATCGCTGGCAAAGGTATGAAAAAGTTTTCAAACTGCCTAAGAATTATGGAATTATCTTTAAAAAAAGGCAAAATTTTTTATTTGAGTCAGGTTGAACTGTTTCCTGAAATGTAATACAAATGTTGAGCGAAAAACCTGGCCTTACTTCCTTTCTTATTGATAACATGCACGTTATGTTGCCAGATACATCTCTTACAAAGAGATGAAGCATTTTGCACAACACCATTCTCCCCTCCTTTCTTTATGCTATCGCACTGAGTACCTTTTGGTTGGCATTGTCAACAAGGGTGTTATCGAACCATTTCAGATAGATGCGTGTTGTGCGCTCAGAAGTGTGTCCCATCGCTTCGCTGATGGCTGCTACAGGTACATTCTGGCTCTTGGCGATACTTGCCCAAGAGTGACGCGCCACATAAGATGTAAGTTTGGAGGACAGGCCCAACTCCTCGCCCAATTTCTTCAAGTGATGGTTGATGAGGTGTATCCTGTTCTGATATTGACGCTCCTCGTCCATGCCGGGAAAAGCGATGAGGGAAAAGAGATAGGGGGAGTCGTCTTTATGATATTTATTCACCAATTCCTGCATACAGGGTTCCCAATGGATGCGTATCTGTTGTCCCGTCTTCTGACGGCAATAGACAAGATAGTCGCCTTGCAGGTCGGTCTTCTTCAGATTGGCGATGTCTATCAGCGACATGCCACAGGTGTAGAAACTAAAGAGGAAGATGTCGCGCGATAGGGCAGCGAAGGAATCAGGGGGAAGTGTGGCAGACTTTATCTGTTGAAACTCCTTGGCATTGACAGCTCGCTTCACGGTTTTGGCTATGCCGGTATAGACAGTGGAGAAGGGATGATTCTGTGGCGTAAGTCCTTGCTTCACCGCTTGATTGTAGATGGCACGCAGATTACGCATATAGAAAGAGGTGGTGTTGGAGCACAGCCCTTGTTTGTTCAGATAGGTCTCATAACCGAGCATCTGTGAGGAGGTTATGTCGTCAAAGGCAAGCAGGCGACCTTCGAGGTAACGATTGAGGCTGTTGAGCGAGGACCGATATTTGGCGGCAATGGAGAGATGCCCCTCCTCTTTCTTTTGATCGATGATTCTTTCGGCAAATTGTTGGAAGTCATCGGAGGGCTCTTTCTTCAAGAACCGCTCGACGACATCCCTTGCCTGATACGCCTTGCGGCTATGGTCGAGCGAGAGGATGATGAGTTGCAGGCGTGCTGCATCATGTTGCAACGCCTCCTGTACATCTTGGAGATACTGACTGCGGGGAGGGAACGTATCTTTTGGGAAAACGACCGACTGCCCCGTGGCATCCCATTCCTTTGGATAGAGTTTATACTTCGTGCTGACCTGACGCACCACACGCTGATGAATCACTTGAATGAACAACGTGCCCTGTTTTCCCGAAACAGAAGAGGCACGGAACTTGAATCTTGTAGTAGCCATAGATATTTCCCTTTCCCTCTATTCTGAACAACAGTCCCCCTGACACGCAGAGGTGTCAGGGGGACTGTATGGGGGGAGATGGAATCAGAGACTAGAGCTTGTCGTTGCTTCCGAGCACATCCACAATCTTGTGCATGTACATCTTCTTCATGTTCTCGCGAGCAGGCTTCAGGTACTGACGGGGATCGAAATCACCGGGCTTCTCGTCGAAGTGCTTGCGGATGGCAGCGGTCATGGCCAGACGAGAGTCGGAGTCGATGTTGATCTTGCATACGGCACTGCGGGAAGCCTCGCGCAGCTGCTCTTCGGGAATACCTACTGCATCGGGCAGCTTGCCGCCGTGGGCATTGATGGTGTCCACCTCGTCCTGGGGCACGGAAGAAGAGCCGTGGAGCACGATGGGGAATCCGGGGATGCGCTGCTCAATCTCGTGCAGGATGTCGAATGCCAATGGAGGAGGCACGAGCTTGCCGGTCTTGGGGTCGCGTGTGCACTGTTCGGGGGTAAACTTGTATGCACCGTGGCTGGTACCGATGGAGATGGCCAGAGAGTCGCAACCTGTACGCTTGCTGAAATCCTCCACCTCTTCGGGCTTGGTGTAGTGAGAAACCTCGCTAGCCACCTCGTCCTCTACGCCAGCCAGCACACCCAGTTCGGCCTCAACAGTCACGTCGTGGGCATGAGCATACTCAACCACCTTCTTGGTGAGGGCGATGTTGTCCTCGTAGGGCAGAGAGGAACCATCAATCATCACGCTGGAGAAACCGTTGTCGATGCAGTCCTTGCACAGCTCGAAGCTGTCACCATGGTCGAGGTGCAGTACAATCTGAGGATTGGCGCAACCCAGTTCCTTGGCATATTCCACAGCACCCTGGGCCATGTAGCGCAGGATGGTTCCGTTGGCATAGTTGCGGGCACCCTTGGACACCTGCATGATGACGGGAGACTTGGTTTCTACGGCAGCCTGCACGATAGCCTGCATCTGCTCCAGAGTGTTGAAGTTGAAAGCGGGGATGGCATAGCCGCCCTTCACTGCCTTGGCGAACATCTCACGGGTGTTCACAAGACCCAATTCTTTGTAACTTGTCATAATCCTTTATTTAAAATAAGTAGTGAAAACTCTTTTCGCTTGCAAAGGTACGTAAAATCTGTTGAATAACGTATGAATGAGGGCTTTTTTTTCAGGAAAGGCGGTCATTTTATCTCCTTGGCGAAATAGGTGACGGTGGGAAGATGGTCGCTGTAGCCGTCGAGCCACACACCGCCAGCGGTGGTTCGAAGGGGCGTGCCCTTGTATTTCCCCTCCTGATTGATAAGGTAGTCGCGGCGGAAGATGTGGAAGCCCAGAAGTTTGAGGGAGGAGTAGTCCTTGCTGCCCTTGGCATTGAGCAGATTGCGGCTCATCACAATCTGGTCGAAGAGGTTCCATGCGCCCCGGTAGGAGAGCGTGCCCTGGCCGTCCTTGCGCAGGATGTCCCACCAGGGATTGTAGAAATCGCCGTTCTTCACGTCCTTTATCTGCCGCCTGGCACCCAGCCATTTGGCCATGGAATCGTTGTCGGGGTCGTCGTTCATGTCACCCATCACGATAATGCGCATGTCCTTGTCGGCCCGGGCAATGCTGTCGGTGAGGTGTCTCACCTGCTTGCCGCCCCAGTCGCGGAACTTGCCTTCTGCTGCACGGCTTGGCCAGTGGCACACAATCACCGTGAGCCGCTCTTCGGCCAGCGTGCCCTGCACGGTCAGGAATCCGCGGGTGGCATGGGTGGTGTCGCCGTTTTCGTACACATAGGGTTGAAGAAACACCTTGTCGGGGGTGAAGAAGGCGGGGTTGTAGAGCAGGGCACAGTCGACGCCTCGCTTGTCGGGGCCCTCGATGTGAGCATAGCGGAAGCCCCGCTCCTTGAGTGGCTGCTGCGCGATGAGGGCATCCAGGGCACGGCTGTTCTCCACCTCCGACACGCCAATGATGCTGGCCCCAATGCCAGGAAGCTTGTCGGTGCCCATCTCGGCAAGCACCTTGGCCATGTTTGCCAGTTTATGCTCGTACTTCACCTTGTTCCAATGATAGGAGCCTGCGGGCAGGAAGTCGAAATCGTTTTTCCCCTCATCGTGAATGGTATCGAAGAGGTTCTCCAGGTTGTAGAATCCTACGGCATAAACGCCGTATTGCTTTTGTGCGTTGAGCGACAGTGCCACAGCGGCCACCGCCAGCAGAAGCAGAATGGTTTTCTTCATTGCTTGATGATGCGATTGGTAGTATAATATATTATCTTCAATTTATCATGCAAAACGATTGCAATCCTGGGGCAAAGGTAGTGCTTTTGGCCAAATATTGCGGCAATTTTCTCAAAAAATGCGCCCTCATGGTTGGATTTAGGAATAAATTGCGTACTTTTGCGAAGTAAAATGAACATTTTAACCCCTTATCCTGTATGAATAATAAGCTAAAGCTCGCAGCCTTGTGTGGCATGGCCGTGCCCTTGTGCGGACATGCCCAGGTGAAGACTGCCGACGCGCAAAAAGACACGAGGCAGGATGTGTCGGCCTTCGTATTCACCGAGTCACAGCTGGGCGAAGACGATGAAATGACGCAGAATGTCATCATGGTGGGCTCCAACAACAATGTCTACACCAGCAACGTGGGCTACCTGTGGAGCCCGGTGCGCTTCAAGTTCCGTGCCTACAACAGCCGCTACAACGACATCTACATGAACGGCGTGCGCGTGAACAACGCAGAGAACGGACAGTTCAACTACTCCACCATCGGTGGCATGAACGATGCCGTGAGAGGCGTGGAGAACAGCAACCCCTTCGAGTATAATTCGTTCGCCTTTCCCGGCATGGGCGGGTGCTCGGTGTACAACATGAGAGCAAGCAACCATGCCGCAGGCAGCAAGCTCACGCTCTCGGGCACCAACCGCAACTACACCCTGCGCGGCATGTACAGCTTTGGCACAGGAGTCACCCAGAACGGATGGGCCTTCTTCGGTACGGTGGGCTACCGCTGGGCGAACATGAACACGGCCGCCGTGGAAGGCACGTTCTACAACTCGCTGTCCTATTTCCTGTCGGCACAGAAGATTTTCAATGACCGCCACTCGCTCAACCTGGCCACATGGGGAAACCCCACGGAGCGCGCCCAGCAGGGAGCCAGCACCGATGAAGCTTACTGGCTGGCCAACGACCGCCTCTACAACCCCTACTGGGGCTATCAGGACGGGAAGAAGCGCAGCAGCCGCGTGGTGAACAACTATGAACCCAGCGCACTGCTCACGTGGGACTTCAAAATCAACCCCAGCATGAAGCTCACCACAAGCGCCTATTTCAAATACGCCATGTACAGCAGCACCAAACTCAACTACAACGGCACCAACCCCGCCCCCGACTACTGGAAGAACTTCCCCTCCTACCACTACGACGTGTGGGGCGACACCGACGGCAGCAACAACGACGAGGATGCCTTCTGGACCAGCTATTACCGATGGACATCGGGAAAGGCAGCACGCCAGATTGATTTCGACGCGCTCTATTTTGCCAACAGCCAGCTCAACAAGAGCCAGACGGACGCCAAATACTACATCCAGGCCAAGCACAACGACCATCTGACTACCAATCTGAGCAGCACCTACAACTGGAACATCTCGGCAGAAAGCCGCCTCACCGCCGGCCTGCAACTGGCATCCAACAAGGGCATGCACTACCAGACGATGGAAGACCTCCTGGGCGGCGAATACTTCCACAACGTGAACACCTATGCCATCGGCACCTATCCCGCCAGCGACCCCCGCGTGCAGTACGACCTCAACCACCCCAATGCAGCGGTGCGCGTGGGCGACCGTTTCGGCTACGACTATAACATCCTGCTGCAGCGCTTCAATGCCTTTGCGGCGTACAGCCGCGACAAGGGCATCTCGCACAATTTCCTGGCCGCACAGCTGGGAGGCGAGCAGATGTGGCGCGAGGGCAACATGCGCAACGGCCTGTGTGCCGACTACAGCTATGGCAAGAGCGGAAAGGCGCGCTTCCTGGACGGAGGGTTCAAGATGGGGTCCACCCTCAACCTGGGGCATGGCAACGCCCTGACCTTTGGCGTGGGCTACGAGACCAGCGCCCCACAGGCAAGCACGGCCTTCGTGAGCCCCGAGATGAACAACAATTTTGTGGACCACCTGAAAAACGAGAAGCGCGCCACGGCAGAGCTGGGCTACATGCTCAACTGCAACTGGCTGCAGCTTAACCTCAACGCCTACTACAGCCACACCTATGATGGCACAGAGTGGCAGAACTACTACGACGACAACGAGAACAGCTTCACATACGTGAGCATGACAGGCGTGCAAAAGGACTACTACGGTGTGGAGCTGGGAGCACGCTTCAAGGTGACCAGCAATCTCGACATCAACCTCATAGGTACATGCAGCGATGCCAAGTATGTAGAGGACACGCAGGTGAGCTACATGCTGAGCACCCTGGGCACCATGCAGACCACCAAGTGCTTCAACAAGAACATGCGCGAGAGCGGAACCCCCCTCACGGCACTGAGTCTTGGCGTGGACTATCGCATACGCGGATGGTATCTCAACCTTACGGGAAACTATTACGACCGCATCTATCTGAGCTATACACCGGTGACACGCTTTGAGAGCACCCAGCAGCTGTGGGCAAAGAACAACTATGGCGGCGCCACGGTGGACAATGCCACGGGTGAATATATCTATGCAGTGCCCAGTCAGGCCAAGGGAAAGGGCGGTTTCATGCTCGACGCCTCCATCGGACACCAGTTCCGTGTGGCCAACCGTCCACTCAGCGTCAACCTCACGCTCACCAATATCACCAACAACACCAAGCTGGTGACAGGCGGTTACGAACAAAGCCGCATGAACTACAGCGTGTCGGGCGAAACCCTCTCGGACCGCACCTACAATTTCACCCGCAATCCCAAAAAATTCTATGCGCTGGGTATCAATGGCATGATCAATATCAACTATCGTTTCTGATGACGTGGCCATTAATTAATATAGTAAGAAATACAGTTCAACAAACAACATTCTTATGTTAAGAACCATCCTATCAAACATCAAGAGGGCATCGCTGCTGGTGGCAATGGGCAGCATGGCCCTGACCGCCTGCATGGACGGCGACTGGGACACGCCAGCGTCGATTGCAGAGAATCCGGCCTACGGAAACAATGACATAGAGAAGTATGCCGACAGCCGCGTGACCACGGTGAACGCGCTGAAACAGAAATATGCAACCACCATCAAGGGCAGCAAGTGTGTGCAGATAACCGACGACCTGCAACTGCAGGTGGTGGTGTGTGGCAATGACCTGGGCGGCAACATCTACAAGCAGCTGGCCGTGCAGGATGCCACGGGCGGCATTATCGTGGGCATCAATGCCACCGACCTGTGTGCCTATCTGCCAGTGGGGCAAAAACTGCTCATCAACCTCAAGGGCCTCTATATCGGAGGCTATGGCACCCAGGCCCAGATAGGCGCACTCTACAACGGCTCGCTGGGACGCATGGATGCCGACACCTGGGAGCAGCATGTGCGGCTGGTGGAAGACAGCTGGGTGGACGCGGTGGCCGACACCATCGATTTTGTGGCGGGTGCCGACCAGTTGCTGCAGACGGGGCGCATCGTGCGCATAGCCGCAGCTACCGTTACAGGCACAGGCACACAGACCCTGGCACCTGACGACGGCACGGTGAGCCTGACCAGCAACTGTGCCAACCGCATCATCAACGGCAACAGCAAACTGCTGCTGCGCACCAGTACCTACAGCGACTTTGCCTCGCTGCCCATCCCCGGGGGCAAGGTGGACATCTATGGAGTGTGTACCATCTTTAACGGCTCGTGGCAGATACTCATGCGCACAGAAAGCGACCTGCAAACTTCCCGATAATATCCAAACTAACGCATAATAACAAAAAACATGAAAAAGATATTCAAGACACTGGTGATTGCCTGCATGGGCATCATGGCATTGGCTGCGTGCGAGGATGTGCCTGCACCTTTTGCCCTGCCTACAGAACCTGAAAACCCTAGTGAGAACCCCGATGCCAACGACGGGACCGTGGCCAAGCCCTTCAGCGTGGCCGAACTGCAAAGCCATCAGACGGGCACCGACGTGTGGGTGCATGGCTATATCGTAGGCTCCGTGCCTGCCGCAAACGACGGCTCCAGCACTTATCTGGAGAACATGACCTTCACGGCTACAGGGGCAAACAACGCAAACATCTGCATCGCAGACACTCCCACAGAGAGTTCATACGCCCAATGTGTGGCCGTGCAACTGCCCTCAGCGGTGCGCGCCTACCTGTCGCTGGCCAGCAAACCAGAGAACCTGGGCAAGGAGGTGTGGCTGAAAGGCTCTGCCGAGAAGTACTACGGTGCTGCGGGCATGAAAAACGTGAGCAAGTACAGCTTCACCCAGCCCACCACCGATGAGGAGGAAAATCCCGGAGACGACACGCCCGCAGGCGAGGTGAAGGGCGACGGCACCCTGGCCAATCCGTTCAACGTGGCCGGCATTCTGGCACTGACCAAGGCGCTGCCTGCCGACACCAATTCGGACAAGGAATACTACTTCAAGGGTATCATCTGCGATGTGCCCAATGTGGATACAGGTTCCTATGGCAATGCCACCTTCAGCATATCTGACGACGGGTCTGAAGCCAACAGTTTCATGATTTACCGCGGTTATTCGTTCAACCGAGAGAAATTCACCTCGGCCGATGTCATCAAGAAGGGCGACGAAGTAGTCATTTGCGGCTATGTGGTCAACTACAAAGGCAATACCCCCGAAACAGCCACTGGCAAGGCCTATCTGGTCACAGTCAACGGCAAGGGAGACGAAGGCGACCAGCCCAGCCAGCCAGAAAATCCGGGTCAGGGCAGCCAGGAGGGCGTTTCGATTGACGGCACCACCGTGACCCTCACCAATGCTGCAGTGACGGCTGGCAGCGAGAGTCTGACCGTAGACCTGAGCACACTGGGCTTTGCCAACGCAGAGACCGTCACCACCCTCACGCTGACCGATGGCACCACGGTGACATTTGACGCCAATACCAACCAGAATCCGCCCAAATACTATGATGCCACCAAGGGCATCCGCGTGTATGCCAACAACACCATCACCTTCCGCGGCCTTGCACCCATCGCCAAAGTGGTGATGACCTGCGACGAGTATAACGGCACCAAATATGTGGGCAACGCCACAGCCACGCTTGAAGCCAATGGCAATACCATGGTCTACACCAATGCCACCACCGAATCGGCAGGTGTGCAGCTTCGCGTGAAGACCATAACCGTCGTATATGCCCAGTGAACGGCCCCAGAAAGGTGATAATGAACGCAAAAAAAAGAAAATTGTGGGCAAATGCTTGGCTGATTCAATAAAAACGTGTAACTTTGCACGCTGAAAACGAGAATCTCCCGTACAACGACCATTACACATATAGTTACCAGCTATATTCAAACAAAAATAAAAACAAAAACAAGATAAAGAAATGAAACAAGGCATTCATCCCGAAAACTATCGTCCCGTTGTGTTCAAGGACATGAGCAACGGCGATATGTTCCTGAGCCGCTCCACTTGCAAGACCAACGACACCGTTGAGTTTGAGGGCGAGACCTATCCCGTAGTAAAGTTGGAAATCTCCAACACCTCACACCCCTTCTACACTGGCAAGAACAAGCTGGTGGACACTGCAGGTCGTGTGGACAAGTTCATGAGCCGCTATGCCAAGACAAAGAAGTAATTGCTTCTGAACCAAATTACAATAACGAGTGCGGATGTCACACCGATGTCCGCACTCGTTGTCTTTATCCACCTTTACCCTACCCCTACCCGATGAAGAGAAGTTTGTTCATGGGCATTGCCCTGTTGCTGCTCGTCGACTGCGGTGACAACGTGACCACCCTGCCCGACGTGCCCGAAACCCCGACTGAGCAAGTCAATGAAAACGCCAATGTGGTGTATACCGATTATTCCAGCCGCATGGAAATGCCACGGCTGCAATTGGGCGTAAACCTTTTCCTAGTGAGGACTGTGCCCGTGTACGGGGTGAACTATTGTGCCGAATATGACTGCGCACAACGTGCCACCAGATGGGTGGCCTTCCGCTGGGATTTCGACAACACGGTGGACAAAGGCGTGGGCCGCACCGATAAATGGGCCGAGGACGAACAGATTCCCGACTCCTTCAGGGTGCATCTCACCGACCACACCAACGATGGCTACGACCGCGGACACATGCTGGCATCGGAAGACAGGCAGAACTCGGTGGAGGCCAACGAGCAGACCTTCCTGATGACCAACATGCACCCCCAGTACAACCAGTTCAACGCTTCGCCCTACGTGTGGGGGAACATGGAAAAATGGGCACGCACGCTGTATGCCAACTGGCGTACATCCAAGCCCAATGTCACACAGGACACCATCTATGTAGTGAAGGGCGGGACCATCGACAACGACGGACAGATACTGGAGGAAACAATAAAGGGACTGGTGGTGCCCCGCTATTTCTTCATGGCATTCCTCTACAAGAACAACCAAGCCTCGCAGGGCGGCTACAAAGCCATGGCCCTGTGGGTGGAACACACCGACGGCAAAAACCGTGACGCGGGTTCCTCCCTGGCCAAATACATGATTAGCATCGACGAGCTAGAACGGCGGACAGGCATAGACTTTTTCTGCAACCTGCCAGACCAACTGGAAGAGGTGGTGGAGCACAATGCCGTGCCGGCTGCATGGGGTTTTCCTGCGGAATAGCCCGGCCACCTGTCCAGCCCAAGCCCCGCGGGCTTTGACATGAGCACCCTACCTACCGGGGCATGCTCCATTCCACAGGCTTCAGGTATTTGTCTGCCAGCGCCTTTTCCTCTTTGCACAGCTCGCCTGTCTGCAGAATGAAAGTGAGCCGTTCGTCGTCGGGGTGGGCCTTCACCTCCACAAAGGGAAGTGCCTGGAGCGACTGACGCACAAAGCCAGCCTCCCTGGCCAGCGAATCGGGAACCGGCATCCAGAATGCCTCCACCCTGGGAGTGGAAAAGGGGATGCGGAGCAGTTGCCATTGCAGGTTGTAGAAGCGCACCTGGCTGTCGGAAACAGGACCTCTGTAGGTACGGATGAGACAGATGACGCTGTCGCCCATCAGTTTCATTTCCACCGTACTCCTCTTACTCATTTCCAGATGAAGAAACGTCTCACCCAGTTGCGTCAGTTCCACGGGCTCATCGAAACAGTTCTTCACCCTTGCCTGCATATTGTTTTCAATGAGGTCGATGCAGTCGAGCTTATTGTTGGTCGACAACATAGGAAAGATGCTGTCGGGCGTTTCGGCAAAGATGTCGCGCATGCGTGTCTGTGACTGCGCATGGGCCACCAGCAACATGGCCGCAGCCATAAGAAGAGATCGAATCATATCATTTATTGTTGTTATGGTTGTTGTCTTACATTAATTAATTATACACGCATGCGCGCGAGAGTCACTTGCTGCCCAGGAACAGGAACACCATGCCCAGCAGCACCAGCAACAGGTCGATGGCCTTGCTACGGATATTCTTCTCGTGGAGCACAAATGCCCCGATGAGGAAACTCACCACCACACTGCCGCGGCGTATCATACTGACAATGCTCACCATGGCACCATCGATGCTCAAGGCCTGGAAGTAGAGAAAGTCGGCCACGCTCAGGGCCAGACTGATGAGCGGAATGCAAAAGTGCCAATGGAAAGGTGTGACGTGGCCGTCCCCACGACGGGCGGAAGGCCACCACAACAAACCCACCATACATCCCATCATCCCACACTGGTAGAAATTGTAATAGGCCTGCACTGCCATGCGGTTGAGCCCTGCCCCACCTGCCGACAGGGGTGCCATCAGATACTTGTCATACAATCCGCTGACTGCACCCAGCACAGCCGCCAGCACAATACATATTATCCACTGGTTATGGCGAAAGTCGATGCCCTCCATCTTGCCGCTGCGACTCATGAGGAAGAAACTGAGAATGGCCAGCAGCACACCCGTCCACTGGTAGAGGTTGAGATGCTCCCCAAAGAAGAGCAGGGCACCCAGCAGCACCATCACTGGCCGTGTGGCATTGATGGGGCCCACCAACGTGAGCGGCAGATGCTTCATACCGAAATATCCACAAATCCAACTGCTGAGCACAATAAGGCTCTTGAGCAGGATGAACCGCTGCACATGCCACCCTTCGGTGGGGACATACAGCACATGGGACTGCGGAAGCACACCTCCGGCCGAAAGCAGCACGGCTGGCAGGAACAGCAGGCTGCAGAACAGCGTATTGAGGAAGAGTACTGGCAAGACGGCATTGTCCCGCAATGCCTGCTTCTTACACACATCGTAGCATCCCAGCAGGGCTGCACTCAGGAAAGCCAAGGTCAGCCACATGGGAAGTTGTCTTTAGACGGTTGGGTACAGGGCGGATAGGTGATACCCACCAGGAACAGTGCCTTCCCCGGCACACTCTCGCCTGCCAGACAGCGGTTTTTCCCCTCTATCACACGCCGGAAGCCCTCCAGTGACATCCTGCCCCTTCCCACTTCCACCAGCGTGCCCACAATGGCACGCACCATATTGCGAAGAAAACGGTTGGCAGTAATCGTGAACCTCCAATGCCCCGGCTCCACCTCTTCCCACCGTGCCTGCGACACTGTGCACAGGTTGGTCCTGGCATCCGTGTCCACCTTGCTGAAACTGGTGAAATCGGTATATTGCAGCAGCAGTTCCGCAGCCTGGTTCATGGCCTCAAAGTTGAGCGGCACGTTCACCTGCCAACTGTAAGCGCGCCTGAAGGGGTGCTTTTGCAGATGGATGAAGTAGTGGTAGGTGCGACTGGTGGCCGAGAAGCGGGCGTGCATGTTTTCGTCCACAGATTCGATGCAATGAATGGCAACATCCGGGGGAAGCAGCTTGTTCAGCTTGTAACGGAGCTGGTCGGTGTCGAGGGCAGCGGGATGGTCGAAATGCGCCACCATGCAGGTGGCGTGTACGCCTGTGTCCGTACGTCCCGCGCCCACCACCTCCACGGGCCGACGCAGCAGGATGGACAGCGCCTCCTGCAGTGTCTGCTGCACACTGGAGCTGTGGGGCTGTATCTGCCAGCCGTGGTAGGCCGTGCCGTCAAACGACAAGTGGATGAAATACCTCATGTGCGCTGTTTCGCTTATTTGACGGGGATGGCCAGCACCTCACGTGCCTTCTCCAAGGCAATGTCGATGTGCGGGCAGATATGGTCGGGCTCCATCAGTTCGTAGAACTTGGCCTTACGCAGTTGTTCGTGCACCTTGTGGCTCACACCAGAGAGGATTACATGGATGCCGTCGGCGTGGTTCATCTCAATGAGGGTGGTGAGATTGTGGATGCCCGTAGAGTCGATAAAAGGCACCCGGCGCATACGGATGATTCTCACACGCGGCTTCTTGTGACCGATGTTGGCCTGTAGTTCGTCAAACTTATTGGCAATGCCGAAGAAGAAGGGGCCATTGATTTCGTATACCGCACAACCTTCGGGAATGGTCAGTGGTTCCTCGGGTGTGTGCAGGTCGGTGTCTGGACTGATTTCATCCTTGATGACACTTATCTCCGTAGTTTCCATGATACGCTTCATGAAAAGGGCACATGCTGTAATCAGACCCACTTCAATGGCGATGGTAAGATCGAATATCACCGTGAGGAAGAAGGTGAGGAAGAGTACAATCACATCGCTCTTGGGATTGCGGAGCAGCCCCTTGAAGGTGCGCCACCCACTCATGTTGTAGCTCACAATCACCAGCACGGCAGCCAAACTGGCCATGGGGATATATTCGGCGTATGGCATCAGGATGAGCAGGATGAGCAGCAGCACAGCGGCATGAATGAGGCCTGCCACTGGGGTGCGTCCGCCATTGTTGATATTGGTCATGGTGCGCGCGATGGCACCTGTGGCAGGAATGCCTCCGAACAGGGGCGTCACGATGTTGGCCACGCCCTGTGCCACCAATTCCATGTTGCTGTCATGCTTGTCGCTGATTACACCGTCGGCCACAGCCGCGCTGAGGAGGCTCTCGATGGCACCCAGGATAGCAATCGTGAAGGCCACAGGCATCAGTTTCTGTATCATGCCGATGGTGATGGTGGGCACCACCATATCGGGGAGCTGTGCCTGAATGTGGAAGCGGTCACCGATGGTGTCGATGCCCTCAATGCCCAAATAATTCTTGAGGAAATATACGGCTACGGTGCCCAGCACAATACCATAGAGCGACCCGGGAATCTTGTTGAGCACCTTGATGCTGCGTGTGAGCATGGGAGTGAAGATGATGAGCAGCAGGCTGCCGATGGCCACGCCGAAGTTCCAGGGATTGAACGTGTGGATGTTCTGGGCATAGCATATCCATTTGCCCACAAAGTCGCCAGGTGTCTTCAAAGGGATGCTAATCGTGTCCCCGCTCTGGCTCACAGCCTGCTGGGTGAGGCCCAGAATGTCGCCCATCTGGGTGGTGAAGATGGTAACAGCAATACCTGCCGTGAAGCCCACGATAATGGGATAAGGGATAAACTTGATGACAGCCCCCAGGCGGAACATGCCCAGTGCCACCAATATCACGCCAGCCAGGATGGTGGCGATGAGCAGGCCCTGCAGGCCATACTCCGGATTGGTGACAATACCATAGATGATGACGATGAATGCGCCCGTGGGGCCACCAATCTGCACTTTGGTCCCTCCCAACAGGGAGATGAGGAAACCAGCAATAATGGCGGTGATGATGCCCTTTTCGGGAGTCACTCCGCTGGCAATGCCGAATGCAATGGCCAGTGGCAGGGCCACAATGCCTACGATCACACCAGCCATAAGGTCTTTCATAAATGTGCTCCTGTCATACCCTTTCAGGCATTCCAGCAGGCGGGGTCTCATTGTAAATCCTTTCATGTAGTTAAAATCGTTTGGTAATTTTATCACAAAGGTATAAAAACCCGAGCAAATATGCGGTTTTTCCAAGGTTTTTCGCTACCTTTGTGCCAAATTATTAATATAAATCAATTTTTCAGTTATGTTTGAAATGCTATCAACCCCCCTTATCGTAGGGCTGTTTGTGGTTTGGTTCTGGTTTCTCCTGCTATCCTATAAGGGGCAACCAAAAGGTTTGTGGACACTGGCCTTAGCCAACACCGGCGAGCGGTTCGGCTACTACACGATGCTGGCCGTCTTTGTCCTGTTCCTGGGCGACAATTTCGGTTTTGATGCCGGATGGGCCTCCGAGACATTCTCCACCTTCCTCAGTGTAGTTTACCTGCTGCCTCTCTTCGGCGGCATGCTGGCCGACCGTTACGGCTACAGCAAGATGGTAGTCATCGGCATCTTTGTGATGTTCCTGGGCTATCTTATCCTGTCGGTACCCATGGGTGGGTCCTCACCGGCACTTGTGGCCATGTGTGCCGGCCTGCTGCTGGTGTCGCTGGGCACGGGCCTGTTCAAGGGCAACCTGCAGGTGATGGTGGGCGACCTTTACAATGCGCCCGAGTTTGCCGACAAGCGTGACAGTGGTTTCTCACTCTTCTACATGGCCATCAACCTGGGAGCCCTCTTTGCTCCCACGGCTGCCATCTCCGTAATGAACTGGGCCCAGCTTTCCCTGAACTATTCCAAGGCCGACTCCTATCACTTTGCCTTTGCTGTGGCTTGTGTGAGCGTGATAGCCTCCATTATCATCTATTATCTGGGAAAGCGCACTTTCGCCCATGTCACAGGTGTCACCAAGAAGGCCCCTGCTGCAGTAGCCAAGACAGAAAGCCACGCGCAGCAGCCCGCTGAGGATGACACCAAGGAGCGCATCGTATGTCTCTGCCTGGTGTTTGCCGTGGTCATCTTCTTCTGGATGGCATTCCATCAAAACGGCCTCACCCTCACATGGTTTGCCGATGAATACACTGCCACCAAGTCTACTGGCATCGAGAGCATGATGTTCGATGTGCGCAACCTGCTGGCCTGCATCTTTATCGTATATGGTCTCTTCGGCTTGTTCCAGGCCAAGGGCATTGCACGTTCGCTGGCCGGCGTAATGGTAGCCCTGGGCGCATTCTTCCTCTACCAGATGGTACCTGCTCCTGGTGTGGAGACCAGCGTGAGCGCACCCATCTTCCAGCAGTTCAACGCCTGCTTTGTAGTAATGCTCACTCCCGTCAGCATTGCCCTCTTTGGCTGGTTGGGCAGCAAGGGCAAGGAGCCCAAGGCACCCGTAAAGATAGGTCTGGGTATGCTGGTGGCTGCGGCCGCCTATCTGATGCTCACACTTAGCTCGGTGGGGCTTCCCGCAGCCGACCCCGTAAACCATACCCACCAGGCTGATGTGGCTCCCGCCCTCCTGGTCAACACCTATCTCATCCTCACCTTTGCCGAACTGCTGCTGAGCCCCATTGGCATCTCCTTTGTCACGAAGGTGGCTCCTGTCAAATACAAGGGTCTGATGATGGGCGGCTGGTTTGTGGCCACTGCCATTGGCAACAAACTGGTGAGCATCCCCGGTCACATGTGGGGCATGGACCTCACCCTCGTATGGGGTACGCTCATGGTCATCTGCCTGCTGGCGGCAGCCTTCATCTTTGCCGTCATCAAGAAACTCAACCGCGTGAGCTGAAGCCAAATGCATCACTTTTCACCAAAGGTAAAAGGTTTTACGATGGGGTCCATAGCTGCTGCCAGCTATGGACTCAATCCATTGTTCGCCCTTCCGCTCTACAAGAGTGGCATGATGGTGGACAGCGTGCTCTTCTTCCGCTATCTGTTTGCCATTCTCATGCTGGGTATCATGCTTCGCCTGCAGGGTGTGCCCATGCGTGTGCGCCGTTGCGAAGTGGTGCCCCTGGTGGCCTTCGGCCTGCTTTTCTCGGCCAGTAGCCTTTTCCTTTTTCTCAGCTACAACCACATGGATGCAGGCATCGCCAGCACCATTCTGTTCATGTATCCCGTGATGGTGGCCGTGATTATGGGACTGTTCTTTCACGAAAAATTTTCCTGGCTCACGTGGCTGTGCATGCTCATGGCTCTGATGGGCATTGTGCTGCTAGGCAAAACGGGCGACGGCACACCCATCTCCCTGCTGGGTGTCGCCTTCGTGATGCTGTCCTCCCTCTCCTATGCCCTCTACATAGTGGGTGTCAACCATTCGGCCGTAAAGGAGATGAACACACCCAAGCTCACCTTCTACGTATTGCTTGCCGGCATCACCATCTATGTGGTGCGCCTCGGCTTCCTGACCAGCCTGCAGCTTCCGTCCAGCCCGACGGACTGGCTGTGTGCTTTCTGTCTGGCCCTGTTCCCCACCATCATCTCGCTTGTGACGATGACCATCAGCATCCACCACATCGGCAGCACTTATGCCGCCATTCTGGGTGCCCTGGAGCCCATCACTGCACTGGTTGTGGGCACCCTCGTTTTCCATGAGGTCATCACGCCACGCATGTTTGTGGGCATTGTGCTCATTCTCATGGCCGTGTCGCTGCTGGTAGCAGGCAAGAAACTCTACTATGCCATCAGGCAACTACTGCTTTTAAAGGAACGATAATACAAACACAATGAGAGCAGAAGAAAGGAACTAAGATTCAGAGAGGGTGTGTCAAAAGTAACTGACACACCCTCTTTTGTTGTTGAATCTGGTCAGATGACCACGGCCGTGCCGCTCACCGACACCATGAGCATAGCGTTTTCCGCACCCACAGTCTCATAGTCTATGTCGATGCCGACTATGGCGTTGGCACCCATGTGCTCGGCCCGCATCGTCATTTCGGCCTTGGCCTCCTCCAGCGAACGCTGCAGCACGTTCTCATAGGTGGTGGACCGGCCGCCGAAGAAGTCGGTGAACGAAGCCTTGATGTCGCGCAGGAAGTTGGCACCGGAGATTACCTCACCGGCCACGATGCCTTTGTACTCCTTGATGGGATGGCCCTCAATCTGGGGCGTTGTGGTAAGAATCATAATCGTTGTTCTTTAGGGGTTGTTATACATTATTAATTAATATACGTTCGTGTGGCGTATCCTGCGTGCCCCCTTAGCAAAGGAGCACTGCCAGGATGGCACCGAAGATGATATAGGCTACTGTCATATCGCACGGGGGATTATTGCTGTTCGCCTGCAGGAGGCATATCCTGGGCATACCGGACGTATGCCTGCGTCACCTCGCCTATCCCAATCCCCAGTGTCTGCATGGATGCAAACACCTCGGGAAGGGTGTGCTGAAAGAACCGCTGACGGCGCTGGGTGGCAATGCAACCGGCAGCTCCCGGACTCACATAATAACCCAGTCCTCGACGGTTGTAAATGATGCCCTGCTGGCTAAGCCAATCGTAAGAGCGCACCAGTGTATTCACGTTTACCTCTACCTGAGTAGCATATTCACGCACGCTGGGCAGCCGGTCGTCCTCGGCATACGTGCCTTCCTGAATCTGACTGCAGATGAGTTCTGCAATCTGCAGGTAGATGGGTTGCTGTCCTTTGAATTCCATAGCGCGAGAGGCATTAGGGGTTTCTGCGACTAATCACTTGTGCCTTGGCATAAAGTCTGTAGGCACCCCACACCTGGGCCACCAGCAGCAATGCCAGGAACAGGTTGGCCAGGCTGAGTGTGTAACGCGCATTGTCAAACACTGTTTTCATGAGATGCGTCAGGGATGACACATCGTTCACCATCCAATAGTTCACTATGCAACCCAGGCAGAACATGGCAACCATACTCAGCACAGTCTTGTATATCAGTGTATAGGCAATATTGTACCTGTATTTCCATGCGTTTACCAGCATGTAGAATGCCATGTTGTTGAATAACCCCAACAAGGCAAACAGTGCAAGTCCCGGCTCATGGTAGGGGAAAAGTACACCCAGCTGCCCATAGATGCTCCACCAGTAAGAATACACGTTTTCAAGCCTGTACACAAAGGTGGACAACAGCATGTGGCACAGGTCGGCCACACCCACACACAGGCACACCACCAGCTGCACACCCACAGTAGCCACCAATACATGCCACACGAAGCGTTCCAGTGTGGATGCCGGGATGGTGAGCTCCAGGATGCGTCCCTGACGTGTGAGCATGTTGTGGAAGGTATAGCCCATCGCAATAAAGGGGATGATGCTGGCCACGACCATGGTGATGATGGACATGAGGTCGGTGGCATCGCTCTCCGGAGAGAAGCGGAAGCCAACAAAGGAGGGCAGCAGAATGTAGACAATAACCACAGGCATGCACATGCTGCCCAGCAGCAGGAGCATCATCTTCTGATAGAAGGGCATGTTGACAGTGGTGTCCCAGCGTGCATACTTGCAGAAGCGGGACCATTGGAATGTAAGGTGTTTCATGATTGAGAGGCTTTGGATTGGACGGTTTGGATGAATAGTTGTTCCAGGTCGATGGGAGCATCCTGCTCCACAAGGGGTGCATTGAGCAATACCCCTTCGTTGCTGATGATAGCCACGTGGTCGATCAGCCGCTCTACGTCATGCACCTGATGGGTGCTGATGAGAATGGTCTTTTCTGGGGACATGCCGGAAATCACCACCTTCCGGAACTGGCTTTTCGAGAGGATGTCGAGACCGTTGGTGGGCTCGTCCATAAACAGATAGCGAGTGCCGGAAGCCAGGGCGATACTCATGTAGACCTTCTTCTTCTGTCCCATGCTCAGACTTCCCAAATGGATGTCGCCATCCATCTCGAAATCGTCGAGGCAATGTGCCAGCAGTTCATGACTGAAACGGGGATAGAGGGGCGCAATGGCATCCACATACCGCTGGAGCGACACATGCGGCAAATCATATTCCTCTGGTACAATAAACATATCGGCCAGAAGTCCTGGGTCGCGCAGAGACGTGTCGGTATCGTTCACAGTCACGCGTCCCCGCTGTGGATGCAGAAGTCCCATCATCAGGTAAAGCATGGTGCTCTTACCGGTGCCGTTCTTGCCCAGCAGGCCATAAACACCCCCGCCGGACAGTTCCAGGCTGAAATCGTGAAGCACCTGGTACCCGCGATTGTAACAGAAACTTACGTTTTCAAATCGAATCATAGTGTAATAGTCAAATAGTACACCGCAAAGGTATGGTCCCTATTCATATCCGCCAAATCTTTTTCTGTTTTTAACACATCTTTAACATGATGACAATCGCGTGTAACTATTCAGCGATTAGTTTACCTGACCATAAATAGTATTTCTCATCTTGCC
>CAMBDA010000043.1 GCA_945865175.1 uncultured Prevotellaceae bacterium | reverse complement strand
AAATAATCCCACGTTAGGATCTCCTTCGAATCTGTTCATCGAACTCATCATAAACGGTTCCAATGCCTCTATCTCAACTGCCATTCCTGGATGCACAAACACTTTTTTATCTTCAAAAGAGAATACATGGTTAATCTTTGGGAAATCATCCACGACGTCCTCATCATCATTGCAAGAAATCAGGGTACATGCTGTCAACAGCATGAAAACAAAATACTTATTCATGATAAACTGTATAATATTTAAAGTTGTTTATAAAATTATAATTCTCATCATTAGGGAGTTGTGAACATCCATTGTCAATATAATCTACACGATTTGCATTAAACACGTCACAGAGGAAATAGCCATTGTCAAAGCCATCCCAGCCCCAGTTGATATGATTGAATACACAGTGTCTTGGAAACCGTAGCGTCTCCATCCTCAATAATAATGCCCTGTTCGTCTGCCAGCGTATAGCGGATGGATGCGGGCGAAGATACACTGACGATTAACAGCTGGGACTCGGTGTCGTGCGTGACGGATGGGACAATCAGAACTGAAGGCGGGGTGCGCTGGGGAAGATGACCTTCCTCAACCTCAATGTCATCGTTGTGCAAAACCACCTCTCTTACCTCCGCATGGACGGAAACGAACATCATTGCAGCCACCAAAGTGGCAATTTTTGGCTTTGTCCTCATTTTGAAATATTTTTTAATGCACTGCAAAATTCTGTAAAAAAATCATTGTCGGCAAGAAAATCTTGTCAAAAGTTGTCAAAGTTTGGACGAAATTTGACAACTTTTGACCAAAAAGGGTGCTTTTCCTGCAAAAAAGCCCACAAGGCAGTGCGCCAATGATGGATTTTTCGTAACTTTGTCTATCATAAGGCAAAAAAAAACAATGAAACACCAAAGACAATGGAAATACCTGTTCATGGTATGGGGCATGGGCTGCATAATGGCATGCAACGGCGATGAAACGGCAGTTTTTGACGCATTGGCCAAGATAGAGGCACAGGGCGACACTGCTGCTACAGTGGCTTTGCAACGACTGGAGCAGATGAAGCAGACCGTGGACGAACAGCAGGACGAACACCTGACCAACAAGTATAAACTGCTGGGCATAAGGCTGCGCGACAAAGCCTATATCACGCACACCTCCATGGACGAACCCATGAGGGTGATGGCCTATTTTGAGAAAAAAGGCACAACGGAGGAGAGACTGGAGGCAAGCTACTATATGGCCAGTGTGTGCCGGGATTTGAAAGACTATCCCCAAGCCATGGACTACTTTCAGAGAGTGGCATGCCACGACACAGCGGGCGCCAGCCGGAAGACACTCCAGCTCACAAGGAACGCATGCTCACAACTGACATACATCTACAGACTGGTGATGCTTCCAGAAGAAGCCTATGAAACTGCCGTGAAGGGGCTGGATGTATCTGAAAGGCTGGGAGAACGAAGCATCGTACTGCTGATGGATGTGGCACAGACAGCGATGGAAACTAAAAGAACCGTAGAAGGACTGGCTTCCATGAACGAGGTGTTTGACAAACTGCAGAAGAGCGGAGAGTGGACAACCCATGCCGACATCACAGCCGAGCTGATACAACGCTATGCAGAAGAGGGAGACACTGCGAGAATGGAGGCATGCAAGGCTGCCCTTGAACACTTGCCCCCGCAACAACAGCCGGACAATTATCCCCGTGCGTTGTTCCATTACTACAAATGCCATCAGCAGACCGACTCCATGTGCAAGGTACAAGAAAGGATTGCCGAAAAGTCCGAATCGTGGGCGAGAAGGGCAAATTCTGCCAGATGGCTGGCCCAGCACTATCTGAAACATCGCGACATGACTGGTGCAGAAAGGTATTCCCATCTTATGTTTCAAGCCATGGACTCGGTGCTGGAAGAACGAAAAGCGAAACAAACGGCAATATCCAGCGGACAACATAAGTATATCGAGATAAAAGAACGGTCCCACCAAGCAATGATGCAGGCCGAGAAAGCAAAGAGGCACACATGGCAGTTGCTCTTTGTCTCAACGACCATACTGCTCATGGGCAGCCTGCTTTTTCTCCTGACCAAAAAGAAACACGCACAGCAGATGGCCCAGAGAAAGCAGGAACTGGATGCGGCGCACGAACGTGAGCAGACAGCTATGGATGTGATAGAGAATCAGGAAAGGACCATCAAACAGAAGAACAGCGAACTGAAGACAATGTCGGCCCATATCAGACAACTGACTTATCATAACAATCAGACATATGGCCGTGATGACATGAAACGAGTATGCAAGGACTTTGATGAAATGTCGAACGGAAAAAAACGGCCTGAAGCAGAAGACTGGAACAGGCTGATGGCCGTGGTGGACCATGAGCACCCCGAATTTGCCGCCGAACTGCACAGCAGACTGAAACGCATGAACAGTGACACCCTCAGGACGGCATACCTGTGGAAAATTGGACTAGACCCTACCAAAATCTCCCACATTATGGATGTCCACAGGCAAACGACATGGGACAGGATAGAAAGGATTGCTGCCGCCCTGCATACCAAACAGGAAACCACATAACCAGGAATAAAGCGAAAGAGGACACACCAGACGGTGGCGTGTCCTCCTTGCAGGTTGGGCTATCCGGTTTCGAACCAGAACTAAGACGACCAAAATGTCTTGTGCTACCATTACACCATAGCCCAATCCTAAACAACCGCTCCTGCGATTTCGGCTGCAAAGTTACTGCAAATCCCGCGAATATGCAAGAATTGCAGTGATTTTTTATTTCGCAATCAGCAAAAAATATTTCTTCTTGCCCTGCTGAACCAGCAGATACTTGCCGTCGAGAAGGTCGCTCTCGGTAACGGCACGGTCGAACTGGGTGAGCTTCTCCTTGTTAAGGCTCACACCGCCGCCCTGGGTGAGCTTGCGCATCTCACCCTTGCTGGAAAAACAGGGCGCCGCCTCGGTGGTGAGGTTGACCATCTTGATGCCTTCACCCTGAAGCAGGCTGCGGTCGAACTCGAACTGAGGTACACCGCTGAACACATCGAGAAGCGTCTGCTCGTCGAGCTTCACCAGACTGTCCTTGGTGGCCTTGCCAAAGAGGATATTGGATGCCTCCACGGCAGCCTCATAGTCCTGACGACCATGGACAAGGACAGTGACCTCCTCGGCCAGGCGCTTCTGCAGGATGCGACGGCCGGGGTCGGTGCGATGCTCGCTGATGAGATTGTCGATGGTCTCCTTGTCCAGGCTGGTGAAAATCTTGATGTAGCGCTCTGCATCCTCGTCGGCCACATTGAGCCAGAACTGATAGAAGACGTATGGACTGGTGCGATTGCGGTCGAGCCAGATGTTGCCCTTTTCCGTCTTACCAAACTTCTTGCCGTCGGCCTTGGTGATGAGGGGACAGGTGAGGGCAAAGGCTTCATGGTCGCTTCCCAGCTTGCGCCGGATGAGCTCGGTTCCCGTGGTAATATTCCCCCACTGGTCGGACCCGCCCATCTGCAACTTGCAGTTCTTTGTCTGATACAGGTGGAGGAAATCGTAGCCCTGAAGGAGCTGGTAGGTGAATTCGGTAAAGGACATACCGTCCTGGAACTCACCGTTGAGCCGACGCTTCACGCTGTCCTTGGCCATCATATAGTTGACCGTGATGCACTTGCCAATCTCGCGGGCAAAATCGAGGAAGGTGTAATCCTTCATCCAGTCGAAATTGTTGACGAGCTCGGCCTTGTTGGGGGCATCGCTCTCAAAGTCGAGAAATCGGCCCAGCTGCTCCTTGATGCAGGCCACGTTGTGGCGAAGCGTCTCCTCGTTGAGCAGATTGCGTTCCTGGCTCTTTCCGCTGGGGTCGCCAATCATTCCCGTGGCACCTCCCACGAGAGCCAGCGGCTTGTGGCCGCAACGCTGGAAATGGCGCAACATCATCACGCCACAGAGATGTCCGATGTGGAGGCTGTCTGCGGTGGGGTCGATGCCTACATAGGCGGTCACGGTCTCCTTGGCCAACAGTTCCTCGGTTCCAGGCATGATGGAGTGAATCATGCCTCTCCATTTAAGTTCCTCTACAAAGTTCATGTTGTAATGTCTATTCTGTCGGGGGTTGGTTGTGTGTGAAAAGTTACTCGTTGTCTCATGCCTTGGCCACAGGGCCTGTGGCAGCCTCTGCACCTCCCACCTGACGGGGGAGGGCCAGATTGTCGCGAATCATCTGTGCAGGCGACAGCAGGGGAAGTATCTGCTTGGGCAGACCTGCCTCCTCGGTACGAACAGCCAGGATGCCACGGGAGGCACCGATGGTGATGTCGGCCAGATGCTGTACCAGTCCGGCAGGAAGCACCCAGCGGTCGCCCTGCAGCTGGTACATGGCACTCCATCCTTCGCGTTCAAACTCGAACGTGGTGCGCACGGTGAGCATCAGCTGGGTGATGTCGTTGCGTTTGTATTCGAAACTGGCGGTGCAGAAGACCACCCGTTTTTCGGTCTGGGAAGAGAACTGCAGCTGGTTGCCAATCTGCATTTCGCCCTCGGGCCATTCATTGGTGAGCTTTACAAACTGGAGCTGGCTGACATCGGTCAGCCGGAATCTCACCTGTATTTGCTTTTGTTTCTGTTCCATATCGAATTTTCAAAAATGGGCATTTCTCTCTGTCGCAGAGAAAAATGCCCCAATATACAATTATGTTAAGTTTAAATTAATCTCTTTTCTGTGCATTTCACTCTTTTTCCTGGATGGTCTTGCCCATGGTGAGATA
Organism: uncultured Prevotellaceae bacterium; assembly: GCA_945865175.1. Taxonomy (GTDB): domain Bacteria; phylum Bacteroidota; class Bacteroidia; order Bacteroidales; family Bacteroidaceae; genus Physcousia. The sequence goes on along the minus strand of CAMBDA010000043.1, from coordinate 19,696 downwards.
GGCCGTGGGAGCAGCCACGAAGATGGAAGAGAACGTACCAAAGATTACGCCCAGAATCATCGCAAAGGCGAAACTGCGGATGCTGGCACCACCCAGGCAGAAGATTACTGCCAGCACGATGAAGGTAGAAACCGAGGTGTTGATGGTACGGTTGAGCGTACTGTTGAGCGACGAATTGAACAGCTCCTGACGATCGCGCTTGGGATAGAGTCCGATGAACTCGCGAATGCGGTCGAAGACCACCACCTTGTCGTTGATGGAGTAACCGATGGCAGTCAGCACGGCACCGATGAAGGTCTGGTCAATCTCAAGGCTGAAGGGCATCCAGCCCCAGCAGATGGAGTACATGCCCAGGATGAGCAGGATGTCGCTGATGAGGGCGGTGATGGCACCGATGGAGAAAGCCAGGTTGCGGAAACGCAGGAAAATGTAGGCGAAGATGGCGATGAAGGCCAGAATGACACTCCAGATGGCTCCCCATGTAATGTCTTCAGCCACAGAGGGACCCACCTTCTGGCTGCTGATGATAGAGCCACCCGCACGCTCATCGCGATTGATGAAGGTGTCGAGCGTAAGGTCGCCGGCGAGCAGATTGGCACCCTTCAGGGTCTCATAGAGCTTCTGCTCAATCTCGCTGTCCACCTCTACACCGTCTTCATCGATGCGGTAGTTGGTGCTGATACGGATGGTCTTTCCGCCGGTACCCAGGGCTATGGCGCTGGTATTGCTTTCAGGGAAGGCCTCGCTGAGCAAGCCGCGGACCGACTCGGGCTGCACCTCGTTCTCGAACAAGATGACGAAGTTGCGACCGCCGGTAAAGTCGATGCTCTTGCTGAAACCGCGGAAGGCCATGAAGGCCACGCTGATGACAGCCAGAATGCCCACCACAGTGAAACTGCGCTTGTAGGCGCTCATGAACTTGTACTTGGGATTCTCGAAGGAAATCTTCCTGCCGGCAGATGTCTGGAAGGTGAGGTGGAGCCACTTTTCACGATTCATCATCTCGGTGTAGAGCACGCGTGTGAGGAACACTGCCGTGAAGAAGCTGACCACAATACCGATAAACAGCGTGGTGGCAAAACCGCGGATGGGTCCTGTACCGAAATAGTAGAGGATGACAGCGGTGATGATGGAGGTGACGTTAGAGTCAAGAATGGCACTCAGGGCATTGCTGTAGCCGGCGTTCAGCGCCTCACGTACCTTCTTGCCCTGACGGAGCTCTTCCTTGGTGCGCTCATAGATGAGCACGTTGGCATCCACAGCCATACCGAGGGTGAGCACGATACCGGCAATACCGCTCATGGTGAGGGCCGCCTGGAAGCTGGTGAGAATGCCGATGGTGAAGAAGATGTTGAGCACCAGGGCACCATTGGCTACCATACCGGGAACCAATCCGTACATCACCACCATGTAGACCATCAGAATGACAAAGGCGATGATGCAGCTCCAGATACCCTGCTGGATGGATTCGGCACCCAAAGAAGGACCTACGATTTCCTCGCTTACAATCTTGGCAGGAGCGGGCATTTTACCCGACTTGAGCACATTGGCCAGGTCGCGGGTGTCCTCGGTGGTGAAATTACCTGTAATCTGGGAGTTGCCGCCCGTAATCTCGCTCTTTACAGTGGGGGCACTGTATACATTGTCGTCGAGCACGATGGCGATGCTGCGATTGAGGTTGGCCTTTGTGAGGGCTGCCCAGCGGCGAGCACCATCGACATTCATCTTCATGCTGACGCAAGGACTGCCATTGCTGTCAAATTCATCCTTGGCATCGGTCACGACATCACCTTCGAGGGGTGCACGGCCGTTACGCTCGGTCACCTTGATGGCATAGAGTTCATAGATATGCGAAGCCTCTCCCTCGCCGATACCCTTGACACCCCATTTCAGGCGCAAGTCGGAGGGCAGGATCTCCTTGGCTTCAGGAGACTCCAGCAGCTCACTGATGGCAGCCATTTCGCGCTTGGAGGCATAGCCCACCACGCAGCCATAGGCATTCTGCATCAGTTGCAGACGGCTCAGCAGGGGGTGCTGGCGATGGAGCTGCTCAATGTCGGCCGCAGAGGCCTTGGCAGCAGTCTTGGCCTCGCCTCCACCTACAGCAGCAGCCAAATCGGCTTTGCCGGAAGCAGCCACAGCAGCCGTATCGGTCTGCTCAGCAGCAGCTACACTGGTGGTATCTGCGGTCTGTCCCTGCATGTCGGCACTCAAAGCTGCAGCCAGCTTGGTATCGAGCGAAACGAGATAAGGTGCAATCTCCTGCGTGTTGTAGGTCTCCCAGAACTCCAGGTTGGCACTACCCTGCAACAGTTTGCGCACTCGCTCGGGCTCTTTCACACCAGGCATTTCCACCATGATGCGTCCTTCCTGCCCCTCCAGCTCCTGGATATTGGGCTGAACCACACCAAAACGGTCGATACGGGTGCGGAGCACGTTGTAGGAGTTGCTGATGGCAGCCTTCACCTCCTCGCGCAATACCTTTTCCACCTCAGCATCGGTGCTGTTGGTGTTCACCTTGTCGCGCAGCTGCTGTGTGGAGAACAACTCCGCCAACGCCTTTCCAGGGGCCTTGGCCTGATAAGCTTTGACAAACAAGGTAATAAAATCACTCTGGCTGCTGGCAGCCTCACTCGTCGCCTGCTCGATGGCCAGGCGGAAGGTCTCGTCGGTCTGCTCCTTGTGGTCGGCAAGTGCCTTCACTACATCCGGAACGCTTACCTCAAGGATGACGTTCATACCACCCTTCAGGTCCAAGCCGAGTCCAATACCCATCTCACGGCATTCCTTCAATGTCCATACATTGCAGTACACCTTGTTGGTGAGCAAGGAGTCCAGATAGCGATCGGCAGCCTCCTCACCCTCGGTCTGGGCAATATTCTGGGCCTTGCTTTCAAAGTGGCTTGTCACCACCGAGAAGCTCAGGTAGAACACGCAGACCAGCGTGAGCAGCAGCGCAAAAACCTTAACAAATCCTTTGTTTTGCATTGTTGATGTTTTGTATTTATTGTTAAATTATTATTCCAAAATAGGCGCTATAGGGCACAAAGGTACATCTTTTTCGTGATTTCTAGCCATTTTATGCTGATTTTCTTTTAAAAAAGCGTTTCATTTGAGCTTTTTGTGCAGAAAAGTGAGCATCGGGTAATGGTCTGAGAGGCTAATTTCGGTGTCGATGTGTGTGGAATGGCTTTCCCAGTCGGCCGAATGAAAGACATGGTCGATGCGCACAAAGAAGCCGATTTGGTTGTAGGAAAGACCTATGCCAAACCCGCTTTCCCGGAAACTGCTGACGAGATGCCTGGAAAGCATGCGATGGGTGTATGAGACGGGTGTGTCGTTGAAGTCGCCACACACCAGCATGCTGCGTTCACGGTGGGCATCCAGGAAGTGACACAACGAGTCCACCTGCGCGCCTCTCACCTTGGCCGCCCGTGCCAACTTGCCCACAAGCATCCGACTGCTCGACTTCACCTTGCTGGTATTGGGGTCGCGCAGCATGTCCTTGTATTCTGTCTTTTCATCCAGGGTGATGCCATTGCTCTCCAGATGGTTGTTCACTATCATAAGCGTGTCGCCCTCATACTCCACCAGGCAGGCCAGCGTGCCGTTGCCAGTACGGGAGAGTCCGATGGGGAGAGGGACGGTGTCACTGATGATGGGAAGGCGCGAGAGCACAATGCGTCCGTCCTTCTGTAGAAGCTGGTAGCGGAGCGAGTCGAGCAGTGCCTTGGCCTGAGGCTGTTGCAGGGTGGTAACCGCAATCTCCTGCAGGCACACGATGTCGGCATTCGTCTGGCGGAGGTAGTCGAGCAGCACGCCCGTGTTTTCGCCCGTGTAGGCATTGCCGGTGTTGTAGCTCATGAGCAGGAGACACCCGTCGGGCACCTCACGTTTCCATTTCAGGGGACAATAGTCGAGCACAAAACTGCCCACCGCAGCAATGCCCAACAAAGGGACCAGTGCATAGCGCGGCTTGAACACCAGCCAGAACACCACGAATGCCACGTTCGCCAGCAGGAAAATGGGGAAGGCCAGTGTGGCAACGGACAGTAGCGGGAACACGGAGGGATTGGCCCATGTGCTTGCACAGCACACCCACAGAAACAAGAGTGTGGCTCCGTTGGCTCCCAGAAAAAGGCCGGCCAACAGTTGTTTCAGTTTGTCCATATGCTATCGGCCGCTGGCATTAAAGAGTTTGCGCTTTTCCTCCTCAGTGAGGCACCCGTAGCCATGCTTCCTCACCTTTTCCAGGATGCGGTCTATCTCCTGGCTCCGTTCCCTCTCCCGCTGGTTGTAGTCCATCTCCTGGGCATACTTTCCCTTGTGGATGGTGAAGCGGGGCTTCCTTCTGACAAAGCGGCTACACAGGTTGTTCCACCAACCCTTCCAGGAGCGTCCGCCCCTGCGGGGGCCACGCCAATGCAGAATGAGCAGCAGGCCAAAGAGCATACCGCCCAAGTGGGCGAAGTGGGCCACTCCATCCGTGGAACGCATCAGCGCGGAGAGCAACTCTATCACGGCATAACCCATCACGAAAAACTTGGCCTTGATGGGTACGGGCAGCGGAAAGATGAACATCCGCTCCTCGGGATAGGTCATGCCAAAAGCCAGCAGAATGCCATACACAGCCCCCGATGCGCCCACGGTAGTCCATCGGTTCAGGTAGTCGCTGGTTTCCATCAGAATCCCGTTCAGGTTCACATGGTCGTAGGCATCCAGACCCTGTGACAGATAGGAGACATACTGCACCATCTCCTGCATCAGTCCGGCCCCGATGCCGCACACCATGTAGTAGAGGAGGAACCGCTGCGGCCCGAAAGTCTGCTCCATGATGCGCCCGAACATCCATACGGCAAACATATTGAAGAAGATGTGCTCCCATCCGGCGTGCAGGAACATGTAGGACACCAGCTGCAGGGGATTGAAACTGCTGGCCAGGAAGAAGTGCAGGCCGAAGAGGTCGTTCAGGTCGACACCATATTGCCTGGCCACATAAGATGCCGCAAAAACGAGGACATTAATGATGAGCAGGTTTTTTGTGATAGGAGGCATATTGTTCATAATCCTTGGAAAATGGCGATGTTTGTAAAACTTTGTCTTAACGGGCCGCAAATGGCCTATTTCGGATGCAAAGATATTCATTTTTGACCACACGGACAGCGTTTTGCGAGGCTTATCGCATTAATTTATGCAATTTTGTGGTTTTTTTTCGTAAAAAACTTGGGCAGAACGGCAAGTTTGTCTATATTTGCCATGCGAATGAGTAACAAGGAACCATTTATAACAAACTTTTTAAACACATTATCCTATGAACAAAAGTGAATTGATTGCAAAGATTGCAGAGGGTTCTGGCCTGAGCAAGGCAGATGCAAGAAAGGCTCTAGAGGCCACATTGGAAGCTATCACCACCGCCATCAAGACAGATGACAAGGTGGCATTGGTGGGTTTCGGCACATTCTCGGCCAGCATCCGCCCCGAGCGTCAGGGCATCAATCCTGCCACTAAGGAAACGATTACGATACCCGCCAAGAAGATTGTGAAGTTTAAGCCCGGAGCCGACCTCGCAATGTGATATTGACAGTCCTAATGATTGCAAGGAGGGTATTTACTCTCCTTTTTTTTGCGTCTTTCGCCGAAAATGCGTACTTTTGCAGGCAAATTTCGTTTTAGTCACTATTTTTATTAATATAAGGTATGGAAATTGCATCCAAAATAGCCAAAGCCGTACAAGACGGCATCCACACATTGTACGCAGCCGAGTTTCCGCTGGACAAGATACAACTCCAGGAAACAAGGCCGGAATTTGAGGGGCAGCTCACCCTGGTGGTCTTCCCGTTCCTGAAGACAAGCAGGAAAAAGCCCGAGGACACCGCACGCGACCTGGGCGAATATCTGATAGCCCACGCACCGGAACAGGTGGTGAAATACAACGTAGTGAAGGGATTCCTCAACCTCACCGTCAATCCGGAGGCATGGGTGAAACTATTGCAGCATATCCAGCAGGACCCCGACTACGGCTTTGTGCCTGTGACGGACGAAAGCCCCCTGGTGATGATTGAATACAGCAGCCCCAACACCAACAAGCCCCTCCACCTGGGCCATGTGCGTAACAACCTGCTGGGATGGGCACTGGCCAATGTGATGCAGGCCAACGGTAACAAGGTGGTGAAAACCAATATCGTGAACGACCGCGGCATCCACATCTGCAAAAGCATGCTGGCATGGCTCAAGTATGGCAACGGCGAGACACCACAGAGCAGCGGCAAGAAGGGCGACCATCTGATTGGCGACTATTACGTGGCCTTTGACAAACATTACCGCCAGCAGGTGAAGGACCTTGTGGCACAAGGCATGGACGAGGAGCAGGCCAAGCAGGAAGCCCCTCTCATCAAGGAGGCCCACGAGATGCTGGTGAAATGGGAGCAGAACGACCCCGAGGTGCGCAGCCTGTGGCGGAAGATGAACGAATGGGTCTATGCCGGATTTGACGAAACCTACCGCAAGCTGGGCGTGGGCTTCGACAAGATCTACTACGAAAGCGACACCTACCTGGAAGGAAAGGCCAAGGTGGAGGAAGGACTGGAGAAGGGTCTCTTCTACCGCAGGGAGGACGGATCAGTATGGGCCGACCTCACGCAGGAGGGCCTGGACGAGAAACTGCTGCTGCGCAGCGACGGGACATCGGTATACATGACACAAGACATCGGCACTGCCAAACTGCGTTTCCAGGATTTCCCCATCGACAAGATGATCTATGTGGTGGGCAACGAACAGAACTACCATTTCCAGGTGCTGAGCATACTGCTCGACAAACTGGGATTCAAATGGGGAAAGGACCTTGTCCATTTCTCCTACGGCATGGTGGAACTGCCCAACGGCAAGATGAAGAGCCGCGAAGGCACCGTGGTGGATGCCGACGACCTGATAGAAACAATGGTGGCCGACGCACGCCAGATGAGCGCCGACAAGGTGAACAAACTGGAGGGCATCTCGGAAGAGGAGGCCGCCGAAATTGCCCGCATCGTGGGTATGGGCGCTCTCAAGTATTTCATCCTCAAGGTGGACGCACGCAAGAACATGCTCTTCAATCCTGAGGAGAGCATCGACTTCAACGGAAACACGGGTCCTTTTATCCAGTACACCTACGCCCGCATCCGCAGCATCCTGCGCAAGGCGGCAGAACAGGGCATCGCCATTCCCGCACAGCTGCCCACCCATATAGCACTGAGCGAAAAGGAGATTAGCCTCATCCTCCACCTAAAGGGATTTGCACAGACCGTACGACAAGCCGGACAAGACTACAACCCCAGCTGTATCGCCAACTACTGCTACGAGCTGGTGAAGGAATACAACCAGTTCTATCACGACTTCAGCATCCTGCGCGAACCCGACGAGCAGGTGAAGGTGGTGCGTCTGGCACTCTCGGCCGCAGTAAGCCAGGTGGTGAAGAACGGCATGGGCCTGCTGGGCATCGAAGTGCCCGAAAGAATGTAGGCCACACAGGCTGACATGAAAGAAACCAGCAACCCCACAGCAATGGAAAAGCCAGTTACACAGGCATTGTGTGTCGACGCTGCATGCTCGGGCAATCCCGGCCCCATGGAATACCGTGGGGTGCATTTGCCCTCGGGCAAGCAAGTGTTCCGCTTCGGGCCCATTCAGGGCACCAACAACATCGGTGAGTTCCTGGCCATCGTCCACGGGCTTGCCCTGTCGAAACAGCAGGGATGGAACATGCCCATCTACAGCGACAGTGTGAGCGGAATGGCATGGGTGCGCAACCGCAAGGCCAAGACCACCCTGGCCCGTACGGAAAAGACAGCGCAAGCCCTCGACCTGGTGGCACGTGCCGAGAACTGGCTGAGGGAAAACGGAGTGACACTGCCCGTGCTCAAGTGGGATACGGAACAATGGGGAGAAATCCCCGCAGATTTTGGAAGAAAGTGAAGGAATTTTATCATGTGATGGGCCCTTACTTCGCCCGCTATAAGAAGTATATCGTGGGCACGTTCTGCCTGAATGTGCTGGCCGCCGTGTTCAATGTGTTTTCGTTCACGGTGCTGTTGCCCATCCTGCAGATTCTGTTCAAGGTAAACACCGAGCGGTTCTCCTTCATCCCCTGGCAAGAAGCCAGCATAGGCAATCTGGTGGACGTGGCGCAGAACAACGGATACTACTATTCGCAGGTGCTCATCGACACATATGGTCCTGCCACCACGCTGCTTCTGCTGGGTGTCATCCTGTCGGTGCTCACATTGCTGAAGACGAGCACCTACTTCGGAGGGTCGGCCATGCTGATGCCCCTGCGAACAGGTGTGGTGCGCGACATCCGCGCCAATATCTACCGCAAGATTATCCGTCTGCCCCTCTCCTTCTTCAGCGAGGAGCGTAAGGGTGACATCCTCACCCGTGTGAGCACCGACGTGAACGAGGTGGATGCCAGCATCAACGCCTCGCTCGACATGATTATCAAGAACCCCATCTTCATTCTGGTCTACGTGGGCACGCTCATCGTCATCAGTTGGAAACTCACGCTGTTCACCCTGCTGGTAGTTCCCCTGCTGGCATGGGGCATTGGTTCGGTGGGCAAGAAACTGAAGGCTAAATCGCTGCTCATGCAGGCCCGGCTGAGCGACAGCATGAGCCAGATAGAGGAGACTCTGGGGGGGCTGCGCATCATCAAGGCCTTTATTGCCGAGGACAAGATGCAACAGCGCTTTGAACAGGTCAATGACGCCTACCGCCGCATTGCCACCCGTGTGGCGGTGCGCCAAAGTGCCGCCCATCCCGTGAGCGAGTTCCTGGGCACCGTGATGATTGTAGTGGTGCTGTGGTTTGGCGGATGGCTCATCTTCTCGGGCAAGAACGACATCGATGCCAACCTCTTCATCTATTACCTTATTATATTATACACCACCCTGCAGCCCATCAAGGAGCTCAGCAAGGCGGGGTATGCCATACAAAAGGGACTGGCCAGCATGGAGCGCATCGGTGTGATTCTGTCGGCCGAGAATCCCATCCGCGAGGTGGAGCACCCCCAGGAGATAAAGAGTCTGGAGCAGGGCATCACGCTACAGGATGTGGACTTCCACTATGTGGAGGGACGTCAGGTGCTACGCCATGTGAACCTCACCATTGAGAAAGGAAAGACAGTGGCACTGGTGGGGCAGAGCGGAAGCGGGAAAAGCACCCTGGTGGACCTTATCCCCCGCTACCACGATGTGAGCGCAGGACAGATTCTGGTGGATGGAACGGACATCCGCCAGCTGAGCATCCACAGCCTGCGCAGCCTCATAGGCAATGTCAACCAAGAAGCCATTCTCTTCAACGACACGATATTCAACAACATCGCTTTCGGTGTGGAGCACGCCACCCGCCAGCAAGTGGAAACTGCAGCCCGCATTGCCAACGCACATGACTTCATCATGGAGAGCGAGCACGGCTACGACACCATGGTGGGCGACCGGGGCTGCAAGCTCAGCGGTGGCCAGCGACAACGCATCAGCATCGCACGGGCCATCCTCAAGAACCCGCCCATTCTGATTCTCGACGAGGCCACAAGTGCCCTGGACACGGAAAGCGAGCGTCTGGTGCAGGAGGCACTCGAAAGACTGATGAAGAGCCGCACCACCATCGCCATCGCCCATCGCCTGAGCACCATCAAGAATGCCGACGAAATATGCGTGCTCCATGAAGGGGAAATTGTGGAACGAGGCACCCATGAGGAACTGCTGGCCCAAAACGGATATTACAAGCGACTCAACGACATGCAACAACTATGAACAGACAAAAGCATTTCCTCCTATACATCTTCATGCTCATCCTGCTGGTGTTCACCATCGGCAGGGCGTGCTTTATCGGCTACAACCACACACTGGCCCACATCTCGGTATGGGATGCCTTGATTGCCTGCCGTGTGGGACTGCTGAGCCACGACCTGACCGTGGCCATGACGATGCTGCTCGTCCCAGCTCTGGCACAGCTGGTGGCCCTGCACCATCCCCGGTTCCCGCTCCGCCTTGTGCTGACACCCTATTACGTGATACTGGGCATAGTGGTGGGCATAGTAGTGGTGGCCGACACTGTGATGTACGAATTCTGGCAGTTCAAGCTCCATGCCGTAGTGCTCAGCTATGCAGCCTCCCCAGAAGGAGCCACCAGCAGTGTGAGCCCCTCCTTCATTCTGGCACGTGTATCGGCTACGCTGGGACTGTGCACGCTGCTCTCGGCTGGTTGCATCTGCCTCACGCCCAAACGGCTGCCCACCCTGACCCACGCATCAGGCCTAAAGAGTGTCCTGCTGGTGCTGGCCTTCAACGCCCTGGCCATTCCATTCACGCACGTGGGCAGTGCCTACTATTCATCCAGACTTTTTCTCAACCATGCCGCCACCAATCCCGTACTGGCCTTTTTCTCCTCCTTTGCATGGAACAAACCCTATGGCCAGCGCTACCACCGCTTCCCGGCTGAAACATGCGACTCCATGATGGCCGCATTCTACCCCAGCCAGACCGATGACATCACCGACACCCTGCTTCGTGTGCATCGCCCCCATATCCTGCTGGTGTCGATGGAGAGCTTTGGAGGCAAATTCGTACGTGAACTGGGCGGATTGCCCGAAGTGGCACCCCAATTGGGGCGGCTGATTCCCGAGGGCATCTTCTGGGAACAGTATTACAGCAATTCATTCCGTACCGACCGGGGCACAGCCAGTACGCTTACAGGACATGTGGCCCATCCCGACGTAAGCCTGCAGCGCGACACCACGCTGCATCCGCTCCTTGCCAGCCTGCCTCGTACACTGGAAAAGGAGGGCTACCGCACCTCCTATCTCTACGCAGGCCCCATGACCAACATGGGCAAGCGGAAGTTTCTGGAGGACCTGTCGTTCGACCGTCTGGTGGACTACCACGATTTCGCGCCCGAGGAGATCACCACAGCATGGGGAGCCGACGACGACATTGCATGCCGCAAGTTGTGTGAACTCGTATCGCAAATGGACAGCCTGCAGCCTTCGTTCCTGGCCTGGCAGACCATCAGCAGCCACGAGCCCTGGGTGGTCCCCTATCACCGCCTGACAGACGAGAAGCTCAATGCCTTTGCCTATACCGACCACTGCATCGGACTGCTGGTGGACAGCCTCAGGCAACTGCCGCAATGGGACGACCTGCTGGTCATCATCATACCCGACCACGGTTTCCTGTACCAACAGAACTATCAGGACCCCGAGTTCTTCCACAGCCCCATGCTATGGCTGGGCGGGGCCATCAAAGGTCCGCGCCGCATGAACACGCTCATCAACCAGAGTGACCTGGCAGCCACCCTGCTGGCCCAATTGGGCATCGACCACGCCGGATTCCGCTGGAGCCGCAATGTGCTGAGCCGGAACTACACCTATCCGTTTGTCTACTGCAACTTCCCTGCAGGCATCCTGTGGAAGGATGCTACGGGCGTGAGCATCTACGACATCGTGGCCAACCGTCCCATTCTGGAACAGCAACCTGACAGCGGTGCCCGCATCCGCAAGGCGCAAGCGGTGCTCCAGGCCAGCTATGAGGAACTGGAACCATAGTATCACTTTCCACGTTGCCACATGAAACATTCCTCCCCTTCTCCACTCACCGCCCGCGTTTGGCTCCTGTGCCGCCTGGTATTGGGTTTCCTGCTCTTCTTCGCGGCAGGAAAGGCCTTCTTCATGTATTACAACCGTGACATCATGGCCTTTTCGCCTGTGCTGCTGGGGCAAGTATGGTTCCATGGAGTCTCCATGGATGTCAGTGTGTCGGGCTATCTGGTGGCCTGGCCCTGGTTGCTGGTGTGGATTAGCCTATGGTGGCCAGGACTGCCCCTCCGCCGCCTCATGCGTCCCTATCTGGCCATCGTGTCGCTGCTGCTCGGAACCATCATTGTGGGTGATGCGGCCCTGTACGAGTTCTGGAAGTTCAAGCTCGATGCAGCCATTTTCGGGTATATGGAATCGGCCGAAGGCACCACCAACAGTGTGAGCCTTGGTTTCATCCTCTCACGAGTGGCGGGCATGCTGCTGTGGGGCACAGCGCTCTATGCCATGCAATCGTTTCGTCTGCCGGCCACACTTCCCCGCTCCTCACACCGCATCTTCCATTCTATCGTATGGGCACTGGTGGGCGGACTGGTCTTCCTGGGCATCCGTGGCGGAATCGGCAGCAGTACCATGAATGTGGGTTACGCCTACTTCAGCCCCCATCTCTACGTCAACCATTCGGCTGTCAACCCGGCTTTCAGCCTGCTGTCCTCCTGTCGGAAACAGGAAAATTTCGGGAGTCAGTACAACTATTTCACCGAATCCGAAAGGGAGCATCTCTTCAGTTCCCTCTATCCAAAAGACACCGGCACGCTCACCGACACACTGCTTCGCACCTCCCGCCCCAACATCCTGCTGGTGCTGATGGAGGGATACGGCAGCCGTTTTGTGGCCGAGCTGGGAGGCATTGAAGAGGTTTCGCCCAACATGAGCCGCCTCATCGGGGAAGGTGTCTTTTGGAACCATTACTACAGCAACTCGTTCCGCACCGACCGAGGCACACTGTCGCTACTGAGCGGCTGGACGGCTTATCCCTCGGTGAGCCTGATGAAGATGCCGGGCAAACTGCCGTCGCTGCCCTCCATCTCCGCTACCCTGATGGAAGCCGGCTATGAGGCCAGCTATATCTACGGAGGTGACATCAACTTCACCAATCTCAAAGGCTATCTCGTGGGAAGCGGCTTCAGCCAGCTGATCAGCGACAAAGATTTCCCGCTCCTGCAGGCAAAGGAGAGCAAATGGGGAGCCAACGATTCCGTAGCTACCCAGCGTGTGATTCAGGAGATTGCAGCCAAGGAAGGCGGAAAGCCCTGGTTCACGGTATTCCAGACACTCAGTAGCCACGAGCCCTTTGAGGTGCCCTACCACCGGCTGGCCGATGCCAAACTCAATGCCTTTGCCTTCACCGACCATTGCATCGGGCAGCTGATGGACAGCCTGCGTGCCACCCCCGCCTGGGACAACCTCCTTGTCATCCTTGTGCCCGACCATGGTTTCCTCTACGACATCACCTACGAGAATCCCGCCTTCTTCCATTGTCCGATGCTGTGGCTAGGAGGTGCTGTGGCCGGCCCGCGAACCATGGATGTATGGATGAACCAGAGCGATGTGGCAGCCACCCTGCTGGCACAGATGGGCCTGCCCCACCACCATTTCCCCTGGAGCAGAAACGTGCTGGGGAGCAACTACACCTACCCCTTTGTCTATGCCACCTATCCTGGCGGCATCCTGTTTGCCGACTCCACGGGTGTATCGGTCTACGACATCCATGCCAACCAGCCCATCACCCAGGACCCTGCACCCAGCTCCTCGCGCATCAATCATGCCAAGGCCATTCTGCAGACCAGCTACGACCAGTTGGAAACCATGGGGCTCCCGTCAGCACTCCTGTGGCTGCCCAGCCTGCTACCCATGCGCATCCTTTACATGCTGTCCGACGTGCTCTTCTTGATTGTCTTCCATCTGGTGCGCTACCGCAGAAGACTGGTCGCCACCCAGCTGGCCGACAGTTTTCCCGAGAAGAGCCCAGCAGAACGCAAGCGGATAATGCGTCGGTTCTACCATTTCCTTTGCGACCTGCTGGTAGAGGATATAAAGCTCCTCCACATCTCGGCCGAGGAGATGCAGCGGCGTGTGCAGTTCCCGGGTTTCAGGGAATCCCTTGAGGAGGCCCGGAGGCAGGGCAAGCAGTTCTGTTTCTTTTACCTTGGGCATTATGGCAACTGGGAATGGCTGGCTTCCTATGCTTTGTGGTCATCGCCCGGCTGGACCTGCTTGCAAATCTATCATCCGCTCAAGAACAAGGCTGCGGACAACTTCTTTCTGCGCCTTCGCACCCAATTCGGCGGCCGCTGCATTGCCATGAAGGAGACCCTCCGCCACATCCTTACCGTGCGCAGGCAGGGCGGTAGCGAATGTATGGCCTTCATTGCCGACCAGAGTCCCAAATGGGAGGCCATGCACCACTGGACTCCTTTCCTTCATCATCCCACATCCTTCTTCATCGGCACGGAGAAAATCGGCAAGCAAATGGACGCCGCCATCTTCTATGTGCATGTGACACGGCCAGCACGCGGGTATTATGTGGGCCAAGTGATGCCCATCACCTACACACCGGGCCAGCACGCCGATTATGAGATAACCGACACCTACGCCCGCCTTCTGGAAGCACAAATCAGAGAATGTCCCGAACTGTGGCTGTGGACCCACAACCGCTGGAAACGCACCCACGAGCAGTGGCTCAGCCGCCAGCAGGCCAAAGAGAGACAGGACAACACCCCCAAATAATCATCCCTATTTACCCCTTTGAGACATGAGCAAGACAATTCTAGTGACCGGAGCCAGTGGCTTCATTGGCAGTTTCATCATAGAGGAAGGCCTCAGACTGGGCCATGACATGTGGGCCGGCATGCGCAAGACAAGCAGCAAAAGCTACCTGTCCGACCCGCGCACCCACTTTGCCGAACTCGACCTCTCCAATCCACAGCGGCTGCAACAGCAACTGCTCGCCTACAAGGAACAAATGGGCGGGAAGGGGTGGGACTATGTGGTGCATGCCGCAGGTGCCACCAAGAGCCTCCACGAAGAAGGTTTCTTCCGCGTGAATACCCAGGGCACCATCCATCTGGTGGAGGCTCTGCGTGCCACGGGCATGGTGCCCCGCAGGTTTGTGTTCGTGAGCAGCCTCAGCATCTTCGGTGCCATCCGTGAACAGCCTGTACGCAAGCCCTCGCCCGGCAATCCCTGGATATACCACCCCATCATGCTCACCGACAAGCCGCACCCCAACACCGCCTATGGACGCAGCAAACTGGAAGCCGAACACTATCTGCGTGCCCAGCAGGATTTCCCCTACACCATCCTGCGCCCCACAGGCGTATACGGGCCACGCGAGAAAGACTATTTCCTCATGGCCAAGAGCATTGTGGGACATGTGGATTTTGCCGTGGGCTACCGCCCGCAGGAGATCACGTTTGTCTATGTGATGGATGTCGTGCAGGCTGTCTTCAAGTGCATGGACGCACCCGCTGCGCTGGGCAAGGCCTATTTCCTGTCAGACGGACAGGTGTACAACAGCCGCACCTACAGCGACCTGTTGCAGAAACATCTGGGCAATCCGTGGCTCCTGCGCATCAAAGCTCCGCTATGGCTCCTGCGCATCATCTGTGCCTTCGGCACCCTGGCCGCGCGCATCACGGGTCGCATGAGCGCACTGAACAACGACAAGTACCATATCCTGCGCCAGCGCAACTGGCAGTGCGAGACGGCTCCTGCCAGCAAGGATTTCGGCTATGAGCCCCAATGGGACCTGGAGCGCGGCGTGGCAGCCTCGGTACAGTGGTATCGCCAGCAGGGGTGGCTGTAGGTGAGCGGCCCCTTCCTCCCCTCAGGAAAGGCACCGTCAGGCCAAGCCCCCATTTACCCTTAGAAAATCGTTATACATATTAATATATACACATATCATGAGTAGCAGAAGAGACTTTATCAAGACAGCTGGCACGCTGGCCGTGGCCTCGGCCATCCCGTCGATTGGCAGCGCACATGCCGCCGCATCCAAGAATCCGCAACTTTCGCTGAAAGGCATGAAAGTGAACGTGGACAGTCAGTGGGACGTGATTGTGGTGGGCGGAGGTCCCGCAGGCTGCACGGCTGCCATTTCTGCAGCAAGAGAGGGTGCCCGCACATTGCTCATCGAGGCCATGGGCCAACTTGGCGGCATGGGCACGGCAGGCATGGTGCCGGCATGGTGCCCGTTTTCCGACAAGGAAAAGATCATCTACAGGGGACTGGCCGAGAAAATCTTCAACCTTTCCCGCGCAGGCGTACCCCATGAGCCCAAGAACCGTTTGGACTGGGTGAACATCAACCCTGAACATCTCATGAGGGTCTATGACCAGCAGGTGACCGCCTCTGGTGCCAAGGTGCTTTTCTTTTCCCGTCTGGCTGCAGTGGAGAAGAATGCACAAGACCAGGTGGATGCCATCATCGTGGCCAACAAGAACGGTCTGACAGCCTTCAAGGCCAAGGTGTATGTGGATGCCACAGGCGACGGTGACCTGGCTGCATGGGCCGGGGCCGACACCCTGAAAACCGACGTACTCCAGAGTTCCACACTCTGCTTCTCTCTGGCCAATGTGGACACCTATGCCTTCCGCTACGACAGTCCCAACCTCCAGAGCGACGACCCCAATACGCCCATCAACAAAGGCATAGCCGACGGCCGCTACCCCAAGAGCATGGGACATATCTGCCTGAACCTGGTGGGTCCCGATGTGGTGCAGTTCAATGCCGGGCATATCGACACAGATGCCACCGACCCATGGAAACTCTCTCTGGCCATGCAGGAGGGACGCCAGCTGGCCGAGCAGTTTCTGAAGGCTTTCCAGGAGGTGTCTCCCAAGGCCTTTGGCAACGCCTTCCTGGTGAAGACAGCTTCACTTTTGGGCGTGCGCGACAGCAGACGTGTGGTGGGCGACTATCTGTTCACAGGCGACGACTGGAGGGCACGCCGTCAGTTCGACGACGAGATTGGCCGCAACTGTTATTACATCGACATCCACAAGAGCGGTGCCGTGCCTGTCTTCTACAAGAAGGGTGAATCGCACGGCATTCCTTACCGCTGCCTCACGCCCAAAGGCCTGAAGAACGTGTTGGTTGCGGGCCGTTGCATCTCCACCGATGAGGAAGCCTTCGGCAGCCTGCGCGTGATGCCTCCCTGTCTGGTCACGGGCGAAGCCGCAGGCATGGCTGCCTATCACGCCATTCAGCAGGGCCACTGCGATGTCCATAAGGTAGACACCCAGCATCTCCGCGCCCGTCTGAAGGAAGAAGGGCAGTACTTCCTGTAAAGTCCCTATCCAACCAATAAAAAGTTTCCCCTCACCGGAACATGCCTGGCGAGGGGAAACTTTTTATCTCTCATGCTTTCTGCCCTTGGGCTTATAGTGTCTCACCCAGTCAATCTCCATCTCCACAGGCAGGTCTTCAGGGTGCACCTTTCCCACCCAATCGCCACCCAACTGCATGTCGATAAGCAGGTACTGGGGCGTATAGAAAGGAAACTGCCCCCGCTTGTCCGTGTCGATGCGAGGATAGCAGAGGGTTGTTTTCCCGTTGATGGAAAGCACCACACTGTCGGGATAGAGGGTGGCAGCGTACACATTGAATTCATCCGGGCGGATTGGGCCGGTGCCGCCCTGCGGCGGATTGGAGCCTTGTTTCAGCGTATAGGTATAATGGGAGTGCACCGTCTGGTAGGCCAACGTGTCATAGTTGAGCCGCTCCATGATGTCAATCTCTCCTCCATCCGGCCAAGGCTTGTTTTTCGTATCAAAAGCCATCATCCAGATAGCAGGCCATGCACCTCTGGCGCCCTGCAGACGCGCCTTTACCTCCACTCTGCCCATTTCAAAGGCATGCTTGTCCTGGGTCCTCACACCCCCCGTAAGGTATGGCGACTTATCGGTCTCCTGATGGTCATTCACGATACCGCGCAACACCAGCATGCCGTCGCGCAGCACCACAAGACCCGAAGCCGTGTCCGATTGGGTGTCCTGCCACTGGGCTGTACCCCGAGGAATGCGGCTCCACACCGTGGTGTCGAGCGTGCGACCCTTGAAGTCCTCTTCCCACACCAGTTTCCATCCCTTGGGATGCGAAGCACACGCGCCCAATCCACACAACAGGCACAATAATGACACCATTTTCTGCAAGGCAACCCCCTTTCCCGCCATAGCGCTGTAACACTCTTTTCTGTCCATTTCTTCTCGGTTTTTCTCGTTTTTACGGGCAAAGCTACGAAAAATCAGTGAAACTGGCAAGTACAGGCAAGAGAAACCCATTCTTTACTATCATATTGCACGGTTTTCAACATGCCAGTCCGCCAGAGAGAATCCCGGCCCAATGGTTTGGCAATCCAATCCACATTCCTGATAAGTCCTCTTGTCAGGCGTTCCACCATAGAACGCATCCAGCACTTCCTGGAAGATGTCATCCGGTGAGACAGCATCGAAGAGGGTCATGCAGGAGCGAACCTTTACGGCACCTATTTCGCCAAGTATATCTACCCTCAGCAGTAATATTCCTAATTATAGGTGGGTTCTATAACAACGGCTCCAATTCCGGCAATATGACCTCTTCGTTCACCTCATCAGGATGCCGCAGGAACATGCAGTAATAGACAGGCATATAGACAACTCCTTTGTCCTCATATACCCTGCCCTCATTGCTGAAGACAATGGCCCGGTGAATGTTGTAGAGTGGAGTGCTTAGGAAATTGTCAAGCGCGCTATGTACCGTGTAGTCCTTACCCGATTTTATCTCCAATGGCAATACCGTCAGGTTGCCGTAATCATCAACGAGAAAATCTACCTCACCCGTCTTCTTGCTGTCATAATAGAACATCGGGAATCCATGCGCATGCAGCTCCTGTGCCACAGCAGATTCATAGACGGTGCCAAGGTTGACGCTGCGGACATCCTGCAGCACAGCATTGACATTGTTGCCATACAGCATCTGAGTGAGAAGTCCCACATCATTGAGATAGAGTTTCAGCAGATTCTTCGACTCGGATTCCTTCAGGGGGAAATGAGGATTGCTGATGGCCTTGACCTCAAGAGCAACACCTGAGTTGGTGAGATACTCGAACTCATCAGCATAGTCAGAAAAGCGCTTACCTTTCTTGTCTTCTATATGCTGATAGACAATACGTTTCTTTTTGTTCTCAAGGTTGCTTGGCACAAGGTCGTAGATGCGCCGTATTTTCAGTTTCTTTTCTTCGTCATACTGTGATGCATCTATCCTGTAAAGTTCATGAATGTTGCGCTGTGCTGCACGTACACGTATTACGTTCCTGTCCTCAAGAAAACAGTTGACAGCCTCTGGCAATCCACCGACCAACAGATAATATTGAAACCGCTTCAACAGGTTTTCATGCGATGACACAGGCAAAGACTCCTGTCTGAGATAATGCTCCCGGGCATCTGCTATCCATTCGTCGCCTACCCCCATTGCCCAAAGAAACTCCTCGAAGTCGAGGGGGTACATCTCCTTCACCTCAATACTGCCGAGGGGAACGGAAGGAGTCTCGGACAGTGCCACTCCCAACTGCGATCCACTGGCAATGAAGCGATACCTTCCTTCCTGACGCAAGAACTTCAGCATGGTCATCAGGTGTGGATAGCTCTGAATCTCATCCAGGAATATCAGCGTGTCACGGATGTCGCCAAGGCGCACTCCATAAGTGCTCAACTGCATGTAGAGGTCTCCGGTAGAACGCACATCAGCAAAAACATGGTCTGTTTCCTTGTCCTCCCTGAGGTTTATCTCCACGTAATTCTTATACAGTTTCTTGCCGACATACCTGATAAGGAACGATTTCCCTACCTGTCTTGCACCATTTACCAGAAGGATTTTATCACTTTCCGTACGCAAGAAATTCTCTATGTATTCCGCAAACTTTCGTTTAAGCATATCTATTTCCTTGAATATCTGCGTGCAAAGTTAATGATAATATATGAATCATGCAAGAGAAAATACACTTATTCCATAAATATCGGCCTCAAAAAACACACTTATTCCATAAAAACGCACCTCAAAAAAAGCACTTATTCCTCACATTAGGTTCTATTA
>CAMBDA010000042.1 GCA_945865175.1 uncultured Prevotellaceae bacterium | reverse complement strand
TGGATGCAGCAGCCTCACCTCCGTCACGATTCCTAATTCTGTGACAAGTATTGGACAGAATGCTTTCTATGAATGCAGCGGCCTCACCTCCGTCACGATTCCTAATTCCGTGACAAGTATTGGAGAGGGTGCTTTCGAAGGATGCACTGGCCTCACCTCAGTCACGATTCCTAATTCAGTGACAAGTATTGGAAGTGGTGCTTTCAATGGTTGCAGCAGCCTCACCTCCGTCACTATTCCTAATTCCGTGACAAGTATTGGAAATAGTGCTTTCGCTGTTTGCAGCAGCCTCACCTCCGTCACTATTCCTAATTCCGTGACAAGTATTGGAGATTGGGCTTTCGCTTACTGTAAAAATATAGAAAACGTCTATTGTTACGCAGAGGAAGTTCCATCAACCGGTTCTGATGCTTTCATTTATTGGTATGATAATGCTACTCTTTACGTTCCTGCATCTGCAATCGAGGCTTATAAAACAACAAAACCTTGGAGCTCCTTTGGAACTATTAAAGCTATCGAAGACGTCGATGGTGTTGAATCAGTAAAAGAGCATGGCATCGCCATCCAGTCGGCAGGAGGCTTCATCAACATCTCCGGTCTCGACAACAACGAGACAGTCAGCTTCTATGCTCTTGACGGAAAGGCTCTCGGCACTGCAAAATCAATAGATGGCAACGTTTCGTTCTCTGCCAAGCAAGGCACCATCGTAGTAGCCAGAATTGGTAAGGAGAGTGTTAAAATAGCAGTGAAATAACAAGAAGACAGCCAGGGGATTTTTGCTACCCTGGCTGGAGAGTTTTTGCCACCCAACTGGAGAGATTTTGCAACCCAACTGGAGAGTTTTTGCAACCCAACTGGCTAGCAAAAACAGTCCAGTTGGCAGCGTTTTCAAAACTGCCGTTCCATTCAAGACCATTTTGAAACGGGGAAAAGGATTTAGAACGCCCTGCCCAGTGACGGAACCAGCGTCTGCAAACATCAGGACAGCCCTACGATCTCGCCGTCTACAATGTCAATGCGTTCGGCCTGCGGGCTCTTGGGCAATCCGGGCATGCGCATGATATCACCTGCAATCAACACAATCAGCTCGGCACCACAGTTGATGACAATGTCACGGATGCTGATGGTGAATCCCTTGGGGACACCATATGCCTTCTGGTCGGCACTGAACGAATACTGTGTCTTGGCAATGCAGATGGGGAAGTGGGAGATGCCCATCTCGCGAATCTTCTCAATCATCCGCTTGGCAGCAGGGGCAAACACCACATTGTCGGCACCATAGATACTCCGGCACACAGCCTCTGCCTTTTCCTCAATGCTTGCTTCGTCGGGATAGGTGAAGGAAAGAGGCATACTCGGCTTGGAGGCAATGGTATCCACCACCAGTCGGGCCAGTTCCACTGCACCCTCACCTCCCTCATTGAAGGCATTGTTCACAGCAAATCCCACACCCATCTCGGCACAATGGGCACGGCAAAGGTCAATCTCCTCGTCTGTATCGGTGGCAAAACGGTTGAAGCATACCACTACGGTCTGTCCAAATCCCTGAAGATTGCGGATGTGTTTGTCGAGGTTTTCCATGCCCTTGACCAGACCCTCACGATTGGGCAGCTTGATACCGTCCAGAGGTACGCCGCCATGCATCTTCAGGCCCTGTGTGGTGGCCACCAGTACGGTGAGCGAAGGCTGGAGGCCGCTCTTGCGGCACTTGATGTTGAAAAACTTTTCTGCGCCCAAATCGGCACCGAAGCCTGCCTCTGTAATCACATAGTCACCGTATGTGAGAGCCAGCTTGGTAGCCAGAATACTGTTGCATCCGTGTGCAATATTGGCAAAGGGTCCGCCGTGCACCAGTGCCGGGGTATTCTCGGTGGTCTGCACCAGATTGGGGTGAAGCGCATCCTGCAAGAGCACACAGATGGCACCTGCCACACCCATATCCTTTACATAAAATGGTTTGCCGTCGATAGTAGTGCCCAGTAGGATATTCTCTATACGCCGACGCAGGTCGGCAGCATCTCTCGACAGACACAATATGGCCATAATCTCACTGGCAGGCGTGATGTCGAATCCGCTTTCCATGGTCACGCCATTGGTCTTGGCACCAAGGCCTGTAACTACCTGACGCAGGTTACGGTCGTTCACGTCAAGCACACGTTTCCACAACACCTCACGCATGGCAAAGCCCTCGTCGCGATGCTGGTAGATATAATTGTCCAGCATGGCTGCAATCATGTTGTGGGCACTAGTAATGGCGTGGAAATCGCCCGTGAAATGAAGATTAATCTTGTCCATGGGAAGCACCTGTGCATATCCACCCCCTGCAGCTCCGCCCTTCATGCCAAAGCAAGGGCCCAGCGAGGGTTCTCGCAGCGCCACCACTGCTTTCTTACCTATCTTGTTCATGCCCAGCGACAGTCCCACACTCACGGTGGTCTTGCCAATACCGGCCTTGGTGGGCGTGATGGCGGTCACCAGTATCAGATGGTGTTTGCGTATCTGCTCATCGTTGGCCAGCGATTCAGGCACCTTGGCTATATATTTGCCATAATGTTCCAGGCATTCATTGGGGATGCCTATTTTCCCTGCTACAGTCTCAATAGGCTGCAATACGGTTTCTCGTGCAATTTCAATGTCCGTTTTCATAACAATTTTGTATAGATTTTGCACAAAAGTATGACAAATGATTTGAATAATCAAAGAAAATGCTTAAATTTGTGCGAAAATAACATGTTATTTAAGATTTTTCCGTATGAATTACACAATCCAGACCGAACGTTTGCGCGTAGAAGTAAGTTCCATCGGCGCAGAACTACAGAGCATCATTAATGCTGAGGGCAAAGAGCTTCTCTGGCAGGGAAACCCCAGATACTGGAACCGCCGTTCCCCGCTTCTCTTCCCCTTCCCCGGCAAGAGCTGGAACGACACCATAACCATTGAGGGCATCGGCTATCCTATGCCCAAACACGGATTTGTGTCAGACATGGAGTTTCAGGTGACGGACCAACAGGAGACAATGCTGGAGTTTCTCCTTACCGACACGCCCGAAACGCTGAAGGCCTATCCCTACCATTTTGAACTCAGGGTGCTCTATACAATCGTGGGCAGCTCGTTAAATGTCACCTGGCGGGTGAAGAACACCAACGACCAGTTTATGTATTTCATGATTGGTGCCCACCCTGCCTTCAACCTCCCCCAATATGATGAAAACGACAAGATTCATGGCTACCTATACACAGCCGATGCACCCAGCTTCACCAGCAATGTGGTGCTGCCCGACGGATATTGCCATCCCGAAACCAATACGGTGATGCTCCACGACGGCCTTCTGCCCATCACCAATCACACCTTTGCCTGCGACACCATTCTCGACCAAACAGGACAGTTCCGCAAGATTACGCTCATCAACAAACATCGCAACCCGGTGCTGCGCATGTGCTTCAATGCACCTGTCATTGCCATGTGGGCACCGTGCGACGGCAACTGCCCCTTCGTGTGCATCGAGCCATGGAACGGCATCTGTGACAGTTTTGAGAAACCCGTGGAGCTCAAGGACCGCAATCTGGTGAACAGCATCACGCCCCGCGGTGAATGGACAAACACCTATACCATCACCGCACTGTAGGCTGTAATCCCTCCACGTATCGGGATTCCCCTCATGCCATATATGCAAATTCCCTTGCCTGGCTGCCATCCGATGCCTAACTTTGCAGGCAGAAACAAACATCTAACAGACAAAATGGAAATGAAAAGACTGTCACAAAAAATCCTGCTTGCACTCACCATGATGTGCAGCCTGTGGCTGACTTCCTGCGATGAAGACATCAGCCTGTCTATGACCTTGAGCGGAAAATGGAAGGGCGACTGGGGCATGTATTACGTCTACGAATACCGCGGACATGAGATGATATTCAACTGCTACGACACCCACATCGAGTTTTTCCCCGACTACGACATGGCCACATCGGGATATGGCCGCCAAATCGACTACTACGACGATGGCCCCTATGCCTACCAGTATTACTATTTCCACTGGTCAGTGCGCGACGGTGTCATCTACCTTTCCTATCCAGGCAACCGGGAGCTGAACACGTCGATAAGCGAGTACAGCATGACAAACAACGTGTTCACGGGCTACTTCATTGATGCCCACGACCGCTTCAGGCTCTACAAATGGGCCGACTATTACGACTGGTCGCCCTACAACACATATTACAGCTTTAGCCTGCGTCCCAGTTGGACCTATCCCTACTATGCCCCCACTCGTGGCACGGAGGAGAACAGTGAAGGCGGAAGGATTGTGGCTCGCGGAAACCGCTATTTGCCGTCCACGCAACCTGTTGACTGCACACTACAATGAAAACCATATTTTTATCAATAAATGACTAAGAAAAAAGACACATTGCCGGATAATGCGTTCCGGCCATTGGAGGAAGGCGAACAGTACACGCCCCTCATGGAGCCGCAGGAGCGGCCGAGAGAAGTAACAATATGGAGCGTTACCTGGGGATTGGTGATGGCCGTCATCTTCAGTGCGGCTGCCGCCTTCCTTGGGCTCAAGGTGGGCCAGGTCTTCGAGGCCGCCATTCCCATTACCATCATTGCCGTGGGCCTGAGCAGTGCCACACGACGCAAGGGAGCATTGGGAGAAAACGTCATCATCCAGAGTATCGGTGCATGCAGCGGCGTGATTGTAGCCGGTGCTATCTTCACCCTCCCCGCCCTCTATATCCTGCAAGCCAAGTACCCCGAGATGACCGTCAATTTTATGGAGGTGTTCCTAGCCAGCTTGTTGGGCGGCATCCTGGGCATCCTCATGCTCATCCCCTTCCGCAAGTTCTTCGTCAAGGAGATGCACGGAAAATATCCCTTCCCCGAAGCCACCGCCAGCACGCAGATTCTTGTCAGCGGCGAAAAGGGAGGCGACCAGGCCAAGCCCTTGCTGGCAGCAGGCCTGCTGGGCGGACTGTTCGACTTTGCCGTGGCCACCTTTGGCCTGTGGCACGAAAACTTCACCAGCCGTGCCCTCCTGTGGGGTGATGTGGTGGCAGAGAAGGCCAAACTGGTATTCAAGATGAACACCAGTGCCGCCGTGCTGGGCATGGGCTATATCGTAGGCTTCAAGTATGCTGCCATCATCTGTCTGGGATCAGTGGCCGTATGGTGGGTGATTGTACCCGCCATTGCCCTATGCTGGCCCAGCCTGGAGATAGCCGAGGGCCTCACGGCAGCAGCGGCTTCTCCTGAGGAGCTCTACCGCTATGCCAAGAGTATCGGCATCGGAGGTATCGCCATGGCCGGCATTATCGGCATTATCAAAAGCCGCAGCATTATCGTAGGCGCCCTTTCTCTGGCCGGACGCGAGCTGGGAGGCAAGCAGGCCGGCACACAGGAGAAGGCAGAACGCACCCAGACCGACCTGTCCATGAAAACCATCTCTTTTGGACTCATCATTACACTCATTGCCGTTGCCGCCTTCTTTATGTGGGACGTAATGGCAGGTAATGTGCGCTTCACAGTCATCGCACTGCTGGTGGTGGCTGTCATCTGTTTCCTTTTCACGACCGTAGCCGCCAATGCCATTGCCATCGTGGGCACCAACCCCGTGAGCGGCATGACCCTCATGACGCTCATTCTGGCCAGCATGGTGATGGTGGCAGCAGGACTCAGCGGTTCCAGTGGCATGGTGGCCGCCCTCATCATGGGTGGTGTAGTGTGTACGGCCCTAAGCATGGCCGGCGGCTTCATTACCGACCTCAAGATAGGCTACTGGCTGGGGGCCACGCCCCGGAAGCAGGAGACCTGGAAGTTCCTGGGCACACTGGTAAGTGCGGCTACCGTGGCCGGTGTCATCATGATTCTCAACAAGACCTACGGTTTCACCAGCGGTGCACTGGCCGCTCCGCAAGCCAATGCCATGGCAGCCGTTATCGAACCGATGATGAGCGGCAGCGGAGCACCCTGGATGCTCTATGGCATAGGAGCGGCCCTGGCCATCATCCTCGACCGTTGCGGTATCAGTGCGCTGGCTTTTGCTCTGGGCATGTTCATCCCGCTTGAACTCAACCTGCCCCTTATCGTGGGCGGTGCCATCAACCACCTTGTGAGCACCCGTTCCTCTGATGAGACGGTCAACAAAGCCCGTACGGAGCGCGGCACGCTCATTGCCAGCGGATTCATCGCCGGTGGTGCACTGATGGGCGTGGTGAGTGCTGCCCTCCGCTTCATGAACGTGAGCTTCGACTATGAACTCTGGTGGCAGAATCCGCTGAGCGAACTGCTATCGCTGGGCATGTACTGCATCCTTATCATCTATCTCATACGCGCCTCCATGCGCTGCAAATCATAGCCTGCATACAGCCAGAAGGGTCAAAAATGTCTCTCCAACAGCACTTTTTGACCCTTCTGCTGCAAAAACAAGCATTAACAGTTGCCATAATCCGACAAAATGTCGTAACTTTGCACCGCCGTTACGAGTTAACGGCATATTTCAAACCTATAAATAAAGTTTAATTAAATTATGGCAACAAAAATCAGATTGCAGCGTCACGGCCGTAAAGGCTATGCCTTCTACAGCATTGTCATCGCTGATGTAAGAGCTCCACGTGATGGTAAGTTTACAGAGAAGATTGGTACTTACAATCCCAACACCAATCCTGCCACTGTAGATTTGAAATTCGACCGCGCCCTTTACTGGGTAGAGTGTGGTGCACAACCCACCGACACGGTTCGTAACATTCTGTCTAACGAAGGTGTGTATTTGATGAAGCATCTCCGTGGTGGTGTAAAGAAGGGCGCTTTTGACGAAGCGACCGCAGAAGCCAAGTTCTCAGCTTGGAAGAACGACAAGCAGAAGGGGCTGGAAGCCTTCTCTGCAAAGCTCACTGCTGAGAAGAAGGCTGCCAACGAGGCAAGATTGGCCGAAGAGAAGAAGACCAACGAGGAGATTGCAAAGAAGGTAGCTGAAAAGAAAGCCGCTGAGGCTGCCGCTAAGGCAGAGGCTGAAGCTGCTGCAAAAGCAGAGGCTGCTGAGGGTGAAACCGAAACTCCTGCAGAAGCCTAAATCAATCACAAACCATATTTCAATTAGACTTTTTCCAAACAACAACAAGATAGGCTTCACCGTGACGGTGAGGCCTTCTTTTTGCGCTGAAGAAAAGAGGAAAAGCGTTCGCTGTTACTGGTCTGGGTTTTCCACAAATCCCTGATACTTTGAAGGCAGGTCCTGCATGATGGCCTGATAGCTCTTTTCCATCGTCATCCTCACATTCTCAGGCGATTTTTCAATAGGAGGAATGGGAGCATGAACAACCATCCGAAGAGGATGCCATGTAAGGAAATTGAAGCCTTGCTGGCGGGAAAGCACATCAAAGGAGCCATCAATGGTCACAGGTACGACCGTAAGCTGCAATTCATCAGCCAGCTGGAAGGCACCCCTTCGGAATACACCCATGTGGCCGGTAAACGTACGCGCTCCTTCTGGAAACACCACAAGACTTGTACCATGGCGAAGCACTTCACGTCCCTGCCTGTAGGTTTGCTGGATAGCCCTAGGACCACTCTTGTCTACAAAAATATGCCCGGCACTCTCACATGCCTTTCCGATGAGAAACAGGTGACGCAACGATTTCTTCATCATCCACTTGAAGTTGCGGCCCAGGAATCCATAGACAAGAAAGATGTCAAAAGGACCCTGATGATTGGCAACAAACACATACGACTGATGCTTTGCCAAATGCTTGCGTCCTTCCACCCTTACAGGAAGCAGAAACACATAGCACATAAGACGGCTCCATATCATTGCAGGATAATAGCCCCAAAAGTGCGCACTGCCCAGGGTGCATCCAATAATGGTGACGATGGAGGTGAGCGCACTGAACACCAGCATCACAGGCAAAGCCACAAACAACTGATAGATACGATAAAGAAAACGAATCATCAAATTCTGGAAAACTACGAAAAACCAATGGAATAATCTCTCACACACACGGCTCAATAATCCTCATGCAGTGTGGCCATGTTTTCCTCAGCAATACGCTTGAATTCCTTCACATACGGGTGACTCAGGAAATACGGTGTAGCCTGTGTGAAGATGGCTTCTATCTGCGGATTGAGAATGGGGTAAGGCATATTGCTGGTAAGAATCATGAAAATGCCTGGCCCCAGCACATTATTGTAGTTGCGTGAAATGAAGCGTGTGACCAGCCTGTCATTCTCCTCATTGATTTCGGCAGCCTCCCTGCCCAGGATACGCAGCACCTCCTCATGGTCCATGCCGTCCATCACCATGCGGCTCTCTTTGTGGGAAAGTTCCTCCAGACGGGCATCGAGCTGTGTCTTGCGTGTGACAAAGTTCTGGAGCGTGTCGTTGAGAGGAGTGCCGGTAGCACTCTGGAGCACCTCGGCCAACTTCAGGCTCACCACGCCCTCCTCCAGCACCACGGGCATGATACTCTGGTCATCCATGTAAAGACTGGCCATCATCACAGAATCCATGGCTCCACGGAAATCAAAGCGTCCGTGAACCACACGTG
This sequence comes from uncultured Prevotellaceae bacterium, assembly GCA_945865175.1. Taxonomy (GTDB): domain Bacteria; phylum Bacteroidota; class Bacteroidia; order Bacteroidales; family Bacteroidaceae; genus Physcousia. The sequence continues at coordinate 16,837 of CAMBDA010000042.1, read as the reverse complement.
CCGAGTCAATCGAACACATGTCATTATCCTTGAATACCTTCAGATATAGCATCTTACCCTCCAGTTGCTGAAGGGAAGAAGTACCCGTAACTGTATATTGGCTGGCGCAAGAAGTGGCAAGACACATCATGGCCAAAGCGAGAGATTGCATTTTTTTCATGATTCTTCCAATTGCTTTCACGCAAAGTTACTAGTAAAACGCCATACCCACAAGAAAATTAGGACTAATTAAGGTTTGTTTGGTTTTGATAATTCCGCCGGCAAACGCCAGGCCGTATAAAGCTGCAGAATGGAGCCTATGGCCAAGCACACCATCCACTCGTTGCGGTGGAGCGGCCCCCAATGCATGACCTGCATACTCATACACAGGACAGCGCCCCATAATACGACCAGACTGAACAGCTGCTGTCTGCGCAGACGTTTCACATGGAGATTAGTGCCCAAATACTCCGCCCGCAGCTGCATCAGGCTATACAGTCCCAGCCCCACAGCCAACAGCCATAGCGACCACTGAGGGGAGAAGGCATACGCCACCGCACCTCCCAACATCATCACACCCCCCATGCGGAAAAGGGCATTCTCTATCCTCGTAAGTTCTTTCATAAGGCTAGCGTTCTATGGGCATATAGGCCATGCTGTCCGGCTGGGGCTGTTGTTCCTTCTCTGCGTCATAAATCACAAAGATGTCCTCATCGGCACGCTTCATATGATATTTTTCCCTGGCCACACGCTCCAGTTCATGCCGCTGGCTGAGCATCTCATACCTGCGCGTATCCTCCTCGTATTTCTGGCGTAGCAGGCGCAGTTCGTTCTGCAATACGGCTATACGTTCCCTGCGCAAGCGTGCATTCCAAAAACTGTTCTCATCCAAAAAACCGTTGATGAGAACGATAAAAGCCAGCACCACAACATACTTGAGCCGGCGAAGATGTTTCCATATCGTGGACAAACTTTTCATATCATTGTAGGAAATTTGCCACAAAGTTAAGCAAAAAGCATGTAAAAATGCCATAGAAGAGGATTTTTTTTGCTACATTTGCACAAAAATACGGATAAACACCGTAAATATCACCTTACAGAACCTCTTTAGTAATACAATAATTGATGGAAGAATTCTTAGTGTCGGCAAGAAAATACCGACCCCTTACATTCGACACCGTAGTGGGGCAAAAGGCACTCACCACTACACTTAAGAATGCGATAGCCAGCAAGAAACTGGCTCATGCCTATCTCTTCTGCGGTCCCAGGGGTGTAGGCAAGACCACCTGTGCCCGTATCTTCGCCAAGGCAATCAACTGTCTTTCACCCACATCCGGAGGTGATGCATGCGGACAGTGCGAGAGTTGCAAGGCCTTTGATGAAGGCAGGAGCATGTCGATACACGAGCTGGATGCGGCCAGCAACAACAGCGTGGAAGACATCCGTGAGCTCATCAAGCAAGTGCAGATACCGCCTCAGGTGGGACGCTACAAGGTGTTTATCATTGATGAAGTACACATGCTCAGCGCCTCGGCCTTCAATGCTTTCCTCAAGACGCTGGAAGAACCGCCTTCCAATGTCATCTTCATCCTGGCCACCACCGAGAAGCACAAGATTCTGCCCACCATACTGAGCCGTTGCCAGGTATTCGATTTTGCGCGCATTACCCCGCGCGACATCATTGCCCATCTGCAAGGTGTAGCAGGAAGGGAAGGAGTGGAAACCCAGGAAGAAGCTCTGGAACTCATTGCAGAAAAGGCCGACGGCGGCATGCGCGACGCACTCTCCATCTTCGACCAGATGGTGAGTTTCACAGGAGGCAAACTCAGTTACGAAAGTGTATGCAACAATCTGAACGTACTGGGCACTGCCTATTATCTGCGCATGACCGACCTCATTCTGGAAAAGAAGACCACCGATTGCATGCTCCTTTTCAACGAAATCCTGCAGAAGGGTTTTGACGGTGGAAACTTTATCGGCGGCATGGCTTCGCATTTCCGCGATTTACTGTTGTGCAAGGACGAGCGCACCATCACCCTACTGGAACGGAGCGAACAGACACGGACGCAGCTAAGGCAGCAGGCACAACGTTGCCCCGTGAAAATGCTCTATAAGGCCATCCAGCTATGCAACGAATGCGACCAGAGCTACCGCACCAGCCGCAACAAACGGCTGCAGGTAGAGGTTTGCCTGATTCTGCTGAGCCAGCTGCAGGAAGAGGGCGATGCCTCTGCTGGTGGGCTTCGGCCCTCACATGTAATTAAACCCATTTTCGGACAGCAGGCACCAGGTGCCCAGCCTGTCCAGGTACAAGCTACCACAACTCCCGCCACCAGCCCCTCGCCCACCCCACAGCCTGCAGCACAGCAAAGCCCGCAGCAGACCGACAGGAAAGCACCAAAGTTGAAGACCATCAGCGGTTTCGGACCCAGCCTAAGACTGCAACCCGAAAAGGCAGACAAGGCCACAAGCCTGCCAAAGAGCCCAGTGCCCAAGCAGATGCACACGCCACTGGACACCGATTCACTGCGCATGGCATGGATGGAAATCATCCAAAAGATGCCGCGCGAAGAAGTGGCCATGGCACAACGTATGCGTGACATGCAGCCTCAGGTGAAGAATGCCGACTGCATCTGCATCACCGTCAACAACAACCAGGTGAAACAAGAACTGCAGTCGTTACAGCATCGCATTCTGCCCTTCTTACAGAAAAGGCTGGGCAACGACTTCCTGTCAATTGAGATTGAAGTAGCCGACACACAAGTCACCCAGCAGTTCTACACCAAGGAGGGTATCTACAAACTGATGACAGAGGCCAATCCCACCATGAAACTGTTCGTGGAACAGTTCAAGCTGGAACTGGACTGAGAAGCCGCGCCCTCCTTACAGCGAACGATGAAGCAGGCGATAGGCAGCCATCTCCTCGTATTTGGTGCCAGGCCGCCCATAGTTGGCATAGGGGTGGATGCTGATTCCTCCACGTGGAGTGAACAGCCCCGTCACTTCGATATACTTGGGATTCATCAGGCGTATCAGATCCTTCATGATAATGTTCACGCAGTCCTCATGAAAATCACCGTGATTGCGGAAGCTGAACAAATACAGTTTCAGGCTCTTGCTCTCCACCATGCGCTGGTCAGGGAGATAGCTGATACGGATTTCCGCAAAATCGGGCTGCCCGGTGATAGGGCAAAGGCTGGTAAACTCGGGGCAATTAAACTGCACCCAATAGTCATTCTCGGGATGCTTGTTCTGGAAAGCCTCCAGCACATCCGGAGCATAATCCTGACGGTATTCCGTCTTGCGGCCCAGTTGTTTCAGGCCTTCTTCTTCTCTGCTTGTCATTTATTCTTTCTGGTAGTAACAGTTTTGTTCAAAGCCTTATGGCTGCAATATTCGTCGTAGCCCTTCTTGCGCAGACGGCAAGCCGGACACTGTCCACACCCGTCACCAGGGATGCCGTTATAGCAGGTAAGCGTGCGTGTGCGGATAATGTCCGCCACACCCAGCTCATCGGCCAATTGCCATGTCTGTGCCTTATTGAGCCACATAAGAGGCGTATGGACGCGGAACTGCTCGTCGATGGCCAGATTGAGCGTCACGCCAAGGCTCTTTACAAAGGCATCCCTGCAGTCAGGATAGCCGCTATAGTCGGTCTGGCTCACGCCCGTAACAATGTCATGTATGCCCTTGTCGCGGGCAAAGACAGCGGCAATACTGATAAAGAACAGGTTACGTCCCGGAACAAAGGTGCTCGGATAATGTCCCGTCTGGGGGCACTCCTGTTCTACAGCCAGGCTACTGTCGGTGAGACTACACCCGCTGCTCAGATGGCTGAGAAAGGGAAGTTCCATACAATGCCATTCCACACCTGCCTCCGCTGCCAACTGCCGGGCCAGGTCCACTTCGAGGGCATGTTTCTGGCCGTAATGGAAGGTAAGGGCCACCACACGGCTGAAGTGTTTCAGGGCCCAATACATGCAGGTGGTGCTGTCCTGGCCTCCGCTGAGGACCACCAGCGCACTTGAATCAGGATTCAGATTTATCATAGGTCACCTATTTTCAATGGATTATAAGAAACATTCTCGTCGTAGGTGTCGGTCTGCTCCAGTTTCTTCACATAGCGCACCACCCGGATTGTCACAGGCAATGCCACCACTTCATAGAGCGTCTTTGTGATTACCTGCAGCACCACCAGCCGCACCAGATCGGTCCACGGCATCAGTCCGCCAAAGGCCAACGGAAAAAAGATCAGGCTGTCAGCTCCTTCGCCCCACAGCGTGCTGGCAATGGCACGCCATGAAAAATGCCGGCCATGAGAAGACAGCTTCATCCGGCTCATCACGTACGCATTCACGAAGCTACCCACAAAAAATGCGGTGAAACTGGCAAAGGCTATACGGGGAGCCAAGCCGAATACGAAATTGAAATGGGGCGCATTCTCCTCCCAATAATCTGCAGCAGGCAACATCACAGCCAGCGAGCCCAGGACCACCACAAGGAAGTTCATCAGGAAACCCATCCAGATGATGAGCCTCACCTTGCGATAGCCCCACACCTCTGCAATGCAGTCGTTCAGGATGTAAGACACCGGAAAGCAAAGTACACCTGCAGTAAAGGTGAAGCTGCCGAACTGCAGCACTTTGGTTTCGAGAAGGTTACTTGCAATCAGACAAGTACAGAAAAGTATCCCCATACACATGAAGGATACACTCACGTTTTTTTTGTTATTCATAATCTTGTTTTTTTAAAAGAGGTTACCAAGCACTCTTAATGGCTGCAAAATTAGCACAAAAAAGCGGAACTGCCAAGCAATTCCGCCTTTTTCTTCTCTTATAGGGATGAGAAACTAGAACTCAAAGTTCACACCCAGTCCGAACACGCGGTTGGTACGGTAGTAGTGGTCGGTCTTCTGGGCTTTTGTGTTAATCACGTCACGCGTTTGATAGAAGCTGTGCATGTAGCCCAGGTCGAAGGTGCAACGCTCGGTGGCACGGAGTCTCACACCCAGAGCAACGGCATTGCTGCTGAGGTTGAAGGTGAGATCGTTCATGTAATCGTCGCTCAGGTGATAGTTGGTGCTCTGCCATCCGCCACTCACGGTCAGCCACTTGCAGATGTCCCACTCCACACCGGCATTCACCTCCATGGTGCCCTTGTCGATGAAGTCCTGCTTGTTGCCCTCCTTCTTGCACTGCTTGTCGAAATAGTAGTTCCAGCCTGCATTGATGCGCACGCTCTTCACGGGTGCGTACTGACCGCCCAGGGCAAGAATGCCGGGAAGGTCCTCGCGCACCTTACGTCCGTCGGCAAACTGGCCCAGCAAGTTTCCTTCCTGGCCAGCCATCTGAGCGGCAAATGTGTTCATCTCTGTCTTGTTCTTCAGCTTGAGCTTGGTGGGAGCCTCAAACTTGGCAGCCAGGTTCCAGTGGCTGTTCACACGCCAGTCGATGCCGATAATGGGCTGCAGGGTGAAGCCTGTCTGGTCACAGTTGAGCGAAATACTGTTGTCCTTCAAGTTTACAGAGCCCTGCAAGCCAGGGAAACCATATGTTGCATTGGCCGGAATGTCATAGCTGGCATTCACATCCTCCACAAAGCCATTATAGTTGTTGCTGGCATAGACAGCCCTCAATCCCAGCGACACGGACAGATTGTCGAGCACCTTATAAGTTCCACCAGCTGTCAAATGGAACTGATAGTTGCGCCCCTTCATGTAGGAGCTGAGGTCATAGCCATACCGTGTGGTATTTGCAATCTGATTGGCTATTTCACCAGCTTGTTCCGGGAATTGCGGAGAATACAGACCAGTAAGAGCTTGAACAATCTGCTGCCTTATTGAAGATACGATGGTGCTGCTGTAGAGCGCCTCAAATGAACCCAGTCCCTTGTCAAACTCACACTTGCCGCCGCCACCACCGAGCGCGAAATTAAGGTAGGCGCTCCAGCGGTCCCAGTTGTAGGAAGCCTGAAACGAAGGAATCACAGGCGCATTGGCCTCACCTTCGAACCTATGGGTGGCAGTGGAGTTGTTCACATTGTAGGCAAACAGGGGGAACGTGGTGGTGATGTCCCTGCTCTGCTTGGCATTCTGCACATTCAGGCTCAGATGGAAACCGGGCTGCAGGAAAGCAGTACCTGCGGGATTGCTATAGAGACTAGTGATGTCGATATTGCCATTCTGGCTCAACTGACGCAGGAAGGCAGCATTCTGGTTGGTGTTGGTAAGCAAGCCACCGGCCATGGCCGTGCTTGCAGATGCAGCCACAAAAGCTGCCAATGTAACAATTTTCTTCTTCATTAATTATTAATATAATGTATTATAACATTGAATCTCATTTTTGCAGATGCAAAGGTAACACATAAATTCGTTATGTGCAACATTTGTACGTTCAATTGCACATATTATCCTAGAATTGTGCAAAAATATCCTATCCCGCCTTCCCTCTCTATCAGGTTTGGCACGCTTTTTGTATAATACACATTGGTTAATAATCGAATCGATAATTTCTGCAATATGACAAACAGATATTCACCCGAGATGGCCTCTGTGCTCGAATTTTCCAAGGAAGAGGCACTCCGCCTCAAGAATTCGGCCATTACGCCACTTCATCTCCTACTGGCTATCCTGCGCACCGACAATTCGGCACGCAAGATTTTGCTCAAGGAGGTTTCCAGCATAGACCGTCTGAAGCTGCAGCTTGAAGAACACTGCAACACGGCCGGAACCATCGACACTACGGCCGGCCAAATCACCATGAATGATGAAACCACTCGCGTGTTGCGGCTCTGTGTGTTGGAAGCCAGACAATTGAGATCCAGCACCATCGACACACCCCACCTTCTGCTTGCCATCCTTGAAGTGGAGGATTCGGAAGCCAACAGCATCCTGCAAAGGTTTGGTGCCGACTACAAGCACATTGCCCGCCATATCTACCCCGACGAACTGATGCAGCGTGTGTTTGGAAACGGCGAACGCGGGAAGAAGGATTTCAAGTACGGCGAGGAATACGACGAAGACATGGACGACGACGACGACGACGACGACCTGTCGAACTATGAGCATGCAGGTTTTCAGGACGGGCAGGACGGCTTCACCAAGCAGTCTGCCGGCGGAAGCACTCCCGCACTCGACAACTTTGCCACCGACCTGACAAAAGCTGCCAGCGAGAGCCTTCTGGACCCTGTCATCGGACGTGACAAGGAAATCCTGCGCGTAGCACAGATATTGAGCCGCAGGAAGAAGAACAACCCGCTTCTTATCGGAGAGCCCGGTGTGGGCAAGAGTGCCATCGTGGAAGGACTGGCCCAGCGCATCGTGAGCCACCGCATCAGTCGTACGCTATGGAACAAACGTGTGATGATGCTCGACCTGGCCGCCTTGGTGGCAGGCACAAAATACCGCGGCCAGTTTGAAGAGCGCATCCGCAGCATTCTGCAGGAACTCAAGCGTAACCCGGACATCATCATTTTCATCGACGAGGTCCATAACATGGTGGGTGCAGGCAATGCATCCGGTTCCATGGATGCCGCCAACCTGCTGAAACCCGCACTGGCCAGAGGAGAGATACAATGCATAGGCTCCACCACACTGTCGGAATGCCACAAGAGCATCGAAAAGGACGGGGCACTGGACAGAAGGTTCCAGAAGGTAATGGTAGAACCCACCTCGCCCCAAGAGACCCACATCATCCTGCAGCAGTTGCAGAAGCGCTACGAAGAGCACCACAACGTGACCTATACGCCTGAGGCACTGGAAGCCTGTGTGAAGCTTACCGAAAGATATGTGACCGACCGCCAGTTCCCAGACAAGGCCATAGATGCCCTCGACGAAGCAGGAAGCTATGTGCATGTGCAGGAGCCTCCCAGAAGTGAAGCCATCCTGAAAGTGGAAAGGGAACTGGAGAAAGCCATCGAGCAGAAAAACGAGGCGGCCCGCAATGCCGACTACGAACTGGCCTCTTCCATGCAGCACAAACAGACCGTGCTGGAAAAGAAGCTCGACCGGATGAACAGGAAATGGGAAAATGAGCAGAGCCAGACTGCCAATGTGGTGGACGACCAGTTGGTGGCCGAGGTAGTGAGCAGGATGACGGGCATACCCGTACAACGCATAGACAGCGACGAAAACGCCCGGCTACGCATACTTGCCGACACGCTCCGCCAGCATATCATCGGACAGGATGAAGCGGTCACCACACTGGCCAAGGCCATTCAGCGCGGAAGAGTGGGCCTGAAGGACCCCCATCGTCCCATCGGCACCTTCATGTTTGTGGGTCCCACAGGTGTGGGCAAGACCTATCTCACCAAGCTTTTGGCCGAAGAGCTCTTTGGAAGCAGGGACAATATCATCCGCATCGACATGAGCGAATACATGGAGAAGCACACCGTGAGCCGCATCATCGGCGCACCTCCAGGCTATGTGGGCCATGAAGATGGCGGACAGCTCACCGAACGTGTACGCAGGAAGCCCTACTCCATCGTGCTGCTCGACGAGATTGAAAAGGCCCATTCCGACGTGTTCAACATACTGCTGCAGGTAATGGACGAAGGCAGACTCACGGATGGCAATGGCGTGACCGTCGACTTCAGGAACACCGTCATCATCATGACCAGCAACTGTGGCACACGCCAGGTGAAGGAGTTTGGCCAGGGTATCGGCTTCCCCACCCCAGGCAGCGACACCGGCAGCAAGAGCAAGAACCACGACATTCTGAAGAAGGCACTCTACCGCCAGTTCACGCCCGAGTTTCTCAACCGTCTCGACGACATCATCTATTTCGACCAGCTCTCCCGCCAGAGCATGGAGCGCATTGTGGACATCGAGCTGAAGCCGCTGGAGGAGCGTGTGGAGGAGATGGGGTATCACCTCGAGGTGAGCAGCCAGGCCAAAGCCCTTATCTGCGAAAAGGGATACGACATTCAGTTTGGTGCACGTCCCCTGAAACGAGCCATTCAGTCAATGATAGAGGACCATATCTGCGAGTGCATTCTCTCCGGCGACCTCGTACAGGGCACCACCATGGAAGCCACAGTGGAGGACGGCCAGGTGACCGTAAAGCCCAAATTCACTGAAATATCCGTGAACCTACAGTTGGAAAAAGAAAAAACCATAACAATAGAACAATGAAACAAGGTAACATTGGGGTTACAACAGAGAACATCTTCCCCGTCATCAAAAAGTTTCTCTACAGCGACCACGAGATTTTCATCCGTGAGATTGTGAGCAATGCAGTAGACGCCACTCAGAAGCTCAAGACCCTGGCCGGGAAAGGCGACTTCAAGGGTGAGATGGGCGACCTGAAGGTGACTGTCACCCTCGACAAGGAAAACAAGACCATCACCGTGAGCGACCACGGTATAGGCATGACAGCAGATGAAATCGAGAAATACATCAACCAGATTGCCTTCAGCGGAGCAGGCGACTTCCTGGACAAGTACAAGGACGACGCCAACGCCATCATCGGACACTTCGGACTGGGATTCTACAGTGCCTATATGGTCAGCAGCAGCGTAGACATTGTCACACGCAGCTATCAGGAAGGCGCACAGGCAGTGAAATGGACCTGTGACGGCAGTCCGGCCTACACCATGGAAGAGACCGACAAGGCAGAACGAGGCACGGACATCATCATGCACATCGACGACGACTGCACAGAATTCCTCGAAAAGGACAAGATGGAAGGCCTGCTGCGCAAGTACTGCCACTTCCTGCCCGTTCCTGTAGCCTTTGGCAAAAAGACCGAATGGAAGGACGGAAAGCAGGTGGACACCGACGAGGACAACATCATCAACGACGTGGAGCCACTGTGGACCCGCAAGCCGTCCGACCTCAAGGACGAAGACTACAAGGCCTTCTACCGCCATCTCTTCCCCATGGCCGACGAACCGCTCTTCTGGATACACCTGAATGTGGACTATCCCTTCAACCTCACCGGCATCCTCTACTTCCCCAAAATCAAGAACAACATCGAGCTGCAGCGCAACAAAATCCAGCTCTACTGCAACCAGGTGTTCGTGACCGATGCCGTAGAAGGCATTGTGCCCGAGTTCCTGACCCTTCTGCATGGTGTCATCGACAGTCCGGACATTCCCCTCAACGTGAGCCGCAGCTATCTGCAGAGCGATGCCAATGTAAAGAAGATAAGCTCCTATATCACCAAGAAGGTGAGCGACAAGCTGGCCGGCATCTTCAAGAACGACCGGAAGGAGTTTGAAAACAAATGGGACGACATCAAGGTCTTCATCCACTATGGCCTGCTCACCGAGACAGACTACTACGACAAGGCAAAGACCTATTTCCTGCTCAAGGACACCGAAGGCAAATACTATACGCTCGAGGAGTACAACACGCTGGTGAAGGAGAACCAGACCAGCAAAGACGGCAATGTGGTATACCTCTATGCCAACGACCCCGAATCGCAGTACACCTACATCCAGGCGGCACGCGACAAAGGCTACAACGTGCTGCTGATGGACGGCCAGCTGGACACACCGCTTGTGGGCATGCTGGAACAAAAGCTTGAGAAGACCACCATCACCCGCGTAGATGCCGACACCATTGACCGCCTCATCCCCAAGGCCAACGAGGAACGCCAGCCACTCGACGAGGAGCGTAGCATGAAGCTGAGCACCATCTTCAACAGTGTGATGCCACGCACGGGAAAAACCGAATTCCACGTAGAAACACAGCCCCTTGGTGCCGACCAGATGCCTGTGATGATTACCCAGAGCGAATACATGCGCCGTATGAAGGAGATGTCGCGCCTGCAGCCTGGAATGAATTTCTACGGCGAAATGCCCGACATGTACACACTGGTGCTCAACACCGATGCACCACTCATCCAGAACGTACTCAACGACAGCGAGAGCAAGACCTCAGATGCACTGAAGCCCATCGAGGCCGAAATCAAGGGTCTCAGCGCACGTCAGGCTGTACTCCGTCAGGAGCAGGACAAGAAGAAGCCCGAAGAAATCACCCAGGAAGAAAAGGACGACCTCAAACAATGTGGCGAAAACATCCAGGCCGAAAAGAAGAAGAAGGATGACATCCTGGCCGGCTATGCCAAGGACAACACCCTTGTAAACCAGCTTGTCGACCTTGCCCTTCTGCAGAACGGCATGCTCAAGGGTGAAGCCCTCACCCGCTTTGTCAAGCGCAGTCTGGAGATGATCTGACACCACATTCCATCCCATAGAAAACAGAAAGAGTGCCCCTGCCTACGGAGCACTCTTTCTGTTTTTCAGGCGGACAAAGGTTCGCCAGTAAATTCTCTGCGCTTCTTCATCCGATAGCTGTTTTTCTCCTTTTCCTTGCCCAAGACACCCTCCGAAAAGGATGTCACTACTTTTCGTACAGTTCTATAGGCAACTTGTCGGGGTCGTGAAGGAAGAAGAAACGCCGGCCCGTACATTCATCCGTGCGGATAGGCTCGTGGCATATGCCCCTTTCATCGAGTTCGTCGGCCGCCGCCTGGATATCGTCCACTTCGAAGGCCAGATGACGGAGCCCGGCAGCCTCGGGCCAGGAAGGTCGTGCCGGAGGATTGGGAAAAGAAAAAAGTTCTACGACATAGGTGTCATGGAGCCAGCAGTCGGCCTTCCACGAACGGCGTTCCCGACGATAATGCTCACTCACGACCTTCAGTCCGAGCACCTCTGTATAGAACCGTTTGGATTGCTCATAGTCCGAGCAAATCACAGCCACATGATGAATTTTATTCAGTTGCATAAAGGGGGAAAAATGGTTTTCTGTCTGCAAAGATACAACAAAAAACAGAGAATGAGGGCAGAATGAGGAAAAATCTATTAGAAATCCACAGATGTTAAACAGATTTCAAACAGATGGGTCTTTCAGTGGAAAAAGCCCGAAAAAAGGGTCTTGACATACTTCGCCAAGTATCTAAACATACTTTGCCATTTATCTTTAGATACTTTGCCATTTATGTTGACATACTTTTTTTGGGGCATTTTGAGCAAATACCTACATAATAAGAATACCTACATAATAAGAAATCATTTGATTGCGTCCAGTAACAATTCGGCTGAGGGCATGTGGGTGTCATCGAAAGTGTGCACCACGAAACCTTGAGGGTTGGCAATGTAAATGCGCGGAACTATGCGGTCGGCAAAAAGGCGGTAGATGTGGTCATCCGTCTGGGCAGAATAGGGAAAGGTGAGAGACAGCTCATGCCAGAAGGGGGCCACCAGGCTATCACCTTCGGCACGGCTTACAGCCAGCACGGCTGTGGAGTCGTTCAGGGGCTGCCTGTCGTAGAAACGCTGCACCTCGGGCAATGCCCTCCTACAGTCACCGCATTTCACGCTGAACAGCACCAGCACCACCCATCTGCCCCGAAGACTCTCGGTAGTCACCCAGGTGCTGTCGTTCATCAGCAGTTCCATGGCAGGCAGTGGGTCGCCCACTTGTACACGTTCCACGGGGGCTGGAGGCATATCCTCATGAAAGCATGCTGCCAGCATGAACTGGCATGCGGCCAGCAGCATGATGGTCATTACCTTTGTCCTCATTTGGTCACCACCTTCCTGTCTGCAACGCTTCTTTCACCGTATGCTTTTATCATATATACACCTTTAGTGGGCAGCGTGAGCGTCACTGCGCCCGAATTGCCTTCGGCTGTCTTTACGAGCACTCCCATGGCGGAATACGCTTCCACTGTCATCTGTTGTGGCATGGAGAGAACGTTCACCTTGCGCCCCTCGGTTTGTATTGTGATATTGCCTTGCCTGTCTGATGACGACATGCCGTTGCCCACGAGGAACAGTTGGTCATGACTGCTGCCCTTCACGCTGTATTTCATGCCTTCATGCAGCGGAATACTGTCGCTGGTGGCCTTGTCGTAGAGTATCACGTCATTGGTAGCTGCGCCACTGAAGGTGAGTTCGGTGACGGCGTCATCGGTAGCCACCACGCCCAAGGGAATTTGTTTTATCGAGGGGACAAGGTTGATGCAGGTGGCCATGGTGTCGGCCACGGTATATACCTTGGCACACTGCGACAGCCCGTCGTCAAACAGTTCCATGTCCTCCTGGCTGCGGAAGGCTTGCGATGCGTTTTCGTCCACGCATACCATGGCTCTTGAGCACACGCGTGTGCCATCGGATGCAGAGATGGTGAGGATGGATGCCATGCCTGCCCGCGTATTGCCTTTTTTCTCGTCGTATGTGCGGTCGAGAAGCCCGGTGTTGTCGTTGGGGGAGAATCGTCCTTCCAGTGTCATCATGTCTGCGGTGAAGCTGGGGGTTGTTTGTGTGCCCTCAGCCTTTGCCTCCACAAAGAATCCCTGTAACGGTGGTATCGTTCCTGCAGCTGTGCCCACAAAACCGCCCGTGCCTTCAAGCATGATGGCAGCACGCTGTCCTCCGCTGGTCATCATCCAGTATTTGGGTTCATACTGTGTGTTGGATGCAAAGAACCTGGCCATGTCCAGATGGGCCATGAAGGGGTTGCCTATGAGGAAGTATTTGCCCGAGGTTTGCGTCTGTACGGGAACAATGTCGTCTGTCAGGTCATAGAGCCTGTAGCTTCGTGTCTCGCTGGCAGAGACAATGTCCGTCTCGTTTCCCGGTTGGCCGCCTGCGGAGTTGAAGTACAGATATTTCTTGTCATCTTTGGGCAATCGGAACAGCACTTTGCTGTCAGGTGTCGTGGCTCCATTGGGTAGCTCTGCCTTGATACTGAAGCCGTTGCCAGGACTGTATGCTTCTTTTACGTCGTTATATACATGGCTCCATGTGGTTGACACCATCACATCCGATTCTTTGCCGTCGAGATGGTACACCGTAGCCTTTGCCTTATCCCATCCACGCTGATAGACGGCGGGATTGAAGCGGTTGTAGCCGGAAGTGTTGAAGGTGATGGGCTGGAACAGCGGAGTCTCCTGTCTGCCTGTCGCCGAGGGCAGATACATGTCGCCTGCCACCACTCCCTTCAGCGGTGAGGCGAGCGTATACCACTGCCATGGCTTCAGTTCTATGTCCACCCATGCCTTCTCGTAGTGTAGGTATTGCTGCCACAGGAGTTCGGCATTGGGCAGGAAGTGGGACTGTTGGCAGGTGTGGTCGTACCATGTGCGGCATGCCACATTGTTGCCGCTGATGTCTACCGATGCCATGTCGTAGTTGATGTTCTCTGTGGCAGTGGCTTTTGTCATGGAATTGATGAAATGCGTCTTCTCTTCTGCACCTGTAAAACGTACCTCCTTCAGGTTTCCTTCTTCTCTCAGGTTATAGAGTTCTGGGGCATTGTTCGTACCTGCGGGAATAATCACTTTGGTGAAGTCGGCTGGCACAAAACAGCTGGTGTTGTCGTTGGCATAATTGCCGGCCTCGCCGCCGTCCGTGACGAAGTCGTTCCATTCCTCACCTGTCACATGCAAGTCAGCCATCGACACACGTGCCCAGTTCTTGTCGTTGTTCCAGTCGCTGTTCTCCGCACCCGTCCACTTCTGGTATTCGGGCACCACCTTAATTGTACAAATCACATCGCCCGGGCACACGTCGCTATGGTCACCCGGCACTCCTGAGTAGTTCTCCTGGAAATGGAACTTGATGGTGTAGAAGTAGCCCTCCCTGAACTTGAAGTTCTTGATGAAGCCCAGGTGGCACTTGTTGTTCGTTCTGTTGTCGCGGTCGGCTGTTATGTTCACCACCCTGCCTATTACCCTGACGTCGCTTTCCGAAGCCTCCGTACTCACCTTCAGGGCCCCCGACTTTCCTGTCGCCACATTGGGGTCGTCGGATGCCGTCAGGTAGATGAAGTCGTCGTCGGACTTCTCTATCAAGGTCTTCACGCCCGGGGTCTCGGGAGAGATTTCCCTCAATGGCAGGAATACATAGTTGTCGACGCTGGTTCCCTTTACGGATTCCAATGTCCCCTCGTCCCCCATCCTTGCCTTCCAGAGCTGGCGCAGCCCTATGCGCAGCGGCACGTCCGCCATAGTGGAGGGATAGGCGATGATGCCCTGGTCGTCGCCATCCTTCATGTGCGGCTGGCGTGTGTTGAGGTTGATGGTAATCTGTATGGGCTCCAGGCAGTACTTGTAGCCCAAGGCTGGCGCCGGGTCGAAGGGCATTGCCACGATGTAGAACTTCTCGTTCGCCTCAAACTGCTTGTTGAACTGTTCCATCGTTGAGACATTGTTGGACTTCAGGTATAGATTGAGCAGTCCCTCGTCGAGGAAATGCTTGATGCACTCGTAGTGCGCTTGACTGTATTTGTCATTGACGGGACATTTCGAGGTGTTGAGGAAATCATCCTCCGTTGCCTCGTAATACTCCATGCGGAAATAAGCAAGGGCATCCTTCAGCAGCACGCCGTTATACTCGGCACCCGTGAAACAGCCGTCGTACCCTGAGGTGGCATACAGTGGGCCGTAGTACCAGTCGAAATAGGCATTCTCTATCTTATGCAGTTCACCGCCTACGCCAATGCCGTTGAGGTCGATGGTGATGACGGGCTTCTGGTTGGCGCACACGCTTGCCCCGTCCTCCTTGCTCTGCAGCTTGCCGTCCACCTTCACCTCGCCCGAAAAGATTACCGTAAACTCGCTCACCTTGCTGCACTCGTCGTAGAAGCTGAACTCGCTTGCCCCGGGTCTCTCACTGTCATGGTCGATGATGGAAATCATGTATGTGGAGCCCACCTTCATGTCCGTGTCGTTGGCGTCGCTTGGGAAGACGAGGGCACGCAATCCGTTGACAGGATCCATGCTCATGGCCTGCCGCTTGACCCAGTTGCTCTCGTTGTTTGTGTCGTATCTCGGGTTGCTGTCGTAGTGCGTGCTGTATGTCAGCTGTCCGTAGGTGTATGTGGGCTGTGAGGGGTCGTCCGTGCCGTATGCACCCCTCACCAGTGCCTTCTTGAAGGCAATGGCATCTGCTTGTTCGGGTGTCTTGCCTGCCGCTTTCTGTGCGTCATACTCCTCCTGATACACCTCCTTGCGCACAAAGCAATAGTCGAGTGTCTGGGAGGTGGCACTGCCCGCCGACGATGCCTCTTTCTTGGCGAAGGCTTTCAGCAGGCGGTCGAAGTCTACGGTAAGCAGCAGGTTGGTAGAGACAGTCCCGTTGCAGACAGGCTTCAGTTGGCGTGCCTCCACCGTGGGACGACAGACGAAAGCCTCTATGTTGTCTATGGCATAGTCGGCACCGCCGGACGACACGCAGTTGTTCTCCACTGAGATGACGAAATGGTCATAGCCATGTGCGTCGGCTGGGAAATGGTAATATACGTGCATCCACTTGCCGCGGTCGTCGGGGTTGTTGGCTGTTTCTGCGCTAGCATTGCCATATCCTGTCTTCGTGTTGTCTCCTCCTGTCACGTATCCCGTCACGAAACTGTTGATGGTGGTCTCCTTGCCATCAGCATCCACGCCTTTGAAGGAGAACACCACGTTGGCCGTCTCCGCAGCGTTTGACATCTCCTTTACCCATGCCGACACGAACACCTCCGTACCCGTACAGAAGTTCTTTCCGATGTTGAGCACCGTCATGCGCCCGGGGTCGCTGGCGGCATTGGTGTAGTAGAAGAATCCCTGCTGCCTGCCCTTGGTGTCGGCATAAAGGCGGTCGAAATTGACATAGTCCTTATAGGGATATGCGTCTTCTTGGGACAATAGGGAACATGCATTATGATATGGAGTGGCTTTTGCATCATTTGCCACTACATACATGTTGTAGTCGTACCGCTGATTGTAGCCGAAGGCATACGACGATTCCTCCCACTTGCGCGGCCAGCGGTAGTATTGACCATTTGGGTCGCAGAGCGCAGGGTCGATGTCATCGAAGGTCACCGATGTCTTGGGCGAACCGTAGAATTCCTTCATCACCGATGGCC
>CAMBDA010000041.1 GCA_945865175.1 uncultured Prevotellaceae bacterium | reverse complement strand
GGGCTGAACGTAATACACTCGACGAAAATTAGTGCGCAATGGGGCGCGCTGCAAAGGTACAAAGTTTTATTGAATCTGCAATGACGGACTTCACCGAACAGTTACAAAACAGCCACGCATGAAACGGCAATTGTGAGCACCCTATCCTTCACACAATAAATCATGGAATTAAAAAAAAGAAAGCTATCTCTGGGTGATGCCCAGGGACGGCTAAAAATTTTTGTTTCAGCCTATGCCTGTGAGCCCAATCTGGGCAGCGAGATAGGTGTGGGCTGGCACTGGGTGCTGGAGATGTCGAAATACTTTGACCTGTGGGTACTGACCCGCGAAAGCAACCGGCACACCATCGAGCCCTGGATTGCCAAGCATCCCGCATACAAAGATATTCATTGGCTGTATTATGACTGGCCTAAATGGGCACGCTGGTGGAAAAAAGGTCTGCGCGGAGTGCGTACGTATTATAACCTCTGGCAAATCTGTAGTGACCGCATCGTGAAACGTACGATGCAGGAAAATGACATAAAGGTTTTTCATCATCTCACGTACGGCAATGCACTGTGGAAAGTGAGCAGATACGGACAAAAACAGTTTTTCATATGGGGACCCGTGGGAGGACTGGAAACAATACCAAAAGACTATTCCAGATACTACAGCTGGAAAAGCCGTATCATTGAAATGGTGCGCAGGAGGATGGCTGCCCTTTCGGCATGGAATCCCGACTTCAGGGAACGATGCAGGAATGCCGACCTTATCCTATGTAAAACAGCATTCACCCAACAATATGTCCCGCAAGCATACGCCAAGAAAACACGCCTGTTTACAGATGTGGCAGCAGACTGTTTTCCCAGCCACACACAGCCAAAGGAGCGGGACTACACAGCGTTCATCAGCGTGGGAAGACTGGATGCCTGGCGTGGGTTTGACCTCATCATTGAAGCCATGGAGGCTGCTGTTCAGGAAAACGATAGAATTCACCTTACGATACTGGGAGAAGGACCGGACAGGGAAAGGCTGGAACGTCTCATAAAAAAGAAGGCACTGGACAAGCATGTCTCCATGCCCGGCAAAGTGGCAATGGCAGCATACAAAAGGCAGTTGGGTGATGCTGATGTAGTAATCAATGCGGCCCTGAAGGAAGGAGCGGTGACAGTATCGTTTGATGCCATGGCAATGGGGAAACCATTGATTTGCCTGGACACGACAGGATATACCCGCTACTTCACAGACGATTATGCCATACTAATTGCACGAGCCGGACGAAAAGAGGTGATAGGGAATATAAAGGATGGCATGATAAGACTGACCCGTCTGGAGGAAAGAAGGGTATTGGGCAGGAATGCCCTGGACGCTGCCCGAAGGTTTTCATGGGAAAAACATGGAAGGGACATCATGAATGCCATTGAGGAAGCCTTCTACAACCGATAACGACATGACAGAAGACATACTGCAACGGCTTTTCCATCCCGGTGTGGGGAAGGAGCCATATTACCGTTTTCAGAATGCTGACGGCAAGGTGTGGATTATGCCCGCCAAACATCTGCGAACTGCCATGGAACTGTATCAGCCAAGCGGGAAAAAGGGCAAACTGCTGAAGAGATGGTTGCCGCTCCTGCACAAACTGTCGATAGTGAGGAAGCTGATTCGTGCCGAGCAAAACACATACAGGCCGGACGATGAACTGCAGCGGTTGCTAGAACGGGTGTTTCACACCAGCGGGCTGGAACTGGCACTCTTCTGCGGCACGCCCTGTGTGCATCAAAAAATGACAATGCAGATAAGCAAAGGCGGCCATATACTGGGATATTGCAAGATGACCGACTGTGATGAAATAGCCACGCTGTTTGACAGAGAAGGCCGCCTGCTGAACACCTTGCATCAAAAGGGGATGACAAACGTACCTGCATGTCTTTTTTGCGGACAGATGATGGATGGGACTTGGCTGTTTGTACAAAGTACGGCAAAGACCTGTGCCTCGAGGGTGGTGCATGACTGGGGAATGGAACACGACCGATTCCTGAAGAAATTACAGGCGGCCACCGTACAGCACCTGAAATTTGAGGAGAGCGACTATTATCACACCACCAGGGCGCTGGAAAAGCATCTCCAATGGATACCCGCAGAGGTGGATGGGGATGTGGTAAGGAAGGCGATGAACGACGTATGCCGTAGATGGACGGGCAAGGAAGTGGATTTCTCGGTATGCCATGCCGACTTCACGCCATGGAACATGTTTGTGGAAAAAGGCGAACTGTTTGTCTTTGACTGGGAGTATGCCCAACAAACCTATCCGCCCATGATGGACCAGTACCACTTCTTCACACAATCGGCCCTGTTTGAACGTCACTGGAATACAGAGGACATCCGCAAATACATGGCATCTGATGCAGGAGGATGGATGGACACTGCCGACTACAAGGCCTATCTGATTGAGGTGCTGGCACGATTCACAATCAGGGAGAAAGGACATGTGGAAGGTGACATGGCAAGGTCCATGAAACTATGGAGCGACCTGCTTGTGTTCCTGACATCCGAATCCTGATTCAATCATTGCATGAAGCATATCATTTGTTTCCATCTCTTCAACGACTACAGCGGAAGCCCGAAGGTGTTGAAGACGGTGCTGGAAGGGCTCCTGAGAAAGAGCTATCGAGTGGACCTGGTGACCTCGAAAGGGGGCGTACTGGATGAGCTGATGGGCTATGAGAACCTGCACATGCACCACTACAGCTACCATTTTTCCAGGCTGCATGCACTGACGATGTGCCGCTATACGATGGTACAAGTGTACACATTCCTACTGGCATTGAAATGGATGTTCCAAAGGGACGTGGTGTTTTATATCAACACATTGCTGCCCGTAGGGCCTGCCCTGGCCGGACGGCTGACGGGGAAACGGGTGGTGTATCACTACCATGAGAATGCCTTCATCAAGGGTGCCTTCTACAGAATGCTGGCACAGATGATGAAACGGCTGGCACATAAGATCATCTGCGTATCGAACTATCAGGCCTCTTTCCTTTCGGACAACGGGAAAGCGACAGTGATTCCCAATGCGCTGACCAGGGACTTTACCGAAAAACTACATCCCGACCCACGGTCCGCATTCCGAAGAAAGACCATCCTGATGCTATCTTCTCTGAAAGGCTACAAAGGGACAAAGGAGTTTATCATACTATCCCAACGAATGCCGCAATATCGATTTGTCATTGTGATAAACGACACGCAGGAGCATATAGACACGTATGTCAAAGACCATCATCTGCACGCGACATCACAGCAGAACCTGAAGGTATTTCCCAGGCAAAACGATGTGTCGCCATTCTACATGCAGGCATCCCTCGTGCTGAACCTGTCGGACAAAAACCAGGTTATCGAAACATTCGGACTGACAGCCCTGGAAGCCATGCGTGCCGGACTGCCCGTGATAGTGCCCACCGTGGGAGGCATAGCGGAAATGGTGGTTGATGGGGTGAACGGATACAAGACGGATGTGCAGGAAATGGATAGGATAGAAAGACGGATTGAGGAAATCCTGTCGCATGAAGACCTGTATATATGGATGGCAGACAATGCCCTAAAACATGCCCTAGAATATGACACTGAGGAGATGCTGAGAAAAATGGAACGTGTAATGGAGGACGAACAATGAAAAAAGTGGCAATAGTGGGTACCCAAGGGGTGCCGGCAAAATACGGAGGATTTGAGACACTGGTGGAGAATATCATCGGTGAGAACAGTGCCCCGGACATTGAATATACAGTCTTTTGCTCGGCAAAGGACTATGAAACGAAACGGGCCGGATATAAGAGAGCCCGGCTAAAATACATCTCCCTGTTCCATGCCAATGGGATGCAAAGCATACCATACGACATACTGTCGATGCTACATTGCGTGAGGGGATTTGATACGGTGGTGGTGCTGGGCGTGTCGGGGGGATGGTTTCTGCCTGTTTTCAGACTGCTGTACCGGAAGAAACTGATTGTCAACATTGACGGGCTGGAACACAAACGGGCCAAATGGGGACGTTTTGCCAAATGGTTCCTGAGAACCAGTGAGGCGATGGCCGTGAGAGCGGCTGACATCGTCATTGCAGACAATCAGTGCATACAGGAATATGTGGCCCTAACCTATCACAAGGATTCGGTGCTGGTGGCCTACGGAGGCGACCATGCCATACGCAACGTTTCGGAGACAAGACAGGATGAGATACTGGAAGAAATGGGCGTCGGCAGAAAAGAATACGCGTTTTCTGTATGCAGGATAGAGCCGGAGAACAACTGCCATGTGGTGCTGGAAGCATTTGCAAGAGGCAATCACAAGCTCCTCTTCGTGGGCAATTGGGAGCGCAGCAGATACGGGCAGGAACTGAAGAAGCGATACGGCACCTACACGAACATCCGCATGCTGGACAGCATTTATGACCTGGACATCCTGTATACACTGAGGAAGAACTCCCGCCTCTACATTCACGGACACAGTGCCGGAGGCACCAACCCCTCACTAGTGGAAGCCATGTCATGCGGGTGCCCCATAGCAGCCTTTGACGTGGCATACAACAGAGCCACCACAGCCAACCATGCGCATTACTTCAAGAACAGTCCAGAACTGGCAATGCTGCTTGAAAAAGGTCCCATCGACGGCACTCCCATGAGAAAACTGGCCGAGCAGCTTTACACATGGAAACATATTGCCCGACAGTATGAGGAACTGTACTGAAGGACTCGGGTGTGCCAACGATGGTTGACACACCCGAGTTCGTTTATATGCCGCAGCATCGGGATTGAGCACACGGTCAGCACCGTCCACCAGGTCGACCACCGGATTGGCATTGCTTCCCAGAATGAGGAAGTTGACGAAATACACAACCAACTGGCCGAAGATGATGGCAAACTGGTTCCACAACACCAATGTGCCACGAATGTTGCTGGGGGCTGCGTATTACGGACACACAGCAAGAATGGGTGCCTCAGACTTGGGATAAAAAGCAGAGGCCACACATTTGCCGGACTGCGAATCCACCAGGCTTGCCTTTACCGACGAACTGCCTATGTCGTAACCTAATAAATACATATATATATTAATATGTGGAGACTAAATATGAATGTTTTTCCGTGTTAAAGGTTAACTGCCGTCCAAGAATGGCAGAAAAGGCAAGGGGCATGAGCATGAGGCCCTGGCGGGCAGCCCACGCCCCTATGTGATGCAACCAATTACATGATGCCGTCGGCACGGAGTTTCTCCTGCCACTTCCAAGCGGTGGCAAGCACATCGTCGAGCTTAGCCTCGGCCTTCCAGCCAAGCACATTGTTGGCCTTGTCCACGTTGCCCCATATCTTCTCGATATCGCCTTCGCGACGGGGACCATATTTCCAGTTGAGCTTTACACCCGTAGCACGCTCGAAGCTGTCAACAATCTCCTTGGTGCTGTAGCCGTTGCCTGTGCCCACATTGAAGAACTCCAGCGGCTCGGTCTCCTTGTCGAGCACACGGGTCATGGCACACACATGCGCCTTGGCCAGGTCCACAACATAGATATAGTCGCGGATGCAGGTGCCGTCGGGGGTGTCGTAATCATTTCCGAATACAGTCAGTTCCTTGCGGATGCCCATGGCTGTCTGGGTGACAAAGGGGATAAGATTGTTGGGCACACCATTGGGCAGTTCGCCAATCTCGGCAGAAGGATGTGCACCGATGGGGTTGAAATAGCGAAGCACGATGCTCTTGATGGGAGCACCGCTGTGGATATAGTCGGTGATAATCTGCTCGTTGATTTCCTTG
Organism: uncultured Prevotellaceae bacterium; assembly: GCA_945865175.1. Classification (GTDB taxonomy): domain Bacteria; phylum Bacteroidota; class Bacteroidia; order Bacteroidales; family Bacteroidaceae; genus Physcousia. The sequence goes on along the minus strand of CAMBDA010000041.1, from coordinate 22,556 downwards.
GTGTTGCCATAGGGAGAAGTAGCCTTCTGATGGGGAGCCTCCTCGGTAACAGGCAGGTTCTCGGGTTTGGGCTGTCCATACACCGTGCAGCTGCTGGAGAAAATGATGCCCTTCACGTCATACTTGGGCATGAGCTCAAGCAGATTGACCAGCGAAACGATATTGTTGCGATAGTAGAGCAGAGGCTTCTGCACACTCTCCCCCACTGCCTTGCTGGCTGCAAAGTGGATGATACCGCTAATCTGGGGATACTTCTGGAAGACAGCTTCCGTGGCTGCAAAATCACGCAAGTCCACCTTTTCAAAGGCAGGACGGATGCCGGTAATCTTCTCAATACCATCGAGCACCTCAATCTTGGAGTTAGAGAGGTCGTCAACGATAACCACATCATAGCCTGCCTGCTGCAACTCTACTGTGGTGTGACTTCCGATGAATCCTGTGCCACCGGTTACAAGAATGGTCTGTTTCATAAGTGTTAAGTTGATGGTTTATACAATTGTATCTTTTATAGTCCGAATAGTTTGCTCAATCCGTTGTCCACACCACTGAAGCCCATGAAAGCCATGGCCAGCAGGCCTGCCGTTACCAGTGCGATGCTCATGCCCTGCATTCCCTTGGGGACAGGCATAAGGGACAGCTGTTCACGGATGCCGGCAAAGACGATGAGCGCCAAGGCAAATCCGACGGCTGTGCTGATGGCAAACACCACACCTGTAAGCAGGTTGGGCTCAAGGCCCTGGGTGGCGTATGTGCCATTGGCCACCAGAATGGCCACACCCAGAATACAGCAGTTGGTGGTAATCAGGGGCAGGAATACACCCAAAGCCTGATACAGGGCAGGGCTTACCTTCTTGAGGACAATCTCCACCATCTGCACAAGGGCTGCAATCACGAGGATGAAAGCGATGGTCTGGAGGTACTCAAGGCCAAAGGCATTGAGCACATACATCTGGATGAGATAGGTGACAATGGTGGCGATGGTGAGCACAAATGCCACAGCGGCACCCATGCCGCAAGCCGTCTCCACCTTCTTGCTCACTCCCAGGAAAGGACAAATGCCCAAGAACTGGGAAAGCACGATGTTGTTCACGAATATCGCTGTAATGAAAATCAATATGTATGCCATAATTCTATCTGTATTTAGCGTTATACATTAGGCCTTCCTGATACGATTGACAATGGCAATCAGATAGCCAAGGGCGATGAATGCACCAGGAGCCAACACAAATACCAGCGCACCGTACTGTTCGGGGAACAGGGTTACATTGAAGATGCGTCCTGTACCCAGCAGTTCACGGGCAGCACCCAGAAGCGTAAGGCCAAGGGTGAAACCCAGACCCATGCCGATGCCATCGAAGGCACTGCTGACAGGACCGTTCTTGGCAGCAAACGCCTCGGCACGACCCAGAATGATGCAGTTCACCACAATCAGCGGGATGAACAGGCCCAGCGTGGCATAGAGGTCGGGCAAATAGGCCTGCATCACCATCTGCAGGATAGTGACCAGAGAAGCAATGACCACGATAAAGCTGGGGATACGCACCATGTCGGGAATCAGGTTCTTGATGAGCGATATGATGATATTGCTGAAGATGAGTACGGCCGTTGTGGCCAGGCCCATGCTCATACCGTTGATGGCACTGGAGGTGGTTCCCAGTGTGGGGCACATACCGAGAAGGAGCACAAAGGTGGGGTTCTCCTTCACGATTCCGTTGAGTAATACTTTGAAGTTGTTCATGACTTTGTCCTCCATATATTAATGTTTTGGTTTGGCTGTAGCACCCGTGCTGGCATCGGCATACTCGTCGTTCAGCGCAGCATAGGCCGCATTCACACAACGCAGGAAGGCACGGCTGGTGATGGTGCTGGCCGTGATGGCATCCACATCGCCTCCGTCTTTCCCGACGGTGAGGTTAGCGTCCTTGGGATTGAGGCCCACGATACAGCCCTTGCCACCTTTCTGGAACCAGTCGGAAGCCTTGGCACCCAGGCCAGGTGTCTCACTGGTCTGGAGTATCTGATAGCCCATGATAACGCCTTCGGCATCAAAGCCCACGAGCACGGTGAGCGTACCGCCAAAACCGTTGGGGTCGCTGGCCTGCACGGCCGTTCCCTTGTCGGTGGCGTATAGGATGGTGCCATTCTCCAGCGTGTCGGGAGCCTGCACTTCCAGCTGGTCGGCACAAAGCACCTTCTTGATGCCGTCGGCCAACTGGCGGGCCTTGATTTCCTGGATGGGACCCTTGGTGAGTTCATTCACATATCCAAGTGCTCCGCCTGCCACCACAGCAATGAGCGTGAGCACAATGGCCATATTATACCATGTAGATTCAAGCTTTTTCATTTCTTCACCTCCCCAAATCGTTTAGGTTTGCAATAAGTGTTGATGAGCGGTGTGAAAGCGTTCATCGTCAGGATGGCAAAGCTCATGCCCTCAGGATAGGCACCCCAGTTGCGGATGACGATGGTGAGCAATCCAATGCACACGCCATAAATCAGCTGGCCGCGGGTCGTCATGGGGCTCGTCACATAGTCGGTGGCCATGAAGCATGCACCCAGCATGAGACCACCGCTGCACAATACCACAAGAGGATTGGCATACACGGGATTGGCCAGATGCATGAGGCCACTCACAAACGCCACTGTGGCCAGAATGCTCACGGGGATGTGCCAGGTGATAATCCTGCGCCAAATCATGAACACAGCACCCAGCAGGAGCAGCAAGGCACTCACCTCGCCCAACGAACCGGCCGATGAGCCGACAAACAGCTGGAAGGCAGAAGGCAGCTGGTTGAGATACGAAGTATCGCCACTGACAATGGCGGCCTTCATCAGGCTAAGCGGCGTGGCTCCCGTCTGGACATCGATATAGGAAGCCAGTTGTCCGGGCTGAGGCCAGGAAGTCATCTGGACAGGGAAGCTGATGAGCAGGAACACACGACCCACAAGGGCTGGATTGAAGGGATTGCATCCCAAACCGCCGAAGGTCATTTTACCAATGCCGATAGCCACCAGCGCACCAATGGCAACAATCCAAAGAGGAAGATTGGAGGGCAGATTGAAGCCCAACAGCAGACCTGTGAGGATGGCACTGCCATCACAGATGGTCAGACGCGGTGACTTGAGGATAAAGGTGGATATGGCCCACTCGAAGCACACGCAAAAAAGCACGGAACTGAGCAAGACCACAACCGCTCCCAATCCGAAAAACCACAGGGAGGCCAGCAATGCCGGCACCAGGGCTATGCACACACCATACATGTTGCGCGAAACGCTGTCGCCACCATGCACATGCGGTGAAAGTGATATAATTGGTTTCATATTCGTTTATTGGTGATGAATTAACGGGATTACTATTTCTTTGCCTGTGCAGCACGACTGCGGATGATGCCCATCACTGTCTGCTTGCCCACTCGGATGTTGTCGAGCAACGGGCGGCAGCTGGGACACGTGAACTGGCAACTGCCACACTCGATGCAGCTGACCACATCATTGGCCTCGGCACGCTCCCATTCTGCATGTGTGCTGAGAGTGGCCAGCAGATAGGGTTCCAGACCCATGGGGCATGCACTCACACACTTGGCACAGCGGATACAGGGCTGTGGAGCAGAGCGGCGTGCTTCCTTGCTGTTCATGATGAGCAAACCACTGGAGCCCTTGGTCATGGGCACATCCAACGAGAGCAGGGCTTTGCCCATCATGGGGCCACCGCCGATAATCTTGCCCGTATCGGCTGGCAGGCCTCCACACTCGTCCATGAGCTGCTGCATGGGAGTGCCCAAGCGCGCACGCAAATTACCCGGATTGGACACACTCTTGCCCGTAACCGTAATAATACGGTCTATCAAGGGTTTGTTGTGCATCACGGCTTCATAAATGGCGAAGGCCGTACCCACATTCTGCACCACTGCGCCCACATTGATGGGGATGGCCGGGGGAGCAGGCACCTGACGGCCGATTACGGCATCTATCAGCTGTTTCTCGCCACCCTGCGGATATTTCACCTGCAAGGGAACCACCTCTATCTCGGGATAGGCCTGTGACTTTTCGGTCATCAGCTTGATGGCATCGGGCTTGTTGTTTTCAATTCCGATGTAACCACGCGACACACCCACGGCCTTCATGATGAGCGAGACTCCCACGAGGATTTCGTCGGCATGTTCCAGCATGAGCCTGTGGTCAGCTGTAAGATAGGGTTCACACTCCACGGCGTTGATGATGACGCATTCGGCCTTGCAGCCGGGAGGGGGTGACAACTTGACATGGCACGGGAAGGTGGCACCACCCATACCCACGATGCCTGCGTTCTTGATTTTCTCGATGATGGTCTTGCTGTCGAGTTCAGGACGGTCGGACAGACGAACCAACTGGCCGCTTCGATCTACGGACTCTTCCCATTCGTCACCCTCTACGTCCACGTAGATGGCTGCACGACGGGTGCCGCTGGCATCCAGCACACTGTCCACCTTGCTCACCGTACCGCTGACACTGCTGTGTACAGGAGCACTGACAAAACCGCCTGCCTCGGCAAGCAGTGTACCCACTTTCACCTTGTCGCCCTTCTTCACTACCGGCTTGGCTGGAGCACCAATATGCTGGAACATACTGAACACTGCCTGCTTGGGCAACATCGCATCACGGATGGGCTTGTCGGCCGTGAGCTTGTTTTCTGCGGGATGCACCCCGCCTATTCTGAATGTCTTCATGCTGGTTTCTCGTTATTGGTTTGTTGCGTAGTGCCGCTGGCAACCGCAGGCTCTGCGGGTTGTGGGGCAGCTGGTTTACGGGGAGGGAAGTTGAACCCATGAATAGCTCCCTTGGGGCATGCCTCCTCACACTTTCTGCACATCTTGCACTTCTCGGCATCGATATAGGCAAGATTGTTCTCCAGGGTGATGGCCTGGAACTTCTCACAGGTCTTCACACACTTGCCACAGCCGATGCAGGCGCTCTTGCACGCCTTGTTGGCCACAGCACCCTTGTCCTTGTTGTTGCACAGCACCACCACACGGCGGCCCTTAGGACCCTTCAGGCGGATTTCAATCACACCGCGCGGACAAGCCTTGGCACAGGCTCCACAGGCCGTACACTTCTCCTCATCCACCTCGGGCAGGCCCGTTGAAGGATTGATAGAGATGGCCCCGAACTGACAGGCAGCCACACAGTCGCCACATCCCAGGCATCCGTATGGACAAGCGGTTTCGCCCATGCCCAGCATCTGCTGCACACGGCACGTGGGCATACCGTCAAACTCCGCAATGCGGGGACGGTTTTCGCAGCTACCATTGCAGCGGACCACAGCTACCTTGGGTGCACTGGCCACAACGCTGAGACCCACAATGTCGGCCACCTGCTCCATCACAGCCTGTCCACCCACAGGACACAACTTGCCGTCGAGACTGCCTTGGTCGGCGGCTTTCACACACGCAGCGGCAAAACCCGAGCAGCCGGGATAGCCACATCCACCACAGTTGGCCTGTGGCAAAACAGCAGCTACCTGACCGATGCGTGGATCCTCATGCACAGCAAAACGATGGGACGCATAGAAGAGCACCAGTGCCGACACCAGACCCAACACGCCCAACACAATTACTGCTAAAAGAATTAAATCCATAATGCTTTAATGTTGTATATTTGTTATTTTTATCTCAAACTTGCGCGAAAGACGTCCACGCATGGCATAGAGCCCCGCAAAATAGACAGCCAGCACCAACAAGGAGGCCACAGCTGAAATGCCTTCCGACACACCCGCCATACTACAACCTGCCAGCACAGCCACCACCATGAAAAGGGGCACCACATAGGCAAGCACAGATGCCTGCATGCCAAGCTTTACCTCGGTATGCAGCCACACCTGGTCGCCCTCCTTGAAAGCAGAACCGTCGGGAACGTTTACTACGAGCGTGCGCATCTTGGACTCATGGCTGTGACACAGACCCGCCGCATCGCAACTGGCACAGGCAGACTGCTGCATCATCTGCACCTCTACCCTATTGCCGTCGATACGCACAATTCGTGCATCATGGTGTATGGTATGCTTATTTTGCATATAGTGTTAGTCATTCTTATCACAAAGTTACAGGATTTTGCGCATTCTCTCATACATTTGGGGAAAAGACTTTTTTTGTTTAACATTATTAAACAATTGAAGTTGCCATCGCATCATTCTGCAAGCGCATAAACGGTTTTCACACCCTTTATTTTCGCACCCCTAATACGCTGGAGCAATGCAGCAGACACCTCGCGTCTGACGGCCACGTACGACCATCCCGGCAGCACATCAATGCGTCCTATCTGCTCCTTCTCCACCTGTCCGGTCTTGATGAGGAAGCCCACAATGTCTATCTTGTTGATTTTGTCCTTCTTCCCCTTTCCGATATATAGGGTCACCCACTCGGAGGGCAAGGGACGAGGCCCATGGGCAGGCAAGCCGAAACGGGGCGGTTCCAGGGGCAGAAAGTCGGGACAATGCTCCTCGGGACCCAGCAAGAGGAAGGCCCGTCCGTGCGCATCCCATCGACCGGTACGTCCGTTACGGTGGACAAAGGCCTTCTCATCCAGGGGCAGATGGTAATGGATGACATTGTCGATGCCCTGGATATCCAGGCCACGGGAGGCCAGGTCGGTGCTTACCATCACCCTACAGCTGCCATTGCTGAACCGATAGATTGCCTTTTCGCGGTCGCGTTGCTCCATGTTGCCATGATATACACAATGGCTCACGCCTTCACTCTTGAGAAAAGCAGCCACACGTTCGGCACTCTCCCGATAGTTGACAAAGACCAGACTGCTCTGGTTGCCCAGCGTACAAAGCAGGCGCAGGAGTGTGTGCAGCTTGTCCTTTTCTGGGGATTCCACAATGTGTAATGCAATGCGGTCTTCAGCTTGGTCATCGGTGTAGTCGAGTTTGTGGAAGGTTCCTGCCCCCATCATGAGACCCAGGTCCGGAGTATCGGTGGCAGACAGGAGGAAGAGAAATGAGGGAGGAGGCAAAAGCTGGCGGATGTCGGCCAGTTGCTGGCGGAATCCAAGTTCCAGACACTTGTCAAATTCATCCACTACCAGTGTGCGCAAGGCCGAAGGTTCCATATTCGCCTTCTGCAGATGGTCGAACAAGCGGCCCGGTGTAGCCACCACCACCTGAGGTTGCAGGCTACGAAGCGTGCGGTGTTCCTCCATAGCGGCACGCCCGCCATAGCATGCGGTGGTACGGCAGTCGGGACAGAGCCGCTGCAGGGTCTCACGTATCTGAATGGCCAGTTCGCGCGAAGGCACAATCACCAAGGCCTGCAGATTGTTGTTGGCAGCATCGAGTTGCTCCACCATCGGCAGCAGATAGGCCAGCGACTTGCCTGTGCCTGTGGGGCTGAGCAAGACGGTACGTGGATAACGTCGATAAATACGCAGCATCTCCTGCTGCATTGGGTTGAGGTCTGTTATGCCCAGACGGCTGAGATTATATTGCATGCTTTAATCCGGCTTGTTTATTACATATATATATTAATTATGGTATAAAGGAGAAATGTCATCTCAAAAAGTAGTCCACAAGGAAATAGGTGCCCAGCGACAAGAGCCATCCCAGCAGCACCTTTCCCGAGATATGGCGCACATACCACAGGAAACTCATGTCCTCGCTCTTGAGAAGTGCATATCCGGAGGTGCTGCCTATAGGAAGCAGACAGCCTCCTACACACCCGCTGAGCACAATCAGGTGCCAGTACTGACCATTCACGGCAAAACTGCTGGCATAGTCGGTGAGGGCAGCCGTATCGGAGGCCAGGGGATAGATACTGATGCCCGTGAGTACAAGCAGAACATTGTCCATCAAGGCACTGAGCAGTCCCATCGCGGCAGACATGGCATAGATATTATGGATATAACGGTCGGTCCACCGGGCCACAATGTCCATAGCCCCTATCTCGATGAGCAGATTCACACACAGGCTGATGCCCACAAAGAACATGATTGTCTGCACCACCTGGTACTGCAAAGAACGTCCTGTACTGAGGTCGACAGGCTGGTCGCTCATGATAAGCTTGCGGTTGAACACCTCATTGAGCACCCACAGCACGCCCAGCACACACAAGGCACCCAGGAAAGGAGGCAAGAGGGTGATGCGATGAAACGTGGGGATAAACCAGAGGCCTCCTATGCCAATCAGCAGCATGGCAAGCCGTTGCCAGGTGGGAAGCACGTTGTCATCGCCACGATAGATGGCACTGGGACGCTTGATATCCAGGTGGTCGGGCAGTTTCCGGCCTATCAGCAACACGGGAACCACCGTAGCCACCATGGCCGGAAGAATGAGCGCTCCGCTGAAATTGGTGGGGGTGACAGCTCCACGGGTCCACACAATCAGCGACGTGACATCACCGATAACCGTGAAACTGCCGCCACAATTGGCAGCAATGACAATGGCCGTGCCCAAGAAAAGACGTTGATGGCGGTTGTCCACAAGTTTGCGCAAAACCATCAGCATCATCACACAAGTGGTGAGATTGTCGATATTGGCGCTCATGACGAATGTGAAGAACACCAGGCTTGCCAACACACGCCATGCACCCTGCGCCCTACACCATGAGGTGATGAAATCAAAACAGCCGTTGGTGAGCAGCACCTCCACAATAGACATTGTGGCCAGCAAGTACATCACCACCGACAGCAGGTCCACCATGTGCTGGAAAAACACATGGTCACGAATGAACTGCTTGGTGAGCATGGATTCCGGCATGCGGCCCTGAAGAAATGCCAGATAGTCCGCCCCATGAATATCGGTCACGAAATGTGTGCCCATACATACGAACAGGATCCATCCCACTATTCCGGCGAACATGGCCACCGTGGCTTTGTTGACATGCGTAAAATGCTCCGAGCAAATCAGCACGTATCCCACCAACATCAAAATGACAATCACATAAAACATATTCCCAGTATTTCAATAATTGTATGCTAATCACATACAAAATTCGTTAATAATTTTGATTTACACAAATATATTTTGGTTATTTTCAACAAAAGGGATAATTTTGTGGCATATGAAACGAATACACACTTTGATTTGGCTCATAACATGGGCACTTTGGACGTCGGCACAGACCACGGGCGTGAGAATGATGGTGGGCGAGCACAGCATCGCCCCTAAAGCGGACCATTTCCTTTCGGAGACAAAACCGGGATGGAAAATCGTGGACATCAAGCTCAAGGATAAGACCTGCCATTACCTGTGGGGAAGACAGTCGGGGCAGCTGGCCGACAGCCCGCAACCGACCTTCGACATCTACCTCTCCGGCAAGCAGACACTGGTGAACTACCGTATAGTACGGCTGAAACAGAAAAAACAGTACCGGATGCTTCCGAAGCCCCGCCTGGCAGACAACGAATACCTGGAATGTTCGCCTGCCAACTTCCTTATCAAGCCCATCGGGCAAACTGGGTTCAGATGCACTCCCCTGCAGCCGCTGAAGCCAGGAGAGTACATCCTGCTGGATGCAGGGCAAGACACATCCGACATGCAAAAGGTTGAGGTATATGCCTTCACTGTTGCAAATCTGCCAGCTCCATCCAGCGCAAAGTCTTCTCGTCAAGCTCCCGCTCAAGCTGGGGCAGACGGATACTCTTCTCGGTGAGTTCCGCCACCCCCAGCGTGCCGCTGCACAAGGCTTGCTCCACCAGTTGCTTCTCTTCCTCCAACTGCATGATGGCCTGCTCGAGACGCTCAAACTCCTTGCGCTCGGCAAAGGTCATCCTGCGTGGCTGACTGGAACGGTCGCGCCTCGACTTTTCCGATTCCTTCACAGGAGCCTCCTTCCTGACATCCGACTCCGGTTTCGACTGCATGCTCTCCCATTGGCGGTACTGGGTGTAGTTGCCCGGAAAATCCTTCACCACACCCTCACCGTTGAACACCAGCAGATGATCCACCACCTTGTCCATAAAGTAGCGGTCGTGGCTCACCACAATCACGCACCCTCGGAAGTCCTGCAGATACTGCTCCAAGAGCTGCAAGGACACGATGTCCAGGTCATTGGTAGGCTCATCGAGCACCAGGAAGTTGGGATTCCGCATCAATACCGTACACAGGTAGAGCCTGCGTTTCTCGCCACCCGAAAGCTTGTAGATATAGTTCTGCTGCTGTTGGGGCGTGAACAGGAAATGCTGCAGGAACTGCATAGCAGACAGGTGGTGTCCGCCACCCAGGTCCACATATTCGGCAATGCGCGTGACGGCGTCTATCACCCGCATCTGTTCGTCGAATGCCATCCCCTCCTGACTGAAATAGCCGAACCTCACCGTCTCGCCCACCACAAAACGGCCGCTGTCCGGCATCACCTCCCCCAATAGCATACGAATGAAGGTGGTTTTTCCCGTGCCGTTGCCGCCCACAATTCCCATCTTCTCAAATCGGGCAAAGTTGTAATAGAAATCCTTCAGAATCACCTTGGCCGGCAAGCCATCATTCGCAGGGAAGGCCTTGCTCACATAAGCCGCCTCAAATATCTTGCTGCCTATATAGTTGCTCTTCATCTCCAGGCGCATCTGGCGCTCGTCCATCCTGCGCTTGGCAATTTTTTCCAGTTCGTAGAAGGCATCCTCGCGGTATTTGGCCTTATGTCCACGAGCCTGAGGCATGCGCCTCATCCATTCCAGTTCTGTGCGATAGAGATTGTTGGCCCTAGCCACTTCCGCGCGGGCTGCCTCCATGCGCTCCTGCCTTTTTTCCAGATAATAGGCATAGTTGCCCTGATAGGAGTAGAGCGTGCAGTCGGCCATCTCAAGGATAGAATTACACACACGGTCCAGGAAATAGCGGTCATGAGTGACCATCAGCAGGGTCATCTTTGACCGGCACAGGTATTCCTCCAGCCATTCAATCATCTGCAGGTCAAGATGATTGGTAGGCTCGTCCAGAATCAGGAAATCCGGTTCTGTAATGAGCACATTGGCCAGCGCCACACGCTTGAGCTGTCCGCCAGAAAGCTGGGACACGGGCTGCTGAAAGTCATTTATCTGAAGGCGTGAGAGAATGGCCTTGGCACGCGATTCGTAATCCCAAGCCTCGTGCAGGTCCATGCGTGCCAGAATATCGTCAAGCCCGGGATGGCCTTCCTGTGCCATGCAACGTTCGTACTCACGTATCAGATTCGTAGTGGCGTTGCCATGCCAGAAGCAGGCCTCTATTACTGTCATGTCGGCCGGATAGACAGGCGACTGTGGCAAATAGCCCACACGGAGCCCATTATGGAAAATCACCTCCCCCTCATCCGCAGAATCCGTTCCCGCCAGGATATTCAGAAGCGTGGATTTTCCCGTGCCATTCTGGGCAATCAGGCCTATTTTCTGTCCCTGGCCAATGCCAAAGGAGAGGTCTTGAAACAAGGTGCGGTCACCCACCCTTCGTGTTAGGTTGCATACTTGTAGATAAGAAATCATGTACGATGGTTTGAAATTTTCTGCAAAATTACATTTTTTTCTTCACAGTTGCAGATTTGTGGGAAAATTATTTGGAGAAAAAATGAAAAAGCATTAACTTTGCACGTCAAAATTTGACAAGCGCAGATGTTCTCTGCGACTAATCCATTATGAATCTTATTATTAAATACAATGCATACTAAATCAGAATTGGAGAGTATGGGCATGGATGAACTGAAGGCGCTGGCCGAACAATTTCATGCCGAGTATTCGGAAGACCAAACAACACTCATCTACAACATTATAGATGCAGAATCAATGAGCATGGCCAAACAGTCGGCACAAAAGCCTGAAGGCAAAAAGCGCGGACGCAAGGCAAAGGCCGCCAAAGAAGCTGCACAGGAAACCGCAAATGATGCCGAGAAGCCAGCAGAGGACAAGCCTGCTGCAGAAGAGGCCCCGGCACCCAAGAAACGCGGACGCAAGCCCAAGGCCCAGCAGGTGAAACTGGTGCAGGAAGAACTTGACTTCAGCCAGCCTGAGTCCACAGCCGACACGGCAAGCGAGACCCAGCCACAGGAAGCACCCGTGCCAGAGGATGTGCCCGTGTCAGAGGATATGCCCGTGTCAGAGGATATACCCGAACAATCCGAGACCGCACAGGAAGAACCCCAGACAGAAGAGGAGGAAGAACCTACAGCAGCGCCCAGCATGGCCGAGCTGCTCGACGACGAAGACGAGGAACCCCTGCAGGAGGTAATAGAGGCCAACAAAACAGAGAGTGACCTGGCCGACGAGGAATGGGTGGAAAGCGGAAACAACTTTATTATCCTCAAGGACATTCCCGACCCACTCCAGCAATTCGCCCAGCTGCAGCAGGCCGACGGCCAGGACAAGAAGAACCAGGGACAGCAGCAGAGTGCCACCACCAGCGATTATCAGAAGGCCCCGAGCAGCAATTCAGAACGAAAGGGCAATGAGGAGGTCACCTATAACTTTGGTGAAAAACTCATCGGCAACGGTGTGCTGGAAATGATGAGCGATGGCTACGGATTCCTGCGCAGCAGCGACTACAACTACCTGAGCAGCCCTGACGACATCTATGTGAACCAACAGATTATCCGGCAATACGGTCTCAAGACAGGCGATGTGGTGGAAGGCCCCGTGCGTGCACCTCATGCCAATGAAAAATATTTCCCGCTGGAGAAAGTGACCAGCATCAACGGCTGCGACCCTGACATCGTGCGCGACCGCAGTCCGTTTGAAAACCTGACCCCGCTCTTCCCCAATGAGAAATTCCGTCTATGCTCTGGCGTGAGGGATTCTCTCTCTGCCCGCGTGGTAGACCTCTTCGCCCCCATCGGCAAAGGACAGCGTGCCCTCATTGTGGCCCAGCCCAAAACAGGTAAGACCCTCCTGATGAAGGACATTGCCAATGCCATTGCCGCCAACCATCCCGAGGCATACCTGATGATGCTCCTCATCGATGAACGACCCGAGGAGGTGACCGACATGGCACGAACCGTGAAAGCAGAGGTGATAGCCAGCACCTTCGATGAACCTGCAGAACGTCATGTGAAGATTGCAGGCATCGTACTGGAAAAAGCCAAGCGCATGGTGGAGTGTGGCCACGATGTGGTCATCTTCCTCGACAGTATCACCCGTCTGGCCCGTGCCTACAATACCGTGTCGCCTGCCAGTGGAAAAATTCTGAGCGGTGGTGTGGATGCCAATGCCCTGCATAAGCCCAAACGTTTCTTTGGTGCAGCGCGCAACATCGAGAACGGCGGCAGCCTCACCATCATTGCCACAGCCCTTATCGACACCGGCAGCAAGATGGACGAAGTCATCTTTGAGGAATTCAAGGGAACCGGCAACATGGAGTTGCAGCTGGAACGCATGCTCAGCAACAAGCGTATCTTCCCTGCAGTGAACATCGTGGCCAGCAGCACCCGCCGCGACGACCTGCTTCAGGACAAGATGACGCTCGACCGCATGTGGATTCTGCGCAAGTTCCTCAGCGACATGAATCCCATAGAAGCCATGAACGAGGTGAAGAGCCGTCTGGAAAACACCAAGAACAACGAAGAGTTCCTCATCAGCATGAACTCCTGACGGTCCTCCCCTCTCAACATAGAAACACCTGCGGACAATCGTCGGCCCACGACTGTAGGGACGGCCCGTTCGCAGGTGCTTTTTTTCCCGCAGGGGCGACATAATTCCATATATGTCCTTCCCGTATTATTACTCCACCTTCGTGTTCTTCCATACCACCTTCAGATTGGGATACTTGGCATCCAGCAAATCGTCCAGTTGCCTGAGTACATCCAAATTGGGATTGGCACGGAACTGCATGGGAGACATCTCGAAAATGCGCTTGAAGAAACGGCCGAAATAGCTCTGGTCGAAAAAGCCCAGTATGTCGCTTATCTCCTGAATGGGCTTGTCGGTGTGGCGCAGCAGATTGAGCGCCTCCATGGCCAAACTACGGTCAATGATGTCCTTGGGGGTGACACCCACAGTATTCTTCACCACCTGGGCCAGATACTTGGGAGTGACACACAAATGGTCGGCATAGAAAATCACCCGATGCTCGGCACGGAAATTGAGTCTGAGCAAATGGAAGAAACGGCTCACCAGCGAACGGTTTGCCACCGTCGACGATGGACGTTCGTTCTGGATGGCCGGTTTGGTGTACTCATAGAAAAGGCGCAGGAACAAGAGGAACAGGTCGGAAATGAGGTCGGTCCTCGTCGCGGTCTGGTGCATGTTGCAGATATGATCAAACATCGTATAGAACGAATGAGCAAGCGTGTTCATATCCGCATCCAGTGTCCAGCAGGGCTGCCTCAGAATGGAGCCGAAGAAAGAGAATTCTATCTGCATGAAAGCAGTTTCCTGCACAGCAGGAGTCAGGGCTATGATTCTGCAACTGAAGTCCTCGCTACGGCTCTGGAGCGACACCACGGAATGCGGATGCATGAAAAGCATCTTCGAAGGAGTCAGATTATATATCTTATCATTTACCATAACCTTTGCCTCTCCGCTGTCTGGAAACACAATCACCACCTTGCCAGGTATGAACTTCTCTCCCAGGCCCTCGCTGAAGTCATTTTTGACACAGCAAAAATACAATTCCTTGTCCCAATCCTTGTAAGATTTTATCATAATTTTCCATTTTTGAACACAAAGTTACAAAAAAAATGTTCAAAATGAAACCTATTTCCCATTATGAACAATATTCATTCCATTAATGACAGAAAGCATATATCTCTAATAGCGTTTTTTTTTGTAACTTTGCACCCGATTTTAGGCTACGCCTTATTTTATATACAAAGATATATAGGAGAATACATTATAAAAATTATGGTAATGAAGATGAGTTACAATTTGAAAAGCGGTTTGATAACCGCGGTTGTAGGTATCGCTGCGCTGACTTCATGCGGCAGCAAGCAACAAAGACAAATGCCATCGGCCGTATACGAAACGATGGTAGTGAAACCACAAGACCTTACTATCGACAGCAAGTACACTGCCACCATCCGAGGAAAGCAGGATATCGAGATATATCCTCAGGTGAGTGGCAAGCTGGAGAAGCTCTGTGTGACCGAAGGACAGACAGTACGCAAGGGGCAGACCCTGTTCATCATAGACCAAGTGCCCTACAAGGCTGCACTTGGCACTGCCGAAGCCTCCCTCAAGGCCGCAGAGGCACAGGAAGCCACAGCCCAGCTCAACTATGACAGCCGCAAGCGCCTGTTCGACGAGCAGGTGGTAAGCGAATTCGACCTGCAGACAGCATACAACAGCCTGCTTTCGGCCAAGGCACAGGTAGCCCAGTGCAAAGCGCAGGTGGTGAATGCCCGCAACAATCTCAGCTATACAGTAGTGGTGAGCCCCTCCGATGGTGTAGTGGGCACACTCCCCTATCGTCTGGGTGCGCTGGTGGGTCCCTCCATGCCACAGTCGCTCACCACCGTTTCGGACAACAGCCAGATGTATGTCTACTTCAGCATCACAGAGTCACAGCTGCTGGAGATGACACGCAAGAGCGGCGGTGCCGACTCTGCCATCATCAACATGCCCCCCGTACGCCTGGAGCTTGTAGACGGAAGCGAGTATGACCTGCCTGGCAAAGTGGAAAGCATGAGCGGCGTGGTTGACCGCAGCACGGGCAGCGTGCAGCTTCGCGCCGTTTTCGACAATCCCGGCAAGATGCTCCACAGCGGCAGCACCGGAAAGGTGGTGATTCCCGTCACCTACGAGAACGCCATTGTCATCCCCTCTGCAGCTACCGTGCAGACTCAGGACAAGTTTAAGGTATACCTCGTAGACAAGGACGGCATCGCCCACACCCAGCTCATCACCATCAACGAGCGAGAAGGCGGAAGCGACTATGTCGTGACCAGCGGTCTGAATGGCGGCGAAGAGATTGTTGCCAAGGGTGCCGGTATGGTACGCGATGGGCAGGACGTGAAAAAACAGAATACAAACAAATAAGCGCAACAACACGCTATCTCCCTAGAAAAAAATGAAAGGTAACATATTCATAAAAAGACCCGTGATGGCCATGTCCATTGCCATCATGATCGTGATGGTGGGAGCCATATCCTACTTCACGCTGCCGTTGGAGCAGTTCCCCAACATTGCGCCGCCCACCGTCTCGGTGAGTGCCACCTATACCGGAGCCAGTGCGGATGCCGTGATGAATGCTGTCATCCAACCGCTTGAGGAGAGTATCAACGGTGTGGAAAACATGCTCTACATGACCTCCACGGCCACTAACTCGGGTGCGGCCACCATCAATGTCTATTTCAAGCAGGGAACCGACCCCGACATGGCGTCCGTGTTTGTACAGAACCGTGTGTCAAAGGCACAAGGACTGTTGCCACAGGAAGTAACCAAGATTGGTGTGACCACCACCAAACGACAGACTTCCTTCCTCCAGATTGACGCCCTCTGCTGCACCAACGGCCAGTACGACCAGGACTTCATCTCCAACTACCTCGACATCAACGTCATTCCACAAGTGAAGCGTGTGGCTGGCGTGGGCGACGTGATGGAACTGGGTGGCACCTATTCGCTCCGTATCTGGATGAAACCCGATGTGATGGCCCAATACAACGTGGTACCCAGCGACATTACATACGCGCTGGCCGAACAGAACCTGGAGTCGCCCACAGGCCAGTTGGGCGAGCGTCCGGTAGACGTCAACCAGGGAGGCGACATCGACAAGTATTTCCAATATACGCTCAAGTATACCGGACGTCTGAAGAAGGTGTCCGAGTTTGAAGACATCGTCATTCGCGCCAACGAAGACGGCACCATCCTCCGCCTGAAGGACATTGCAAAGGTGGAGCTGGGCGCCATCTCCTATGCCTTCAGGGGCGAAGCCGACGGTATGCCCGCCACCTCATTCCTCTGTTTCCAGCTGGCAGGTGCGAACGCCAAGGAGACCAACGACCGCGTCACCGCCAAGCTGGAGGAATTGAGCAAGGACCTGCCCGAGGGCCTGGAGTTCCAGCAGATGATGAGTTCCAACGACTTCCTGCTGGCATCCATCGCCAATGTGGAGGAGACCCTTATCGTTGCCATCATCCTGGTGGTACTGGTCGTATACTTCTTCCTCCAGGACTTCAAGGCCACCTTCATTCCGGCCATTTCCATCATCGTGTCGCTGGTGGGTACGTTTGCCTGCCTTGTGATTGCGGGCTTCACGCTCAACCTGCTCACCCTCTTTGCCCTGGTGCTGGCCATCGGTACGGTGGTGGACGATGCCATTGTGGTGGTGGAGGCTGTCCAGGCCAAGTTTGATGCCGGCTACAAGAGTCCCTATCTGGCCACCAAGGACGCCATGAGCGACGTGACCATGGCCGTTATCTCCTGTACGTTCGTGTTCATGGCCGTGTTCATCCCCGTGTCCTTCATGGGTGGCACCAGCGGTCAGTTCTACACCCAGTTCGGTGTCACCCTGGCCACCTCAGTGGGTCTGTCCTGTGTCAGCGCCCTCGTGCTCTGCCCTGCCCTTTGTGCCATGCTGATGAAGCCTGCAAGCGAGGGACGCCGCAGAGGATTCTGGGGCACAGTCAACTACCGCACCCGTCAGGCATACAATGCCAGCTACAACGCCATGCTCATCAAGTACACCCACACGCTCAACCATCTGGTGAAGCGTCGCTGGCGCTATATCGTGTCCTTCGGTGCCCTGATTGCAGCCGTAGTGGGCATGAGCTTCTTTGCCGGCCAGTTGCCTACGGGTCTGGTGCCTCAGGAGGACCAGGGTACGGTGATGGTAAACGTGAGCGCCGTGCCGGGCAGCAACCTGAGCACCACGTTTGAAGTGATGAACCGTGCCGAGAAAATCATCCGCGAATGCCCCGAGGTAGCCCACTACAACAAGGTGGCCGGTTATGGCTTCATGTCCGGCCAGGGCGTGAGCTACGGTATGTTCGTAGTCAAGCTCAAGCCATGGGCTGAGCGACGCTACGGTGCCCTCCACCCCATCGACAACATGATGAGCGTGAGCACCATGGTGGCCAACATGCTCACCAAGCGCATGATGGAAGAGATTGGTGATGCCTCCATCTTCGTGTTCGAGCCCGGTATGATTCCAGGCTACGGTATGGGCTCTATCGAGCTCAACCTTCAGGACAAGACGGGTGCAGCCGACAAGGAAGTGTTCTACAACTACACTCTCGACTTCATCAACAAGCTCAACGCCCGTCCCGAAATCAGCCGTGCCATCACCACCTACGCCCGCAACTTCCCCCAGTACAAAGTGGAGGTGGATGCCGCCAAGTGCAAGCGCGCCGGCCTCTCTCCAGCCGAGGTGCTGAGTGCCCTGGGCAGCTACTGTGGCGGTTCGTACATCAGCAACATGAACCAGTTCAGCAAGGTGTACCGCGTGATGCTCCAGAGCGATCCACACGCACGTGTCAGTGAAGAGGACCTCACCAACATGTTTGTGCGCAACGGCAGCCGGATGGCTCCCCTGAGCGAGTTTGTGAAACTCACCCGTGTAATTGGCCCTGAGGTGGACACCCGCTTCAACCTGTTCAGCTCCATTACCGTCAATGTGACGGCAGCCAGCGGTGTGAGCAACACCGAAGTCATGAACATTGTGGAGCAAGTGAAGCAGGAAGTGTTCCCCGACGGCTATAGCTACGAATACGGAGGCATGTCACGCGAGGAGGCCGAAACCATCGGCAGCTACGACACCTATCTCATCTATGCCGTCTGCGTGATTCTGATTTTCCTTATCCTGAGCTGCCTCTACGAGAGTTTCCTCATTCCCTTCGCAGTCATCTTCTCCGTGCCTGCAGGCCTGATGGGCTCCTTCGGATTCGCCTGGCTCTGGAACCAGGGCTACGCTGTACTGCCCATGATTTTCATGAGCCAGATTGAGAACAACATCTATCTGCAGACGGGTGTAATCATGCTGATTGGCCTGCTGGCCAAGACGGCCATCCTTATCACCGAATTCGCACTGGAACGCCGCCGCAAGGGCATGGGCATTGTAGAAGCCGCCTACGCAGCCGCCGAAGCCCGTCTGCGCCCCATCCTCATGACCGTGCTCACCATGATTTTCGGTATGATTCCGCTGGTATTTGCCACAGGTGCCGGTGCCAACGGTAACCGCACCATCGGTGTGGGTGTAATCGGCGGTATGGTCGTGGGCACCGTCGCCATCCTCTTTACCGTGCCGCTGTTCTTCGTCATCTTTGAATACTTGCAGGAGAAGATTCGGCCGGCTATGGAAGAGGACGCAGACCCGCAATTCCTGAAGGAGCTGGAACGTTCAAAGAAACAGAAGGCCGAAGCTGGCAAAGACAAACAATAAAAAAGTTGAAACAATGAAAAGATATAATTATTTGTTCCTCACGCTTGCAGTTGCTCTCATGAGCAGCTGTGGCGTGTACAAAAGCTACGAGCGCCCCGCAGACATCAAGACGCAAGGTCTCTATGGCAACGCCGAGAGCGGCACGCAAAGCATGGGCGAGCTGGGATGGAGAGAGGTGTTCACCGACCCCACCCTGCAGGCACTCATCGAGAAAGGTCTGGCACAGAACAGCAACATCCGTCAGGCCGACCTCCGCATCCAAGAGGCACAAAACAATCTGAAGGCTGCCAAGTTGGCCTATGCCCCCACCCTGGCCTTCAACCCCAGCGGCACCATCTCCGGGGTCACCGACCCCTACAACCGCGAAGAGTACAAGGACCAACTTGGCGGCGGCGCCACCAAGACCTATGCCTTCCCCATTGCCGCCAGCTGGCAAATTGACTGCTTCGGTTCCATCCGCAATGCCAAGAAGAAGAGCGAAGTGGCCCTCAAGAACATGGAATACGTGCGCCAGGCCGTACACACGGCCCTCGTGTCCAACATCGCCAGTCTCTACTACTCGCTGGCCATGATGGACGAGCAGCTGGCCATTGCCACAGAGACGCGCGAAAACTGGAAGCAGAATCTGGAAGTGACCAAGAAACTGATGGCTGCCGGTCAGAGCAACAAGGCCGCTGTGGCCAGCACGGAGGCCAACTACTGGAGCATCTGCACCAGTGTGGAGGACCTCAAGCACAGCATCCGCGAAGTGGAGAACGTGCTCTCGGCCCTCATTGGCGAAACGCCCGCTCCTGTCAGCCGTCAGGCACTGTCCACCTTCCGCAAGCCCTCGGTGTGCACCACGGGCCTTCCCATCAGTCTGTTGGAACGTCGTCCCGATGTGAAGCAGGCCGAAATGGCACTGGCCAGTGCCTTCTACACCAAGAACCAGGCCAAGGCCTCCTTCTTCCCCAGCCTGAACATCTCGGCCCAGGGACAGTACACCAACAGCCTGGGCAGCCTGGTCATCAACCCCGGAGGTTTCATCCTGGCTGCTGTGGCCAGCATCACACAGCCCCTGTTTGCCAATGGTCAGCTCCGTGCCAACTACAAGAACAGCAAGGCTGAGATGGAAGTGGCAACCATCGGATTCCAGCAGACACTATTGGATGCCGGAAAAGAGGTGAACACCGCCATGGCTGCCATCCACAACGCTGAGGCCAAGAAGGAAATGCTGGCCAATCAGGTGAGCAGCCTGCGCCAGGCCGTAGATGCCACAGAGAAACTGATGCAGTACTCTAACACCAACTACCTGCAGGTATTGACTGCACGCAGCAGCCTGCTGAGTGCCCAACTTGGCGAAGTAGCCAACAACTACAACATCATCTCCAATACCATCACGCTCTATCAGGCGTTGGGCGGGGCCACGGAATAAACATTCCCTCCCCATCCCCAGAATCTGAATAGGAGGTAAACGCCCATTCACGGGTGTTTATCTCCTATTTCCATATTTCTATGCCAGTCAAGCGGCCTTGGCTATAAGCGCAGCCTGATAATGGAAGCATATATGGCTGTGGGTGGCATGCCTTACTATTGAAGTTTCCCAAAACACCCTCAAAAAAGTATGTTGACATAAATGGCAAAGTATCTAAAGATAAATGGCAAAGTATGTTTAGATACTTGGCGAGGTATGTTGACACCACGAAATCCGCATTTTTCCTTCAGATGCTGGCTGGAAAACAGAAAAAACAGTAGAAAGGAACATTTTTCAGCCATTAGTTTGTGGTATATTGCAAAAAACGCTATCTTTGCAGGGCAGAAGGATAGTTTGTGCATGCACATGCAGCACATGCGCGGATGACTCCTGCTGTATGGAGCGGCCGAGAACGGATTCGGCCTGCCCATCATTCATCACCCTTGCTGCTATGTGATTCTATAACCCATTTTTTAACCATGCGGAATATGTAACAGGCTTATATCCATAGACCTCAGAAAGACTCAGCCTCTCCGTGAGGTCAAGACATCATATACTTGGACTTTGTCCTTGTTTCTCGTCAGTCGAAACCGCCAATATTCAACCAGTGAGAACAAGCGACGAGGGTTCACGTCCATCACGGGCGTGAACTGTTCGTGCTTTTCAACTGGTGAGGTGCTTGGCGGTACCCGATTGACGGAAAAGCGTAGAGCAGTTCCGCCCTTTATTTTATTTATGTATTATGAGACATTTTACAATGAGAGTGTTTACCGCCTGCCTGCTCTTGATGGCGAGTTTGGGGGCAAGGAGTGAGATTGTCAAGGCTACGATTGGTGGACTTAATTACTCGTTGGACACGGAGAAGAGTAAAGCAACAGTTACACGAGGAAATTATGAGGGGGATATAGTTATACCAAAAAGCGTGGAATATGAGGGCTCTAGCTTTTTGGTCACTTCGATTGGGATAAGTGCCTTCGAGGGTTGCTCCGGCCTGACCTCCATAACTATTCCCGAGGGTGTCACTACGATTGGGAGTGGGGCCTTCTCTTATAGCTCCAGCCTCCAGAATGTATATTGTCTTTCAACAGGAAAAGACACCGATTTTGACTTTTACTGTATTAGTGATGATGCCATCCTCTACGTCCCCACTCATTCCATTGACGAGTATAGCAGATGGTCAAAGTATTTCAGCCAGATACTCCCGGGCGACCCCAAGCAGGCCACGGCTGTGGCCAACAAGGGACAGGCTGCACACTACACGTCCTTCAGCAATCCCTATTCCGACACGGAACTGACCGTGGAGACGGGGAAAACCCTGACGCTCTACAATGTGAAGGTGGCAGACGGGAAGATGATGCTCACGGAACGTGCGGGAAACAAGGTGGCCAAGGGAGAAGGCGTGCTGGTGCGCACGGATGCAGCGGACATTGTGGTGAATCCGTTGGCCACGACCGACCTGGTGCCTGCCGAAGACA
Source organism: uncultured Prevotellaceae bacterium (assembly GCA_945865175.1). GTDB lineage: Bacteria > Bacteroidota > Bacteroidia > Bacteroidales > Bacteroidaceae > Physcousia. Next base: position 379 of record CAMBDA010000041.1, on the reverse strand, counting down.
ACGACCTGGTGGCCACCTCCGTGCTGCCAGGTGATACGGTCTATGCCAAGAAGGGCCGTGTCCTCTATCGCCTCACCTACAAGAATGCATCCAGCGAGACAGGACTGGGATTCTATCTGGGTGTCCTGAAGGACCAGGAAGGCAATGTGGTGTCGGCCGACGGCTCTGCCCTGCCTACAACTGCCTTCAAGGCCTATCTGAGCGTTCCGGCAGAGGCCGCCTCTTCCGGCCTCGACAAGGCTCCCGCCTATGGCTTCGAGCTGGGCGAAGGTGATGCTGCAGGCATCGACGGTCTGCCCATTGACGGCATGAAGGATGCAAGCCTGCCGGTGTATGACCTGAGCGGACGCCGCACAACTGCACCCGGAAAGGGCATCAT
>CAMBDA010000040.1 GCA_945865175.1 uncultured Prevotellaceae bacterium | reverse complement strand
TATGCATATGCGTGTGAGCGTACGCGAGGTTCTGAGTTTTAGCGGACAACAATAGTTTTTTTTATTCCAACTGGCTTATAATTCGGGATTCTTATGTAAAATTGCGTTGCCGAACAGAGCAGCCCGGGCTCCGTAAGTCCAGCATGACCGTTGTGTCAACAAAAACAGGATGCTTTTGCAGCATGTGTCTATTGATTCAGTATGCACTTTGCAAAGCTGTCTATGGTTTCAGTTAATGAAGGAAAATAGTGTCTAGTGAAATCAGGAAAAGACACATTGCGAAATCAGGAAAAACAGGGTGTCAACATACCCTGCCAAGTATCTAAACATACTTTGCCATTTATCTTTAGATACTTTGCCATTTATGTTGACATACTTTTTTGAGGGTGTTTTGCCCTGATCAAATTGGCTTGAATCCCGCTGACTTGCTCGGCGGCACTGAAACAGGCATTGGCTTCGCCTTCCTTTGTCACAACTCGTCATAATCCGACAAAAGAGCACGTTTATAGGACAAAAATCTGTGGCAGACATGCCATTGCCTTCTCAAAACCACCAAATTCGGGGAATGACATCAGGTTTCTTATTCCGACCGGCTGATAATTCGGGGATTTTTATGTAAATTTGTCTGCAAATAACAAAATGAACGATGAGAAAGATATGGCTGATTCTGCTGATGGCCGCCGGATGGACGGCCTCGGCGCAACAACGGAAGACCCCTATCATGGGGTGGAGTTCTTGGAACACTTACCGCGTGAACATTAGTGACACCCTGATCAAGCGGCAGGCGGATGCCATAGTAGCGACGGGACTGAAGGACGCGGGGTATACCTATATCAATATTGACGATGGCTTCTTCGGCTACCGCGACGAACAGGGCGAGATGCACGCACATCCGCAGCGGTTCCCCGGAGGAATGAAAGCGGTGGCGGACTATATCCACAGCCTAGGCCTGAAGGCGGGCATCTATTCGGATGCCGGGGCCGTGACCTGTGGCAGCATCTGGGACAAGGACCGGAACGGCATCGGCGCGGGACTCTACGGCCACGAGGAGCAGGATGCGGATCTGTACTTCCGCCGATGGGGCTACGACTTCATCAAGATTGACTATTGCGGGGCGGGACAGGAACTGGACCTGGACGAGCAGCCCCGTTACACCGCCATCCGAAAGGCTATCGACCAGGTGGGACGGAAGGATGTGGAAATCAACATCTGCCGTTGGGCCTTCCCCGGCACATGGGCGAAGGAACTGGCGGCCTCGTGGCGCATCAGCGGTGACATCAGCGACAACTGGGGATCGGTGAAGCACATCATCGAGAAAAACCTGCCGCTGTCCGCCTACTGTGCCGACGGACATTTCAACGACATGGACATGCTGGAAATCGGCCGATCGCTCAGTGAGAGCGAGGAACGGGTTCATTTCGGACTGTGGTGCCTGATGTCCTCGCCCTTGCTGGTGGGGTGCGACATGACAACCCTTCCCGAACGCTCGCTGGCGCTGCTGAAGAACCCAGAGCTCATCGCGCTGAACCAGGACAGCCTCGGCCTGCAGGCTTATCCGGTGCAGGCGGCGGACGGGACGTATGTACTGGTGAAGGACATCGGACGTCGGCGTACGCCGGTGCGGGCGGTTGCGCTCTACAATCCTACGGACTCGGCACGACGTATCTCCGTTGCCCTCTCCGAACTGGAGTTGGAGGGCAAGACCCGGCTACGCGACCTGTTCGCCCGGAAGGACCTGAGGCCGGTCCGTGACACCTTGTCTGACGTAGTGGGACCTCACGATGTCGCCATCTGGCGGGTGGAAGCGGAACGGCGGCTGGAACCGACACGCTATGAAGCCGAATGGGCCTATCTGCCGCTGTTTAATGACCTGGGCAAGCGCAAGAAAGAGGTCTTCTATGCCACGGAGGCCAAGGCCTCGGGCGGACAGGTGGTCCGCTATGCAGGCGGATGTCGAGAGAACGCCATTGTCTGGAACCGGGTATGGTCGGACCAGGGAGGACGATACGAGATGCGCATCGTCTATCTGCCGGCCGAGAACCGGGGACTGGAGGTGGTGGTCAACGGCAAGTCTGTCCAGGTGCCCTTATCCGCGGAGGGAGTGGCGACGCTTCCTGTCGTGTTATGTCCAGGTGACAATACCGTGGAAATGACCTGCCGTACGCAATGGGCACCCGATATTGACCAGTTCACCCTGAAGCGAACGGGGAACGTGAAGTGAATCAAGAAACCTGTCCCTGTGGTTCAATGCAGTGCCAAGAACCTTAGCAAGGCTGAGTGTGCGATGATTGCCGTGTCACTGCCCAATCCCCGCAAAATTGATTCCGCCCATCCCTCATCTTATATGAGGAAAAAGCAATCAAGAATCCTCCGCGAGATGAAATTCGTGAAATTTTCATCAGAATAGCCAAGATATGACACATTAAACTATCATACAATCAGAAAATCAAGATATGAACCATTATGAACCTGCATAATTCAAAAGGATAACATATCTTTGCACCCAAATATAATTAATAACTAAGAATAATTGAAGTATGGATATTAAGAACCTAATGGCTTATCTGATCTTGCCAATCGCAATCACATCATGCTCATCTGTAGGGAACGATACAGAAGAGGATCCAGTCACACCCCCAACTAAAAAGGAAATTAAAATCAGTACCAATGTCAGTGGTATTACAAGAGCCACGGACACTGGATTTGATACTAATGACAAGTGCGGATTGTATGTCGTGAATCGCGGAATCGACAATTCATCAAGCGCCCTCAAAGCTACAGGCAACCATGTAGATAATATGAGGTTTACATACAGCGGCACATGGACACCCGACACTCCCATCTATTGGATGGACAACACCACGCATGCCGACTTCTACCTGTATTTCCCCTATCAGAGCGGAATCAGTGATGTCAATGCCATGTCATTCAGCGTTAAAACCGACCAGAGCAGCGAAAGCGCCTATAAGGCGAGCGAATTGCTCATCGGCTCTGTTAAGGACGTGGCTCCCACAGAATCTGCCGTTGTCATCAATGCCAAGCATGTGCTTAGTCAGATGGTTGTGAATGTGGCTGCCGGCAACGGATTCACCACCGAGAGTCTTGCAGCCGCAAATGTTGGAGTTACCATCAACGGAACAAAAGTATCGGCAACAGTTGACATTGCCACCTCTGCAGTTTCTGCAACGGGTGATGCACAGAGCATCAAACCATGGAATACCGACGGAGCATGGAAGGCCCTCGTCATACCGCAAAACGTGGCAGAAACCAACCTTATCACTGTGAATGTTGACGGCAAGGACTATAATCTGAAGAAAGCATTCACATTCGTCTCAGGCAAGAGCCATAAATTCACCGTCACAGTGAGCAAGACCAACAATGGCATCAACGTGAACATCGACGGATGGGAGACCGACGATACCGACAACGGCGGCGTGGCTGAATAATGTTAACCCAAAAGAATCCATTTTATGAAAAAACTATCTCACATATTATTATATAGCACCCTGGCAACATCATTGTTGACAGCATGCTCCGACAGCGATTGGGTTGATGAAGGATTCTCGGGTGACAGACAGAAGATAGAACTCACCAGCGACATCGACCAGGTGCCCGTGACAAGGGTAAACGACAACGGTTTTGTGGATGGTGACGTGATGGGTGTATATATCGTTGACTACGAAGGAAGCAACCCTGGCACACTGCAGGTGAACGGCAATCGCGGTGACAACGTGCGCCACACCTTCGACGAAGCCAATTATAAGTGGAATTCAGCATACGACGTATTCTGGAAGGACAAGCAGACCCATATCGACGTATATGGATATTATCCTTTCGGCAATCCCGAGAGTATCGAGCAATATGCCTTTACCGTGCAGCGCGACCAAAGTAAGGCCACTGAAGGCGGCGAGATGGGCGGATATGAACAGAGCGACTTCCTGTGGGGCAAGGCGAGCGACGTGGCTCCCACTACGAGTGTCATCCGACTGTCTATGCAGCACCGCATGGCAAATGCCCGCGTCACCCTTGTTGAGGGAACAGGATTTGCCGAGGGCGAATGGGCAAATACTGAGAAGACACTACTCGCCACCAATCTCATCCGCAAGGCTCTCATCAACCTGAGCGACGGTACGGTGAAGACAAATGGCGGAATCGAGAAGACAGCCACCATGCCATCGAGAGTGAACGATGAATGGCGTGCCATCGTAGTACCTCAGACAGTTGCCGCAGGCACGACTCTTTTCAGCATCACCATCGGCGGTGTACCCTATAAGTTTGCCAAGGACGAGAACTTTACCTATCAGGCAGGCAAGATGTCAAACTTTGCCATCCGTGTGGATAAAAAAGGTATTGAAGGACAGTATGCCCTCACGCTCATCAGCGAGAGCATCACAGCTTGGGAGAACGACCTCGTGAGCCACGATGCCACAGCCAAGGAGTATGTGGTTATAAACTCGACAGCTGGCCATCTCAAGGAAGCTATCAAGGCAGCCGGCAAGGACTATATAAAGCTCAAGAACCTGAAGATTACGGGACAGATAAACTCAACCGACTTTTTGATGATGAGAGACAGTATGCCCAGTCTTACTGCCCTCAACCTTAAGGAAGTTAGAATCAAGGCTGGAAGTGCACACAATGTAGATCCAGGCTATGAGCCAGTATTTGGTGGGGACGATGAAATACCCAATTCCTCGTTTTTTAAGAAGACTGGCTTAAACTACTTTGTATTTCCCGATACACTCAAGAAAGTAAAAACAAGGGCTTTTGCACACTCTGGAATATCTGGTTCCTTGATTATCCCCGAAGGCGTAGAGGAATTGGAATTTGCAGCTTTTGATAATTGTAAGGGATTAACAGGAACATTATCATTGCCCTCAACCTTAAAGAGAATTACAGGTCAAAACGTGTTCTTATACGACAAATTCACATGCGAATTGGTTCTTCCGGAAGGACTAGAAGAAATTGGTTCGCAAGCATTCTTGGGCTGTACGGGGTTCTATGGCAGTCTCAGACTTCCAGAAAATCTTAAATATATAGGTTCGGCGGCTTTCGGTGATTGTAAGAATCTCTCAGGTGACCTTGAAATTCCACAGACTATAGACAAAATTTATGAAGGCACCTTTAGCGGATGTGAATTTGGAGGCAACCTAAAACTTCATGATGGAATTGTTTCTATCGGCGGTGGAGCTTTTAGCAATTGTTTCTTCAAAGGGGAGCTTATTTTGCCTAAGAATCTTGTCACGATTGAAAACACTGTATTCTATAATTGTGACTTCTCTGGCGAACTGAAATTGCCGGAAACCATCGTCAGCATCGGTGACAGGGCCTTTGCATACAACTGGCGATTGATGGGAGTACTTGAGTTCCCCGAGGACGTGATTTCCATTGGTGCAGGAGCATTCGCTCATTGCCGTAGCATCGAGGGACTTGTGTTACCTGCCGGTTTGGAAAACATACGCTATGAGGCAAGTTACTATGAAGACGGCGGAGCATTTGAAGGTTGCTATGGCATTGGAAGCATCGTATGTAAGGGCGAAATACCTCCATACGTACAGGCAGGAGCATTCAACGGCGTAGCCAAGGACAACTTCACCCTTGAAGTGCCGGAGTCTGCCATCCAGCAGTATCAGGCAGCATCGGGATGGTGCGACTTCAAGCGGATTGCCGCCCATCATGAGTTGGTATGCCGCCCGGCGATCGCCTGCGCCATCAACACCGAGCACAAGCAGACACTCGTAATCGATGCCGAGGGTGAATGGGAAGTGGCAAGCAAACCCGACTGGTGTGAACTTTCAAAGACATCAGGCAACAAGAAGACGGAAATTACACTCACCATTAAGGAAATGGCAAAGGGTTCAGCCGACAGAAACGGCGAAATCGTCTTCCGTCTTGTAGGCAAGGAATACACCCACAAGTGCACCGTCAGCCAGTATAACTATCAGTACGCCGAAGACCAGTGGCTCACGCTGCAGAAAGCCACTAAGGGTAACAACGGCGGTATCAACATCGTGATTCTCGGCGACGGATATGACGCCAAGGATATAGCAAGCGGACAATATCTCAAGGACATGCAGGACGAGGTGGAGTACTTCTTCGGCATTGAACCCTTCAAGACCTACCGCGACTACTTCAACATCTACACTGCCTTCCCCGTATCTACCGAGTCGGGAGTAGGTTCTATCAACACCATCCGCTACAACCGTTTCAACACCACATTCACGGGAGGCATTGGGTTGAAGTGCGATTACGACGAGATGTTCAGCTATGTGCTCAATGCCCCGACAGTCACTAAGGACAACCTATGCCAGTCGCTTATCATCGTCATCCCCAACAGCACCGACTACGCCGGCATCACACAGATGTGGGAAGACGGCACAGCAATCGCCTTCTGTCCGAAGAGCACCTACGGCTATCCCCTCGACTCGAGAGGCGTGATACAGCATGAGGCAGGTGGACACGGATTCGGTAAGCTCGGCGACGAGTATATCTATCACAATGCCTTCATCGATGCCTGCGGATGCTCCTGCTGCGGACACGTGGATGCCATCCTCGGTGCCCAGTCGCTTGGATGGTATGACAACCTCTCCATCACTGGCAAGACCAACCAAGTGCCTTGGAGTCACCTTATCTACGACCCGCGCTACAGCGACATAGTGGATATCTACGAAGGCGGATATATGCACTCTCGTGGTGTCTTCCGCTCAGAGCAGAACTCTTGTATGAACAACGACATTCCTTATTACAGCACTATCAGCCGCGAGAGCATTGTGAAGCGCATCAAGAGATATGCCGGCGAGGAATACTCGTTTGAGGAATTTGTCGCCAACGACAAGCGCGACGTGAATATAATGGCAACCAGATCAATAGGCACTTACTCCGGCTCGCTGGTTCATTCGCGCCAGTTGCCGCCTACTATTCACAAGGGAAGTCCGATTAAGAAATTGAAAAAATAAAATATTGAAATATTAATGAAACTGACTTCGACAAAGTCAATAAAAATAATTATTGGATTATGAAAAAACGTATATTATATATCGGTGTGGCATTGTCGATGATGACATTCGCATCATGCTCATCCGACAATGACGTCTCTACGGAAGCCCCGAAGAGCGCCAAGGAAACCCCCATGACATTTGATGTCATTCATCCATCACAAACAAAGGCTACTGCCACTGAGTTTGAAAACGGCGACAAGATTGGCGTATATATCGCCAAGACTGACATGCCACTCGAAATAGGCGGCAATACCCTGAACAACGAACAGCTCACACTGACCTCGAGCAAATGGACTCCAAGCAAGAACCTTTTCTGGGACGAAGGCTCATACAATGCATACGCCTATTATCCCTATATGAATGTGACATCGATAGAAGACCAGCCCGTGAGCGTTGCAACCGACCAGACTACCGCCGAAACCGACGGTGCGCTCAGCGGATATGAGGCAAGCGACCTGCTCTATGCCAAGACATCGAATGTGGCGGCATCCACATCGCCTGTGACCCTCAACTTCAAACATGTCATGAGTAAACTCACCATCCGACTCGTGAAGGGCGAAGACTTTGAGGGCGACATGCCTGCTGATGCCGAGATATTCATCCACAACACTGTGCCTACCGCCACCTTCGACATCAGTGCCGGAATAGTGACACGCGACGTAAAGGGCAAGAAGGCCACCATCAAGGCGCACCAGGAAAGCGACTTCCAATTCGGTGCCATCATCGTGCCACAGCGACTCGACAACCGTGTGCCCCTCGTTGAGGTCATCATGAAGGGAGTGAGCTATCTCTTCGAGAGCAAGTTCCTATTCAAACCCGGTGTGGATCATCTAGTCAACCTCGTGATAACCAACAATCCCGAACAGGTGAAGATTGAAGTGGGAGGCGAGGTTGAAAACTGGCAGTAATAAACAAATCGATTGAATGATTAAAAAAGCGATAATCTCTCTTATAATACTGAATGTGTTTCTATTGGGTGTGGCGGTTGCATTATGGCAACTGCCCACCCATACTCAGTCTATATCCACATCCACGGACACCTCATCCACCGTGCGCCCCGTAACAGTTATAAGGGACACGATAATCAGGGAGAGCAACCAACAACCCGTAATCGCTGAACAACAATACGAAACGCAGCGATACAATATTCCACAAAAAAATGACAAACGAAACATATTCAAAAACGACATCACGACAATGGCAAAGGACAATCCCTTCTTTGCCGAGGCATCGAAGGTGATATCGGGCAAACTTGAAGAAAAGGATGCCGACAACCGCAGGATGATTCTCAACTATTGCGAACATCTGCGCACATCCTACACTACCAAGGACATCGACTTCCTCCGACAGGTGTTCAGCGACCAGGCCCTCATCATCGTGGGCCATGTGGTGAAGACTGCCGACAACAACAGTGCAGCGGGGATAGAGGGCGACGAGAAGGTGACGTTTAGTCTGAAGACAAAAAAAGAATACCTGGAAAGACTTGAGATGGTATTTGCAGCAAACAAGAAAATCGACGTCAAGTTCACTGATTTCCGTATCATGCGCCATCCCACAATGGAAGGCATCTACGGAGTGAGCATGGAACAAGAATACACGAGCGACAGGTATTCCGATGATGGTTATCTGTTCATCCTCTGGGACTTCCGCAACGAGTCGATGCCGCTGATACACGTCAGGACATGGCAACCTGCAGCATCAGTGAATGGCGAGAAAGAAATTATTGGCATAAGAGACTTCTATCTGGAATAATGAGCAGAACAAAGATTATAATACGACTTGTCAGGATGGCGGCACTTGCGGTATGCATTGCCGCAGCCTTGCCTTGTGCTGCACAGAAATTCTCTGTGATCTCTGTCAATGCACAGAAGAACGATATCAGCGCATTCATCTCCCCAGTGCGCGACCTCAACGGACAGGCCTGCGCACTGCTCAAGGTGGAAGCTCCCAAGGAGTTTGCATTCTCAACTCCCCTGGGCATCGTGAAACGAGTGGACGAGACTGGTGAGATATTGTTATATCTTCCGTCCGGTTCGTCGCGGATAACAATCAAGCATCCCGAATGGGGAGTGCTTCGCAACTATCGCTTCCCCACCCCCTTGGAAAGTCGTATCTGTTATGTGATGAAACTCAACTGCCCACAGGCGGAAGTAGAGGAAATACACGACACGATCGTCATCACGCAAACCTTGCGCGACACGGTAACGGTAAAATACACCAAACCGAAATTACCGCTTGCCTCCTACGCATTGCTCACTACATCACTCCACAAGTCCGGTCCTTCATTCGGCATCTTCCTTGCCACAATGAAGCGCCATGGAGTGTTCGTGCATCTACGTTCCGATTTCCGTGGCATCGGCACCACAAGCATTGAGGTGAATGCCGACGGATATGCCAGTGGTGACGATGTGATGCCTTTCTACACAGGCAATAAGCGCCACTCCAATTTTGCGCTGACCTCAGGTTTCATCCACCGCCTCACAAGACACATCAATATCTTCGAGGGTGCGGGATATGGCAAAAACTCTACGGCATGGCAAGTTGACAACCCCGAGACAAGCACATGGGCATTGTGCACCGACTATAGCCATAAGGGATTGGCGGCAGAAATAGGACTTTTGTGGCACAACCACAGATGGAGTGCCCTCATGTCTGCCTCCACTGTCAAGTGCAAGGTGTGGCAAGTGAATATCGGTATCGGCATAAAACTTGGAAAGCAATGAGACACTACGTTATATTATATATAATCGCCATCGTTGCAATGGCATCCGGATGCAGTGCGTATGATGCTCCATTCAATCCCCGCCCCACTCTATCGGTGGAGGAAGCCCTCGACATCACCCGCAACGAGGCTACTGTCGCCGGAGTCATCGCCGACAATGGAGGCAAAGGTCTCACCTCGTTACGTTTCGAGTGGTGGGCAAATAATGGCGGCATCACTTCGTCATCGCCTTCTCTCACCCCCGACAACGGAAGGGTGGAATATCGACTTCAAGACCTGAAACCGGGTGTCACCTACTCATATCGCCTGAGGGGAGACAACAGACGGGTTGAGATTACCAGCGACAACATGCAGTTTACCACCTTGCCCAACGTCATCCCTACAGTTTCCCAACTCACCATGCTCGCCAAAGGTCCCACAAGTGTCATCGCCTCGTTTGTCATCGAGGACAACGGAGGCGAGGACATCATCGAGGCTGGATGCCATATACGCAACATCGATTCGGAAAAGACTGTTGATGTAACCACCAACCTCAACGAGGCAACCACCGGGCATATCATAATGACAATGACGGGACTCGACAAGATGGCTAATCTCGAGCTCACGCCCTATGCCGTAAATACCATTGGAGAGGCAACAGGCAACAGTATTGTTGTCACCACCGACAACTCCATTTCCACCACATCTCCCGGCTCACTCTCCCTACTAATGGGCGAAGACCGTTATGGATATACGTCGCTCAGTTTCTCCGGACAGATGAACGGAGATGACATACGGACACTTAGGGGAATGGCGGGACTTGACTTCTACGGCAATGACACGGGAGGGCACCTGACTGCCATCGACCTCACCGATGTGAATATCGTTGAGGGTGGCGGCAATTATATAGAGTCACGGACCACCGAGAATGACGTTATTGGATATGGTATGTTCAAAGACCTTACAAGACTGCAATCCGTTATGCTCCCACTCTCGGCAAAGAGGATTGACGAACAAGCCTTCAAGAACTGTTCCAGCCTTGCCACTATCACCATCCCTGCCAATGCTTCATCGATAGGTCAATCCGACGGATGCACTTCGCTCTCGTCCATCCAGGTGTCGGCAGCCAATATGTATTTCAAGAGCATCGACGGGGTGCTTTTCAATGCCGACGCTACCAAAATAATGTGGTTTCCGCTCGGAAAGGATGGTGACTACACCCTCCCCGCCTCCGTCAAGTCGATTGGCGAATATGCCTTCCGCAACTGCCGAATCACATCGTTCACCATGTCCGACAACATCACCGAGATTAGCATGGGAGCATTCTATGGCAGCAGTGTGGAATCGGTCACTCTCTCCAACAGTCTTGCCACAATCCCGCAAGCCACATTCCAACAGTGTCTCAACCTCAAGTGCATACATATCGGCAGCGCAACAAGTCTTATAGGTGAATACGCTTTCGACGGTTGTCCGCTTTCCGACATATACATATCAGCTGAAATACCTCCCGTGTGCTATAACGCCACATTCAACAGCAGTTACCCACTGCTGACGTCGTGCACCCTCCACGTGCCCGAATCAAGCCTTGCGAGATATAAAGCCCATGATAAATGGGGGAAATTTGAAAATATCACAAAATAACAGCTATGAGCATACCTGAAATAGAAGAACTGAAATCACAAGTTGAACAGAAATACGGCAGGACATTGTCAACTACCACCGACTTCGAGGAATTCTCGCTCGTTCTCGAAAAGACATTGCCCCAGTCTATATCCGTATCCACACTCAAACGAATATGGGGATATGTCAACGACAGCCACAAGACAAGGAAATACACGCTCGACATATTAGCACATTATGTCGGATTCAGCAATTTCGACAAGTTCGTGTCGTGGCTTAAGACCAGTACGAAATACAACTCTTCATTCTTTAATGCACGTCAGATGACTAGCAGCGAACTGCATCCGGGCGAGTTTGTCGAAATAGGTTGGAGTCCTAATCGTCTGGTAACACTGGAGTATCTTGGCGACAGTACATTTGAGGTGAGGGAATCACGCAACAGCAAACTCGCCATCGGTGACAGATTCGTCACTGGCTGCTTCATCATGCATCAACCGCTCTACCTGCCCTATATCACCCGCAATGGAGAAAATACCATGCCCTTCGTGGCAGGACGAAACGGAGGTCTGAACATCATAAGAAAACCTAATAAGGACTATAAGGACAATAATGACTGAAGAGAATATCACATCCGACTTTGTAGAAGACATCAACAACCAGTTGGGCGACATCAATTCGGTGAAGAGCGACTTTACTGACATCAAGGACTGTTATGTCTCCAACTCTGGCTACACCCGACTGTTCAAGGCAAGGCGTTTCGGCAAGACGTATATGCTGAAATGCCTGAAGAAAGACTATCTGTTCACACCCATGTATCGCATGGCACTGAACAAGGAATTCGAGATTGGTCTGCAGTTTGAGCACACCAACATCTGCCGCACCATCGGAATGGAAGAACTTGATAAGCTCGGCCCTGTGATTATCCTCGAATATATTGATGGCGAGACCCTTAAGTCGTTTATGTCAAAAGGGCTTCTCACCCAACAGCTGGCAAGGAAATTCTTCGCCCAGATAAAGGATGTGCTGCAATATATCCACAACAAGCAAACCATCCACCGCGACTTGAAGCCATCCAACATCATGGTGACACACAACGGACTGAACATCAAGCTCATCGACTTCAGTCTTTCCGACAACGACACATTCAATATATTCAAGGCTCCGGGCGGCACGTCGGGATATATAGCCCCCGAACTCTTCCTGCCGAATGCCAAAAGTGACATCCGATGTGACATTTATTCCTTCGGTGTTCTTGCGTCGTATATGGCAGAGACCACACACGACAAGAAGATGATGCAGATAGCGCGACAATGCATCAACCACAATCCTGAGCAGCGACCCGAAAGTATGGCGGAAATATCAATCCCTACAGAAGGCAACTCCTTGCAGATAGCGGCACTCGTGTTTCTGTCGCTCTCAGCATTGTGTCTCTTGGCGTATATAATAATAAGACTAACACAATTTGGCTAAAAAATTCTTGGCGGACATGGAATTATTCTGTAACTTTGCGCCCGACAGAAGTCCGAACACCTCAGCCTTGCCCCCGAGAAGGGGCGTGCCTGTTAGTCCAAGATGGGGAGTGTACCACCTTGCGGCAGGAGATACTGTCATCAGCACGGGCGGGCAGAGGCCATAGACAGAAAACCAAACAAATGGAAAAGGAGACAAATAATGCAGAAAACAAAAAGGTACTTCGCTGAAAGTGAACTGATAATCAATCCTGACGGAAGTGCATTCCACCTCCATCTGCGTCCCGAACATCTGGCCGACAAAGTCATACTCGTGGGCGACCCGGGGCGGGTGAAACTTGTTGCATCGCATTTCGACACCGTGGAATGCGAGATTTCAAACCGTGAGTTCCACACCATCACAGGCACCTACAAGGGCAAAGGAATTACCGCGCTGTCCACAGGCATCGGATGCGACAACATCGACATTGTGGTCAACGAGCTCGACGCGCTTGCCAACATCGACTTCACCACACGAGAGGAAAAGGACAATTTCCGACAGCTCACATTTGTGCGCATTGGCACCTGTGGAGGATTGCAACCCGACACTCCGCCGGGCACCTTCATATCTTCTGTGAAAAGCATCGGTTTCGACGGTCTTCTCAATTTCTATGCACGCCGCAACGACATTTGCGACCTTGCGCTTGAAGAGGCCTTCAAAGCCCATGTGGGGTGGAATCCGCAACTCTGTGCTCCCTACGTCGTTGACAACGATGCTGATCTGCTCTCCCGTGTGGCAAAGGACGACATGGTGCCAGGCATAACCATAGCCTGTGGCGGATTCTATGGCCCGCAGGGACGTGAACTTCGTCTTCCCCTTGCCGACCCTCATCTCAACGATAAGATACAGACCTTTGAACATTCTGGACTCCGCATCACCAATTTCGAGATGGAAAGCAGTGCGCTTGCAGGACTCTCACGGCTCATGGGGCATCGTGCCATGACCTGCTGCATGGTGCTTGCCAACCGTAGTGTGAAGAATGTGAAACTTAATTACCATAACAGCATCGATGACCTCATCCAGTTGGTGCTCGACAGAATATAAAAAAGAAGTCACGGACATTAACCGCAACGACGCTGTCGGTGTCATAGCTGCGGCTGCCGATGGCCTTCTGTCGTTATTCGGCATGCCCAAAGCGCTTTTCCTTTGCCAGATGTTTCCACATGTCGGGGATTGATCCTTTCGTTGGGTCATTCCAATATCAAAAACAAAAAGCTTGTATAAAATGGATAACAATAAACCTTTGATAGCCCATCTGTGCATGTTTTCTGCGTGTGCATTTTGGGGCTTGATGGCCCCTGTGGGCAAGGATGCCATGACCCACGGAATTACTGGTATCGATATGGTCACATTCCGTTTGGTGGGAGCTGCCCTATTGTTTTGGGTGGCCTCATTCTTTGTGAAGAAGGAGCATCCGCCAGTGAAAGATATATTGCATTTGGGCCTGGCAGGCCTTTTCGGTCTTGTGTTCAATCAGTGTTGTTACACCATCGGGCTCAGCATCACATCGCCCATCAATTCGAGCATCGTGACCACTTCGATGCCCATCTTCGCCATGGTTCTGTCGGCCCTGATTCTGAAGGAGCCGATTACAGGCAAGAAGGCGGGAGGCGTTCTGATGGGTTTCGGTGGTGCGTTGTTGCTCATTCTCACGAGTGCCACTGCCGACAATGCAAAGGTGGGCGACTTGCGTGGCGACCTCTTGTGCATGTTTGCCCAACTGTCGTTTGCGTTCTATCTGTCAATGTTCAATCGGCTAATCAAGCGCTATTCCGTATTTACAATCAACAAGTGGATGTTCACCTTTGCCGCCCTTGTCATCACTCCTTTCACCTTCTCTCATGTCTCGTCGATACCGTTTTCGGAGATTTCTGTCACGACATGGTTAGAGACATCGTTTGTTGTTGTGGTCTGCACTTTTGTATGTTACATCCTTACGATGCAGGCCCAGCAGGTGTTGCGCCCCACAGTGGTGAGTGTATATAATTATGTCCAGCCAGCGGTGGCCGTGGTGGTGAGTGTGCTGACAGGCTTAGGGGTGTTCAAACTGCCACATGCTCTTGCCGTTCTTCTGGTGTTCTTTGGAGTGAGGTTCGTCACCAAAAGCAGGAGCCGAAAAGATATGATGAAGGAACGTTGATCCAACCTTAGACTAATCCTTCCTTCATTCAAGTCCTGCCTCACAGCGCTTAGACCAGGTTAACCCTTTCAGGGCTTTGGTTGAGACGCGTCGATGACGATAGGGCTCGCTCCCCATCCAGGGGTATGTCGCCTTTTCAGGGCTTGACTTATAGGACATCCCCATAGACTTGGTTCTTAACTACCTGTCTTACTGATGTCTGTGGTATCCCATCCACTTGGACAGACGGCGGCCTGCAGCGGTGCGGATGGCTGCAAACTGGCCCCGACGGAGGTTGAGCCACAGTTCCTCCATCGAATAGGCCACCTTGCGCCACGGATGGCCCCAGGCATTGACCAGATAGAGCCTTTCCTTATAAGGTGTGTACTCCACCACATGGTGCGGATGGTGCAGGGGGAAGGACAGTTCATGGCGCTGCATGGTGAAGATGCGGCGCAACCGCCGGGGCATGGTGGAGAGGCTGGTGGAAAAATGAGTGGAGTCGAGCATAGCCCCCACATTGGAAATCATGTTCCGCGAAGGCATGACGGCCAGCATGGAGTTCATGACCATCGTGCTCCAGAAGATGCTCTCGAAATAAGGCTTGCCAGAGGCCTTGTGATGGGCGCACATGCGGAGGAAATCAGGGCGCAGGCGCTGCTTGGCCGCCATGTCGCGCAACTGCCGCATGGCAAAGGCATCGTCCATGAAGGCATAGCTTCCGTCCCAGCGGTCCACCACACGCCGCCAGGAAGCCCAGCCCCAGATGGAAAAGGCGGTGGTGAAGAAATAGTCGTAGGGCACATCAGGGGTCACCTCGTCCACATTGAAGCCCGCAATCATCCCCACCCGCTGGTCGTGCTCATAGCGGTCGAGCATTTCCTTGCAAAAGGGGAAGAAGCTCTGACTGGGCACCACATCATCCTCGAGCACCATCACCTTATCGGCCAGCGAGAAGGCCCATTTGTGAGAGAGATACCCCGAGGGGTCGCAACCCTGGTTGTGTTGCTGATAGTTGCGCCTCACGTCACACTCCCAGTCCACCTGCTCCGCTATCTGGCGGCAGGCCATTATGCCCTCCATATCCTGCGCTCCGCGTGGGCCGTCCTGATAGAGGAACAGGCGTGATGGGCGCGCTTTTCGCACCTCCTCAAACACCTGCCGGAATGAATCCGGACGGTTGAAGAAAAGCATCAATACGGCAATGTCGGTCTTGGCTGGATGTTTCATGACTTTCTTTGGGCTAAGGGTGATTCGTTGATGTTGCAAAGGTAGCCATTATTCACATCCGGACCAAAAAAAAGGCAAGGAATAATGCTATATTTGAAGAATTATTTCTAACTTTGCTACGGATTTGAAGAATTTCACCATACAATAATCATTATGAGAAACAGATTTCTGACGCTGCTGGGCCTGCTATTCGTGGCCATGGCAGCAATGGCCGGAGGAAAGGCCAAGTATGTATTCTATTTCATTGGCGACGGCATGGGTGTGAACCAGGTGAACGCCGCTGAAACCTATTTGGGAGCCATGGAGGGACGTATAGGCATCCAGGAACTGTGCTTCCCCTCGTTCCCGTATTTTGCGCTGGTGAACACCCAAAGTGCCACCAACGGAGTGACTGACTCAGCTGCCGGAGGCACGGCCCTGGCCAGCGGCAACAAGACCAAGAACGGTGCACTGGGCGTGCTCAAGGACCTTACCACACCTGTCACCTGTCTGGCCGACTGGGCACGTGGTGCCGGGGCTGCTGTGGGCATCACCACCAGCGTGAGCGTAGACCATGCCACTCCGGCCGCCTTCTACGCCCATGTGGGCAGTCGCGGTGAGGCATACACCATCGGACAGCAGCTGGTGGCCTCGGAGAATGATTTCTATGCCGGATCCGACTTTGTGTCGCCCAAGAACCCTCAGGAAGGCGGCCCCGACCTCTACCAGCAGGCAGCTGACAAGGGATTCACCATTGCACGCGGCTACAAAGACTACCAGAAAAAGGCCAAGAAGGCACAGCGCATGATTCTGTTCCAGAGTGAAGCGGCCAGCAAGAAGGATGCAAGCTGCCTACCGTATGCCCTGGACCGCACAAAGGACGACCTGACACTGACCGACATCACACGTGCCGCCGTGAACTTCCTCACCAAGAAGCAGGGCGAGAAGGACGGTTTCTTCCTGATGGTAGAAGGCGGCAAGATTGACTGGGCCTGCCACGCCAACGACATGTGCTTCATTCCAGAACTCATCGACATGGACAACGCCGTGAAGGTGGCCTATGAATTTTATCAGCAGCACCCCGACGAAACCCTCATTGTGGTGACAGCCGACCATGAGACCGGTGGCCTGGGGCTGGGCCGGGGCCCGTACGAACTGCATCTGGATGTGGTGGGCCACCAGCGCATGAGCATCGGCAAACTGGGTTCCGAACTGCACAAGCTGCACGACAAGTATGGCGACAAGTACAACTGGGATGTAGTGAAGACCTTCCTCACCGAGAACTTTGGCTTCTGGGACAAGGTGAAACTGTCCGATGCGCAAACCAAGCGGCTGGAGAAGGCCTTTGAGAACATCATGAGCGGCAAGGGCACCACCACGCAGACACTCTACCAGAAGGATGACGAATTGGCCTATACCGTCCGCAGCGTCCAGGCTGAATGTGCCCTTGTGGGATGGGTGAGCGGAGGCCACAGCAACGGCTATGTGCCCTGCTTTGCCATTGGCGCCGGTGCCGAACTGTTCCATGGCCGCATCGACAACACGGAAATCAGCAAAACCATTGCCAAGGCTGCCGGCTGGGAGATGAAGTAATCAGTGGGCCGCCCTGTACTTGCCCTCATCCTGGTCTTCAAGTACAGAGAGGTAGCTGGCAAAACGTGAGGCTGCAATCCGCCCTTCAATAAGAGCCTGCCGCACGGCACAGCCCGGCTCGTGGGTGTGGGTGCAGCCTCCGCCAAAGCGACAATCCTCGCTGGCGGCAAAAATCTCGCGGAAATAGTGCCCCACCTCCCGGCGGTCGAAATAGAACGTCCCGAAGCCCTTGATGCCCGGTGTGTCGATGATAGCACCACCGCCAGGGAGCGCATACATCTCACTGAAGGTAGTGGTGTGCATGCCCGTGTCATGGGCCGCCGATATGGCAGCCGTGCGCACATTGAGGTGGGGAAGCAGTGCGTTGATGAGCGTACTCTTCCCCACTCCTGAATGACCTGAAAGCAAGGTTACCTTGTCGCGCAGCATGCCGGAGAGCACGTCGATGCCTATGCCATGGGTGACAGAGAGGGCCACACATGTGTAGCCGATGTGCTCATAGAGTGCCATCGTCTGGCGGAGTAATGCCTGCTCCTCCTCGCTGTAGAGGTCCGTCTTGTTGAAAGCCAGCACCACGGGCACACGGTACGCCTCGGCACCTGCCAGAAAACGGTCGATAAAGGTGGTGCTGGTGGCTGGATGGGCGATGGTCACCATCAGCAGCACACAGTCAAGGTTGGCAGCCAGGATGTGGCTCTGCTTGGACAGATTGGACGCCTTACGCACGATATAGTTGCGCCGGTCCATAATCTCCCTGATATATGCCGGCCCTTCACCACCATGCTCCACCATCACATAGTCGCCCACAGCCACAGGATTGGTGCTACGGATTCCCTTGAGCCGAAAATTGCCCTTCACCTTGCAGTCCACTCGCTGTCCTGTGTCACACAGGCACACTGTGTACCAGCTGCCCGTGCTTCTTACCACCAGCCCTTTGCAGACCGCATTCCCATTCTGCATCGCCACTTGCTCTCTACTCTGGATTAGACCGTCATGATTTCCTTTTCCTTGGCGGCCAGCAGTTCATCAATCTTCTTGATAAACTTGTCATGGGCCTTCTGGAGCGTGGTCTCGGCATCCTTCTCCACATCCTCCGAGAGGCCGTCCTTGATGGCCTTCTTCAGTTTGTCATTGGTATCGCGGCGCGCGTTGCGCACGCTCACCTTGGCCTGCTCGCCTTCCTTGCCACACTGCTTGGCCAGCGACTTGCGCCGTTCCTCGGTGAGAGGCGGTATGCCCAGACGGATGATTTCACCGTTGCTCTCGGGCATGATACCCACCTCGCTGTCGATAATGGCCTTCTCGATGGGGCGGAACATGCTCTTGTCCCAGGGCTTGATGGCGATGGTGCGGGCATCGGGGGTAGTGATGGCCGACACCTGGTTGAGCGGAACCATCGTACCATAACTATTTACGCGTATGCCATCCAGGATTCTCACATTGGCCTTTCCGGCACGGATATGGGCAAGTGCATCCTCAAGATACATAACGGCTTCTTCCATCCGTTCTTCTGCCTCACCAAGAGTCTGTTTTACATCTAACATATTTGTCGTTTTTTTGGAGGTTGATTATTGTTTTTGCTGAATTCTGCGCAAAAGTAGTTTTTTTTTGCCAAATTTACAAATGAAAATTGGGTAATCGTAATTTTTTTTTGTACATTTGCAACGTAAATGTAAAATTTGGCATGGAAATCAACAAACGAATTGACGAATTGCTGGGACAGTTGAAGCCTATCACGCTGGAGCAAATGTCTTCCATCCGTCTGATGAACCGGACGGACACAAAGTTTGTGACCAGCAAGGAAAACCTTGTGCGTCTGCTGGAGATGGTACAGGGCGAATACTATGCCCAGAGTATCGACGGCAACAAGATTGCCAACTATCTGACCACATACTGGGACACCGATGGGCACCACTTCTATCTAGAGCACCACAACGGCCGCGCCCCACGTCAGAAAGTGCGCGTACGCACGTATCTCGACAGCGACATCACCTTTCTGGAGGTGAAGACCAAAAACAACCACGGTCGCACCAAGAAAAAACGTATCGAAGTGCCCTCGCAAGAGCTCGCCCACAATGAGGAGAACGAAGATTTTCTGGAGAAGCTGGTGCACAGAGGGCTCGGGAGCATCCACCCCACCGTGCAGAACCGCTTCCACCGCATCACGCTGGTGAACTATGGGAAGACCGAGCGGCTGACCATCGACTTTGACGTGCAGTTCCAGAACTTCGAGACAGGCAAGCGAGCCGATGTGGGGCCGCTGGTCATCATCGAGCTCAAGCGCGACGGCAATGTGTACAGCCCCATCCTGCCGCTGCTGCGTGCCCTGCGCATCAAGGCATCGGGCTTCAGCAAGTACTGTATCGGGAGCTGCATCACCAACAAGAGCCTCAAACAGAACATCTTCAAGCCCAGACTGGTAAGACTGGGCAAACTGGCACATACGAATCTATAAACATTAAAAAATATCGAATAAAATTATGGAAGAGATTATCTCTAATCTGAACTACGAACTGGGCAACATGATTGGCATGACCTTTTTTGAGCCCATGCAATTTGTGTCCTTGGTGATTCGCTTCATCATCAACTTTGCTGTGGTGTCTGTCATCGCACGCTGTTTCTACTATCCCCGCAGCCACCGGAGAGACTACATGTTCATCTTCCTCATCATGTCGATGAGCATCTTCATGCTGGTATCACTGATGGGTGGCGACACGCTGAAGACCGGAGCCGCACTGGGACTATTCGCAATTTTCGGCATCATCCGCTACCGCACCGAGGCTGTGCCCATCCGTGAGATGACCTACCTGTTCATGCTTGTGGCCGTGAGCGTTGTCAATGCCATGGGCAAGGCCGAGTACCATGCCCGCAGCGACTACTGGGAGGGTGTGGGCCTGCTCACCATACTCTTTGCCAACCTGGTGTTCATTTTCCTGGCATGGCTCTTCGAGAGCAGCAAACTGGTGAATAACAGCTGCAGCAAATATATCCTCTACGACAACGTGAGCCTGGTGGCTCCCGACAAGCGCGGCGAACTGAAGGCCGATCTGGAACGTCGCACCGGACTGAAGATCTTGCGCATCGAACTGGGCATCATCGACTATCTGAAGGACAGTTGCCTCATACGCATCTACTACGATGAGCCCATGGACCTTGGCAGCAGTGTGGAACAGCTCACCAAGATTCCAAAGAACTAATCAGACTAATCAATCACAAGCATCATTCACAGAAGAAAAAGGAGGTAACGTGAAGCACCGTATTCTTTTGACGGCCATGCTGGCCATCGCTCCGCTGGTGTCGCATGCCGACACCGACGACTTTGGCGTGTGGACGGAGATTGGAGTGGAGAAGTCCATTACCAAGCAATGGAGCCTGGGGCTGGAAGGCGAAATGCGTACGGGGGAAAACTGTACGGCCATGAACCGCCTGAGTGCCGGCCTCAAGGTGGGCTATAAGCCCATCAAGTACCTGAAGTTGGCAGCCAGCTACTCGTTCATAAACAAGTACAAGCCCGAAAAGACCTCAAAGGAAAGCTACGATGAGGACAACCAGTTGGAAAGCTACCGCCTGACACCCGGTTACTGGCTGCCCCACCACCGCCTGTGCGCCGAAGCCACTGCCACGGTGAAACTGTGGAAATGGCTACGCATCTCGGCACGTGAGCGCTATCAGTATACCCGTCAGGAGGAAAAAACCATCACACGCACCGACCATGAGTTTGCCGAATACTACCAGCCCGATGGCACCATCCATTCGGGCTGGGAGACCACTCCCAACCCCAAGACCTACGCAAGCGAAGACGAGCAGGTGGTACGCAGTCGCTTCAAGTTTGAGTATGACAAGAAATACGTGAAATGGTCGCCTTTTGTGAGCGTGGAGTTCCACAACCGCATCGACCGACGCTGGCACCTGCAGAAGTTGCGTTCCTCTATCGGTACGGAATACAAGATAAACAAGCAGCACAAGGTGTCGCTTGCCTATCTCATCACCAACCGCTTCTTTGAGACACCCAACGAAATCCGCCACACCCTGAGCGTAGGTTACAACTTTGACTTCTAGAACACAGACAGAGATTTATATATATATTATTAGGTATTAACAAACAATGTAAAAAGACCACAAGACTATGAAGACGATGATTTTCAGTGTGCTGATGCTCTTCTCCACCGCCTACGCGGGAGCGGAGGAAGCGCGTTACCTCACGGTAACCACAGCCACCCAAGAAAAAAGCGTAGAACTGGCAACCGTACAGAAGATTACCTTCACGGCCGACAACATTATCGTTCACACCACAGCAGGCGAAATCTCGTTCCCTCTCTCGGAAACCGAGAAGATGTCCTTCACGGCCACCCCAGCTTCCATCGGTGCCCTGCCCCTGCAAGCCGAAGGGCTGCAATATGTCAACGGACAACTGATAGTACACACCCCCGGACTGCTGCGCATCTATGACGCTGCCGGCACACTGATACAGGTGGCACAGGTGGAGACCGCTCAGACCGAGGTGAAGCTCGACAACCTGGCTCCCGGCATGTATATCGTGGGCATTGGTGACAAGACCATCAAGATCAGCAAATGAAACGGTAGGAGGACTAGACAATGAAACTACGCAACATTCTGGCCGCCGCACTCGTGTGTGGTGCAGCCTTGAACGCACAGGCACAGTTCCGCTATGTACGTGTGTGGCAGAACGGGGAGAGCACCCGTCTGCCTATGGCCGACTTCGTCTATTCTAACAACGGACGGACCGTCACTATTGACGGCCAACCGTTTGCCACCTCCGAGGTGGACAGTATCACCCTCGTACACACCATCTATGTCAACTATGACGGTGGCACAGCCACTGTGGACACCCGTCAGGCTCCTGGTGTGACAGCCACCGTAGACGGTGCCTACGTGACCATCACCAATACCACCGTAGGCCAGGAAATGGAATTTGTGGTGAGCGGCACCACCAGTGACGGCGGACTGCTCTACAATGGTGCATACAAGTGCAAGTTTCTGCTCAACGGAGTGAACATCACCTCCAAGCGCGGCGCAGCCATCGACATTGAGTGTGGCAAGCGTATCGACCTGCTGCTGGTGAAGGGCACGAACAATGTGCTGGTGGACGCTGCAGGAGGCACCCAGAAAGCCGCCCTCTATTGTGACGGCCACATGGAGATAGACGAAGGCGGCAGCCTCACCGTTACGGGCAACACCCGCCATGCCATCGCCACCAACGAATACCTACGCCTGAAGCCTGGCACCGGCCGCATCACCATTCCTTCGGCAACAGGCGACGGCATTCATGCCGGACAATATTTCCTGATGAACGACGGCACCATAGAGGCCCGCAACCTGGGTGGTGACGGCATACAGGCCGAAATCACCAAGAACCCGCTCGACGAGATGAACGGACAACTGTTTATCAACGGCGGCAGCATCACTCTCGACATTGCATCCCCAGACGTGAAGGGCATCAAGTGTGACGGTGACATGCAGATAACGGGTGGCACCTTTGCAATCACTGCCAGCGGAGCAGGCAGCAAGGGCATATCCTGCCCCGGCAACATGCTCATCAATCAGGCCAACAACCCCACCGACATCACCATCACGGCATCGGGCGGCATCTACACAGATCCCGTCACCGAAGAAACATCGCGCTGCATGGGCATCAAGGTGGATTTCGACCTGACCATCGAGGCCGGCACAGTGACAGTCTACAATACTGGCTCGGGCAGCCGTGGCATCAAAGTGGACGGCAAGTACACCAAGGGAGCAGCGGCCGTCGTGAAAGCCAGTGTGAAGAACTGAGTCCAGCACACACAGAACGGGTCCCTCCCTTCTACGAGGGATTCCGAATAAGGCAGGGGGCCTGCATCCACACACCACAGATGCATGCCCCCTTATATTTTGCTCCACACATGTCAAAAAGGAAACCTTTTCTTGTAATAAACGCCAGCCGGCACGCGTCTAACCAGTGTAACAATCAAGGAAAATGAAAGCGGACGAAAAAGCATTCGAACAAATTGTCGCCACCCACAAGCGCACCATCTACACCGTGTGCTACATGTTTTCGAAAAACGAAGACGAGGTAAACGACCTTTTTCAAGACACCCTCGTGAACCTGTGGAAAGGCATGGGCACCTTCAAGGAGCAATGCAAACTGGAAACATGGATCTACCGCGTGGCCCTGAACACCTGCATCTCGCAAGAACGCAAGAAAAAACGGAAGTCGGAACGGATTCCTGCGGAAATGGACATCAGACTCTATGACGACCAGGATGCCGACACGCTCCAAGTGCAAATGCTACACAAGCGCATCGGACGGCTGGGCCTGGTGGACCGTGCCATCGTGCTGCTGTGGCTTGAGGACCTCAGCTATGAAGAAATCGGCCACATCGTGGGTATATCAGCCAAGAACGTGGGTGTAAAACTGTACCGCATAAAGGAACTGCTCAAGCGCGACTAGCCAACCTATTCTCAGAACATTCCATCAACAACCATATTCCCTGACTACTATGACTGAAAACCAAGAACTAGAAGAGATGCGCCATCAGATAGCCATCCTCCACAAGAAACTCGATGCCCAGGAAATCGTGAACAGCCGACTGATGAAGAACGTCCTCACCCACCGCATCGACATAATCAACCGACAGACAATCGGCTCCTATGCCAGTGCGCTGTTCACCATCATCATCTTCCCCATCCTCCACTACACGCAGGGCTTCTCCTGGCCGCTGGTCTTCGCCACCATCCTGATGATGCTCGTGTGCATCTTTGCCACATGGTACTACCATCGGCCCATCAATGCCCAACTGGCCGCCCAGGACATGGTCACCGTGGTAAAGACCATCACCACCCTGAAACGCCGTTACCACTTCTGGTGCCGCTACGTGGCACCCGCTCTGGTGACTCCATGGCTGCTGTGGTTTATGTGGGAGCACAGCACCCATTTCGGGCTGGAGGGTTGGAATCGGCTGTACTGCTGCATCCCCATTCTAGTAGGATGTGTGCTGGGCATGATTGTGGGCCTGTACATGCACCGCAAGGTGGTGAAGGCCTGCAACGAAATCCTGGCCCAACTGGAGGAATAAACCTTCCCAATCGCTGCAACTTGTTGTAAGTTAGCATTATGAATTGTGAAACAGTTTTTGCATAGTACGAATTCGTCCATAAAAAATAAGGCCATTAATATTAATCAATGTTAAAGATTCACACAAGAACCCAAAAAGCAATGACAGTTGAAAAGGATTTAAAATGAAATACGTACTTTTGCATCCGATTATAAACAACAAACAAATTAACACAATGGCTGCAAAGAAATTCCTGACAAAATCAGAACTCCAGGTAATGCTTATTTTGTGGTCGCTGCCCACCAAGGGAGGCTACACAAATGAGATCCTGGCTGGCTATGAAGACCCAAAACCTGCTTACACCACGTTGGCCACATTTCTGAAAATCCTCACCAACAAAGGTTTCGTAAAATCACAAAAGGTGGGTTCCATGCTCTACTTCACCCCGCAGGTGTCGCGCGCCGACTACTGCAAGCGTGTGATGGAAAAGGCCCAGAAAGATTATTTCGAAGGTGATGGATCTAAATTCATCCAGTTCCTCATCCGCCAGAACAATCTTTCCGACGAAGAAAAGCAGGCTATTATCGCAACACTTGGCTAGACACTGAAAAGCATCTGGCAGTACATCGCCGGCTTCAGGCCCTTGGCATAGAGATTCCTGCTGTGAAACAGATTCCCTCACAGCACGCTCATCCGAGGACTTGAAGCCCGCATTTTTTCTATCCATTTATATCAGAGTGGAAAGTGACTGTCGAGCAGCCGGCCTATGAAATTACCCCACTGTACATGGCATTTTCATCAATGTCTCGGACAGGGTGTTGACATGGAATGAGTCACCCTTTAGGAGATTTTGATTCAGCCGGAGATTCCCGGCATCAGGGTTTGGTAACATTCTCCTCACTCCATTCCTCGAAGCTGAGAGATGGTGCTATGGAACCCGTAAAGAGATTGGTACTGACTACCAGCTTAGTGGCTCGCTTGAGGGTGAGATTGTCAAAGGTGCGTTCATACAGATTCTCGCCTTCCGCATCATAGGCACGGATGACGGCAGACACCACCTTGGGATATGCTTCCAGAAAGGCAATAACGGAGAAAGATACGCCAGCCTTTCCTGCACCAATACTGGCATCCCATGTACGGGAGAACGAATGATTGCCATTGAAGAGGCCTGTAGTGGGATTGAAAGCGAGCGTAGTGGCTTCCTGCTGATCGCTGTTTACCACCAGCTCCACATTTTTCACATCTGACGGCATCACATCCATGGCTAAAATCGTCAAGGCTGTCACGCAAAGCTTGAGGTCGAGCGTCACATCCTGTGTTTGATAACCTGCCACCGTAACCTGCTGCACGCATGCGAAGGTATTGCCAACCGGTGCATCAGGAATAATGGCCAGCGTAGGGGAGCTAATCTGTACATTGCCCTTGTCTGTGCTCGCAGTCATGTGGGCTACCGCCACAAACTGGTAGGTGCCCATGGGAAGACGGAAGGACGAGAAGTCACCGAAGTCACTGTCTCCCTGCCGCTGTGCGACGTCCTTCACTTTTTTCCCAGCAGCGTCGAACACACTCAAAACGATGCGCGAAATGGCAGCATCGGCGGCCGTCACGGCACGTGTGGCGCTCCATGCGTCCTCCGACTTACTGAAAGCAGTGTGGACAGTCACGTCTACGGTGCTTACCTCTATTGGTTCGTTTCCATTATCGCCCTGGAAACCATCCTTTGAGCATGAATTCATCAATATACACGCCACCATGCCCACGAAAAAGAATCTGTGTTTCATCATCTTGTATCCGGTTGTCGTATTCTATTCAAAACGTCCTTGTGCACACAGCGAAACTGCCACATACCACACAATGATGGCTGCAAAACAACTGGGTCCCAACAGAAAACAGGGGATGCACCCTGCCAGGAACAGATAGCGCACCTTGTTCTCGGCAAAGGAGAGGCTCTTGAACTTGAGCGCAATCAGCGGCACCTCGGCCACCAGCAGGAAACAGAAGAGTAGCATGAACAGGAAAAGAAAGAAGGCATTGAACCTGAGCGATACCAGGAAGGCATGCTCGCCCAATACCAGTGACCCCCAGAACAGCGCATTGGCAGGTGTGGGAAGCCCTATGAACCGTGTGGACTGTCGTGCGTCCAGATTGAACTTGGCCAGCCGAAGTGCAGAAAAGGCTGCCATGAGGAACGCCGTATAGGGCAGCACCGGACGGAGGGGCATCATGAATTCCGGCACATGCACCTCATGGAACAGATAGAACAAGACGGCAGAAGGAGCCACCCCAAAGGTCACCACATCGGCCAGCGAGTCGAGTTCCTTTCCAATGGGCGACGACACACCCAGCGCCCTGGCCGTGAGGCCGTCAAAGAAATCAAAAACAGCACCCATGACAATCATCAGCACGGCCCACTGGTATTGGCCGTGAAAAGCAGCACCCGTGGCCATGCAGCCACAGACGAGGTTACAGCAGGTGACTGCATTGGGAATGTGCCTGGTAACAGAATTTTCCATCGTAACTACAATAAAAAATTATTCGGTATGGGAAGTGCGGGACGCAAGATGCGCGATGACCGTTTCGTTGCCCACGGTCTTCTGATTCATGGCCACCTTGATTTCAGCATCAAGAGGGAGGAAAAGATCCACCCTGGAGCCCAGTTTGATGAACCCAAGATGCTCGTCGACGAAGCAAGAGTCACCCTCCTGCACATAGGTGACGATGCGGCGTGCCATGGCACCGGCCACCTGACGCACCAGGATGTCTGTGCCGTCAGGGGTGGTGATGACGATAGTGCTGCGCTCGTTCTCCGAACTGGCCTTGGGCAGCCATGCCTTGTGGAAGTTGCCATCGTGATGCTTCACCATCTTGATGGTTCCGTCCACGGGCACCCAATTGGCATGCACATTGAACAGGCTCATGAAAATGCTCACCATCTTCCTGCGGTCATGGAAGTATTCGGTTTCCTCGGTTTCCTCCACCACCACAATATGCCCATCCGCCGGAGCCACCACCACATGCTCGGTGTCGGCTTCAAACACACGTATGGGGCACTGGAAGAAATTGACAAGCACCATATACACAGCAATGCTCACCACTGCCAGCACATAGACCGGGGGGCATGTGGGGAAGGCATAGAAGAGAAGGGCATTGAAAGTAACCAATGCCACCGCGCCCAGGATAAGGGTATTCTTTCCTTCATGGTGCAAGCGGATTTTCTTTATTTTCTTTAGCTTTTTTAGCCTATTTCCCATTTTTGAAAATGTTTTCGTGCAAAGATAATAGATTTTTGCCAGTTTCACAAATATTTTCAACCTTTTGCCACATTTTACCAAATATTATCCCCTTTCAACCAAAAAATTTGGTTCTCTTGGGCCAATATCCGCGTTTTTTTCGTACTTTTGGACCCGCAAAACAATAGAGGAGACATAATCATGCAGGATTTCGTACATCTTCATGTCCACACGCAATACTCATTGCTCGATGGAATGGCCAGTGTGCCCAAACTCGTGGACAAGGCCATGGCCGACGGTATGAGAGGCATGGCTATCACCGACCATGGCAATATGATGGGCGTAAAGGATTTCTTCAACTATGTCAAAAAGAAAAACGGCCCCGTGAAGGCGCAGATTTCCGACCTGAGCAAGGAACTGGCAAAACTGGAGAGCCAGGAGGGGGATGTCGATGAAGCTGCTGTGGCTGCACTGAAGGAACAGCTGGCTCAAGCCAAGCAGAAAATCTTCAAGCCCATCTTCGGATGCGAGATGTACTGCGCGCGCCGTGGCATGCTCACCAAAGAGGAGAAAACCGACCAGAGCGGATGGCACCTAATTGTGCTTGCCAAGAACGAGAAGGGCTATCACAACCTTATCAAACTGGTGTCCCAGTCATTTGTGGACGGATTCTACATGCGTCCGCGCACCGACCACGCACAACTGGAGAAATACCGTGAGGGACTGATTATCTGTTCGGCCTGCATCGGCGGCGAGATACCCCGGAAGATACTGAGCGGGCAGCTGGAGGCTGCAGAAGAGCGTGCACGCTGGTTCAAGGAACGCTGGGGTGACGATTTCTATCTGGAAATACAACGGCACGAGGTGACCGACCCCAATCAACGCGCCAACAGGGAGACCTACCCCCTGCAGGTGAAGGTAAACAAGGTGTTGCTGGAGATGGGTGCCAAACTGGGCATAAAGGTTATCTGCTCGAACGACGTTCATTTTGTGGATCAGGAAAACGCCGAGGCTCACGACCGTCTGCTCTGCCTGGGTACCAACCGTGACCTCGACGACCCCAAACGTATGCTCTATACCAAGCAGGAGTGGTTCAAGACACGGGCCGAGATGGAGGCCATCTACCAGGACCTCCCAGAAGTGATGGCCAACACCTGCGAGGTGCTGGACAAGGTGGAGACCTATTCCATCGACCACCCGCCCATCATGCCCAATTTTGCCATTCCCAAGAGTTTTGGCACGGAAGAAGAATATCGGCAGAAGTTCACCGACAAACAACTGTTTGAGGAGTTCACCCGCGACGAGAACGGCAACGTGGTGCTCAGCGAGAAGGATGCCATCGACAAAGTGAAGAAACTGGGCGGGACGGAAAAGCTGTACCGTCTGAAGCTGGAGGCCGACTATCTGAGCTATCTGGCCTACAATGGCGCACGGCGCATCTATGGCGACCCGCTGCCCGAGGAGGTGAAGGAACGCATGAACTTTGAGCTCCACATCATGAAGACCATGGGTTTTCCCGGCTATTTCCTCATCGTGCAGGACTACATCAACGCCGCGCGCAACGAATTGGGCGTTTCAGTGGGGCCGGGCCGTGGCAGCGCTGCCGGAAGCGAGGTGGCCTACTGCCTGGGCATCACCAAGGTGGACCCCATCAAATATGACCTTCTGTTTGAGCGTTTCCTCAATCCCGACCGTATCTCCCTTCCTGATATTGACGTGGATTTTGACGACGACGGACGCGGAAAAGTGCTCTCCTGGGTGACCCAGAAATACGGTGAGGAGAAGGTGACCCACATCATCACCTACGGCACCATGGCCACCAAACTGGCCATCAAGGATGTGGCGCG
>CAMBDA010000039.1 GCA_945865175.1 uncultured Prevotellaceae bacterium | reverse complement strand
ATCCTGCGGAACGGGAATCATGAAATGAACGGAATCAGCGGCATCTCAAAAGGATTGTCGCTGATTTCAGTTCCCATAGTCACCTCATCCACCATTCCGACCGTGGTGTCAACATACCTTGCAAAGTATCTAAACATACTTTGCCATTTATCTTTAGATACTTTGCCATTTATGTTGACATACTTTTTTGGGGGTGTTTTGAGCTCTGCCTGTGTTTGTGCAGGCCATCACCTTACCAACAGACGACTATGTCTATCCTGTGGCAGGAGTTGGTATAGAATTCTGAAATAGCTGAACTTTCCCACTCTTTATATTACTGAAAAGGGAACTTCGTGACTATCTCGATGAAATTACGGGTGAGTGTGATAGTGAACAAAAGTTCTGAAATATTTAAAAGAAGCAACCTAGGTTTAGTCTATATCCAATTGTTCTGAAAGCGTTTGACAGCGATTGATTCCGTAAGAATACGGACAAACTCCTGCATGGAGTGTTTGCGATATGTTTCCTTCAGAATATGAACACATCCCGACATCTGATTGTCGGGAACATTTATCGGCACGGCCTTAACATCGCAAGCATCGTATATGGAATCTTCAGCCAACACGGTGACGAGGCTTGTCTGGCGTACGAGTTTCAAGAGTGTGTTGACATCATTCAGTTCTATACGAATATTGAACTTGTCGTAACCGGTCACTATGTTGTCAAAGGCATTACGGGCCTGCAACCCTTTTGACGGAAGCGCTAGATCGTAATTTTCAAGTTCGGATATGGACACTTTATCTTTTGACGCAAGGGGATGATTGTTTCCGACAATCACTGACAATGTGTTCTGAAATAGAATGTGTGACTCAACATTGGGCAGGGGATAAATGGGCTTGAATGCAAGAACAAAATCGAGTTCGTGATTGGAAAGCAATTCCATAAGTTCGTTCATCTGCTTATATACGATATTGACATTTATTTTCGGATACATCTTAATAAACGATATCACGGATTCGGTAAGAATGGGGCTGAAAGAATGTGTGACTCCGATGTTGAGCGTGCCAGTCAGCATTTTCCGTAAATCACGAATCCGGTCGGCGCAGGCTTCTGCATCATGGATAGTCCGCAGGGCAAAGGGAAGTATCACTTCTCCCGCCTCGGTCAACAGGATGGAATGGCTGTCGCGGATAAAGAGTTGTGTCCCGAGTTCATCTTCCAGTTGCTTAATCTGTTGCGAAAGCGAACTTTGGGCTATATTAAGGCAGTTTGCCGCATGTGAAAAGTTCAGTGTCTCCGCTGCTTTTGCAAAATATCTTAATTGTCTTAATTCCATATGTTTATAAAATTATAAATAGTGTAATCCGAGTCAACAATGCAAAGATACTCTGTTTTTGTAAAATAACCAAGGAAATATAGTCTTAAATGCCGAAGTGCAATAATTCAGTAAACACCAAATAGTCTGGCTATCTTGTTGCTGTAAATGACAGCTTCTTTAAGAGGAAAACCGGAACAGTAGCACCGATGACCATACCTAAGATAATGAACGCACAGGTAATACCATTATATGCAAACAGATAAAAATAATGTACGAAGACTTCTTCCTGGCTATGATACAGGCATGACAACAGCGCCTCGATAGTCCGGTAGGCATACATTCCCGGAATCATAGGCAACAGCGCCGGGAAGAAGCATACCTCTGCCGGACATTTGATGCATGATGCAAACAACACCGCAAACATCCCGACGGCAAATGAAGCCACCGTGCTGGCAAGAATGATGTGTACACCACCTAATTCCGGCAAGGTCAACACATAACGTATGGCATGTCCGACTGCAGCAGTGAGAGCGCATGTCAGATATGCACGCCTGGGTGTATTGCTTATACTGGAAAAACCGATTGCTGCTATTGCCGCAAAAAAGCCATCCTCAAAAATATTCACAAAAATGTCATTCCACATAATCCCTTAAAACCATTTTAATCCAAGTAGGAGCATTCCTGTACAAAGTCCGACAGACAGACACGCGGTCAGCACTGCAGCGTCCAGAAAACGGCTGAACGCGCACAAATAATGTCTGTAAATCATATCACTGACAGAATTTATATACGGCACTCCGGGAATCAAGTACAAAACACTTGTACCAAGTGCTAATTCTGGAGTAGAACCAATACTGAAAATATATCCTCCGGCACTGAGGGAGGCGGAAAAGAATGAGGCACAAAGAAAAGTCAGACGTACGTCGCGACCATCTTCGAGCATGATTTGCTTGAGCCTATACCCGGCTAATGTTGAAACGAGCACTATCAGCATGGCAAATGGGTCACCGCCGAAAAGCCGGCAGAATGCGGCATTGGCAAAGCCCGTCAGTATCAGCACCTCCCATTTTCCTGTCGGTTTTGTCACCTGTATGCGTTCAAAGCGCTCTTTCGCGGCTGGCAGGCCTAATCTGTTGTCTGCTACTTCCCAACTGAGCTGGCTCAAGCGGGTGTTCAAGTCAAAACTTATGCCACAGCTTGCAGTCTTGCGTTGTGCCATTTCTGCATACGTCCGGTCAGTATTCCACACAGAAATTGTTACATGAGCCGGCATGATGAATATGTCAAGGCTCACGCCAAAAGCCTCAGCCATACGCCTGGTGTTTTTCTCTATACGGATGCATGTGGATCCGCATCCCGACAGCAGAGAGGCATATTCGGCAAGGAATGTGGCTGTGTTGCGCAGGACTGCGCTGTTGTCGGGCTTGTTCATACTATCGCCCATCACTCTCGTCTGTATTGTCCGGCATTCCGGGAATCTCGTCGTCTCCGGGAACATAGAAGATGTCTGTATCCCTACCTAACTCAAAAAAGTGTGTTGACTTGTGGCGACAGTTACCTCCACGGAGGTTGCCACATTTGTAAGCGACGGCACGGAAGATAAATGCGCACAACAGTACTGCCGCAATGATGCACCATGTAATCATTGAATAGTTCATAATTGTTTTGTTTTTTAATTCTGTGCAAAGTTAGATCTTCTCTGATAGATGGACAAACTATGATTAAGGGATTTTCCTATCATTGCTATAGGCAAAACGGAATGCATCTCTCCTGCCTGTCTTTTCTCCTGGAGAGGGGGGGGGTAGGTAGGGGAGAATAATACAAAGGATTATCCCTGTCGGCATGGGGCATTCAGAATCTGACGAATAACGCCGATTGCACCGTTCAGAAACAGGACATCAACCTCAGTCATTCCATTGGCGGACTGTCTGCTACCTGGGCAGATTTTTGGCGGGAGGGTTGCCTTGCTGCTGACGGCTGCTTTGATAATGAGCATGATTATCGAAAAGGAGACATAAGAGAAATCAGAGACTTTCGTGGCTTTCCACAGATGTTGGGAAGAAACGAAAAAAGAATAGGAGATAAACGCCTGTGACGAGCGTTTACCTCCTATTTGCGGTGTATCAGCATGTGGGGGCTATGCCCCCGTTCATTATTTGTTTAGATGAACCACTTCACGTAGCAGAAGTCCTGACGGTGAGGCAGGTTCTTGTTCTTGGGATACATGCGGTAGCACACCTTGAAACTGCCGGCATTGTCCAGACAATGGGTGGCGCGGAAGGTGTACCGGTTGCCCTCCTTGCCTGCCAGTTCAAACTGGTCGATGTTGTAGATGTGGTCCACACCATCCTTGTCGGTGATGAGGCTCACCAGCTCTATGCCCACTGCATCGTCCAGACCGGCTTCGTCTACTACCACTTCCACGTTGTACTTGCGACCGGCTTGCAGGGAACCGTTCACCATGTCCTCTTCCTTCTTGATGCTTACCACCTGGATGGCGTCCCAGCGCTCTGACACGGCTTCCTTCCACTGAGCCAGTTCCTGTGCCAACTTGTTTCCATCGGCCTTGAGCTTGTTGCTGCGGTCACGCAGCTTGTTGTAGAACTTGCTGTAGTAGTCGTCGAGCTGACGCTTCATGGTGTAGTGAGGTGCAATCTGTGCGATGCTGTTCTTGATTACCTTTATCCATCCTGTGCTGTAGCCCTTGGCGTTGCGTGCATAGTAGAGCGGCATAATCTCGTTCTCCAGCAGTGAATAGATGGTAGCAGCGTCCAGCTGGTCCTGATGGGCCTGGTTCTGATAGGTGCGCTTTTCGGTGAGTGCCCATCCGGCACCTTCGCGATAGCCTTCGAGCCACCATCCGTCGAGAACGGACAGGTTGACAACACCGTTCATCAGTGCCTTCTCGCCGCTGGTGCCGCTGGCCTCGAGCGGACGGGTGGGGGTGTTCATCCAGATGTCCACACCAGACACAAGGCGGCGGGCCAACTGCATGTCGTAGTTTTCCAGGAAGATAATCTTGCCCAGGAACTCGGGACGCTGGCTAATCTCGTAAATCTTCTTGATGAGACCCTGTCCGGCTCCGTCGGCGGGATGTGCCTTGCCGGTGTAGAGGAACTGTACGGGATAGTTGGGGTTGTTTACAATCTTGGCCAGACGCTCCAGGTCGGTGAAGAGCAGGTGGGCACGCTTGTAGGTGGCAAAGCGGCGGCCGAAACCGATGAGCAGGGCATTGGGGTTAATCTTGTCCATCAGTGACACTACGCGTGAGGGGTCGCCCTGGTTCTTGAGCCAGCTGTCGCGGAACTGTTCGCGGATGTAGTCTACGAGCTTGGTCTTCAGTGCCATTCGTGTAGCCCATACCTCTTCGTCGCTTACGTTGTAGATGGCTTCCCAAATCTTCTGGTTGCTCTGGTCGGCCAGGTGCTTGCTGTCGAAATGCTTGGCATAGAGCTTGCGCCATTCGTTGGCACACCAGGTGGGGAAGTGCACGCCGTTGGTCACATAGCCCACGTGGCTCTCTTCGGGATAGTAGCCCTTCCAGATGCCGGCGAACATCTTCTTGCTCACTTCGCCATGCAGCCAGCTCACACCGTTCACTTCCTGTGAAGTGTTGCAGGCAAAGGTGCTCATGCAGAAGCGCTCGCTGTGATCATCGGGATTCATGCGGCCCATGCCGATGAACTCATCCCAGGAGATGCCCAGCAGCTGGGGATATCCGCTCATGTACTTGCCGAAGAGCGACTCGTCGAAATAGTCGTGGCCGGCAGGAACGGGGGTGTGAACGGTATAGAGAGAAGAGGCACGCACCAGTTCCAGTGCCTGTGTGAAGCCCATTCCACCCTGTACGTAGTCTACCAGACGCTGCACATTGCAAAGTGCGGCATGACCCTCGTTGCAATGGTATACATCCTTCTGGATGCCCAGCTTCTTGAGCAGCAGCACACCACCGATACCCAGCAGAATCTCCTGCTTGAGGCGGTTCTCCCAGTCGCCACCGTAGAGGGCGTGGGTGATGCTTCGGTCGAACTGAGAGTTCAGGTCGTTGTCTGTATCAAGCAGATAGAGTTTGATGCGGCCCACGTTGACACGCCATACATAGGCATG
Organism: uncultured Prevotellaceae bacterium; assembly: GCA_945865175.1. Lineage (GTDB taxonomy): Bacteria > Bacteroidota > Bacteroidia > Bacteroidales > Bacteroidaceae > Physcousia. The sequence continues at coordinate 25,047 of CAMBDA010000039.1, read as the reverse complement.
AACCTGATAGTTCATGTAGGGCACGTCCACTACCATGGGGGAACCGTCCTCATTGAGCTGCTGCTCGATGGGGAGCGAACCGAAATTCTGTGCCTCGTAGTTGGCAATCTGGTCGCCTTGCATGCTCAGGGTCTGTGTGAAATAGCCGTAGCGATACAGGAAACCTACAGCACACATGTCTACGTTGCTGTCGCTGGCTTCCTTCAGGTAGTCGCCAGCCAGGATGCCCAGACCACCGGAGTAGATCTTCAGCACTTGGTTCAGACCGTACTCCATGCACAGGTAGGCCACGCTGGCACGTGTAGTATCGGGCTTCACGTCCATGTAGGCGCGGAAGTCGGCATATACATCATTCATCTTCGCGATGACGGCCTTGTCCTTGGCCAGTTTCTCCATTTTCTCAAAGCTCAGATTCTCAAGAAGCAGTACGGGGTTGCCACCACATTCCTCGAAGAGTTTCTCATCGAGGTTGCGGAACAGACTGCGTGCGTTGTGGTTCCATGCCCACCACATGTTGTGGGCCAGTTCAGTAAGCTTGCTCAGCTCGGCGGGCACATTGCTTCTTACGGTAATGGGCTTCCAGCTGGGCTGGTTCACGTTGCTTGCCTTAATCTTCATAATGCCTAAAATTAATATTAAATGTTTTCTTTATATTTTGTCACTTTGGTTTGTTTCCGGGATGGCCTGCAGGCGTGCGGCGGCATTGCGGAGTGCAATGTCATAGGCCTGCTGGTAGTAGGTGATGAAATGCTTCCACAGTGCCTTTTGCGAAAGGTGTGCGGCCTTCTTGCGGATGGCATCGGCCTCGGTGGAGGGCAGGGAAGCATAGGTGAGGATGGCATGGCTGATGGCCCCGGCCACATCGTTGTAGTTGTAGTCATCACGGTCAATCACCTCCACACCGTCGGAAAGATGGCTGGTGTCCCCCTTCACCTTGTTGGCCCACAGGCCGAAACCGGAGAGTGAGGTGGTGATGCAGGGCACGTGGAAGGCAATGGCTTCCAGCGGAGTGTAGCCCCATGGCTCGTAATAGGAGGGGTAAATGGCCAGGTCGTCGCCAATAAGCAGGTCGTAATAGGGGGTGTTGAAGATACCGTCGTTCCCGTCAAGGTAGGAGGGTGCGAAGATTACCTTCACGGGGCAGCCTTCCTGATTGGTGATGCCCAGGCTGTGCATCATGTTCAGCACACGGTCGTTGTGGGCTTCGTGGAGCTCGTGGGTAACCACAGGCATGGGAAGGGCAGTGTCGTAGGTGGTGTCGGTTGCCAGTCGCTCTTGCAGGTCGTGTCGGGGTCCGGCAATCCATCCGGGCACCTGGATGAGGGCCAATATGGGGCGGTCAGGCGTGCCGGCATCGATGGTCTTTCGCATGGCTTCGATAAACACATCAATGCCCTTGTTCTTGAATTCATACCTTCCGCTGGTGGCCACTATCATTGTGTGGTCCGGGAAGGTGACGCCCGTGAGCGCATTGGCCACGCGGAATATGCGCTGGCGTGCTGCTTTGCGGCGTGCTGTGAAGGCGGCTCCCTTTGGCACAAAGTCAGCCTCAAAGCCGTTCATGAGAATGGCATCGCAGGTGCGGTCGAGCAGCTCGGCACATTCACGCCCCGTCACATCGCTCACCGTGGTGAAGCAGTCTACATGGTGGGCTGTCTGCCTTTCGATGCTGTGCTTGGCTTCCATGTTGAGCTCTTGTGCCATTTGGGTGCCGTTGTAGGCCCACAGGTATTGGTAGAGGGGCTTGTTGTTGCCAGCGATGCTGCGCCCGATGCTGGTGGCATGGGTGGTGAAGATGGTGGCAATGGCCGGCACGTGCTTGCGTATGTACAGGGCTCCCAGGCAGGTCATCCATTCGTGGGCCTGATACACCACATGCTCCTGGCCTTGCTTCAGGCTATGGTTGTAGAAACTCTCCACCACGAGGGCGGCTGCATAGGAGAACATGTTGGCTTCGTCGTAATCGCCGTAGCCGTGGAGGCTGTCCACCTGAAAATCGTTCCAGGCATCTGCATAGAGGGTGTCACGCTGCGGATAGTAGGGCTTGAAGTCTACCAGCACCACACAGGGCTTTCCGGGGATGTTCCACCGTCCTGTGCGGATGTTCAGGCCTTCTTTTTCCGCCTGCTTGCTCCAGGCCTTCCACAGCCCCTTGTCTTCCAGAAACAGGGGATTGCTGTCTGCATTTCCGAAATCGGGCCCGATAAAAACTACACGGTCGCTCAGCATATCCTGCATGGTCTTGGCCCGTGTTGACAATACGGTGTATATCCCGCCTACTTTATTACAAACTTCCCAACTGCTTTCAAAAATAAAGGTGGGAACTATTCTTTTTTCTCTCATTGGCTTGTCTTTATCACCTAAATCGGCTGCAAAGGTACTTTATTTTTGTTAAAAAACAAAGAATTACATGCAGTTTAGCAAAAAAATACACTTTTTCTTGCGCTATTTTAAGATAATCTTCCTAACTTTGAGGTGAAAATATCATATTCTGATGAAAAAAACGCTTTATGTTCTCATCTTCTTGTATGCTTTGGCGGCCCGTTCGGGTCAGCCATGGAAGCTTTCACTCACGTGTCCTGAGGAAAAGGTAGACCTTGTGGTGGACCTGTATGAAGAAAGCGTTGAGGTGCCCTCGATGGAAGATTTCGGACCCATGAACGGTTATCTGGGCGGCAATATCTACGGTGTGTGGTATGTGACTTCCTTCAGGATAGAGGATGCCAGGACTGCTACCATCAAACTGGCCAACGACCTGGGCAGCGAAAACCAGCGTGTGCAGCTTACCCAGCTGTGCGACACCCTGTGGCAGATGAAATTCATGGGCACCAATGTGGTGAGGCGTGTGTCGGGGAAAAAGCTCGTGAAAGTGCCCGACACCTATTTGATGAAGCGTAAACGTTGAACCATCGTACCGATTGGAAACAGTATACAATATTAATATATATGAATTATAGCAGCAATAAGAAATCACGTAAGAGTCTTTGGTTGGCAGTAGGAGGACTTGCCATAGGAGTAGGCCTGACTGTAGCCGCAAACCATCTAATTGATAAAAGTTCGGAAAACGAGGCATGCATGCAATGCCACATCCATCCGCATGCCGAGGACAGCTGGAAGAAGTCGGTCCACCACAACAACGAGAGCGGTGTGGTCACCGACTGTAGCGCATGTCACCTGCCCCCCAAGGGCACAGCCCGCCATCTCTTGGCTAAGGCCAAAACAGGTATGAAGGACGTGTGGTCCTATCTCACCAAGGACTCCGGGGAAATAGACTTTGCAAGCAAGAAGGAGTTGGAGTATGCTCAAAAGATTGTATATAACGAGTCTTGTGTGAAATGTCATCAGAACCTTTTCCCAAAGAACCTCTCCGACGATGGCATATCGGCCCATCTCTATTATGAGGAGAATGCCGAGAAACTCAATCTCCAGTGTATCAATTGCCATCTGGATGTGGGACATTACAATCCCAACTACAAGCATGAGAAGATGGGTGCTGCTCCCATTGACACCTCGGGCGTTGTATATTCCGAGCCTACCAAGGTTACAGCCTTCGAGGATTTCACCGAAACGATTCCCACTACCCGTTCGTCCATCCGCATGGTTGCCATTCCGGGCGGCACGTTCGCTATGGGTAGCGACAAGGATGATTCCTATAGCGCAGCCGACGAATACCCCAAGCACAATGTCACAGTCTCGCCCTTCTTCATGGCGGAGGTGGAGGTCACATGGGACCAGTATTGGGCTTTCTATGTACAGACCATGTCGGAAGGCCGCACATCCCCGGATAAGATTTATGCCAACAACAGCCGTCCTGATGTGGATGCCATCAGTGGACCCACACCTCCTTTCGGCGCTCCCGACCAGGGATGGGGCATGGGCAGTCGTCCGGCCATTACCATGACCCACTATGCCGCTCAGACCTATTGCCAGTGGCTCTCGCTAAAGACAGGCAAGAAATACCGTCTCCCCACCGAGGCCGAATGGGAGTATGCAGCACGTGGCGGCAGTGAGACGGCCTATTTCTTTGAGGGCACACCTCGCAAGTATACCAATGAGGGCTTCCTGAAGCGCTTCATGGGGCCCGATACCACTGTCATCAATGGCTATGTAGTATATGCCAACAACAGCAAGGCCCGCACGGCCGAACCTACCAAGGTGAAGCCTAATCCTTTCGGACTGAAGAATATGCTGGGCAATGTGATGGAATATTGTCAGGACTGGTATGCCGAGGATGCCTATGCCCAGGTACCCGACGGAACTGTCGACCCCAAGGGTCCAGCCAGCGGCACCCATTATGTAGTGCGTGGCGGATGCTATCTCGACGATGCCAAGGACGTGCGCTGTGCTGCACGTGCACATTCCGACTATGAGAAGTGGCTGAAGACCGACCCGCAGAACCCCAAGAGTATCTGGTGGCTGTCCGACATGAAGGGCATTGGCTTCCGCGTGGTGTGTGAAGTCCCTGCCGATGTGAAAGTAAAATAGTAATCTTCTAACAATTATAAAACCTTATAAACCCAAATTTCTACATGGAAAAGAAAAATTTGAACAGAAGAGAGTTTCTCTCCTGTGGTGCAATGATTGGAGCAGCCGGACTCGTTGCTCCTGCCATCCTCACTGGATGTGCCAATGAAAACAAGCAGACTCCGCTCCGTCAGGAAGGTGAATATTATGTGCCCGAACTGCCCGACAAGGCAGTAGAAGGCCGCGAACTCAAGGTCGGTGTGGTTGGTTGTGGCGGCCGTGGTTCAGGTGCTGTCATCAACTTGTTGGATGCAGCCGATGGCATTACCGTCACGGCGCTGGGCGATGTGTTCCAGGACCGCGTGGAGGGCTTGCGCCAGAAGCTTATCAACGAGCGCAAGCAGGAGGTGCCTGCCGAGGCATGCTTCGTGGGCTTTGATGCATATCAGAAGGTAATCGACTCAGGTGTAGACATGGTCATCATTGCCACACCTCCTGTATTCCGTCCTGTTCATTTCCAGTATGCAACAGAAAAGGGCATACACTCCTTCCTGGAGAAGCCTATCGCAGTGGACCCCAAGGGCTACCGCACCATCATGGCAGCTGCCAAGCAGGCGCAGGCTAAGGGCCTGAGCGTGGTTACCGGTACCCAGCGCCACCACCAGCGTTGCTATGTGGAGGCATTCAAGAAGATCCAGGAAGGTATCATTGGCGAGATTACCGGCGGTAACGTATACTGGAATCAGGGTATGCTGTGGTACAGAGAACGTCAGCCCGAATGGACCGACATGGAGTGGAACATCCGCGACTGGGTGAACTGGAAATGGCTCTCTGGTGACCATATCGTGGAACAGCATGTCCACAATATCGACGTCTTCCTGTGGATGACCGGCATGCATCCCGTGAGCGCCACCTCCTTCGGTGCACGTCATCGCCGCATCACAGGTGACCAGTATGATATGTTCAGCACCGACTTCACTTTCGAGAACGGCATCCACCTGCACAGCCAGTGCCGCCAGATTGACGGATGTAGCACCAATGTAAGTGAGTTTGTTCAGGGAACCAAGGGCTCTTGGTGGAGTGCTACCAACGAAATCAAGGACCTTCAGGGCAATGTAATCTGGAAGTACGACGATGCAGCTGCAGGCGAGGCCTTCAAGCAGCACGACCCCTATGTGCTGGAGCACGTGGACTGGGTGAACCATATCCGCAAGGGTACAGCCCACGAGGAGGCCAGCGAGTGCGCTACCTCTTGTATGGCTGCCATCATGGCCCGCGAATCAGCCTACACAGGTGCCACCACTACTTGGGACGAAGTCAGCCAGTCTGCTCTCGACTACATGCCCGAGACGCTGGAACTCGGTCCCATGCCTCTCGATCAGTACACGGTAGCCGTTCCTGGCACAGGTAAATAATCCCCCAATAGTTCCTTCCTTATGAAAAGAAGAAATTTCATTCTCAGTTCCATGGCTTCGTTGGCCACCGTCAGCGTGGCATCAGGTAGCTCTCTGCTCACCAGTTGCTGTCCCGCTGCCGGCAAGCAGGCCAATAACACTCCCCTCAACCTGTCCTTCCAGGAAGGTATGGTTCCTGGTGACAGTCTTCAGGAGAAACTCGATTTCATGGAGAACCTTGGTGTCACTGGCCTTGAGGTGGGCGGACGCGGCCTTGCCGGTCGTGTAGACGAGATTAACAATGCGCTCAAGGGACGCAATGTGCGTATGTCGGCCATTTGTGCCGGTTTCGATGGCTTCATTCTGGCAGAGGATCCTGAAGTGAAGAATGCTTTCGACACCACTATGCGCGAGATTGTGGCAGCAGCCGGACAGATTGGTTCGGTGGGCGTGATTATGGTTCCTGCCTTCAACGGCCAGCAGCCTTGCAAGCCTCATACCCGTGAAACCCGTGAGTTCCTTTGCGCCCAGCTGCACGACCTTGGTGAGTATGCCAAGAGCTGCGGCACCACGGTCATTCTGGAGCCCCTTAATCGCAATGAGGCGCATTACCTGCGCCAGGTGGCCGATGCGGCCGCCATCTGCCGCGATGCAGACAGTGAGGGCGTGAAGTGCATGGGCGACTTCTGGCACATGCAGGAGGAGACGTCCGACTATGCAGCGTTCATTGCAGCCGGTACCAAATACCTGCAGCATGTTCACATTGCCAGCCGTGGCCGTCGCCTCACTCCTACCGAGGATGGTGAAAAGGACAACTATGTAGACGGTATGCGTGCGCTCAAGGAAATCGGTTATCCCGGATTCATAAGCTTTGAGTGTGGATGCGAGGGCGATCGTGCCGTGGTGCTTCCCAAGGCTGTGGAATTGCTGCGTGCCCAGTGGGAGCAGGCATAAGCTGAACACCGCACAACCCTAGTATTGAATTAATGGCTCACTGGTTTTGCTTGTCGCAAGGCCAGTGAGCCGTTCTCGTTTTGAAAGGGGCATTGCCCTCAGGAAGTGTGCTTCCGGATAATTTCCAGCATGCGGTTATGGCTCTCCTTGCTGTTGGCTGCCACCACACCGCCTGGTGCTGTCAGGCAGAGCGTACTTCCTTGGGCTGATGAAATGATGCCTCCAGCCTCGGTGACGATGAGAGAGGCCGCCGCAAAATCCCAGGGACTGAGCAGGTATTCGAAGTACAGTTCACAACGCCCCATGGCCAGATAGCACAACTCGGGTGCGCAGGCCCCAAAGCGTCGGATGTCGTTGCATTGGCCAAAGGCGTCGAGGATAATCTGCGAACACACCTGGGCATGTTCCTTGTAATAGACAGGCAGTGCGGTACACAGGACTGCATTTTCAAACGGTCGTCCTGATACGTGGATGGGGTGGCCGTTGAGGTAGGCCCCCTGGCCCTTGACTGCATGGAAGAGCTCACCTGTACGCGGCACATACACCACCCCCATGCTCATCTCCTGGTCCTTCTTCAGTCCCACACAGATGGCACAATTGTCGATGCCGCGGCTGTAGTTGGCCGTTCCGTCGATAGGGTCGATAATCCAGGTATACTGATGCTGAAGGTCGTGGATGTCCTCCTCCTCGCACAGAAAGCCGGAACCGGGCAACAAGGCGGAAAGCCTCTTGCGCAGTAGTTCCTGTACGGCAACGTCCGAGGAAGTCACGATGTTGGCACATCCGCCCTTCTGTGTGATTTCAAATCCGTCCGTAGCCATCAGTCCTGATGCTTCACGTACGATGTGTATGAGTTGTTCAATCATTGCCTTCTATTTTAGAGGTGAAAACGAATCCTTTCTCTCAAGGTCCATTACGAGTAGATTCCTGCGTTTCCCTGCCCGTGTAAATTCCTTTACTATCTCGTATCCGAGCCGGCAAAGCGAGGTGTTGCTGGCGATGTTGTCGGGATGGGCTGTGGCCAGCATGTAGCGCACGCCCTGTCGCTTGGCCTCTTCCCTGACCAGTCTGTTGAGCCATAGCATCAGGTTCCTTCCCCTGTATTGGGGCAATACCATGCACTCGCCAATCTCTATGCACGGGTGTTTCAGCACCTCTTCCAGTTCGGGATTCACATGGTAGGCTCTTACGTCGTGCAGCAGGCAGCTGGTTGCCACGAGCCTTTCTCCTTCAAAGATGCCATAGACCACGTCCTCATTCACGTCCGTAAAGGTGTCGTCATATTCCTCTTCTGTCATCGGAATCAGCATTTCCTTGTCGGGGAGTGCATCGTAGATTGTCTCGCTCATGGCTTTGTGCCTTGCGCGGTCTTCAGGCGTGAGGCAGCGCAGGGTCATCTTTTCTTCCAGCCATGCTGGATGGGGCTCTATGTGAGGGTCTTTTTTCATTTTTGTATAATGTGTGGTACAGTTTGGGGGTTCTGGTACTGGGGCTATATTATCATCAGTATGGCAGACAGGATGGTCACTACCTGAATGAATCGGCGGAAGGCCGTTTCCGGCAAGCGTTTCACAATCCACACGCCCATCAAGGCACCCGCTCCGATAATGGGCAGCATCACAAGGTCCAGGAGCAGGGAGTCCCATGTGATATTGTCCCATACGAAGGCTTGGAGCGGCACTTTCAGCAGGTTCACCACAAGGAAGAACCACGCGTTAATGCCGATATACTCCACCTTGCCCGTTCTCATGGAAAGCAGGTAGACCGACATCACCGGACCGGCTGCATTGCCAATCATGGTGGTGAAGCCGCCGAGCAATCCGAAGATGGCTGCATACCACCATTTTTTCATCCATCTGTTTTCCTTGCCGAAAATCTCGCTTCCTATCATTACTGCCAACGCAAGCATCAGCGTCCAACCCATCAGTTGACGAAACTGGCCGGTGGGGATAAAATGGTCAATGCCGATGGCCAGGAAAAAGCCCAATACCGCTGTCGGTAGCAGTCGTGCCACGATTTTCCAGTCAGCGATACGTTTATAGTATGCCACGGCAATGATGTCTGCCATGCAGAGCATGGGCAGGATGACCCCCGTGGATTCTTTTGCTCCGAATGCCATAGCCATGAGTGGCACAATCATAAGCATAATGCCCTGTATGCCCGTCTTGGACATGCCTATGCTCAATGCTGCGAGGCAGAGGGCCAGCCATTGTATTTGTGACAAGGGTTCAATCATTTTTGTGATTTCTGCGGGCTATCCTCATTTTTACCCATGCCCATCGTGGCACCATCTGCCAGAAGAATACGAGCAGACGGTAAGCCCAGTTGATGGTAATCACAGACTTCTGTCGCTGGAGTCCGTCCACAATGTCTGCCGCCACATTCCTGACATCCATCTGCATGGGAAAATTGTTTCCCTCGATTAATGGAGTCTTCACGAAGCCGGGTCTTATGTCGGTAATGTGGATGTTTTGCAGCCCCTTGATGCTGCACAGCTGGCAGAGGCTTTCAAGATAATGGCTTGTAAACCGCTTGGAGGCGGAATAGGCCGGTGCGGCTCCCAGGCCTTTTGTCCTTGCAATGGAACTGATGGCAGCTATCACACCGTTGGTTTCCGGGTGCGACTCGAAATACCTGAAGGCTTCGCCCACCAGTCTGGCCATGCCCAGGCAGTTTGTGTGGATGGTCCTCAGTTCCTTGTCAGCATCGAGGTCAGTGTTCTGGTACCCTATGCCGGAACAGTGGAAATACATGTCCATCCCTCCCAGCTTGTCGATGAGGCGGTGCAGGCCGTGTACAGCCTGTGGGCAGGTGACATCTATCACCTCATAGGCGATGATGCCTTCCGTCTCTGCCACCATCTGCGACAGGACTGTTTCCCGTCTTCCGGCAACGCCCACGCGCCACCCTCTCTGGGCAAGGAGTTTTGCCACCTCATAGCCTATGCCTGAGGTGGCACCCATTATGATTGTGTTCATCTGTACGTCAGGTCACAATTTTCTTCCCTTCATGCGCGCATGTTCCTTAACTTATATATTATATATTAAGGAGTAAGGGTGGCTGTTTGTTACGTCGTTATGTGTATCTGTTGCTGTTGGAGACAGCTTATTCGGCGGGTGCCCACTTGCAGCGGACAGGAGAGACGATTGCGCCTTCAGCCTTCAACTGCTTCATTGCTGCATCCACTTCTTTGCGGTCGAGTCCGCTCAGTTCTGCAATCTTACCTGCATTCAGAGGCTGGCCGGCCTCTTTCATTGTTGCCAATACTTTTTCTTTTGCTTCCATAATGATTCGAATTTTGTATGTTAATACCTTTTTTCTTGTGCAAAAGTAGGCAGAATATCTCGAATGACAAAAATGATTTGTTTTTTTTTACGAGATTTGACACATGCTATCAGAAAAAGTCGTAAATTTGCATGTGGAGTAGAATCCGCTGGTAGCAAAAGAAACCTTATTACAAAAAGAATCACGGTAAAAACATAGGAAATGAAGAAAAAACTGCTTATGCTCTTGATGGCCTGCTCGGCTCAGTTCTCCCTGGCCCAGCGTACAACCATAAGTACCACCCTGGGAGGCGGACTGGAGACAGAGGGGATGGAACTCACCGTATGTGCCTTTTCGACTGGATGGCAGGGTATGCAGGTCCTGGGCGACTGGAAGGCTGCCGAACAGGGACAAAGACGTTTCCGGCTTATGTCGGAAGGAGAGAGCTGCTTTGAGGGCACGTGTCGATATGAACAGCGCGGAGACTCCATTCAGGGGGAAATCCAGCTCACCTGCACCCGCGATATATCCATGCAAAGCCTCTCCGTTGCCATGATTGTTCCCTTGAGCAAAAACCGGGGAAAGGCATGGCAGGCCGATGGGCTGATGCGCAGAATACCCACAGGCACCTCGGTGAGCGGAAGCCTCAGGCTGTGCCGGGTGCCGTTGCCGAACGGCGAACAAATGGCCATTCGCTTTGCCAGCCCTATCCACTTTACAGAGCAGGACCAGAGCCGATGGAGCGATACCTGGCAGGTGCGTCTGGGGGATGACCAGGAACCTCGTACCTTCGTCAAGGGGGAGCAGGTGACCTATCGTTTTGTGCTTTCTTCCCAGAATGGACTCGACCTGAAGCAGGTGTATCAGCCAACCCTTGTGCAAGCAGGTTCTCAGTGGGTGCCCCTCAGCAATCATAAGGACATCCTGCCTGGCAGTGCACTTGATTTTTCACGTCTCCGCCTGCAACATGCTCCGGCGGGAAAGTATGGATGGTTGAAAGCCGAGGGCGGCGCGTTTGAATTTGAAAAGAAACCAGGAAGGCCCTGCCGTTTCTATGGCGTAAACCTTTGCTTCTCGGCCAATTATCCCACGCATGAGGTGGCCGATCTGCTTACTGACCGACTGGTGCGTCTGGGCTACAACACCATCCGCATCCACCATCATGACGACATCTGGGGAAAGGGCGACCCTGAGATGCGCGACCGTTTGGATTACCTGTTGGCCAAGGCCATCGAAAAGGGACTCTACATCACCACCGACATGTACGTGTCACGCCGTGTTACCTGGAGCGAACTGGGAGTAGACCGCGAGGGCGAAGTGGGCATGGATCTTTTCAAGAGTCTGGTGGGATGCTTCGAGCCGGCATTCCAGAACTGGTGCCAGTTTGCCAGGGAGTTTCTCGAACACAAGAATCCTTACACTGGACGCATGTACAAGGATGAGCCTGGCATGCCGCTGCTCTCCTTGATTAATGAGGGAGGACTCTTCATGGGCTTCCATTCCAAGCGTAGCGACTCCATCATCATGCAGTCCTATAAGGACTTCGTCGGAAAGGAGGAGCCGCTGGTGTATGGCAGTCCCTCGTTCCAGGCCTTCTCGGACGACCTGGAACGGCGTATCGCCACCCGTTGCTCGGCTTACCTGCGTGAGATCGGGTGCAAAGCCCTGCTCACCAACGACAACAATGGTCCCCATCATGCCGAGGGTGAGGGCACCACGCCGCTGTATGACTATGTAGACAACCATTTCTACATCGACCATCCCGAATTTCTCGAAAAGAGCTGGCAGCTTCCCTCCCGTTGCAGCAACGAGAACCCGGTCCTCTATGGCGGTCCGGACCTGCTTCGGAAGAATTATGCCAAGGGTTACTCCAAACCCTATACCATCACTGAGTGGAACTTCTCGGGCCCTGGCCGTTACCGTGGTTTGGGAGGCATCCTGACGGGTGCCAAGGCTGCCATTCAGGAATGGGACGGCCTGTGGCGTTTTGCCTATTCGCACGGCAGTGGCGACCTGGTGGACAATCCGGATGCTCATCCCGGATATTTTGATGTGGCCACCGACCCCTTGTCGCAGGCTTCCGACCGGGCATCGGTATGTCTGTTCCTCAGAGGAGATGCCCAGGAGGAAGAAAATCTGCTATTGGACGAAAATTCTGGAGTTCTCCGGCTCGACACCCGTCGCATGTGTGGCATCTATGCTTCGGAGGGAACACACACGGCGGGCGTTCTCACGGCAGAGATAGGCGGTGCTGCAGCCACAGTGTGTCTTTGCTCGCTCGATGGAAAGCCCCTGTCGCAGTCACGCCACATGCTCCTCACCCACATTACAGATGTGCAGGGAGAGGGCACGCTGTATGCCGACAGCAAACGGAAGGTGCTGCTCCAATGGGGCAGAGGAGCACTGCTGGAACGTGGCACGGCACGTGTCACTATTGCCACTGCCTCCACCAAGGGATTCAAGGTGTATGAACTGGACACCACGGGCCGGAGAGTGAACCGTCTGTCCTGCGGGCGCGACGCTCAGGGGATTACCTTCACCGCATCCACTGCCAATGGCCAGGATGAGGGCAGAATCTACTATGAGATTTGCAGATAGCCTTTCACGATGCTGGACATACATTTTGCTCCTTTGCAGGGCTACACCGAAGATTGCTACCGCCGGATTCATCACGCGCTGTGCGGAGGCGTGGACTTTTACTATACGCCCTTCCTGAGGCTGGAGCACGGAAAGGTGAGAAGCAAGGATTTGCGGGATGTGAATCCCGAACACAATGCAGGGGTGCCGTTGGTGCCGCAGGTGATTGTGCGTGATGCCGAGGAACTGGATGCCCTCTTGCAGGTGATATGTCCGATGGGTTACAAGCGGGTGGACATCAACATGGGATGCCCGTTTGTGTTGCAGACCAATCATGGCCGTGGAGCTGCGTTGCTGGCTCGTCCGGACGAGGTGAGGCGCATAGGCGAGCGGATAGCGGCTCATCAGGATTTGGCCTTCTCGGTGAAGATGCGAATCGGGTTGAAGGAAAGGGATGAATGGCGGGCCATTGTGCAGGTGCTCAACGACGTGCCGCTCACGCATCTGGCGGTTCATCCTCGTTTGGCCTCGCAGGGATATAAGGGTGTGGTGGACATGGAGGCGTTTGGCGAACTGGCAGCCGTGTGCCGCCATCCGCTCATCTATAATGGGGACATCGGGTGTGTGGAGGACATCACGAAGATAGCACAGGCATTCCCCGGACTTCAGGGAGTGATGATTGGGCGTGGATTGCTGGCCCGTCCCACGATGGGTGAGGAATACAAGAAGGGGCTGAGGAGGGCCGATGGTGAGGTGGTCAGGATAATCAAGGCGATGCATGAGGGGGTGGCCCGGGAATACGGGCAGTTCATTACGGACGAAGACCAGTTGCTGAGGAAACTGAGGACGTTCTGGGATTATCTGGAACCTACACTGGGACGTAAGCCCTGGAAGAAAATCCATAAGGCGGGCAATATGCGCAACTATCTCTTTGCCATAGGAGAACTTCGATAAAGAACTGCTCTTTTTATACGGTTTGTATCGCAGGGTACTTCCACTGGCATATCGGGCATCCTGGCAGGGAAGAACAGGATGGAGGTGTACGACCTTCAGGGCAGGAGAGCAACAAAGCCCGGCCGGGGACTGTATGTGGTAGGCGGCAAGAAAGTGATGTTCTAGCCCTTTCTGCTCACACGGTACGTACGGGCCTCAGCAGGGCCTCTTTTATCCCTTCGATGCTGTCATGGAAACGGATGCCATGCTTTTCGATGCGTGTGCAGTCCATTGTCAGGTTTCTTGTCTGTTCACAGAATCTGTCTTCGTCGGGCAGAATCCATGCTGAGGGCTCGTTCAGCCCCATCAGGACGGCTGCCTTCTTGTGGAGCGAATGGCTGTCGAGCATGTTGCCGCTGCCGAAATTGTAGATGCCTCCGGGCAGGGAGAGGGCTTTCTCCATGTTCCTGACCACTTCCCACACATAGGTCACTCCCCGGAATTCATGGGTGGCCACATGGAGGGCTTTCCCCTCGCGGCAGGCATGCTGCAGGTTCACCAGCAGGTTGCTGTTCAGTCGCATGGGACTGTCGGGCAGGTCGTACATCCAGGTGAGCCGCAATCCTATGGAATCGGGCAGATTCCATAGTGCCCTTTGTTCTGTCTCCAGCTTGTGCCGGCCGTACACGTTCACCGGTTGCAGTAGCGCGTCTTCCCTGAGCGGTCCCAGCACAGGCGTGCCGTTATACACCTGGTCGCTCGACATGAAGATGAGCCGGGCTCCCGTGAGTTTGCAGGCCTTGGCCAGCCTCACCGTGCCTTGTACATTCACCCTGTGCGATGCCTCGGGGTGCTGTTCGCAATACCAGGTGTTGCTCAGGGCTGCCAGATGGATGACAGTCTCGGGGCGGTGGATCTGCAGGTAGGTCCTGACGGCTTCTTCGTGGCTCACATCCAGTTCGCTGTGTGAGGGAAGCAGCAGGTCGTATTTGTCCCTGAACCAATAGGCCAGCCGGCTGCCTAGAAAACCGCTGCTGCCTGTAATTAAAATTTTTTTCTTCATCAGTAGCTTCAATGTCTGGTGCAAAGTTACGACAAAAATTCCATTCGTGCAAGAGCACCCTGGCTTGGGTCGTGTGCAGAAAAACCCCTTTTTGCTGCCTAACTGGAGAAATTTTGCTACCCAACTGGAAAAAAATTGCTGTCCAGTTGGCTAGCAAAATCTCCCCAGTTGGGCTTCTTTGCCGTTCCTTATCTTGCCCTGGGCGCGCATTGCCAGCCGGCATGCCATGGAGAAGGCTCGTATTTGAGGCGGAGGCAGGATTTTTTACCACACGTTTGGCTTGTAGTTCAAATTTTTTATGTAAATTTGCATCATCTAATCATCAGAAGGAAAAGCAATGAGGATAATACATACAAGCGACTGGCATCTGGGGCATGTGCTCTACGGCTATCCCCGGGAGGAAGCACATAAGGATATGCTCCGCCAGGTGGTTCATCTGGTGGAGGAGTGGAAGCCCGATGCCCTCGTCATCTCGGGCGACGTGTATGACACCATGCAGCCCACGGTGGCGGTGCAGACAATGCTTTCGGATGCCTTGGTGGCCATTCACCGTGCCCATCCGGAGATGCTGATTGTGTGCATTGCCGGCAATCATGACAGCGGCAGCCGCCACAACATCTACCGCACACCCTGGAAGGCCCTGAACGTGGAGATGGTGGGCAGCATCACGCGCGAAAGCCGTCTGGAAGACTACATCTTCGAGATGAAGGGAAAGGGGTACATCGTGGCTGTGCCCTTTGCCGCCGACCGGTTCATGCCCGAGGATGTCTTTGTCCGCCTGCAGGCACTGGTGGACGAGCGCAATGGAGGGAGCCAGCTGCCCGTGTTCCTGTCGGCCCATCTGGCTGTGGCGCGGTGCGACCATCGGGGGCACGAACTGGTCACCGATGACAGTATCGGTGGAGTAGGCTGTCAGGAGCTCAGCGTGCTGGGTGAGGGGTACGACTATGTGGCCCTCGGACATATCCATCGATACCAGCGGCTGGACCCTGATGGAAGGGTTTACTACAGCGGCACGCCCATAGCGGTGAGTTTCGAGGAGGTGTATGCCGGTAACCGTCATTGTGTGTTGCTGGTGGAATGCAGCGGGCATGGCCTTCTGCCCACAGTCACTCCCCTGGAAATCAGCAATCCCAGTCCCCTGGTCAACATCCCGCGGGAAGGTGCTGCACCCTGGGAAGAGGTCAGGGACGAATTTGCCCGCTATCCGGCCGACATCCCTTCCTACATCCGCCTCAATGTGGAGGTGGAGGGCATGTTGCCATCGGGAGCCAATGATGAGGCCGTTGCCATTGCCCGTGAGAAGGCGTGCATGTTCTGCCTTATCAATGCTGTGCGGAAGGACAATGGCCTGCAGAAGGGAAGGGCAAGAACCTTCACCACTGCTGAATTCAAGCAACTCGATACGGTGGATGTGGCCAGGATGTGGATCGAGTGCAAGGGCGATACGTTTGACGACAGCATGAGGGAAATCCTGGAGGAGGTGAAGAAAGACGTGATGTTGGACGCTAACGATGAACACCCATTATGAAAATAAAGAAACTGCACATCTACAACATCGCCTCGATCGAGGACGAGACCATCGACTTCACGGCCCCGCCCCTTTCGGACAGCGACGTGTTCCTGATTACAGGCAAGACGGGTTCCGGCAAGACCACTATCCTTGACGCCATCTGTCTGGCGCTCTACCGCACTACGCCCCGTCTGTGGCAATGCACGGGCGTCAAGGTGGAGAACAACAGCGACAATCTGGCCCTGGACGACCCGCGCCAACTGATGCGCCGCAACACGGGTGAGGCCTTTGTCACCCTCGCATTCGAGGGTATTGACGGGCATGAATATGAGGCGGAATGGCATGTGCAGCGAGGCCGGAAAAAGAAGCCCAACGTCAGTTTGGACCCAGCCACTTGGGCGCTCAGGGACTTCACCTCGGGCCACACGTATACCGGACGTGGCGAGAAGGTGAACGAGGTGCGGCAGGCTGTTCTGCAGGCCGTGGGGCTGGATTTTGGCCAGTTCTGCCGTACCACGATGCTGGCACAGGGCGAATTCACCCGTTTCCTCAAGAGCAATGAGAAGGAGAAGGTGGAGATACTGGAGAAAATCACACGCTTCACGGAGTATACCCTGATTGGCAGGCGCATTTATGAGATTACATCCGCCAAGAAAAAGGCGTGGGATGAGGCTGTGATGAAGGCACAGGACACTGGCCTTGACGAGGACACTCTGGCTGCGCTTCAGGAGGAAATAAAGGATGCAGAATGCCTGATGAAACAACAAGCCAGGGAGAGGGAACGCCTGGCCCGCATGCAGCAGTGGCTGGTATCCGATGCCTTGCTGAAGAAGGAACAGCGGGAGGCCGAGGATGCCCTGCAACGGGCTGAGGCCAGCATACAGACCGAGGAATTCCGGCAGGCCGAACAGACAGTAGGCCGGTGGAGGGAGACGGCCGATGCCAGAAATGCACTCAGGGAGAAAAAGGAGGCGGATGCGGCTGTGCGGCACTACCAGCAGCAGCGTGCGGGCTACGCCATGGCCTATCAGAATCTGCTGGATGGAATAGCTTTCTGCGAAAAACTGCACAGCGAGAAGAACGATGCCTGCAGGCAGGTGGGCCTCTATCTTGCACAGAATGCCCCGAAGGAAGCGCTCTATGACCAGGCCGGGCGCATTGCCCTGCAGCTCAATCAGGTGGCGGCCGACCGTTCCCGTATCAGCAGCGAGCAAAACAGGATTGCGGCTGGCAGGCGGAAACTTTCTGAGGATGTGATGCCCCGCTATGTGGAGGCTGAAAAGGCATTGGCAGGCATTACCGAGACGATAGTTCAATGTGAGAATGACATCAAGGCGCGCGAGCAGCAGCTGGAGGCCATGGGCATGAACCTCCTGTACAAGCAGTACCAGCAGTTGGCGGTCATGGTCGGCCTCTCGGACCATGCAGAAAAACTGCTCAACAATCTGCAGGCTGTAAGGAAAGCGTATGATGAAAGGGGGCGCAAACTGGCGCAGACGCTGGAGGAACTGGAGGCAAAGGCCGGGCGGGCTTCTCTGCTGGCACCGTCTCTGGCCGCAGCCAAGGCCAGGATGGAGGCCTCGGAGGCATTGCTGCGGAAACACAACAATACCGTGGAGAAATGGGCGGTGCACATGCGTCAGAGCCTTCAGGTGGGCGATGTGTGCCCTGTGTGCCGGCAACCGATTACCGGCACCCTGCCGGCGGAAACTGTCATTCAGGAAATGTATCTGCAGGCCAAGGAGCAGCATGAAGCCGACAGACGGGCGCATGACGACCTGGAAAGGAGCATGAACCGGCTTACTGCGGAAATCAATGCGGAACGCAGTGCGTATCAGCGCGACAAGCAGGCCTATGACAGCGACAGGTCGGTGGTGGAGGCTGAGCGTGGTGTGGCGGATGTGTGCAGGCAGTGTGGCATTGCTGCCATCTCAGATGACATCCGTGGGCAGCTCCAGTCCCTTCGCCAATCCTTCTTGCAACAGGGCGAGGCCTTGAAGACGCGCATTGCCGAAGGTGAGAAAAGGGAAAAGGAAATCAGAACGCTGCGTAGCTCGCTGGCAACGATGAAGCAAAAGAGGGACACGCTCCTGCAACCGGCCTTTGACAAGTGTAGGGAGGAGAAGGAGAAGTGCGAGAAGGGCATCGAGACATCCGATATTCTCGTCGCCACCACCCAGGAAGCACTGGCCCGCACCATTAGGGACATCAGCGCGTGTGTACCAGAAGAGGAGTGGACAACCAATCCCAAGGGATATGCCGCAGCCTTGTCGGCAGCCGCACGGACCTACCACGACAGGCAGCAGGAGAGGCACACGCTGGAAAAAGAACTGGAACAGCTCAGTGCCCTCGTCCAGGGTGCCCGTGACATCCAGCGTATCATCCTCTCGGCGCTGCCGGAGTGGCAGCGGATGGAGGCCACGGGATGCAGGCGTAACAATGCCCTTATAGCCGAACTGAACAAACTGGCAGGCGAGGTGACTTCCAATATCGCTCTCAGCCGGAAGGCATCGGACACGCTTGCCAACGTGCAGCAACAGCTGGAAGCCTTTCTGGCCCGCAATCCTGCAATGACCCTTGACGTGCTGGAGGGGCTGTACGCGCTTTCTTCTGCCCGCATCGAGGAGATGGAGGCGGCATGCCAGCGGGCAAGGGCGGAACTGCAGAAGCAGCAGGCCTTGCTGGCCAATGTGAACACGCGCATCCAGCATCATCTCCTCGACGATACGTGCCGTATGCTGGCGGAGCAGGACAGTGTGGACTCCCTCAATGAAGCCCTTCGGAGGCTCGACGCGGAATCCGGCAGTCTCAATCAGGCCTATGGGGTGAAAAAGAAAATTCTTCAGGATGACAGGGAAAGAAAGGCCCGTGTGGCCCTGCTGAAGGAACAGGCCGACAGGGCACGGGATGAATATGACCGTTGGCAGCGGGTGAACTTCTATCTGGGGGATGCCAACGGTACCAGGTTCCAGAAAATCGCACAAAGCTACATCCTGGGCAGTTTGCTGAACAGCGCCAATGTGTATCTCCGGCGTCTGGCTCCTCGTTACACTCTCATAGCGGTTCCAGGCACGCTGTACATCTCGCTCGAGGATGCCTATCAGGGGTTTGCCACCCGTGGCACCGACTCGCTCAGTGGTGGTGAGAGTTTCCTGGTATCGCTGGCCCTCGCCCTTGCTCTGGCCGATATTGGGGATACCTTGTCGGTGGACACGCTCTTTATCGATGAGGGCTTCGGCACACTCAGCGGTCAGGCTCTCATGGGTGCCATCAATACCCTGCGCACCCTGCACAGCCAGAGTGGCAGACATGTGGGGGTCATCAGTCATGTGGAGGAGGTGAAGGCAGGCATTCCTGTGCAGATTCAGGTGGTTCAGGAGGGCAACAGCTCGAGCAGCCGTATCATGGTGGTGTGACCTGGAATCAGTATTCTTCCAGACTGTCGATGTACTGCTTCAGCCTGCGGTAGAAGGGATGGCGGCACAGCGTGGCGCTGTGGCCGATGATGAGGAGCTTCATGCGGGCACGGGTGATGGCCACGTTCATGCGGCGCAGGTCGCGCAGAAAGCCCATCTGGCCGCTCTCGTTGCTGCGCACCATGCTGACGACGATGACATCGCGCTCCTGACCCTGGAAGCCGTCCACGGTGTTCACGCTGACAAGCGAGCGGAGGGGCTTGAAAAACTTGTCCTGCCTGATGAGCTGACGGAGCAGGCGTACTTGCCCCCGGTACGGACTGATGACTCCTACATCGATGCGCTCGTGCAGGATGCGGTCACGGCCAATCTTCTCAAAGTACTGCCTGAGAATGCGCACCGTGAGTTCCGCCTCCCTGGGATTGATGCGGCTGAGCCCGTTTTGCTGTTCCATGAAGGATTCGGGACTGTCGGGCAGTAGCATGTCATCGTCGGCCAGGTCCTCCTGACTGGTGTCTATCCATTCCAGGGCGGTGTCCCAGTCCAGAATGCCGCGGTAGCGCACGGAGGCATCGCTCTGCAGCAGCCCATCGTAAAACTCCTTGTTGGGAAACTGCATGATGGCATCACACATCCTGTATTGTACGCGTAGCAGAGACACACAGCGTGGCTGGTGCTCCACAAGGTGTTGCATGAGCGTCTTGTCCAGCCCCCCTGCCAGCGACTCGGGGCATTTCAGTGTGGGCGGCAACTGGCGGTGGTCGCCTGCCAGGATGAATCGGTCGGCTTTGGGAATGGCTATCCAGCAGGCCGCTTCGAGTGCCTGTGCTGCCTCGTCGATGAAGAGTGTGCCGAAACGGCGGCCTGCCAGCAGGCGGTTGGCACTGCCCGTCAGGGTGCAGGCTATGACGCGAGCCTCGCTGAAGAGTTCCTCCTGGATGCTCAGTTCCAGTTCCGCAGCCCTTTCCCGCAGTCGGGCAATCTTCTGTTGGAAATGCTCCCGGCTTCCCTTTTGCCGGGCTGCGTAGAGGTCTCGTATGGCTCTGCGTATGGCCCACAGGTCATGGTATTTGGGATGCGCCTCAAAACGTCGCTCAAAGGTCTGTTCCAGCATACGGTCGGTGACCCGTGTGGGATTGCCGATGCGCAACACGCTCACGCCGCGGTCACAGAGTTTCTCCGCTATCCAGTCCACGGCCATGTTGCTTTGGGCGCACACCATGACCTGTGTCTCGCGGTGCAGCGTCTCATAGATGGCTTCCACCAGCGTTGTCGTCTTTCCCGTACCGGGAGGCCCGTGCACCACTGCCACATCCTTGGCCCAGAGCACTTCGTTGACGGCCTGCTCCTGCGAGGCATTGAGCCAGGGAAAGCGTTGGGGCAGGAAGGTGAAGCGGTGGATGGGGGCGGAAGTGTGGCAGATGTCGCGCAACTCGGCCAGCCGGTCGGCCTTGGCTTCCATCACGCGGTCCAGCGCCTCGAACATCAGGCGGTAGGTTGTTTCGTCGAGAGTGAGTTGTATGCCCAGCCGTTCTGCCCGCTGCACCTGCAGGAGCGCATCGGGGGAGGGTAGGGCCACCACCATCCTGTCCTCCTCCACGTAGCTGACCTGAGCGGTAAACTTCATGTAATGCAGCAGCCCCGAAGCCTCCTCGGTGAAGAAGACGACAGGCTTCCCGGGTTCGAAGTTGTGCTCCTCATCGAGATAATCCCTGCGGCAGACCTCCACCACAAGCTGGTCCAGTGAGTTGTGGTAGCTGCGCCCCACGTGCAGCGGAAACCACCCTATGCCGCGCCTCACCTTATGTATGATGCTCGTAGCCTCCATCTGCTTCTGGAACTCCTCGCGTTCATACTCGAATTCACGTTGCAGGAGCCGTCTTTGTTCTGCCAATGCCTGTATCATGGTGCAAAGTTACGAATAAGCGGGAGAAATGCCAAATGAAATTTGTGATTTCCGGGCGGGAGTAATGTCTTCAGCGGGCTTACACAACTATGAGGTTGACTTCCTGCTCTCACGGGGCAGTAAGGTATGGCCTATTGAGGTTAAATCTTCCGGCTACACAGGGGTTGTCACCTGTCCAGTCTAACCGACAACCAATATCGTTATAGGAATCAGAAGAGGTAAACGCTTTTAGTGAGATGGTAGTTGTTGTAATAACTCGTTATGTTTAACGCTCCAAAAAGTGACAACCTTTTTCAGTTAAGGTCAAGAACGTGATGAGGTGACCCAGGGAACTGAAATCAGCGACGATCCTTTTGAGATGCCGCTGATTCCGTTCATTTCATGATTCCCGTTCCGCAGGATGGCTGCAGGGAACGGTGTCGCTCCCCGCTCTAGAACAGATAGTCGTTCAGGTCGTCGGGCACGCAGTTCTCGATGATGCCCTTTCCGGGTGCAGTTGTGCGGCGTCCGCTCAGGTCATACACCGGCAGGCTTGCATCCTTCATGCCGTCAATGGGCAGACCGTCGATGCCTGCAGCATCACCTTCGCCCAGCTCGAAGCCATAGGCGGGAGCCTTGTCGAGGCCGGAAGAGGCGGCCTCTGCCGGAACGCTCAGATAGGCCTTGAAGGCAGTTGTAGGCAGGGCAGAGCCGTCGGCCGACACCACATTGCCTTCCTGGTCCTTCAGGACACCCAGATAGAATCCCAGTCCTGTCTCGCTGGATGCATTCTTGTAGGTGAGGCGATAGAGGACACGGCCCTTCTTGGCATAGACCGTATCACCTGGCAGCACGGAGGTGGCCACCAGGTCGTTGTCTTCGGCAGGCACCAGGTCGGTCGTGGCCAACGGATTCACCACAATGTCCGCTGCATCCGTGCGCACCAGCACGCCTTCTCCCTTGGCCACCTTGTTTCCCGCACGTTCCGTGAGCATCATCTTCCCGTCTGCCACCTTCACATTGTAGAGCGTCAGGGTTTTCCCCGTCTCCACGGTCAGTTCCGTGTCGGAATAGGGATTGCTGAAGGACGTGTAGTGTGCAGCCTGTCCCTTGTTGGCCACAGCCGTGGCCTGCTTGGGGTCGCCCGGGAGTATCTGGCTGAAATCCTCTGACCATCCGCTATACTCGTCAATGGAATGAGTGGGGACGTAGAGGATGTCATTGTAACCATTCCCATTGAACACACTACTGTCATACTTATTTAAGCCTGTTGAAAGACAATATACATTTTGGAGGCTGGAGCAATAAGCGAAGGCATATTCCCCAATCGAAGTGACACCCTCGGGAATAGTTGTGGAGGTCAGGCTGGAGCAACCCTTGAAAGCAGAACCCCCAATCGAAGTGACGCTCTCGGGAATAGTTATGGAGGTCAGGCTGGAGCAATCATAGAAGGCCCAACCCCCAATCGAAGTGACACCCTCGGGAATATTTATGGAGGTCAGGCTAGAGCAACCAGAGAAGGCCCCTTCCCCAATTGAAGTGACACCCTCGGGAATAGTTATGGAGGTCAGGCTGGAACAACCAGAGAAGGCCCCTTCCCCAATCGAAGTGACACCCTCGGGAATAGTTATGGAGGTCAGGCTGGAGCAACGGATAGAAGGCCCAACTCTCAATCGAAGTGACGCTCCCGGGAATAGTTATGGAGGTCAGGCTAGAGCAACCCCAGAAGGCTCCTTCCCCAATCGAAGTGACACCCTCGGGAATAGCATAGCTAGTTGCATCATAATTCAAAAACGCTATAATTGCATGCCTGTCTTTTGTAAAGATAGCATTTTGATATACAGTGTAACTTGGGTTGTTTTCTGAAATCATGACTGACTGCAAACTGCTACATCTAGCGAACGGATTACCTCCCATCTTAGTGACGCTCTCGGGAATAGTTATGGAGGTCAGGCTGGAGCAACCACAGTATTTACAAGTTACTTTATATCAGCGGTTTGAAATTTAAACGGTAGAAAAGTTATATCGTTTATTCTGCAGAAGGCGAAAATAGATGATATTTAACGTTTTTAACTCTTGTTAACCCAAGTTTGATACCCGACAACTATTTTCAACAATTTTTAGGGGTATTCGTAGGACTAACTATCTGTTTTTCAGCAACAGCATCCTGGAAAATCGAATTGTAGTACACAGAAGTCTCGCGGAAAAGTTGTACCTTTGCCTCCGATATGCACTTCATGTCTCAGCCAAGATACAACCCGAAGACCCAGCGTGATGACTGGTACTACCGCATCAAGGAGTCTTTCCGTGACCTGACAGGCCGCGTGCGCAGTCGTGTCATGCTGAACGTGGGCTTCATCGATGAGCCGCACCATCCGGAGGACATCCGCGACATCGGCAAGTGCCTCACGTATATTCACGAGCACCAGGGAGAAAAGGATCTGTTCGGCAATCCCCTGTCACGCTACAACGAGTTCGTACAGCGAAAGGCACAGGAGTTCTGGCATGAAATGGTCAACAACGGCAGCATAGACGCTGTGAAAACCACGATGGAAGAGTCGCGCAAGAAGGCTGAACGCCTCGTTGACGTGAATACCATCGAGCATACTGATGCACGTGAGATAGGCGCCGAATGGGTATGCCTGCAGGCAATACGCGAGCTTGAGATAGACAAATTCCTCAGTAGAGAGGGCTGGAGCGAGATACAGATAAACACCACGCTGGCACATCTTATCACCCGCACCATCTACTCGCCCTCCGAACTGAAGTCCATGCGCATCATGGACGAGAACTCGGCAGTATGCGAGCTCCTCAGCGGCAACCAGGAATGGCGTCCCGGATTCCAGTCCATATATAAGGTAGCTCCGTCACTCTATGAACTGAAGGACAAGCTTGAAAGCCACCTCTGCCAGAAGACGGACGACCTGTTCAACATAACGAACAGGATAGCAATCTTCGATCTGACCAACTTCTACTTCGAAGGACGCAAGGAAGGCAGCAGGAAAGCTCAGTTCGGACGCTCCAAGGAGAAGCGCTCTGACTGCAAACTGCTTGTATTGGCACTGTGCATCAACAAGGAAGGCTTCATACGTTACTCTTCCATCCTTGCAGGAAACACCGCAGACCCTAACTCTCTGCCCGACATGGTGGACACGCTCAACGCCAAGACACGCGTGCCGGATGATCCGAAGGACAAGGTGCTCGTATGCCTTGATGCTGGAATAGCCACGGAGGAGAACCTGCAGAAGATAAAGGAGAAAGGCTACAACTACCTGTGCGTCAGCCGCAGGAGGCTCACAGACTATGAAATAGCCCCCGATGCGAAGACTGTAACTGTACTCGACAGCAAGCAGCAACCCATCAAGCTCACACAGGTGAAGCATGAGGAGGACGGTGACTATTATCTTGAGATAAATTCCCCTGCCAAGCAGCTCAAGGAGACATCCATGAACCGCAAATTCAAGGAACGCTTCGAAGAAGAGCTGCAGAAGGCAAAGGACTCACTGACGAAGAAGAACGGCACGAAGAGCTACGAGAAAGTCATCGAGCGAGTGGGCAGGGCAAGGCAGAAGTATCCGTCCATC
>CAMBDA010000038.1 GCA_945865175.1 uncultured Prevotellaceae bacterium | reverse complement strand
CCCTTACAAGCTGCGAATTGTCCGACCCTGATGGACTTGCCGACCCTATGAAGTGGAGCACGGTTCCGTCGGGCTTGAAGAACGGCGAACTGAAAGTGGAAGCCGAAGGAGGAAGCAGCCTGTTTGCCTGCAAAAACTACAAAAGTTTTTGGATTAGTAGCGTGAAGGAAGAAGGAAAATTCAAGGAAAACACTTCATACAAAGAGTTTGACGGAGGCTGGTATCTCGTCAAGATAGAGGACAACGAACTAAAGGTTATTATCAATCGCAACGAAACGAACGCATCACGTTCCTTCACGGTTTGCGTGGAAGCAGGAAACGCCTTCGACGAATTCAAGTTCGTACAAGATGCAGCAAAACAATAATCTTGCAATATATACTATAACAGCAACAGCATCCGCCATTCAATCTCTTTTGGCGTCGATGTAACGTTTTAACGACATTATATAACAAGAGGGTGTGCATTCTACGCAAGAAACATAGAATGCACACCCTCTTGTTATTTCTCTAACCATTTCTTAAACAATTTCGCTTTCTCCTTGCTTATCACAATTATTCTCGTCCTTACATCCTTTCAATCTTACTATGAGTTTGGAGCTGAAGTAAAAACTGATTTTCCTGATGCCATTAATGTTGGCGATATACTGTCGATTGAGACGGAAGAAACGGGCAGGGTCTAAAGCCTGCTCCAGGTCGTTCATGCTCATGGGCAGCGGATAGGATGTGCTGTCGACAGCAAACGCCGTGATTCGGTTGTCGTGCATATTGATGTAGCTTATGTCGTCGGCGCAGAGCATGCAAAGTTCGTCGCCTTTCGTGATTAGGAAGCGCTCACGGTATTGGCGTGTGTCGTTAAGCACGTCGTGCAGCGGACTCACCACGGCAGACTGCTGCGCATTGCGGTTAAGCCGCAGCTTGCCGATTGCAGCACGCAGCTCGTCTGCGTCAAGCGGCTTCATCAGATAGTCGAGTCCGTTGTTCTTTATCGCCTCCATTGCATATTTGTCGTAAGCCGTGGTGAAGATCACGAACGACTGTGGCATCACCTTGCGGAACGCTTCAAACACGTCACCGTCGGCAAGTCGGATGTCGGAAAAGATAAGGTCATAGTCGTTGTTGGCGGCAAGCTCCTCTGTCACCTCCGCCACACTTTTCAGCGGTCCATGCACGTCCATCGTGTCGTCAATATCCATAATGAGCCTTTTCAGACGTCTTGCGCTGAAATGGTCGTCTTCTATAATCAAAACCTTTTTCATCGTTCTTCTATTGTTTTCGTTTTATGATTGGCAGTCGCACTTCAAATGAATCTTTATGGGCTATGAACTCCGGTTCTGCTTCGCCCTCCAGTCGATAGCGTTGCTTCAAGTTGCTGATACCTATACCGTACGACTCCATGCTCTGGTCATTGGTCAGGTTGGTGTATATGCGGCTGTTCTTTATGACGAGCATGTTGCCCTGACGACCAAGAGACACTTGAAGCTCAGTGCTGCTCTGCGGGCAGTTGTGTTTCACGGCATTCTCAATGATAAGCTGCAGACTCAGCGAGAGGATGCATTCGTTGCGGTCGCCGTGCAAATCGTCGGCATGCAGGACGATGGCGTTGTCGTAGCGCATGTTGAGCAGACCGATGTACGACTTGATGAAGTCGGTGCCGTCGGCAAGGGTTATATACTCCTTGTCGATATGCTGAAGTATGTAGCGGTAGATATGCGAGAGTTTCACGACATAGTCCTCAGGCATCTTCGGGTCCTCCCCTATCATTCCGGCAAGTGAACTAAGACTGTTGAACACGAAATGTTGGTCCAACTGCATCATTAGGTATCGCTCCTGTAAGGCGAGATTCTCCTTGCCTTACAGAACAATCATGTCGGAGAAGTGCATCGAAAGGTGGATGAGTGCTACAAGGCTCAGCAGCAGTTCGCAGCCACCTGCAATAGGCAGGTTGAAGCCCAACACCACCAGTCCGTTCTGCACGAACACACGGTGGCTCTGCCCTTCGCGCCAAAAGCGCCGCTGTCTGAACAGCCATCGGTTGAGATACAAACTCGAAAGCGAGAACAAACCGCAGTCGGGCAGGCCTACCAATAACCAGATGATATCGTACAGGAAGAAGAAGATAAGCGAATAGACAAGCCATTCAAGGAAAGAGTTCTTGGATCTATGCACAATTATATAATAAAATGATTATCCTTGCTCCAACAAGTTCTTGTCTGTCAAGAAATCCAAGAGTCCGACAGTCAACACACCGAGTTCGTCCTCCTTGCGATGAATGTCATCACCAACAATGACAATCTTACGAAAGTGGTAAGTCATCAAGTTGTATCTCAATGATGTGATTATCAGTCACCCCATGTTCCAACAGCCATTTATGCCAGATGTCAAACAGCAGGAAAGACTTTCCACATCGTCTGACACCTGTTATAATCTTCACAAGACCGTTTCCACGTCCTGCAATAAGTTCATCCAGATATTTCTTACGTTCAAATATCATATTAGAGTACATTTTTTGATATTGGTATCATATTTTACACCGCAAAGATAACGTTTTTATCTCAAAATACGGCATAAACAATGGAAAAACTGCGTCTACCAAGTAAAAAAAACAGCAAAACGTAGCATCGTAAACTACACAAAAATGCTTTTTAGAACAAAAGGGTACGACATGTAATCACACCCTACGTTCAAGGGAGTCGTTTCAACCGTACCCCTTTATGGATTTCGTCCTTAATCCACCTATCTCAAATGTATCAAAAACAATATTTGAGGAAACAGAACACTGACCTGTCCCCGGTCCCCTGTCCCGCAGTCCCGTTGTCCCGTGTCAGTTTCTACAGATTAAGAAAGTCATAGATATTTATAAAGAGAATGCCATGGTCGTCATGACTCGTAAGGCTATGGTCGCCTGTAACGACAATCTTCTGAAAACCGTCATCTATGCGTCTGAGGGAATTTGTCTCTTGGTCAATCTTTTCCTGGGTCGGCAGTGCAAGCGCCGACTGCAAATATATTCGTTCGTTACCCTTGTTGCACACGAAATCCACTTCTAATTGTGAACGATAACTCTTTCCCTCAGCATCTTTTCCATTAAATGTCACCACTCCCACGTCAACGTTATATCCTCTGTTGCGCAACTCATTGTATATCACGTTCTCCATCTGGTGGGTTTTCTCCATCTGACGGAAATTCAGCAGGGCATTGCGCAGTCCCAAATCCGTGAAATAATACTTCATAGGAGTGCCTATATACTTCTTGCCCTTTACATCATATCGGCTTGCCTGCTCAATAAGGAATGCGTCTGCAAAATAGTCAATATACGACTTGAGCGTAGCAGCCCCTATTGACACGTTCTTTATGGTCTTGAACGTGTTTGACAACTTTTGTGGATTGGTCAGCCCTCCTACGCCAGAAGCCAATACTGCGAGCAGTTCCTCCAGTCCAGCACTATTCCTTACCCGATTTCGCTCCAATATGTCGATGATGTAAGTTTCATTCAACAGGCTCTTCAGTAAGTTTGACCTGTATTCATCATTCGGCTGAAGAACAACAGGCGGAAGTCCACCATATTTCATATACATTTCCAATGCCTCCTCTTTTGTCCCATCAAAGAAAGTCATCAACTCTGAGAAACTGAATGGCGAGACATGAATTTGTTGTCCTCTTCCCCTAAACTCTGTTACTATATCTTTTGAAAGGAAACGTGCATTGCTGCCCATGACATACAAGTCAACATTTTCAATTCGCATCAGTCCGTTTAGCACGTCAACAAATTCCGACAACAGTTGCACCTCGTCAAGTAAGACGTAATATTTCCTGCCGTCAGTGATTCTGCTCTTCACATATTCGTAGAAGACTTCAGGGTTACGATACCTCTTGTTGGCAAAATCGTCGAATTGCATTTCTATGATATGCTCTCGGTCAGTTCCCTCGTCAATAAGACGGTTCTTCAGCAAGTTAAAGCGCAGGAATGACTTGCCGCTACGTCGTATTCCTGTGATAACCTTTGTCAATCCGTTGTGTCTGCTTTCAAGCAGCTGGTTCAGATACTTGTTCCTTTCTACTATCATATGATTTTTACAAAATATTTTTGCGTATTTACGCATTTTTATAATGTAATTTAACAATCACTCGACCCTGTCCCGACTTTGGTTTGCAGATGCCGCATTTTGCATCTCGAAACACCCAACATCTGTTAAAAACCACCTCCATTTCCACACTTTTCTTCCAAAAGCCTTGCACAATCCAAATAAATGTCTTACCTTTGCAGCACCAGAACCCGCCAAGCCTCTCAACGATGCTCAAATGAGCGGGTCGTTTTTTTATTGCCATGACAACAAAAATACCATATAGCAAGTCATATACAGAAGAAAGCAGTCTAATAGCTTTGCTTCAGTCAAGAGGATTGTCCATCACTGATGAAAGCAAGGCTCAGCATTACCTTACGCACATCGGTTATTATCGTTTGTCTGCCTATATGTACCCTCTCTTGTACACCCCAAAAGAACAGCACATCTACAAAAAGGGGACCACATTTGATAAGGTGATGATGTTGTATCGTTTCGACAAGAAGCTCCGTCTTCTCCTTTTCAACGAGATAGAAAAGATAGAAGTGGCAGTGCGAAGTGCAGTTGTCAAGCATGAATGTGAGGTTACTGGCGATACATTTTGGATGACCAACCCAAGCAATTTCTCCAATCCTGTGAAATTCAACAAGACCCTACATCTCATAGATGATGAGCTGAACCACTCCAAGGAGGAATTCATCACTCATTTCAAGGATACCTATTCAGATCCATATCCTCCAGCATGGATGCTCTCGGAGATACCGCCTTTGGGAGTGATTACGAACATCTACTCCAACATAAAGAACAAGAAGATCAAGAAGCGCATATCTCAGTCCTTCAACTTGCAGATAGCACCATTCGAGTCATGGATGACAATTGTCACTCTGACAAGAAATCTATGTTGCCATCATGCTCGTATATGGAACAAGCAGAACACACTGCGTCCCATGATGCCAAACATCATTGTAGGCGCATGGATAAACTTGCCCACGGATACACTCAGAATCTATTTTGACATGTGCATCATCAAGTACTTCCTCGACATCATATCTCCAGGCAATGACATGCTCTCCAAGATGCAGTCACTCTTCGCCGAATACCCCGAGGTTGACCTTCGTGCATTAGGCTTCCCCTCAGGCAACTGGCAGGACGAACCACTCTGGAGCACTCAAAGCTAAAGTCAATATATCAAGATGGGGTGACTACAATCACCCCATCTTTTCTTTCTCGACAGCCCTTCCCATTTCCCTTTCGTCCCTCATTTTGGCGTCCACCTCCCACATTTTCGTGTAAACACAAGTTAAAAACGTTAAATTTTCACCACCCGCACCCCTTCAATCATATCCCAATCCACTTTTCTACCGTATAAACTGCAAATAACTGACAGTCAATTATTTCTAAATACGCTTACTATAGAAAGATACCATAAGTTCCCATCAGACAGCCCGGGCTCTGCAAGTCCAGCATGATTACTGTGTCAACAAAAACAGGATGCTTTGGAGGAAAAAGACAAAAACAAGTGATAAAATGAAGGTTATTCATGAATTGTTTTTTATATTAAACATTTTTATTTAACTTTGCACCCAATAAGATACAATTATGGGAAAGAATACATTTGGTAAAACGATGCCAAGAGCATTGAGCCAGAACCTAAAGATTATGGGCGAGCAAATCGTGTTGGCCCGCAAGCGCAGGCATTTGTCTATGCAGGACATTGCAGACAGAGCTACGGTGACACGCCTGACTGTCTCAAAGGTGGAACATGGTGACCCGACGGTCTCCATGGGGATTTATGCTCGCGTACTCTTTGCGCTGAATCTGGAAAATGACATCACCCTGTTGGCTGCTGACGATGCTCTTGGCAGACAGCTTCAGGATGCAGAATTGTTGAGGAAAAGAGGAGAATTATAGTTTACGCAGACTTTGACTTCCTAACCTCTCCCGAAGAGATTGGAACATTAGGCTACGAACATGTACGTGGCAAAGTTCCCTTCAAAAAAGGATTTGGAGAATACTGAACTTATTGAGCACTTCTCGCATCAGCTTGCGGCCAAGGCTGGCATCAACGTGGCAAAGACGCGCACCATCAAGGTTTCAAAAGACCGTGACCTTCTTCTTTCTGAACGCTTCGATAGAACAGCAGAAGGCCGTCGCATACACTTTGCTTCTGCTATGTCGTTGCTTGGATTTGACGATGGAGCTGGCAGCAGCACAGGAAACGGCTATCTTGATATCGTTGATTTCATCCTTCGTGGATGTACCGATGTACGGCAAAATCTCCGCGAACTCTATCGCAGAGTGGCATTTAACGTCATGTTTGGCAATACTGACGACCACTTCCGTAATCACGGTTTCCTGCTTACCCCGAAAGGCTGGACGCTCTCTCCTGCATACGACATCAATCCAGGAGCCAAGTCACATCAATGCATGCTCATAGACTCATACACTGAAGAATCGGACATCAACGCCTTACTCTCTGCAAGCGAGAACTACATGCTTGAACGCCAAGAAGCATCAGATATTATCGAGGAGGTTCGTGCCGCCATAAAAGACTGGCGCAAAACCGCTACCGAACTGCAAATACCCATCAAACTGTTAGAATCATATTCCATTCGTTGGGATGAACTATAAAAAAGAAGCACATTCTGCACGTTTTCCGTGAAAAATGTGTAACTTTGCAGCGCAATTGAAACATGTAGCGTAGAGAGAGGAACTCGTTGAAATCCATCGGGATAATAACTTCAGACGAAAAACTCTCAAATCGAGCAAAAAGGCAGGCGGAACAGGGAACAGATAACAGTGGAACAGTAATTCATTTCCGGTTTCTGGCGGAGCCGCACCCCACCCGAAGCCGGCACCGGCACACAAGTTTGGGCGAAAACGGACACAAAATCAGGGCGGAACTGCCGATATACGGTTTTTTTTCCTAACTTTGCAGGCAGAACATCAAATGTAAACCAAATTTATGACCAGACACAAGACAAACATCATCCGCCTGGCGGTCACTGCAGCCGCTATGGCCATGCCATTCCTTGGCAAGGCACAGAACCCCATTGTGCAGACTTGGTTCACCTCTGACCCCGCGCCTATGGTGGACGGGGACCGCCTGTATGTGTACACCGGACACGACGAGGACGGGGCCGACTTCTTCTGGATGTACGAATGGAGGGCCTATTCGACAGCGGACATGGTGAACTGGACCGACCACGGTTCCCTGATGTCGCTCGACACCTTCTCCTGGGCCGACGACCGGGCATGGGCGGCACAGACCGTCCGGCGGAACGGCAAGTATTACTGGTATGTGTGTGCCCACTCCAGGCTGTCGGGCGGAATGGCCATCGGCGTGGCCGTGGCCGACTCGCCCACCGGCCCCTTCAGGGACGCCATCGGCAAACCGCTCTACGACAACGGGGCATGGGACAACATCGACCCCACGGTGCTCATCGACGATGACGGGCAGGCCTACCTGTACTGGGGCAACCCCAACGTGTACGTGGCCAGGCTGGGCGAGGACATGGTGTCGATAACGGGCGGGGTGACCATGATGGAGCAGACCGTGGAAGGATTCGGTGCCCCGCAGGCCGACAAGCGCATGAAGGACGCGCAATACAAGGACTGCTACACCGAAGGCCCCTGGATAACCAAGCGCGGGGGCAAGTACATGCTGCTGTATGCCGCGGGCGGCGTGCCCGAGCACATCGCCTATTCGATGAGCGACACGCCCGTGGGCCCCTGGAAATACATGGGCCCCATCATGCCGCTGGAGGACACCAAATCGTTTACCAACCACTGCGGCGTGGCCGACTACAAGGGCCGCTCCTACTTCTTCTACCACACGGGCAAGCTGCCCGGAGGAGGCGGTTTCGGAAGGAGTGCAGCCGTGGAGGAGTTCCAGTACAATGCCGACGGCACGTTCCCCCTCATCCACCACACGGACAAGGGCGTGGACCCCGTGGGCAGGCTCGACCCCTTCCGGCGGGTGGAGGCCGAGACCATCGCCTTCTCGCGTGGCGTGAAGTCGGAACAGAATGCCAGGGACGGCGTGTACATCACGGAGACTCACGACGGTGACTACATCAAGGTGCGCGAGGTGGACCTGGGCCGCGGGCCCCGCTTCTTCACGGCTTCCGTGGCCAGCGGCATGCGGGGCGGTGTGATGGAGGTGCGCCTGGACAGCATCGGGGGCGAGAAGATTGCAGAAATAAGGACCGGAAACACAGGCGGATGGGAGCACTGGACCACCGTGAAGACAGAGGTGGAGCACACCGTCGGCGGCACCCACGACCTCTATTTCACCTTCAAGGGCGAGAAGGGCGTAAGGCTCATGAACTTCGACTGGTGGCAGATGACCGACGGCACGGAGATGCGGGCCGACAAGGCCGGACTCATCCCCTCGGAAACCAATCTTCCGGGCTGCACGTCGCCCTCGCTCGACAGGGAGAACCGTGCCCACTTCTCCATCCATGCCCCACAGACCAGCCGCATGGCGGTGGACGTGTGCGGCAAAAAATATCCGATGGAAAAGGACGGGAACGGCATGTGGACCTGCGTGACCGACCCGCTGGTGGTGGGCAGCCACTACTATTTTCTGGAGGTGGACGGTTTCCGCGTGTCGGACCCCAACACCTACACCATCTTCGGATGCGGCCGCATGGCCAGCCAGATAGAGGTGGCCGAGGGGGAGGAAGGCGACTACTACCGCCCGCAGACGGGGGTGGCCAAGGGCCAGGTGCGCTCGGTGGAATACTATGCCGGGAGCCAGCAGAGGTGGCGCAGGGCCATGGTGTACACCCCGGCCGAATACGAGACTTCCGGGAAGAAGAAATACCCCGTGCTATACCTACAGCACGGCATGACCGAGGACGAAACGGGATGGAGCACCCAGGGCCGCATGAACCACATCATGGACAACCTGATAGCCGCCGGCGAATGTGAGCCGATGATTGTGGTGATGGAGAGCGGCGACATTGAGGTGGGCTTCTCGCCACGTCCGGGACAAGATGTGGAAGCGCAGCGGAGACAGTATGGCGCATCGTTCTACACCGTGATGCTGGAGGACCTCATCCCGATGGTGGAAAAGACGTTCCGCTGCAAGACGGGACGCGAGAACCGTGCCATGGCAGGACTGTCGTGGGGCGGATTCCAGACCTTCCACACCGTACTGCCCCATCTGGACCGGTTTGCCTATCTGGGCACCTTCAGCGGTGCGCTCTTCGGCGTAGACCTGAAGACGTGCTTCGACGGTGTGTTCCAGGATGCCGGCCGTTTCAACAGGCAGGTGCGGTATTTCTTCATGGGCTGCGGCAGCGAAGAGCATTTCGGCACCGGAGAAATGGTCTCCGAACTGAAGCGGATGGGCATCCGCGTGGACTTCTACCAGTCGCCCGGCACCCATCACGAATGGCTCACATGGCGACGGTGCCTCAGGCAGTTTGTGCCCCACCTGTTCAAGTAGGGGGGGCAATCCCAACCGTCATTGTGGAACCAATCATGTGAATTATACAAGTCAAAATTCAAAAAACACGGAGTTTTGTCTTTTAAATTCGCTATCTTTGCAGCAAATTACTCTTGCTTTGCATGGACGTATTCGATGAACCGGTCCTTCTCCTCACTGGTCTTGAGCCTGACGGTGTACATCTGCTGGCCCATGGCGGCATGGAACAAGGCCGGCATGCGTTCACACTGGACCATGGCACTGCCGTAGCGCTGCAGGATTTCCTCGTGCGTGTGTACATAGTTGTAGATGTCCCTGCGTGAGGCAAAGACTGCGTCTGTCCTGACCCGCGGCAGGATAATGATAATTGAATTTTTGTACCATTTGCGCTAAATTTGACACAAAGATACAGAAACTCACATGCCGGACAAAAGAAAACACGAAGATTCAGAAAATATCCCTGTTTACACCCTGCCGCACAGAAAAATATTCTGCGGCCGCCAGCACTGTACTACAACCGGCCTCCCTCCGGCACCGAACGCACAAAGCATGACCCCAGAAGCACGCTCGCGCACACTTCCGGGGTCAATCACAACTCAAATCCTTACAATATACATATTATCTCACGACAATCTTCCGGGCTTGTCCGTTCTTCATCCTGACCACATGCAGGCCGCGCTGCGAGGCGTCCACACGCTTGCCGTCCACGGTGTAGTGGAGCTGCGGCAGTCTGTCCCCGGCGGCCATCTCTATGCCGGTGCCGCCCGTCACCGTGATGTCCACGCTGGCCTCGGCCAGCTTGCCGCCCGAATTGATGCCAAGGGTGACCGTGGCCTTCCCCTCGGAAAGGGGCGTAACCACCAGGTCGCCATGCTGGATTTCTGCCTTCAGCACGGATTCGTCGCTCACGGCCCTGACGGTCTTCACGATGGCCGCATCCATATTGTCGGCATCGGTGGCGATGTCCGCCAGCGAGATTTCCACGGGAGCATCCAGTGGCATATTGACCGGATCGGGATTGGTGACCACGGGCTCTGCATTGTCGGGGAAGACGGGCAGAGACGGGAACCAGTAGTTCTGTATCATGGGGTATTCGGCCAGCTGGTGGCCGTCGGCATCATACTTGCGCACAACGTAGGTGGGGTCGCCAAAGCCCTTGAAAAGACTCACATAGGCCTCGTCGCTCTCGGGACTGACACGGAACGAGCAGCCGTAAATCTGCCATCCGTCCGGGTCGCCGTTGTAGTCGATGTAGACGGAGAACTCGTTCTTGTCGATGTCATACTTGTATACGGTGTACCCGCTGAACCACGACGAGTTGCCGCCGTTCCAGTAGAGCACGTTCTGCTGCTGGCTGGCGCAGAAGCAGTCGGGCGTCCAGGCATACCACGAGTTGGCGGGGCCATAGATGCCCTCAGGCAGGTCAATGACCTCAGTCTGCAAGGTATAGGGATTAACTTTCATGATGCGCGTGTCAGCCTGTCCGCTGCCCGAGGTGCTGGCAAGGCTGAGCCACAGGTTGCCGTCCTTGGAGAGCACCACGGAGCCGAAGCCCCATCCCTCTATGCCCTCAATGACCTGCTCCACCCGGTCGGTGGAAGGATCGATGACGAGGAGGCCCTTGTCCTGGTGGACGGCAAAGACACGGTCGCCCACGCGCACCATGTTGCCCACCTGTCCGCCGTACAGCTGGTCGTAGGCCGAACCGCCGGCGTTTTCCGAGCCCATCACGACTCCCGTCAGTTCCAGTGCGTCGAGGTCGAGCACATATATGCCATTGCTTGTGCCCACATAGCCCTTGTGCTCGTCCACGCCAAGGAAGCCGCGGCCATCGGCATTGCTGTTGCCATTGGCATCCACGGAGATGTTGACGAACTGCTTGAGCACCTTCATGGTCTTGGCATCACAGATGGTGAGGCGTCCGCCCGTAATGGACGCTCCGGGGTCCTTGGCCTGCTTGGCAATGAGGTAGAACCGGTCGCCATAGATGGCCCCGTACTGGTTGGTGCAGCCCAGCTCCACACCGGGATTCTCCTTCTGCACCACGCGATAAATCCACTCTCCGTCGTTGGTGAGGAAATTGACGGTGGAGTTCTGGTGGCCATACCAGTCCTCATTGACGAAGAACACGCCTTGGGTGTAGTCCACCGAAGCTCCTTCTTCATAGACCATCTGACATGCTCCGCTATGCGTGGGGCGGCTATAGTCGATGATGGTTCCCATCACGTCACGTTCGGGGAAAGTGATGCCTTCTACTGCAGGATTGGCAGGCAGATGCTCGTAGGCGGGACCTCCCTTCACAACCTGATACTCTCCATCCACCAGAGTCAGTGAGGCAGCAAGGTCGGTGCCCTGAATGTCGGTGTCAGTGAGGCGAGAAACCTCTGAGGCAGAAAAATCTCCTGCGAATATATTATATCCTCGTGAGCCAAGTTCCTCAACAGAGGCATCTGATGTTTTATAGAAGTCAATGATACTACCACTGCCATTATTTTGGAACACATTGTTTGCAAGATTCAGATTCTGAGCATTGGTAAGTGCAATAACAGAACCAAGTCTGGCTGTGTTGTCAACGAACGTACATGATACAATATTGGCAGAAAACAATTCTTTTTTAATGTTATTCCATAGAGACAAACATGATCCTGGGCATATTTTATCATTACTTTGATTGTTGCTAAAACGACAGCCTATGACATTGATTGTGACTGGACTTGTGCCACTGGTAGCATGAGTGCTTATTCCGCCACCACCAGTCTTCGATGATATATTACCGTCAAACACACATTTCTCTATATTCAGACTCACGTTTTGCACAAACAGCGGAACTGTGGAAAAATCTTTGAAGACGAAATCCCTAATAGTCAATTTTCTGTTGGCTTCACTACTGGAAGATGTCGACTGAATAGTCTCTGTTCCACCCTTCAGCACGACACCATTCCCAACAAGCGTAAGGCTTTTTTCAATATTGCCAAGACCGAGATTTTCCTCTATTTCAGTACCACGCATACCGACATAGAATTCCACAACATCACCATCCTCAGCTGTGGATACATACTCCCGGAATTGGGCGAGATTGTAAGCTGTCCACTTTTGCGGTTCTGCTTTTTCTGTGACTGTTCGCGTCTGCCTTTGTATATTACTATACGGTGAAGGTTCTGATACATATTCAAGGGTACCAGACATATCGTTTGTATAGAAGGAAGACATGTCGGACATATATGACCAGCCATCTATACCACCATCAACCAATTGTCTTGATGAAGCACCAACATTGGAATATTTGTATATGCTATCTGAACGATTCGTTGTCCAATAGCTCCAATATCCATTCATCCATCCGGCACGCCAATGGTCTAAACTATCATTGGAAACAAAACCATCAAAACCATATCCTCCACAATCGTATACACCTTCAGTCAAGCTATAGGTATTATTCCCACTTTTCAAGAGAATGCTCCCATTACTATTTAAATCATATCCTAAGCCTCCAATAGCTGCTCCATATGGTGAATTACCATACACCAACATATAAAAGCGTGGATCAGCAGCCGCAACGTCACGAAGCATATCTATTCCTGTTGCTCCTGCATTAAACCTATACCCCCACACAAGATTAGTGTTGCCACCTTTTCCGTCATCCCATTTAACTACGAGGGCAGTACTATAATCGCCATTACCTACCCAATAGGCAATAGAGCGAAAATCCACGTTTGCAGTAATCTGAGCCTGTTCTGCACGTGATTGGATACCTGGACGAGGCGTACCCTGCACCGTAAACTGTGCAAAACTACATAGCGTGCTCAACGCCAGTAGCCATACAAGTAAAAGTCTTCTTTTCATACTTTTCTTTTTTTAATGTTTAAACTTATTGTTAACTATACACAAATGAATCTTATTCAGCCAAAGGGTCATCGGGTATGGACGGCTTCACCTCGATATGCAGGTCGCGGGCTCTTGCCACCTCGGTGCTGGTTTCGCCCGTCCAGCCGCAGTATTGGTTCACGCCCGTATACACCCGTATGAAGTCTATTCCAGGCAGACACACGGGGGTGCCGTCCTTGTCCACCGCCCATGAGATGTCAAACGCGCAGAGGTCGCCGTAGTCGTTGGGATGGTTGTCGGCATAGCCCCAGGGATAGGAGTAGAGCACATAGTAGGTGCCCACGCGGCTTTCGTCCACCCCATTGTCCGGGAGCCTCGTGCCGCGGAATGTCAGCACGTCTTCCCTGTCGAGCCACTGCGGCCAATAGCTTTGCGTGTGGTACATGTTCTTCGCCACAAAGCCCTTGCCGCCGAAGTTGTCCCTCCACGGGATGTAGAGCGTATCGGTGAGGATTCCTGTAGGGTCTCTCACAGGCTGGTGGCCGTCGGGGTGCGAATAGGTTATCTCATATCCGTGCCGGGTCATGGGATTGTGGTATTCGCTGCCTGCCAGCTCATACCACTCGTCCTCGTCGGGCATGCCGTTGCAGTTGGTGTCCAGTGCCACCATCACCACCCCCGGTTCCGCCGACCCGCCCTTCTGCTCCTTGTAGGCAGGAATGTCGCTGTAGAAGGCGTTTCCCTTGATGCAGAAGTCCTTCTTTCCCGGCACGTTGATGACCGTATGGTCGAAGCCGAAGGTGACATAGCCGCCCCATGCGCCCAGGGTTATCATCACGTCGTTCACCAGGTCGTCCTCCGCCTTCTGCCGCATGGTCTCCTCCGTGTCGCCCGTCTCGTAGAAGGGCATGGTGTTGACAAACTGTCCCGGAGCCGGACGGTACTCATACACCCTGGCGGTATAGGGCGAGTATTCCGTCTCCTCGTGCAGCACCACGACGGGGAAGGAATGCTTGTAGCCCCTCATGCCGTCATCGAGGGTGAAGGTGATGCCGTACGTGCCTTCCTTCTCGGCCAGAAAGATGTAGGTGCGCTCGGCCGACAGCAGCGAGTCGCGCCCGTCGGGGGTCTTCATCGTCCAGCGGTACGACGCTCCCTTGTAGGCGGGAGAGAGCCGCAGTTTCTTCATTCGCTCCACATAGTAGTAGTCGTTGAGTCCCGATGACACGTCCTCCACGTTGTCATGGCACGCAGCCAGAAAGAGGGCTGCCAGCATGTATAATAATATGGTATGTCTCATATCGCTTAATTTTGGATGAATACTGTATGCGCCGGTATGTCGCCCGTCCTCACGCTCCATTTGCGCCTCCCCGCCCTGGAGTAGCAGTGGAGCACGCCCGACGACACATAGTTCTTGGCGTCCGTCACATAGATGTCGCCCGTTTCGGGATGCACGTTGATGCCATAGGGAATGGTGACGTCCTTCTCCGTGCCGTCGGTGATGAAGGCATCCGAGACCTTTTCTTTCGTCACGGTGTTCACAATGCCGTAGGTGACGGTGTTCCGCTGCTCGTAGTTGCTCCATTCCGTGCTGTAGTAGTAGAGCGAGTCGCCATGGATGCAGAAATTGGAGCAGGGGATGTCGAGGGTGTCGGTCACCTCCATCTCGTTTCTGCCGCGTTTCTTCTGCAGCACGTAGAGGTTGGAGTGTGTGCCCTGGTAGTCGCCGCGCGAAGTCACCCACAGCTTGCCCTGCGCATCGCACCTGATGCGGTGCAGGTTGATGCCCACGGGAATCTTCTCCACCTGCTTGAAGCCCTCTATCTCGATGACCGAAACGGTGTTGTCGTAGTTTGGGGCCATGTAGCCGCCGGAGTTTGCCACGTAGATGTACTGCCCCAGCACGCACAGCTCATCGGGCTGATAGCCCACCGTGCACTTGGCCACGGGCTTCAGAGTGAGGGTGTCTATCTTGTAAACGGCCCCCCTGACGGCATCGGGATTGTTGAGCTGCACGGGGCCCACATACGAGGTGGCATAGGCATAGCCCTTGTGGAAACGGACGTACCTCACGTTGGGTATGTCCACCTGCCCTATCCTGCGGGCCGTGCGGGCATCAAGGACTTCTATCTTGTTGGAACAGTTGACCACCACATAGAGCCTGGACCCATACACCTGTATGTCGTTGCCCACATCGCCCAGTTCCTTGATTACGGTGGGGTTGCGCTCGGCATAGAGGTTGCGCACGTAGTAGCCCTGCACAAAGTCCACATAGTCGAGCGTACACTTGTTGCTGCCCATGTTTCCTTCATTAAGCAGATACATGCCCTGCACGCCCTGCCCCGCCATGGCATGTTCGGGGATGAGGTCGTACTCCGTGGGCACCACCACCTCGTCTTCGCGGCACGACTGCCACGTGAGTGTGGCCGCCAGGGCAAGCAGCCGCATCAGTGTCTTGTGTTTTTTTCCTTTCATACCGTTCCTCCTATAATTCAAGGCTCACCGTCAGCCTCCAGTTGCGCTTGGGCATGGGATAGTTGAGGATTACGTCATAGTCCTGGCTGAAGAGGTTGTTGACCTCCATCTGCACCTTTATCCTGTATTTCTTCCAGTCTATCCGGCGGGCCAGAGTGAGGTCGCTGGTGTACCACGGCTGGGTGTGGTTGTACACGATGTTCTCCTGCTGGTTATAGCGTTCGCCCGTGTAGATGAAACTGTAGTTCAGGCTCCAGGCGCGCCACTGCATCTGCACGATGGCCGAACCGCTGTGCCATGGGATATAGGGAATCTGGTCGCGGTAGTAGGTGTCGGCCGGGTTGGTCACATCGTATGCCTCCTGATAGGTGTACTGCAACTTGCCAGTCACGAACAGCTCCTTCACGGGCTGCAGGGTAAGTCCCATCGTGGCATCCAGTCCCGTGATGTGGACGCGCCCCAGGTTGAGCATCGTCCAGCGGAACTGCGCCCCCTTGGGATAGGCCACTATCTTGTCCGTGACGAAGTTGCGGTAGCCGTCCGCCGTCAGGCTCCACTGTGTCAGCAGCCCCTTGCTCCTGTAGCGTGTCTTGTATGCCAGGCCCACATTGTACTGGGTCACCTGCTCCGGACGCAACCGGGCATTGCCCATCTCGGCATAATAGAGGTCGTTGAACGTGGGCATGCGGAAACTGCGCTTGGCAAAAGCCCTCAAGGAAAGGTCCACACGGGGGAACGGCGTGTAGGAAGCGAAAAAGGCGGGTGTCCAGACGGTCTTGTTGCCCGGCGACTCCATCATTTCCACACGGTCGTGTACATGATTGAGCACCACACTGCCCTGCATCTGGAAGGGGCTGAACCGCATGGCTGTGGCTGCCGACAGGAAATGGTGCCAGCGCGTGGGGTATACAAAGCCGTACATGTCGGCATCCATGTCGTTCCACTGCACGTCATACGAGCCCGAGATGTCCCACCATCGCGTGAGGTTCACCAGATGGGTGGTGGACAGATACAGTTCCTTCTGGCGGTACACATTGTCTATCATCATCACCGTGGTGTCCTTGTTCACATACTTGGTCAGATAGTAGGCATACTTGGCCATCAGCCGTACATGATAGCGAGGGGAGAAGTCCTGCTCCAGACTGCCCTGCAGAAAGGAATTGTTGTCCCAGATGCGCTCACCCCTGCGCCACACGTTGTTGACAATGGCACCGGGGACTCCGCGCTCGGAAGTGTAGTTGTATGCCTTGAGCATCCACTTGCCCCGGCCGAAAGTGCCCAGCAGCGCGCCCTCCATGCGGGTGGCCCGTATGTCACCGTTCTGCCGCACAGCCGTCGTGTCATACACTATCTCGTCTGTCATCACTGCCTTGCGGCGGTAACGGAACTTATACGCTCCATTGCTGCTCAGCCATTCACCGCTGAAAGACGCCGCCACCCTATCGGACAACTTTAATTCCACGAGCAGGGAAGGGTTCACCAGCCCAAACGAGCCGCCCTTCAGTGCAGCCTTCAGGTGATAGTGGGCGCTGTCCGTGAACACGGGCCTGCGCGTCCACATATAGATGGAACCTGCAGCATTGAAATCCTTGGCCGACTGGAATATCTGGCTCTTCTGGCCATTGTAGAGCGAGATGTTCTGGATGTTGTCGAGCGAGAACATGCCCAGGTCCACCTGACCGTTCTGGGCGTTTGACAGCTGTATGCCGTCATAGAACACCCCCACATGGTTGGTGCCCATACTGCGGATGTTGACGGTCTTGATGCCGCCCACGCCCCCATAGTCCTTCAGCTGCACACCGGCAAAGAACCTCAGCGCATCCGCCACGTTCAAACCACTCAGCCTTCCCAACTGCTCTCCCTTGAGCTGTTGGGAAGGAATGATGTCGGGCTGCAGTTCGCCCCTGACAACGACCTCCCGGATCACCTTTGCACTGTCTGCCACAGGCTGGCCCGAACGCGCATACAATCCACAGAAGCCCATGCACAACAGGAGTGCAATGGAAATTCTTCGTAACATAATAACCCACAAAGTTAGTTTTACTGAAGAGCCCATCCCACGGGTGCTCCAAAGCATTGGTCTGCAAGGCAGGTCTTCTGGCTTACCACTCAAATGCGAACGCCTTCCCAACAATCGTCAGTGGCCTTGTTGTTCACATCCATCAAGAGCGGTTCACAGCTGCGGGACAGCAGAGGTTTCTCACCTCTTTCCCTTTTAATCACCGGCTAAAGTGAACCATGCGGCTGCAAAGTTACACTTTTTTCGGAAACCGGCCAAACCGGAAAAGAACTTTTTTTGTATTCAACTTCTCTCACCACCCGTACATGCCATCCTGCATGCAAAGGTTCCACGCAAGAGGGGAAAAAGGAGAAAATTCCTTTGGAAACTGATAAAAAAAACTCTACCTTTGCAACATGAA
Organism: uncultured Prevotellaceae bacterium; assembly: GCA_945865175.1. Lineage (GTDB taxonomy): Bacteria > Bacteroidota > Bacteroidia > Bacteroidales > Bacteroidaceae > Physcousia. Next base: position 12,593 of record CAMBDA010000038.1, on the reverse strand, counting down.
ACACTGGAAGGGCGCACAGGAGCCCCCTCTTATCAACCTGAAACAACGATTACAATGAAAAAAAGAACGATTACCGCCGTGCTCATCCTCGTGTCTGTGCTGGGCATGGCACAGAGCAGGTGGCAGGGACGCAGCGTAGCCATCATCGGAGATTCCATCAGCGACAGCACCCATGTGGGCACCACCCGATGCTGGTGGGAAATGCTGGCCGACTCCACCGGGCTCATCCCCACATGCTATGCCGTGAACGGGGCCACCATCCTGGACATGCAGAAGCAGATGGCCAAAGCCGTGGAGCAGCAGCCGGCCGGCCGCACATGGGACTTGGTTCTCATCTTCGGAGGCACCAACGACTTCAACGCCTCGGTGCCCCTGGGCGAAATTTATGCCACCGCACAGGAGCAGACCGTCAAGGACGGACAGGAATGCACCCTGCTCCACCGCTCCTTCACTACCGACAACGCCACTTTCTGCGGACGACTCAACAACCTGCTCTCGGCCGTGAAGCAGCAACTGCCCCAGGCACAGGTGCTCCTGCTCACCCCCATCCACAGGGGTTATGCCGCCTTCGGCAGCCGTAATGTGCAGCCCGACGAACTGTGGGCCAACAGGGAAGGGCTCTTCCTGGAGCACTACATCGAAGTCCTGCAAAAGGCCTCGCGTGCCTGGGCCGTGCCTGTGCTGGACCTGAACGCGGCCTGCCAGCTGTTTCCGATTTACCCCTCGTACGACGCCACCGTCCACCGCACCCACACAGACCGCCTGCATCCCAATGCCGAGGGACACAGGCGCATGGCACTGACCGTACAGGGCTATCTGGAGCACATCCTTCCCTTCACCTCACAGCCATAAGCCATGAAACTCCGCATCCCATCCTTCGGATTGTTGCTCATGCTGGCAGTCACCCTGCCTGCAGCAGCACGGCGCAGTGGCACGAAAGCCCGCTCCGCCCACGACTTTGTGCAAAGCATCGGCGTGTGCATCCATGTGCAGCACGGCCAGGACCCCGCCCTGCTGGCGCCCATGCTCCAATACACAGGCATTCCCAACGTGAGGGATGCCATCGACAAGAACTACAGCAGCCAGGGACTGCTCAGGCTCCACCAGCTCAGCGGATGCCGCATCCTGTTGTGTGCCGGCAGCGGAGCCACGGACGAAGACCTGCCTGCCACACTCACCATGGCCCGTCAGCTGCACAGGGAGGGTGCACTGCTGGCTATCGAAGGACCCAACGAGCCCAACAATTTCGGGGGCCTGCGCTATCAGGGGGAGCATGGAGGAGGAAACCGTTCATGGCTGCCTGTGGCCCGTTTCCAGCGCGACCTCTACCAGCAGGTGAAGGCCGACCCCGAACTGAAACAGTACCCGGTCATCGGCATCAGCGAGACAGGGGCGCAGACCGACAACACAGGACTCCAGTTCCTCACCATTCCCGACACTGCCCACTGTCTCATGCCCGCAGGCACCGTCTTTGCCGACCGTGCCAATGCACACAACTACATGTACCACCCTGCATGGTACAAGCCGGCCGACAACCGTGTGTGGCAGGCAGCATCGCCCCGCAGCGACTGCCGCGTGGACGGGCTTTGGGGCAACCACGGACGCACCTGGCTGAAACACCACCAGGGCTACACAGAGGAGCAGCTTGAGCAGCTGCCCCGATGGACCACCGAGACTGGCGTAAGGGTGGGCGATGCGGACGGGGTGGTGACCGAGCGCGTCCAGGCCTGCCACTATCTCAACGTGTTCCTGGCACAATTCAGCCGTGGATGGGAACGCACCTTCATCTATGAACTGACCGATGACGGGGACGGCACCTTCGGCTTCTACCATGCCGACTACCGCACACCCCGCCTGGCAGCCCACTGGATGCACCGCTTCACCAGCATCCTGCGCGACGAAGCGCCCCACCAGACCCGCGGCCGACTGGCCTACAGCCACACGGGAAGCCCCTGCATCCACGACCTGCTGCTGCAGAAAGCCGACGGCACGCTGTGGCTCATCCTTTGGGGAGAAAGGGTGGAGGGTGAAGAACCGGTGACCCTGACCCTGGACCGGAAGCGGAAAATAACGGAGTACGACCCCACCGTGGACACCCAGCCCCGGCGGACACTGCAAGGGAAGAGCCTGACCCTGACGATGGACCAATCGCCCATCATCCTGAAACTGGAAAAATAAACTGTAATTCCACACATGAAGCATGGCAAACAATAATAAAGACAAAACGGTGTACGTGTGCGACTACTGCGGACAGGAAAGCCTGCGATGGGTGGGCAAGTGTCCCGCGTGCGGCAGATGGAACACCATGAAGGAAATGACGATAAAGGCCGAAAGCCCCTCGTCGGCCATCAGCCGGAGCGCACTGAAGGCGGCTGGCGGAGGCAAGCACCGTGAACAGGTGCGCCCCATGAGGATGCACGAGATTCAGGCCGATGCCGAGCCACGCATGGACATGGGCGACCAGGAGCTGAACCGCGTGCTGGGAGGAGGTCTGGTGAGGGGAAGCCTGGTGCTATTAGGCGGCGAACCGGGCATAGGCAAAAGCACACTGATACTGCAAACCGTGCTCCGGCTCCAGGGGAAAAGAATCCTGTATGTGAGCGGAGAAGAGAGTGCACGGCAGATAAAGCTCAGGGCAGAAAGACTGGCGGGCAGCCCCACGGAAAACGAACTGCTCATCCTGTGCGAAACCTGCCTGGAGGAAATCTTCGACCGCATAGAGGAAACACGCCCCGACCTGGTGGTCATCGACTCCATACAGACCGTCCAGACACAGACCGTGGAATCCTCGCCCGGCAGCCTCACTCAGATAAGGGAGTGTGCGGCCAGCCTGCTCAAGTATGCCAAGAACGGAGGGGTGAGCACCATTCTCATCGGCCACATCAACAAGGAGGGGACGCTGGCAGGACCCAAGGTGCTGGAACATATCGTGGACACGGTGTTGCAGTTTGAGGGCGACCAGCACTACCTGTACCGCATCCTGCGCAGCATCAAGAACCGTTTTGGAAGCACCAGCGAACTGGGCATCTACGAGATGAGACAAAGCGGACTGCGACAAGTGGCCAATCCCAGCGAACTGCTGCTCTCGGACAACCGTGACGGACTGAGCGGCATTGCCATCGCAGCAGCCGTCGAGGGGGTGCGCCCCTTCATCATCGAAACACAGGCACTGGTAAGCACCGCCGCATACGGCACCGCCCAGCGCAGCACCACGGGCTTCGACAGCCGCAGACTGAACATGCTGCTGGCCGTACTGGAAAAAAGGGTGGGATTCAAACTGGCGGCCAAGGACGTGTTTCTCAACATTGCCGGCGGCCTCAGGGTCACCGACCCGGCCATCGACCTGAGCGTGATTGCAGCCGTGCTCAGCAGCAACGGCGACATGCCCATCGACATCGACACCTGCATGGCAGGAGAGGTGGGGCTGAGCGGTGAGATACGGCCCGTGTCGCGCATCGAGCAGCGCATCGCAGAAGCGCAGAAACTGGGCTTCCGCCGCTTCATCGTGCCTGCCTCCAACCTCTCGGCCGGCTTCTCCACTGCCGGCTACAAGATAGAACTGGTGCCCGTGAGACGGGTGGTAGAAGCCGTACGCGAACTGTTCGGATAGCCCCCTCTCTATCCGACACCCGCCAGTTCCCTGGCCAGCGCCTCGGCACACCGCTCTCCGTCCACGCCTGCGCTCACGATTCCTCCTGCATAGCCGGCACCTTCGCCACAAGGGAACAGCCCTCTCAGCTGCACATGCTGCAGGGTGTGGCTGTCCCGCAGGATGCGGACAGGACTGCTGGTGCGTGTCTCCACGGCAATCACCGTGGCTTCCTGCGTGAGAAAGCCACGCTTCTGCCTGCCCCACGTCTTGAATGCCTCACGCAACCGCAAGGACACAAAAGGCGGCAACCAGAAGTGAACAGGGCTGGCTATCAGCCCCGGTGCATAGGAGGAGGCATTCAGGTCGGCACTGAGGCGGCCGTTCACGAAGTCGGTCATGCGCTGTGCCGGTGCCGTCTGGCTGCGCATCCCCTGCATCCAGCAGTCTCTCTCCAGCTGCTGCTGATAGCGCATCACACGCAGGGGGTCAGCGGTTGCGCCCTCCACGTCCTCGGGCCGCACTTCCACCACCATTCCGCTGTTGCTCCACCGGCCGCCACGGTGGCTGGGACTCATGCCGTTCACCACTATCTGCTCCGGCCCGCTGGCCGCCGGCACCACAAAACCGCCGGGACACATGCAGAAACTGTACACGCCCCTGCCGTCGACCTGTTGCACCATGGAATACTCGGCAGCCGGAAGCCACTGGCCGCGTCCCTCACGGCTGTGGTACTGGATGCAGTCAATCAGATGGGCCGGGTGCTCCAGCCTGACGCCCACGGCAATGCCTTTTGCCTCAATGGCAAATCCCCGGTCATGGAACATGCGGTACACATCACGTGCCGAATGGCCTGTGGCCAGGATTACGGGGCCCTGGAACTCCACCTCCTCACCGTCCTGCAGCCGCCTGCACACCACGCCCTTCACCTCACCGCCGGCCACCACCAGCCCTTCCATGCGCACACCGAAATGCACTTCTCCACCACAGTCGAGAATCGTGTGGCGCATGTTCTCGATGACCCGCGGCAGACAGTCGGTGCCGATGTGGGGATGCGCATCCGAAAGGATGGAAGGCGAAGCGCCATGCTGCACAAAGACGTGCAGGATTTTCTGTCCGTCGCCCCTTTTCTTGCTGCGCGTATACAGTTTGCCGTCGCTGTAGGCTCCTGCCCCACCCTCTCCGAAGGCATAGTTGCTCTCGCTGTCCACGGCCTGCTCCGTGCGGATGCGCGCAAGGTCCTTCTTGCGGGTGCGCACATCCTTGCCACGCTCCACGATGATGGGCCTTATGCCCAGCTCTATCAGTCTGAGGGCGGCAAACAGGCCACCGGGGCCTGCCCCCACCACCACTGCCTGCGGACACTGTTCCACACTGCGGTAGCGGACGGGCACGTAGGGCAGCGCATCGGGCTGCTCGCCCACATACACCTCGGCCGTCACACCCACAAACACATTGCGCTGACGCGCATCTATGCTCCTGCGCTTCACCCTCACGGCCGTGACCCGGAGGCCCCGCTCCCGTCTCAGGTAGGCGGCAATGGAGGCCTCGTCGTAAGCGTCCTTGGGCGTAAGGCGCAGGACTATCTCTTGTTTCATTTCTTTCCTCGGGTTTTTAATTTACTATATGTAAAAAGGGAAAATGCCTCCGCCAGGGACGCAAATCTGCTGCAAAAATATACATTATCCTGCGATAATCGCCAACATAAGGACTTTTTTTTGCAGAACAGGCAACAAATTGTAGCAATCCGACACTTTTTTTGGATTTTTATTAGTAATTTTGCGCCACAAATCCGTTCAGCACGTATGAAAGTATTAAAGTTTGGCGGAACATCCGTAGGTTCCGTAGAGAGTATTCTGAGTGTAAAAAAGATTGTGGAGGCTCAGGAAGAGCCCGTAATAGTGGTTGTAAGCGCACTGGGCGGAATCACCGACATGCTGCTCAAGACCGCCACCCAAGCAATGGAGGGAGACCCCATCTACCAAAAGACCTTCTGGACCATCGTGGAACGCCACGAGGACATGGTGAATGCCGTGATTCCCGCAGGCAGGGAGCGCGACACGCTCATGGCCATCGTCAAGGCCCATCTGGAGGAACTGAGAAGCATCTACCAGGGTGTCTACCTGATACGTGACCTCAGCCCCAAGACCCAGGCTGCCATCGTGAGCTACGGCGAGCGCATCAGCAGCCGCATCGCAGCCGCCCTCATCCGGGGTGCCGAATGGTTTGACAGCCGCGAGTTCATCAAGACCGAGCGCAAGGCCGGCCGCAACATGCTGGCCACCGACCTCACCAACCGCCTGGTGAAGGAAAACTGGCAGACGATTCCGCAAGTGAGCCTGGTGGGAGGATTCATCAGCACGGATGCCGTGAGCGGCGAAGTCACCAACCTGGGCCGTGGCGGCTCGGACTACACTGCCAGCATCATCGCAGCGGCGCTGGATGCCACCGTGCTGGAGATATGGACCGATGTGGACGGCTTCATGACGGCCGACCCGCGCGTCATCCCCAACGCCTACGTCATCGGCCAGCTCTCCTATGTGGAGGCCATGGAGCTGTGCAACTTCGGAGCCAAGGTGGTGTACCCTCCCACCATCTATCCCGTATGTTCCAAGAACATCCCCATCCTTATCAAGAACACCTTTAACCCCGGGGCCCCCGGCACCATCATCAAGCAGACCGTGGAGGACAGCTCCAAGCCCATCAAGGGCATCTCCAGCATCAACGGCACCAGCCTCATCACCATCAGCGGACTGAGCATGGTGGGTGTAATCGGCGTTAACCGCCGCATCTTCAGCTGCCTGGCCGACAATGGCATCAGTGTGTTCATGGTGTCGCAGGCAAGCAGCGAGAACAGCACCAGCATCGGTGTGCGCGACGTGGATGCAGCCGAGGCCTGCAAGGTGCTCAACCTGGAGTTTGCCAAGGAAATCGAGCAGGGCTCCATGTTCCCCATCCGCGACGAAAGCGGGCTGGCCACCGTGGCCATTGTGGGCGAGAACATGAAGCATACGCCCGGCATTGCCGGCAAGCTCTTCGGCACACTGGGCCGCAACGGTATCAGCGTGATCGCATGTGCACAGGGTGCCAGCGAGACGAACATCTCCTTTGTGGTGGATGCCAGATACCTGCGCAAGTCGCTCAATGTCATCCACGACAGTTTCTTTCTGAGCGAATACCAGGTGCTCAACCTCTTCATCACAGGCGTGGGCACCGTGGGTGGAAGCCTCATCGAGCAGATAGCCCAGCAGCGCGACAAACTCATGCGCGAGATGGGGCTCAAGCTCAATGTGGTGGGCATCGCCAGCGGACACAAGGCCATGTTTGCCCGCGAAGGACTGGAACTCACCGACTTTCGTGCCCAGCTGGCCCAGGCCGAGGACAGCAACCTGCAACGCCTCCATGACGAGGTCATCGGCATGAACATCTTCAACAGTGTGTTTGTCGACTGTACCGCCAGTGCCGAAGTGGCCGGACTGTACAAGGACTTCCTGCAGCACAATATCCATGTGGTGGCAGCCAACAAGATTGCCGCCAGCAGCGACTATGCCACCTATCACGAGCTCAAGAGCATCGCCCAGCAGCGTGGTGTGAAGTTCCTGTTCGAGACCAATGTGGGAGCAGGCCTTCCCATCATCCGCACCATCAACGACCTGCGCAACAGCGGCGACAAGATTCTGCGCATAGAGGCTGTGCTCAGCGGCACGCTCAACTATATCTTCAACACCATCAGCCACGACATCCCCTTCAGCCAGACCGTGAGGATGGCACAGGAGGCCGGCTACAGCGAGCCCGACCCGCGCATCGACCTGAGCGGAAAGGATGTCATCAGGAAACTGGTGATTCTGGCCCGCGAAGCCGGCTACGAAATCAATCAGGAGGATGTGGAGAAGCACCTGTTCATCCCCGCAGACCTCTTCCAGGGAAGCCTGGAGGAATTCTGGCAGAAACTCCCCAGCCTGGACGCAGGCTTCGAGCAGCGCAGACAGGTGCTGGAGCGCGAGAACAAGGTGTGGCGCTTTGTGGCCAAGCTGGAAAATGGACACGCACAGGTGTCGCTCGAGGAGTTTGACCGCGACCACTCGTTCTATGTGCTCGAGGGCAGCAACAACATTGTCCTGCTCACCACCGAACGCTACAACGAATACCCCATGCTCATCCAGGGCTACGGTGCAGGAGCCAGCGTCACAGCCGCAGGCGTATTTGCCGACATCATGAGCCTGGCCTGAGCAAGGCCCGCATCTGCGCTGAAACCAAAAAGAAAGGAACCATACATTATTAATTAATGAAACATCTTATCATACTGGGCGACGGCATGGCCGACTGGCACCTGCCCCAGTTGGGCGGCAAAACACTGCTGCAACATGCCCACACCCCACATTTCGACCGTCTGGCCCGTGAGGGACGCAACGGTCTGCTCAAGACAGTCCCCGACGGATTCCATCCCGGAAGCGAAGTGGCCAACAGCAGCATCCTGGGCTACGACCAGCACATCGTCTACGAAGGCAGGGGGCCGCTAGAAGCCGCCAGCATCGGAGTGGAACTGGAACCAGGCGACCTGGCACTGCGCTGCAACCTTGTATGCCTGGAAGGCGACCTGCTGAAAAACCACTCGTGCGGCAGACTGGAAACAGAAGAGGGTGATGTGCTCATCCGTTTCCTGCAGGCGCATCTGGGCAGCGAACGCGTACATTTCTATACCGGCGTGCAATACCGCCATCTGCTGGTCATCAAGGGCGGCGACAAAAGGCTTCGCTGCACCCCACCCCACGACATCCCGGGAAAGCCCTTCCGCGACTATATGCTGCAGGCCGACGTGCCCGAGGCACAGGCCACAGCCGAACTGCTCACCCGTCTCGTATGGCAGAGCCAGGAACTGCTGAAGAATCATCCCCTCAACCTCCAGCGCATGGCACAGGGACAAGACCCGGCCAACAGCATCTGGCCATGGGGAGGAGGCTACCGCCCGGCCATGCAACCGCTCACGGCCACCTTTCCACAGATTGGCAGAGGCTCGGTGATTACGGCTGTCGACCTCATCCGCGGCATCGGCCATTATGCAGGCCTGCGCATCATCAACGTGGACGGGGCCACAGGACTCTACGACACCAACTACGAGGGCAAGGCCCAGGCTGCCATCGACGCACTGCAGACCGATGACTTCGTGTATCTCCATGTGGAGGCCAGCGACGAGGCCGGGCACGACGGCAACATCCCCCTGAAGCTGCAGACCATCGAAAACCTCGACCACCGGCTCCTGGCTCCCATCCTGGCCCATGCAGACACCATGGAGGAACCGCTCTCCATCGCCCTCCTGCCCGACCATCCCACACCTTGTGAGCTGCGTACCCACACGGCCGAGCCCATTCCCTTCTGCATCTGGCACAAGGGCATTGAGCCCGATGCCGTGCAGACCTTCGACGAGGACGCAGCCACCCAGGGAGCTCTGGGACTGCTGGAGGGCGACGAGTTCATCCACACGTTCATGCGCATCTGACCCTCCATCATCCCACCCCTTATTTCCGAACCATTTATCCCCAACCCATACAATGAACTATTACAGCACCCAACACCAAGCCCCTCTCGCCACCCTTGAAAAAGCCGTGGTGAAAGGCTTGGCCGAAGACCGCGGCCTCTACATGCCCGAGCGCATCAATCCCCTGCCCGCATCGTTCTTTGAAGAGATAGACAAACTTACGTTCCACCAGATAGCCACGCGCGTGGCCGAGGCCTTCTTCGGCGAAGACATCCCGGCCGACACGCTGCAGCAGATCGTGTGCGACACGCTCTCGTTCGACGTGCCTGCCGTACGCGTGACCGACCGCATCTACAGCCTCGAGCTCTTCCATGGCCCCACCCTGGCATTCAAGGACGTGGGCGCACGCTTTATGGCCCGCCTGCTGGGCTATTACAGCAACAAGGCCCACGACAGCCGACTGGTGAACGTGCTGGTGGCCACCAGCGGCGACACGGGTTCGGCCGTAGCCAACGGATTCCTGGGCGTAGAGGGCGTACATGTGTATGTGCTCTATCCCAAAGGCAAGGTGAGCCCCATCCAGGAGTGCCAATTCACCACCCTGGGCCGCAACATCACCGCACTGGAGGTGGACGGCGTGTTTGATGACTGTCAGGCGCTGGTCAAGAGCGCCTTCATGGATGCCGACCTCAATGCGCACATGAAGCTCACCTCGGCCAACAGCATCAATGTGGCCCGTTTTCTCCCCCAGAGTTTCTATTATTTCTATGCCTATGCCCAGATGAAGGCACTGGGACTGGCCGACCGTCTGGTGGTGTGTGTGCCCAGCGGCAACTTCGGCAACATCTGCTCCGCCCTCTTCGGCAAGCGTATGGGACTGCCCGTCCATCGCTTCATCGCAGCCAACAATGCCAACGACATCTTCTACCAGTATCTGCTCACAGGCCAGTACAGTCCACGGCCCAGCACACAGACCATCGCCAATGCCATGGACGTGGGTGACCCCAGCAACTTTGCACGCATACTGGACCTCTACGGCCATTCCCACGAAGCCATCTGCAACGACATCAGCGGTGCCACCTATTCCGACAGTCAGATTGCCGACACGCTCCGCACCTGCCTCCAGCAGACCGGCTATCAGCTGGATCCCCATGGTGCATGCGGCTATCGCGCCCTTCAGGAAGGCCTCCGGGAAGGCGAGACGGGCATCTTCCTGGAAACGGCCCATCCCGCCAAGTTCAAGGACACGGTGGAAGCCATCACCCATCAACCCATCACCATTCCCGAACGCCTGCAGGCCTTCATGCAAGGCACCAAGCAAAGCATCGCCATCGGGAAGGATTTCGATGGGTTCAAGTCCTTCCTGATGAGCCGATAAGAACCATCGCCCTACAAGATAGGGTGTTCAAAATAGCCGTTCCATTCGAGACCATAATGGCCGTTACGATACGGTGCCCGGGGTTTGGATGGACGAAAAAACCTGAAAGGGTGACATAGCTTAGCACAGGGCGCGAGCCCTGTGTTTTTCGTTGGTACCCCTCTCCCCGAAGAAGGGGCGACACAATTCCATATCCGCATCCTGCTGGTGCCGTCCACGAAATGAGAGAAAACAACAAAGGATTCTGAACACCCCGCCTACAGTGGAAAAAGCCTACAGAAACGAGAATATATGTCATGGTAGCATATCTTGTCTCCTGATAAGGTTATTAATCTTACGTTGATAAGATTAATAATCCTTCGGCATGAAGGTTATTAATCCCCCTCAAATGATAAAAGACTTCAATGCACGAAGGATGTGAGTTTGTTATGAGCAATAGCGCATTGCTGCCTAACTGGAGAAAAATTGCGGCCCAGTTGGCTAGCAATTTTTCCCCAGTTAGGCAATTTTTCGCGCTCTTTTGTTCCTGATTGTTCCGCGTTCCCTATTAACCCAAGTTTGATACCCGACAACTATTTTTAACAATTTTTAGGGGTATTCGTAGGGCTAACTGTCTGTTTTTCAGCAACAGAATCCTGGAAAATTGAATTGTAGTACACAGAAGTCTCGCGGAAAAGTTGTACCTTTGCCTCCGATATGCACTTCATGTCTCAGCCAAGATACAACCCGAAGACCCAGCGTGATGACTGGTACTACCGCATCAAGGAGTCTTTCCGTGACCTGACAGGCCGCGTGCGCAGTCGTGTCATGCTGAACGTGGGCTTCATCGATGAGCCGCACCATCCGGAGGACATCCGCGACATCGGCAAGTGCCTCACGTATATTCACGAGCACCAGGGAGAAAAGGATCTGTTCGGCAATCCCCTGTCACGCTACAACGAGTTCGTACAGCGAAAGGCACAGGAGTTCTGGCATGAAATGGTCAACAACGGCAGCATAGACGCTGTGAAAACCACGATGGAAGAGTCGCGCAAGAAGGCTGAACGCCTCGTTGACGTGAATACCATCGAGCATACTGATGCACGTGAGATAGGCGCCGAATGGGTATGCCTGCAGGCAATACGCGAGCTTGAGATAGACAAATTCCTCAGTAGAGAGGGCTGGAGCGAGATACAGATAAACACCACGCTGGCACATCTTATCACCCGCACCATCTACTCGCCCTCCGAACTGAAGTCCATGCGCATCATGGACGAGAACTCGGCAGTATGCGAGCTCCTCAGCGGCAACCAGGAATGGCGTCCCGGATTCCAGTCCATATATAAGGTAGCTCCGTCACTCTATGAACTGAAGGACAAGCTTGAAAGCCACCTCTGCCAGAAGACGGACGACCTGTTCAACATAACGAACAGGATAGCAATCTTCGATCTGACCAACTTCTACTTCGAAGGACGCAAGGAAGGCAGCAGGAAAGCTCAGTTCGGACGCTCCAAGGAGAAGCGCTCTGACTGCAAACTGCTTGTATTGGCACTGTGCATCAACAAGGAAGGCTTCATACGTTACTCTTCCATCCTTGCAGGAAACACCGCAGACCCTAACTCTCTGCCCGACATGGTGGACACGCTCAACGCCAAGACACGCGTGCCGGATGATCCGAAGGACAAGGTGCTCGTATGCCTTGATGCTGGAATAGCCACGGAGGAGAACCTGCAGAAGATAAAGGAGAAAGGCTACAACTACCTGTGCGTCAGCCGCAGGAGGCTCACAGACTATGAAATAGCCCCCGATGCGAAGACTGTAACTGTACTCGACAGCAAGCAGCAACCCATCAAGCTCACACAGGTGAAGCATGAGGAGGACGGTGACTATTATCTTGAGATAAATTCCCCTGCCAAGCAGCTCAAGGAGACATCCATGAACCGCAAATTCAAGGAACGCTTCGAAGAAGAGCTGCAGAAGGCGAAGGAATCCCTGAAGAAGAAGAACTGAAGGAGCAGCGAGAGCAGAGCCAAACTTGTTTGAGCTATGCCGAGTCGCGAGTGAGGGAGACGAAGTCAACGGAACGAAGAACTACGAGAGAGTCATCGAGCGAGTAGGCAGGGCAAGGCAGAAATATCCGTCCATCTCGAAGTACTACGTCATTGACTACA
>CAMBDA010000037.1 GCA_945865175.1 uncultured Prevotellaceae bacterium | reverse complement strand
ACGCAAAGTACTGGACAGCAGGAAAAACGGACAATTGAATATCAAACTTGGGTTAACTATTGCTGTCCAATAGAATCGGGGATTGGCTCCTATTCTTTTTCAATTGCCTGTACATAGGCTTTTGTTTTGTAATTCTCAAAATTAGGTTCCTCACCTTGCGGAAAGAACTCCAACTGGAGAGAAACACCTTCCCCAGGACTGCGACCCTTGATAATCCTGAGCCACTGGCCTTCCGGTAGATTGAGAAAAGTGTAAGAGTTGAGCAGGATGTGTACAACTTCCTCGTATGTCATTGCTGATGAAGTCACAAGGAAACGCGGAACGCTTGCCCTTCCGTGGGTCTGGAGAGGGAAGCAGGAAGGCCTTTTTTGCTACCCAACTGGAAAAAATTTGCTACCCAGTTGGGCCGCAATTTTTCTCCAGTTAGGCAGCAGCGCAGCCCAGTTTTGCGCTATCTGGCGTACAGCAGCCAGAAGCGGTCGCCCGGATGCACGACAAGATGCTCTTTGCAGAGACAGAGATAGTGACGGGAGCGGGCTTCGCCCACAGGAAGAAGGGTGGCAGCACGGTACAGGTCGGCCAGAAGATGCTGCACGGCCTCGTCCCAGCCGCTTATCTGCTGGTAAGGCCACGAACTTCTGTCCTGGCCCACATAAGGGCAGAGGAAATCCAGCGCCTTGAAGCAAAGCTCCTCCTCCCCGATGTCCACTCCCCTATGACGGGCCATCAGCAGGATGTCGATGATGTGATTGAGATTGTACCACGAATAGTGGTATGCCAAGGTGCGCCGTAGCTCATGGAGCTGGCTGCCGTCGGGCTGGATCTGCGGCCTCAGCCGCCGCTCGGCAAACTGGCCCAGTATCCTGCGCGCATCCTCTCCTCTCCCCGCATACAATGAGAATGCGACAAGCTGGGCATCATAGGCAATGCTGTGGTTATTGCCTGTAGCATCCTCCTCACGACCCTGAGGGCTGGTGGTCATCCACTGTGCAAAGTTCCTGAAGCAGCGTTTCAGCCGCCGGCTGTCGGCGGCGGTCCATGCCCGCGACTGCTCCAGCAGCTGCACGGCATCGAGCATCTCCACAAATGAGTAGCTGTCAATGAGCCCATAGCAGCGGCCCTTGCCCTGGTTCTCCCCGGGGACGACCTGCGCGTAGTTGAGATTGGGGTTCATGCGGGTAGCCCGGTTCAGGAACCAGGCACGCAACTGTCGGGCCGCCTCCTGGGCATACTGCTCTTTACCGCTGAAATACCAGGCGAGCGTGAGCGTGACCACCCGATGGGACATCTGGCCCAGGCGGGGACGGTCGAGACGCTGTATCTCCGGATTGGTAACCCCGTCGCGATGGACATACGGCAGCCCATCGGGCTTGGTGGGGTCGGGCCATACGTAGCGTGCCTGACTCAGGTAGTCGTGCTTATCGCCGCTTGCCGCCACCTTGTCCTTCATCATGACGGAAACAGGCGGCTGGCCGAGCATCTTATCGGCCTCCCGGCACAATGCCCTGAAAGCCTCCTCGTAGGATGGGTTTTCAACGGACTGTTTCACCTGACGCAGGTGGTTCAGGTCCCAGACCGACTGACACCATCCGCCACCTGCCCATGCAAGCCACAGAATGATACTAAGGAATTGCTTCATAATGATTTTTTTTGCAAAACTTCCCCACCCAGCAAGTAGGGTATTCAACACTGTCATCATCGACCATCCATGATGAACCCAAATCCCGTGTGTGTGGGGGGGGGCAGAATATTTCCATATCCTCCGCCAAATGGAGCGTTACTCACGAAGTGGTCCTAGTTGGATGCTGATATGAAACTATTCCGCCCCGTCAGAACTTGGGACTCCCCTGCTTGCTTACTATCCGCGGCAATGGGACCGATGGCCGTAGATGATGATGACAATGAAGCAGATGAAGGGGAGCACGAAGGAGAGGTTTACGGCCGGGAATCCCCACAGCGTGTGGCAGTCGATGATGACCGCCTGCAACGGAGGCAGCACCGAACCACCCAGGATGGCCATGATAAGGCCGGCGGCCCCGAACTTGGCATCATCGCCCAGTCCCTTGAGCGCAATGCCATAGATGGTGGGGAACATGAGCGACATGCAGGCCGACACGCCTACCAGCGCATACATGCCCATCATGGACTGGCTGCCGATGACCACCATCGTGAGGACGGCCGCCACGGAGGCCAGCATCTTGAGCAGCAGGCCCGGGCTGATGTAGCGCAAGGCGAAGGTGCACACGAAACGACTGATACAGAAAATCACCATGGCCACAATGTTGTACTGCTGCGAGAGCACCTCAGCACTCTTCTCGTCCATGCCCTGCGACATGAACAGGCGCGTGCCGTACTGGATGATGAACGTCCAGCACATGATCTGTGCGCCCACATAGAAGAACTGGGCTATCACACCCTCCCTGTAGCGGCTGATACCGAAAATGCGGCGAAGGGTGTGGAGGAAATGCACATCGTGCGACTGGTCGGCATTTCGGGGCATGCGGGTGACGGCTATCAGAAACAGCATCAGCATCACCACCATCCCGATGATTACATAGGGGCCGATGAGCACCTGGAGGTCGGCATCACGCACGGCTGCAAACTCGGCATCCGAAAGCGTGCTGCGCGTGGCAGTGTCCATGGGGTTGAGGCGGTTCTGGATAAAGTTCATGGCCACATACATGCCCAGCAGCGAGCCCATGGGATTGAACGACTGGGCCAGGTTGAGTCGGCGCGTGGAGGTCTCCTCGGGTCCCATGCTGAGGATGTAGGGGTTGCAGCTCGTCTCCAGGAAGGAAAGGCCGCAGGTGAGGATGAAATAGGCCAGCAGGAAGGGGTAGTAGAGCCCCGTGAGCATGGCGGGATAGAAGAGGAAGGCTCCCAGCCCGTAGAGTGCAAGACCCAGCATGACGCCTGCCTTGTAGGAATACTTGCGAATGAAGATGGCGGCCGGGAAGGCCATGGCAAAGTAGCCTCCGTAGAAGACTACCTGCACCATGGCCCCGTCGGTCACGCTCATGCGGAATATCTTTGAAAACGCCTTCACCATGGGGTTGGTGATGTCGTTGGCAAAGCCCCAGAGGGCAAAGCAGCTGGTGATGAGGATAAACGGCACCAGCATGGCTGCCTTGCCCGTGGGGGACGGCTGTTGGTTGTGATTCATGGTCCTGTGAATGATCGGGTTTTACTTATACACAGGTCCGTAAGTGGCACAGGCACGGTAGTCGGCACCCTCCTTGTCCATGCCAAAGGCATTCCAGGCGGCAGGACGGAAAATCTTGTCCTCGTCGACATTGTGCATGCACACAGGGATGCGCAGCATGGATGCCAGGGTGATGAGGTCCTGGCCGATGTGGCCATAGCTGATGGCACCATGATTGGCTCCCCAGTTGTTCATTACGGAATACACGTCGCGGAAGGCGGGTTTGTTGCACAGACGGGGCACAAACCATGTGGTGGGCCAGGTGTGGTCGGTGCGCTCATCCAGGATGTGGTGCACTTCTGGGTCGATTTCCACGGTCCATCCCTCAGCAATCTGGAGCACAGGACCCAAGCCCTTCACCAGGTTGAGGCGGCTCATGGTCACAGGCATGCCGCCCTTGGAGAGGAAGTTAGACGAGAAGCCTCCTCCGCGGAAGTAGTCGCGGTTGGCAGGATACCATGTGGTGGCCTCGAGGCATTTCTCCACCTCCTCCCCGGTAATCTCCCAATGAGGTTTCATAGTGGGATGGCCCTCGGCATCGGTCTGCTGTCCGGTTCCGTCGAGCGTGGTGGCTCCCGAGTTGATGAGATGGATGATGCCACCGGAGGCCTTGCCCGTCAGTTCCTTGCCAGTGACACGCCTCACGGCCTCGGGGCTCCAGTAGGTGCGCACATCAGAGAAGATTTGGGCACGATTGGTGAGCAGATGGCCGAAGAGCATGGCCACACCGTTGCAGGCATCGTTTTCGGTGGCCAGCACATAGGCCTCACGGATGCCGTTCCAGTCGAACGAGGTATTGAGCAATGCCTCGGAATAGTCACCGTTGGGGTAGAAGTCGGTCCACTGGCGCTGTCCTTGGAATCCGGCCGCAATGGCATTGTGGCCCAGCGATTCCTCCTTGAATCCCATCTCCAGCAGCTTGGGGTTGCCCTGCATGAGGTCGCGCATGATGAGGGTCATCTTCACGACAAATTCCCAGTCGGCGTCCTTCTGCTGGCGTGTCTTGGTCTTGGCCTCCACATTATAGTCCTTGCCCTCGTTCTTCTTGCAGTACTTCTCGGTCCATGCCATGGCCTTGGCATACTCCTCCTTGTCATAGATGCCCTCGGTCATGCGGCGGATAATCTCGGTGAGGTCGACCGACTCGCAGCGCAGGCCCAAGTACTCCTGGAAGAAGTCGGGATTGACGATAGAGCCCGCAATGCCCATCGACACGCTGCCCATCGACAGATAGCTGCGTCCGCGCATGGTGGCTACAGCCTGAGCGGCACGGGCAAAGCGCAACAGCTTGTCGGCCACATCGGCAGGGATGGAATTGTCGTCGATGTCCTGCACATCGCGCCCGTAAATGCCGAAGGCGGGCAGTCCCTTCTGGGCATGACCAGCCAGTACAGCGGCCAGATAGACGGCTCCGGGACGTTCTGTGCCGTTGAATCCCCACACGGCCTTGGGCCAATAGGGATGCATGTCCATGGTCTCCGCACCGTAGCACCAGCAGGAGGTGACAGTGATGGTGGCCCCCACGCCCTCGCGTTCAAACTTCTCGGCACATGCTGCGCTCTCGGCCACGCGGCCTATGGTGCCGTCGGCAATGACGCATTCCACAGGACTGCCGTCGCCGTTTCTCAGATTAGAGGAAATCAATTCGGCCACTGCACGGGCCAGACCCATGGTTTTCTCTTCAAGACTTTCACGCACACCGCCCTGACGGCCATCGATGGTAGGACGGATTCCGATTTTGGGATACTTCTTCATGTTTTTCAATTGTTTTTGTGTGGGTTAATTTGTTTATGTCGGGATAATCTGTCTCAGTGGTTCTTTCCTTGCGATGCAGGCGACGGAGAGGCGGCATCGAGCAACGCTTCCAGATTGGCGGCCTCGCCCACCACCCACAGGATGTCGCCCTTTCGGAACTTTCGGCCGGGCGGCATCTGGGAGAGCGTCTCCTTGCCCTCCTCCAGTCCCACCACCATACAGTTGTAGCGGTCGCGTATGCCACTGTCCTGCAGCGTGACGCCCACCAGGGGCGAACAACCGTCGACAGCCATGTGGCGGAGCACCATCTCGTGGTCCTCGCCCGGGACCACACGCTGAATGCAGGCCGCGCGCATGGCTTCGGCCATTCGGGAAAGCTGGCTGTCGTCGCCAATGACCTGGAGGCGGTCACCGGGGAAGATGAGTTCCCTGGCATCGGGGATGTTGATGTGCACAGTGCCGCGGATGATGCTGCACACGTGTACGCCGAACTGCTGGCGGAATGCCAGTTCGCGCAGCGAATGGCCTGCCCAGACACAGTCCTGACCCACCTCCAGTTCGCTCATGTGGATGTTGCGGTCGAGCAGGCGGGCAGCATAGCGGGGGCGCTTGTAGAGGTGGGCCTGTACCTCTATGTCCCTCGACCTCAGGTTCTGGACGAACATGCGCTCCAGCCGGATGGAACTGTGCTTGAGCCAGCGGGACATCACCATCAGCACCAGTACGCCCACGGCAAGGGCGATGATGAGAGCATTGGCAAAGCGGCTCAGATAGTTGCACACATAGAACACAAACGAGCAGGCAATGACCACACGCACCAGGATGGTGAAGAGCAGGGGCAGATGGTTGAGCCTGCTTTCGGCCCATAACCGCTTGAACTCCTCGCTGTGGTTCTTCTTCATCACCATGGCACGCAGGAAGGGCGACATGGCCAGAATGGTGAGCGTGCCGCATACGGCATTGGCCGTCCAGTGCCAGCCGGGCAGCAGATGACGGACGAAGGGGAGGAAGAAGGTGAGCATGATGGCAGTGACCGTGGTGGAGAGAATGGCATAGACCAGTGTATTGAGCCCCATTTGGCGGAGCATGCTCCTCCACAGGTGGCGGCTGCCCTTGCCCGAGGGATGGCCCACGGTGATGTGGTTGAGCGCAGCGGTGAGGCGGTGGGGCAGATAGCGCTCCAGCCGCCCGTAGCAGGGCTCTGCGGCCCTGATCATGTAAGGAGTGAGGAAGGTGGTTATCACCGACACGGCCACCACCACAGGATAGAGGAACTGGCTGATGACGCCCAGCGACAGCCCCAGCGAGGCGATGATAAAGGCAAACTCGCCTATCTGTGCCATGGAGAAGCCGCACTTCATGGCCGTGCGCAGCGTCTGGCCGCTGATAAGATAGGCCATGGATCCGAATACGCTCTGGCCGATGAGGATGGTGAGCACGATGGCACAGATGGGCCAGGCATAGGATGAGAGCACGGCAGGGTCCACCAGCATACCCACAGAGACGAAGAAAATGGCTCCGAAGAGGTTCTTCACGGGCTCCACCAGCTTGATGATGCGCTCGGCCTCCACCGTCTCGGCCATGATGCTGCCCATCACAAAGGCACCGAATGCACTGCTGAAGCCCACCTGGGCAGACACCACAGCCATCAGGCAGCACAGCCCGATGGCCACCACCAGCATCGTCTCGTCATTGATGAGCCTGCGGGCATGGCGCAAGAACATGGGCAGGAAAGCGATGCCCACCACAAACCAGAGCACCAGGAAGAACACGATACTGAATATACTGCCCAGCACCTGGCTACCATCGGGATTGCTGCCGTTGGCAATGGTGGAGAGCATCACCATCATCACAATGGCCAGGATGTCCTCCAGGATGAGCACACTCATCACCATGCCCGTGAAGTGCTGCTGGCGGAGCCCCATGTCGTCGAACGCCTTGTAGATGATGGTGGTGCTGCTCATGGCCAGCATGCCGGCCAGGAAGATGCTGTCCATCTGGCTCCAGCCGAAAAGGTCGGCCACGGCATAGCCGGAGAGCATCATGCAGAAGATGATGGTGACGGCTGCAATGACCGGAGCCGCCCCCATCTTCAATATCTTCTTGAACGAAAAGTCGAGTCCCAGCGAAAAGAGGAGGAAGATGACCCCGATGTCGGCCCATGTCTTCACGTTGGAAGTGTCCATTACCGACAGGGTGTAGGGCATGTGGGGGCTCACCAGATAGCCGGCCACGATGTAGCCCAGGACAAGCGGCTGCCTGAGCCGCTTGAACAGCAGCGTAACTGCCCCTGCCACCACCAATATCAGTGCCAGGTCCTTTACAAGTGCGGGTAGCTCGGCCATCGTTGTGTATGTGTATGCAGAATCAGAGTTCCTTCACGTAGATGTTTCGGAAGTTCACAAGACTTCCGTGGGCCTGCATCTCAATCTGGTCGCAGGCAGGGATGGGCTGGCTGCGGTCCCAGTAGTTCTCCATCACCACTTCGTCCACCACCTTGATGCCATTGAGCCACACCGACACCTTCTCGCCCACCATGCGGATACGGAAGGCGTTCCATTCGCCCAGTTTGCGGTCGGCCACCTGTGTAGGGGTGCTGCGGTGCTTCTGGTTGTTGTAGAGTCCGCCGGAGCCCACCTGTGCGCCCACGTTCACACGGGCGATGTCCCATATCTGCACCTGAGGGGTACCGCGCAGATACACGCCGGCATCGGGCTCGGCACCATTGGGATCAAGGCGCCATTCCACGTAGAGTTCAAAGTCCTTGTAGTCCTTAGCCGTACAGATGTTCTCGAATCCGTGGCCGACATAGGTGAGTGTGCCATCCTGCACCGTCCAGTCGCGACGCATGATTTCATCGGCCTTCACCTGGGCCTTCTCCAGTTCGGCAGCACTCATCTGCCTGCGCTTGATGGGGTTCTCCACCAGGCCCTTCCACCCCGTCAGGTCCTTGCCGTTGAAGATGGAGGTGAAGTCCTTGTATTCGGGGTGCTGCTTCAACACCTTCTTGGCTGCCTTCTTGGCTGCACCCTTCAACTGTTTGTCAGCCTTCAGCTGCTGGGCATACGCCCATGCCTGGAACGTGCCTGTCTCGGCCATTTGCTGCAGCAGTTCCTTGCGTTGTGCCACGTCGGCGGCCTTTTCGATGCGTGTTCTCAGGTCCAATGCCTGATTCTCGGGTGTCTGCTCTGCATGGAGGCATCCTGCCACCAGTGCCCAGACGATGAACATTGTCTTCTTCATTTTTTCGGTATGATAAATTAATATTTACTGTTATTCCCATTAATTAATGTACAGTTACTCTGTCAGCCTCAGCTCCACAGGGCAGTGGTCGCTGCCCATCACCTCGGCATGGATGGCCGCCTCGGCCACCTGTGGTGCCAGACGCTGCGACACGATAAAATAGTCGATGCGCCACCCCACGTTCTTCTCGCGGGCCCGGAAACGGTAGCTCCACCAGCTGTAGGCTCCCTCCTCGGTGGGATGGAGCAGACGGAAGGTGTCCACAAACCCGCTGTCGAGCAACACGCTCATCTTCCCACGCTCCTCATCGGTGAAGCCCGCATTGCGGCGGTTGGTCTGCGGGTTCTTCAGGTCAATTTCCTGGTGGGCCACATTCAGGTCGCCACACACGATGACGGGCTTCTGCGCATCGAGCCGCTTGATGTAGGCCAGGAAATCATCCTCCCACGCCATGCGATAGTCGAGCCGTCGCAGACCGTCCTGGCTGTTGGGAGTGTACACACACACCAGATAGAAACCGTCCATCTCAAGCGTAATCACGCGCCCCTCATGGTCGTGTTCGTCTATGCCCATCCCATAGGTCACATGCAGGGGCTCCCTGCGGCAGAACACGGCCGTGCCGCTATAGCCCTTCTTGTCGGCATAGTTCCAGTAGGCATAGTAGCCAGGCAGCTGCAAGTCCACCTGACCCTCCTGCAACTTGGTCTCCTGCAGGCAGAAGAAATCGGCATCCAGGGCCTCGAAGGCTTCCCTGAAGTTCTTCCCCAAAACGGCACGCAGTCCGTTCACATTCCAACTGATAAACCTCATATTTATTTGTCTTTTTCTCCGGTTTTTGCTACTTTCTGCTGCAAATATATTCAAAATTTTCCATTTTCTTTGCCTATATCGCGAGAAATCCTTATTTTTGCACGGTTTTAGCAAAAATGTGCAATATTACAAGCCTATAATTATCATCAAATAGACATTTTTTTATGAATCTGAAAATTGTTGTACTTGCCAAGCAAGTCCCCGACACACGCAACGTGGGTCCCGATGCCATGACACCAGAGGGCACGGTCAACCGCTCTGCGCTGCCGGCCATCTTCAATCCCGAGGATTTGAACGCTTTGGAGCAGGCACTGCGCCTGAAGGATCAGAACCCCGGCTCCACCGTCATCGTCATCACCATGGGTCCCGGCCGTGCGGCCGAGGTAATCAGAGAAGCCATGTACCGCGGTGCGGACGGAGGCTATCTGCTCACCGACCGTGCTTTTGCAGGAGCCGACACCCTGGCCACCAGCTATGCCCTGGCCACAGCCATCAAGCATGTAATGCCCGATGCCGACCTCATCATCGGCGGCCGTCAGGCCATCGACGGTGACACCGCACAGGTGGGTCCCCAAGTGGCCGAGAAGCTGGGGCTCAACCAGATTACCTACACCGAGGAGGTGCTCTCCTGCCAGGAAGGGGTCATCACAGTGAAGCGCCACATCGACGGAGGTGTGGAGACCGTGGAGAGCCCGCTGCCCTGCGTGCTCACCGTGAACGGAAGCGCTGCTCCTTGCCGTCCGCGCAACGTGCGCCGCGTGATGAAGTTCAAGCGCGCCCTGTGCCCTATGGAACTTCCCAAGGACACCACCTGGGCCGACCTGCCCTATGCACAGGATTATGAAAACCGTCCCTATCTGAAGTTGGGACAGCTCACCTGTGCCGATGTGGATGCCGACCTCAGCCAGTGTGGTCTTGCCGGCAGTCCCACCAAGGTGAAAAACGTGGAGAACATCGTCTTCAAGGCAAAAGAGAGCAAGGTGCTGACCGGTTCCGACGAGGATGTGAACGGTCTTATTCAAGAACTTTTGGCAAGTCATACAATAGGATAATCATGGCAAACAACGTATTCGTATATTGTGAGATAGAAGGTACCAAGGTAGCCGAGGTGAGCCAGGAACTGCTCACCAAGGGCCGCAAGCTGGCCAATACCTTGGGCGTGAAACTGGAGGCCGTGGCCGCCGGCAGCGGCATCACAGGCAAGGTGGAAAGCCAGATTCTGCCATACGGCGTGGACCGTCTGCACATCTTTGATGCAGAAGGGCTGGCTCCCTATACCAGCCGTCCGCACACGGCTGTGCTGGTGAACCTCTTCAAGCAGGAGCAGCCCCAGATATGCCTCATGGGTGCCGACGTGGTGGGCCGCGACCTGGGTCCCCGTGTCAGCAGCGCGCTTCACAGCGGCCTCACCGCCGACTGCACCGCGCTCGAGATAGGTCCGCACGACGACAAGAAGCTGGGCCGCCACTACGACGAGTTGCTCTATCAGATTCGTCCCGCCTTTGGCGGCAACATCGTGGCCACCATCGTCAATCCCGAAAACCGCCCGCAGATGGCCACCGTGCGCAGTGGTGTGATGAAGGCAGAAATCCTGGACCCCGACTACAAGGGCGAGGTAATCATCCAGGACGTGGCCAAGTATGTGCCCGAAACCGAATATGTGACACGCGTGATAGAGCGTCACGTACAGGCCTCGAAAAACAATCTGAAGGGTGCGCCCATCATTGTGGCCGGCGGCTACGGTGTGGGCAGCCGCGAGGGATTCACACAGCTGTATGAACTGGCCAAGGTCATCCACGCAGAGGTGGGCGCCAGCCGTGCCGCCGTGGATGCAGGCTTTTGCGACCACGACCTGCAGATTGGCCAGACCGGTGTGACCGTGCGCCCCAAGGTGTACATCGCATGCGGCATCAGCGGAGCCATTCAGCACGTGGCCGGCATGAAGGAGAGCGGCATCATCATCAGCATCAACAGCGACGAGAACGCCCCCATCAACCAGATTGCCGACTATGTGATAAACGGCACAGTGGAAGAAGTGGTGCCCAAGATGATTAAGTATTACAAGCAAAACAGTAAGTAAGCCATGGCAAATTTTTATTCTGATATTCCCGAAATCAAGTTTGAGTTAGAGAACAGCCCCCTCATGCCACGCATCGTGGAGCTCAAGGAACGCGGTTTTGCCGACAAGGACCAGTATGCCGAGGCTCCACAGGACCAGGCCGATGCCATGGACTCGTATGACAAGGTGCTCGACATCGTGGGCGACATCACAGGCAATGTCATTGCCACCAATGCCGAGGAGGTGGATGCCGAAGGCCCGCACCATGAGAACGGGCGCGTGCGCTATGCCTCCAAGACCTACGAGAACCTGGAAGCCATGAACAAGGCAGGGCTCAACGGCATGACCATGCCCCGCCGCTACGGCGGCCTCAACCTCCCCGTGACGGTCTATACGGCTGCCAATGAGATTGTGAGCACCGGCGACGCTGGCTTTGAGAACATCTGGAGCCTCCAGGACTGCATCGAGACGCTCTACTGCTTCGGCAACGAAGAGCAGCGGCAGAAGTACATTCCACGCGTGTGTGCAGGCGAAACCATGAGCATGGACCTCACCGAGCCGGATGCCGGCAGCGACCTGCAGAGCGTAATGCTCAAGGCCACCTACGACGAGGAGGCCGGATGCTGGCGACTGAACGGCAGCAAGCGCTTCATCACCAACGGTGACAGCGACATCCATCTGGTGCTGGCACGCTCGGAGGCCGGCACAAGGGACGGACGCGGCCTTTCCATGTTCATCTATGACAAGCGCGACGGCGGTGTGGACGTGCGCCGCATCGAGAACAAACTGGGCATCCATGGTTCGCCCACCTGCGAGCTGGTGTACAAGAACGCCAAGTGCGAGCTGTGCGGTGACCGCAAGATGGGCCTCATCAAGTACGTGATGTCGCTGATGAACGGTGCGCGCCTGGGCATTGCCGCCCAGAGCGTGGGTCTGAGCCAGGCCGCATGGAACGAAGCACTGGCATACGCCCGCGACCGCAAACAGTTCGGCAAGGCCATCATCGAGTTCCCCGCCGTGGCCGAGATGCTCTCCAACATCAAGGCACGCTTGGATGCCGGCCGTGCACTGCTCTACCAGACAGCCCGCTATGTGGACATCTACAAGGCACTGGAGGACATTGCACGCGAGCGTAAGCTCACTCCCGAGGAACGCCAGGAGATGAAGCGCTTCACCAAGCTGGCCGATGCCTTCACACCGCTGGCCAAGGGCATGAACAGCGAATATGCCAACCAGAACGGCTACGACTGCATCCAGATTCACGGCGGTTCGGGCTTCATGCTGGAATATGCCTGCCAGCGCATCTATCGCGACGCACGCATCACCAGCATCTATGAAGGCACCACCCAGCTGCAGACCGTGGCCGCCATCCGCTATGTCACCAACGGCTTCTATGCCTCGGTCATCGAGGAGTACGCAGCCCAGCCCGTAGCGCCTTCACTGGAACCGCTCAAGACCATCGTGGGCGAAATGGCAGCCAAATTCAACGCCTGCACCGCTGCCGTGAAAGCCGCCGAGAACCAGGAGCTCCACGACATCTGTGCCCGCCATCTCTACGAAATGGCCGCCGACGTGATCATGAGCTACCTGCTGCTCCAGAATGCCACACGCGACGAGGCACTCTTTGGCCGCAGCGCCCAGGTGTACATTCATCTGGTTGAAGCTGAAGTGGAGAAGCACAACCTCTGGACCAGCCGCATGAACACCACGCTCATTGAGAACTATCGTCAGGCCTGATCCGCCTGACGGCTGAACACACATATTTACGGCAACATCCCGGGGAACAGTCCCTGCGGATGTTGCTGTTTTTTGTGATGTAGGGAAAGAGAATATATTTTTTCCCTGCCATTTGTTATCACGTTTCAAAATAAATGTGTAAATTTGCCACTGATTACCAAAAAAACGATCCGATATGTTCAAGAGTATCGTAAGATTTTCCATTCGAAAGAAACTATTTGTTGCACTGACAACACTCTTCCTTCTCGCCGGAGGCATCTACTCGATGCTCACCCTCCCCATAGATGCCGTCCCCGACATCACCAACAATCAGGTGCAGATAGTCACCGTGTCGCCCACCCTGGCCCCACAGGAGGTGGAGCAGCTCATCACCATGCCTGTGGAGATTGCCATGAGCAACATCATGAATGTCATCGAGATACGTTCCGTATCACGCTTCGGGCTTTCCCTTGTCACCGTAGTGTTCAAGGAAAACGTGCCCACCCTGCAGGCACGCCAGCTCATCAACGAGCAGATACAGACCGTGGCCGGAGAGATACCCGAAGAACTGGGCACACCTGAACTGATGCCCATCACCACGGGACTGGGCGAAATCTACCAGTACGTGCTGAAGGTCGATGATGCACACCGCGACTCCTACGATGCCATGGAACTGCGCACCATACAGGACTGGATTGTAAAACGTCAGCTCTCGGGCATTCCCGGCATTGTGGAGATAAACAGTTTCGGCGGCTACCTGAAGCAGTACGAAATTGCCATCGACCCCGACGTGCTGGCGGCCCTGCAGCTCACCATATCGGATGTCTTCGATGCACTGGAGAAAAACAACCAGAACACAGGCGGTAGCTATATTGAAAAGGGGAACAAGGCATACTACATACGCTCCGAGGGCATGATTTCCAAGATTAAGGACATAGAGAAGGTTGTGGTGGCCAACCGTGGCGGCATGCCCGTGCACATCAGCGACATTGGCAGGGTGAGCTTTGGCGCACCCAAGCGCTTTGGTGCCATGACCATGGACGGCACAGGAGAATGTGTGGGCGGCATAGCCATGATGCTGAAGGGTGCCAATGCCAATCTGGTGACACAGGAACTGGAGCAGCGCGTGGCAAAAGTACAGAAAATGCTGCCCGAAGGTGTTACCATAGAGCCCTACCTGAACCGTTCGGAACTGGTGAACCGTAACATCTCGACAGTGATATACAACCTCATAGAAGGGGCCTGCATCGTCTTTCTGGTCCTCATCGTTTTTTTGGGCAACGTGAGAGCAGGCATCATCGTGGCATCTGTCATTCCTCTGGCCATGCTCTTCGGCTTTATCCTGATGCGTATCTTCGGCGTGTCGGCCAACCTCATGAGCCTGGGAGCCATCGATTTCGGTATTGTCGTCGACGGGTCCATCGTCATTCTGGAAGGCATTCTGGCACATCTTTACGGCAGGCGGCTGGCAGGACGCCACCTCACACAGGAGGAGATGGAGGAGGAGGTGGAGGCCGGTGCCTCGAAGGTGGTGAAGAGTTCCACGTTTGCCGTGCTCATTATCCTCATCGTATTCTTCCCCATCCTCACCCTCACTGGCATAGAGGGCAAATACTTTGGCCCGATGGCACAGACGCTGGTGTTCTGCATCATCGGAGCCCTGATACTGTCGCTGACCTACATACCCATGATGTCGGTGCTGATTCTGAAAAGACAGACAGACACGCGCCCCACGCTGGCAGACCGGTTCTTTGCCCTCCTCACCAGGGGATACTACAGGGTGTTGCACGTGTGCCTGCGCCATGTAGGGCCGACCCTGGCCTCGGCCTTTGCCATGCTGGCACTTTCGCTGCTGCTCTTCACACGCCTTGGAGCGGAGTTCATCCCTACACTCGACGAGGGGGATTTCGCCATGCAGATGACGCTCCCCGCCGGCAGTTCGCTGACCCAGAGCATCGATATTTCCCTGAAGGCGGAGAAGGTGCTGAAGGAATCCTTTCCCGAAATAAAGCATGTGGTAGCAAAGATAGGTACGGCAGAGGTCCCGACCGACCCCATGTCGGTGGAAGACGCCGACGTGATGATTGTCATGAAGCCCTTCCGTGAGTGGACCTCTGCTTCGTCGCGTGCCGAAATGGTGGACAAGATGAAGGAGGCCCTGGGGAGCGTGGAGGGAGCAGAGTTCAACTTCAGCCAGCCCATACAGCTGCGCTTCAACGAACTGATGACGGGTGCCAAGGCCGACATCGCCATCAAGCTTTACGGTGAGGACATGGAGGAACTCTATGCCAGGGCCAAGGAGGCGGCACAGTATGTGGAGAAGGTACCAGGCGCATCCGATGTCATCGTGGAGCAGGCCATGGGGCTGCCCCAGCTTGTGATTCACTACGACCGCACCAAACTGGCACGCTATGGCATTGACATACAGGAGCTCAACGACATCATACGCACAGCCTATGCCGGCGAGACTGCAGGCGTGGTTTTTGAAAACGAACGGCGCTTCGACCTGGTGGTACGCCTGGATGCCGACAAGGTGAGCAACCTGGACCTCAACCGTCTCTTTGTGCGCACATGCGAAGGATTGCAGGTGCCCGTGAGCGAGGTGGCCACCATCAGCCTCGTGGACGGACCGCTACAAATCAACCGCGATGCCACCAAACGGCGCATCGTCATCGGCGTGAACGTACGCGATGCCGACATACAGCAGGTGGTGGAGCAGATACAGCACACGCTGGACAGCCACATCAAGCTGAAGCCCGGCTACTATTTCGAGTACGGCGGACAGTTTGAGAACCTGCAGAATGCCATTCGCACCCTGCTCATTGTCATCCCCATCGCCCTGATGCTCATCCTGCTGCTGCTCTTCTTTGCCTTCCGGAGCATCATCTATTCGCTGGTGGTCTTCTCCACCGTTCCGCTCTCGCTCATCGGCGGCATTGTGGCCCTATGGCTCCGCGGCCTTCCCTTCAGCATCTCTGCAGGTGTAGGATTCATCGCCCTCTTCGGTGTGGCAGTGCTCAATGGCATCCTGATGATCAATCACTTCAACGACATACGCCATTCCACACGCCACCACCTATGCACCAATAAAATCCTGGCCCGGGGATGCAGCCACCTGCTGCGCCCGGTCTTCCTCACAGGACTGGTGGCCTCACTGGGCTTTGTGCCCATGGCAGTGGCCACATCGGCAGGTGCCGAGGTGCAGCGTCCCCTCGCCACGGTTGTCATTGGCGGCTTGGTGGTGTCCACTGTACTGACGCTGGTCATCATCCCACTCTTCTACCGCATTGTAAACGCCACCCCCATCGTACTGCGCCGACTGCGTCGCAAAGGCAGCATACAAGCCATGCTGCTTGTCCCCGTCCTGATGTTTGCCGGTGCCACCTACGCACATGGACAAGAAACCACGACCGCCACAAAGGCGACAGGGCAGACCACTGTATCGCTCGATGAGGCCATTGGCATGGCTGTGGACCGAAGCCCAAGGATGAAGATGACCGACAGCGAGATAAAGCGCATCACGGCCACCAAAGGAGAAGCATGGGACGGAGGAAGCCTGCAGGTGGGATATGCCTGGGGGCAGCTCAATGGCGAGACACGTCGCGACAATGAGCTGACCGTGGAGCAGTCGGTGGGTTCGCTCCTCACCCCGAAATACCGCAATGCGCTGGCCAACACGCAACTGGAAGCATGTATGTCACACCGCGAAATCGTGCAACGCGAGATAGAGGCCGAGGTGCGTAGGGCTTGGGAGGACTATCTCCTTGCCCACTCCATATCCCGTCTGGCCAGAGAGCAGGAAAAGGAAGGGCTGCAACTGGCACATGTCGGAGAGGTGCGCCTGGCGCAGGGCGACATCAACCAGCTAGAATACCGCATGATAAGAACCATGGCCACAGAGCTGCACACACAATCGGAGCAGGCCGCTGACGACCTGGCACTAGCACTTCGCCGGTTTGCATGGGCATGCTATGCCGAGGATGTAGTGCCCGCCGACACTCTGCTGAAGCCACTGGCCTATGACCCGATGTCGCAAGTGTCGGAAGTGCGCCACAGACTGCTGAATCAACAGGTGCAGGAAAAGCGCGACATGCTGAAG
This sequence comes from uncultured Prevotellaceae bacterium, assembly GCA_945865175.1. Taxonomy (GTDB): domain Bacteria; phylum Bacteroidota; class Bacteroidia; order Bacteroidales; family Bacteroidaceae; genus Physcousia. The sequence goes on along the minus strand of CAMBDA010000037.1, from coordinate 14,637 downwards.
GTGGAAAGGAGCCGCTTCTTCCCCGAACTGTCTGTCGGCTATTCCCTGCAAAAGATTGCACCCCTGAAAGGGCTCGACTCCTGGATGGTGGGCGCATCCTTTCCCCTCCTTTTCTTCCCACAGCAAAGCCGTGTGCGCCAGGCCAAGGCAGAGGCCATCACAGCCGAATGGGAGGCCAAAGACCGCGAAACGGCACTCCAGAACACAGTGGAGGAACTGAAAGCAAAGATAAGGCAAAAAGGGAAGCGACTGGAATATTTCGAAAAAGCGGCACTGCTAGAAGCCGACGCACTGCAGCACAACGCCACTACACTATACCGCGAGAGCGAGACAGGGGTGGCAGAGCTCCTGCAGAGTCTGTCCACAGTGCGCGACATACGCAAAGCATACGTGGAAACACTCCACGAATACAATATCCTGGTGATTGAACTGGAAATGTACACAACCAACAAATGATTACGACTATGAGGACAAAGATATTGTTTGCATCCATGATGGTGGTCATGGCCTGCTCGGAGCAGAAGCCGATGGAAACCGCCGAAGAGACCACATCGAAGGACACCACCTTTGTAACAGACAAGGCGGACACAAAGACAACGACCGAGACCGATGCGGTGACAGCCTCCACAAACGTGGCCAACAGCCCCACATTCAATGGCGTGATAATGGTGCCACGACAGCGCATGGCCACCCTCTCCCTCACACTAGGCGGAAAGATTCACACCCTGGTCGTCATGCCAGGACAGAAAGTGACCCGCGGACAGGTGGTAGCCACAATAGACAACCCCGCATTTATCGAACTGCAGCAAGCCTATCTGGAGGCATGTGCCCAGACGGAATATCTTGAGCAGGAATACCTGCGCCAGTGTGCACTGGGTGAAGAGGACGCCACCTCACGCAAGCGGGTACAGCAGAGCAAGGCCGAATACTTGTCCATGAAGAGCCGGCTCGCCGCCTCAGCGTCACGACTGAAGACACTGGGCGTCAGTCCTGAATCCCTGCAGGAGAAAGGCATCATGGACTACCTTCCTGTCACCTCGCCCCTCACCGGCTACATTACCAATCTGGATGCCAACATCGGCAAATACCTGGATGCAGGAGAGCCCATCTGTGATGTCATAGACAAGCGCGCCCCGCTGCTACAGCTCACAGTCTACGAAAAGGAACTCCCACACATGCGGATGGGCCGGAAGATGCTCTTCCGCGTCAATGGCATAGACAAGCAGTCGTTCGAGGCCAAGGTGGTATCCATCGACCAGTCGATCGACGAAAAGGACTACTCCGTCAAGGTGTACGCTCAGGTGCTGACTGTACACGACGACTTCCGACCGGGAATGTATGTACACGCCAAGCTGCTGGATGCAGAAAACAACTGAAAATAACAGACAGACACAATATAATAATAATTCGAAAAATACTGCAAGATGAAACATCACGGAAAACTGCTGGCAGCAATGCTGGCCCTGACATTTGCCAACGCATTGAATGCCCAGAACGATAATTTCAACTCAGGAGGACCCTTCAACCAGGCATGTGTGAAAGCTGACAGCCTGGATGCCACCTTCAATACAGCTGTCAGCCAGATGGAATATGCCCTGCAATGCGCAGGAGAGGCTCCGGCCCGCGGCAGCAAGGCCGGCAAGGTGTTCCCCCGCACGATTGGCACCGACGGAAAACTGGTGAAGGTGGGGCCTCTGGATTGGTGCTCGGGGTTCTTTGCCGGCTCGCTCTGGCAAGTCTACGACTTTACCAAGGACCCCATGTGGCGGCAAAAGGCAGAGCAGTGGACATGGGCCGTGGAGGAAGCCAAGAGCTATCGCGGCACGCATGACCTGGGTTTTATGATAGGCAACAGTTTCGGCAAAGGATATGAACTGACGGGCGACACTGCGCTGCTGAACGTGCTCATCGAGGCCTCCCGTACGCTCATCAGCCGGTTCAGTCCGCAGGTGGGCTGCATCCGCTCATGGGATTTCAACCGCGACCGCTGGAAGTTTCCCGTCATCATCGACAACATGATGAACCTGGAGATGCTCTTCCGCGCCACACAGCTCACGGGCGACTCCACCTTCTGGCATGTAGCCGTGACGCACGCCAACACTACGATGAAGAATCATTTCCGCCAGAACGCCTCCTCATGGCATGTGGTGGACTATGACCCCCAGACGGGCAGAGTGCGCGAGCGGTGCACCTTTCAGGGCCATGCCGATGATTCCTACTGGAGCCGCGGGCAGTCGTGGGGACTTTATGGCTTCACGATGAGCTACCGGTTCACACGCGACGAAGCCTATCTCCGCCACGCACGCCGCATAGCGGACTTCCTGCTATCCCTTCCCAATATGCCATCCGACGGCATCCCCTACTGGGACATGAAGATGCCCGAGGTGGAGCACGCCAAGCCCTCGCAGCCCAATGCCAGTGTGCCACGCGATGCCTCTTCGGCAGCCATCATGGCATCTGCCCTCTATGAACTGGCTGCATACGTTGACGCAGCCACCTCTGAGCGCTACCGTGCCACTGCCGACCATATTCTGGGCAGCCTGTCCACACGCTACCGCGCCCCACAGGGCACCAACTACGGTTTCCTGCTACTCCATTCCACAGGCCATCTTCCAGGCAATTCGGAAATAGATGTTCCCCTCAACTATGCCGACTATTACTATCTGGAGGCACTCATGCGCCAGCGCAGGTGGAGCCAGGCACTCCGCTAGCGCATCAGCCGGCTGGCCGCACACACTGATGCGCCTGCCGTCACTAGTTGAGTATCAGAATCTTCATGACTGTAAGGATATGTATCAATGTTTCAATGTGCGATATATCTTGAAGCCCGTGGCCGCCACCAGAATGCTCATCAGCGGACTCACATAGTTGAAGACGCAGTAGGGCAGATAGGCGAAGGTGGACACATTCAGGATGGTGGCCTGTGTCATGCCACAGGTGTTCCACGGGATGAGCACCGAAGTGACAGTGACGGCATCCTCGGTGGTACGGCTCAGCAGGCGCGTTTCGTAGCCGTTCTGCCTGTAGATGTCCCTGAAGATGTTGCCAGTGAGGATGATGGAGATATACTGGTCGGCTGTGGCCAGATTCAGAAACAGGCCACAGCCCACAGTGGAAGCCACCATGGTGGAAAGCCTGCCTGCAAGCCGCACAAACAGCGAGGTGATGCTCTCCAGCATTCCGCTGGCCGACATGGCTCCTCCCAGACACATGGCGCAGAGTATCAGCCACACGGTGCCCAGCATACCAGCCATGCCGCGTGTGGCCACCAGTTCGTTGAGCACATCGTTGCCGGTCTCCAGTCCCGTGCTGGTGCAGAGCGACAGGAGCGTACCCTTCAAGAGCGTATCGGCCTCCGACATGCCCTCGCCGGCAATCTCACGCACAATCTCGGGCTGGAACAGCAGCATGCACACGGCGGCCAGCATGGTGGAGAGGAAAAGCGTGATGATGGAGGGCACCTTGCGGGCAATCATGAGGCCAGTGAGCGCGGGAACCACCAGCACCCACAGTGAGATGTGGAACCGCTCGGCCAACGTGCTGGTGAAGGCCATCATCTCGGCAGGCGTGCCCGGAGCGTGCAATAGACCTGCTACCAAAAAGACAACCAGCGCCACGGCCAGGGAAGGCAAAGTGGTGAACAGCATGTAGCGGATGTGGGTGAACAGAGGGGTGCCTGTGGAGGAGGCAGCCAGCACCGTGGTGTCGGAGAGCGGCGACACCTTGTCGCCAAAATAGGCTCCCGAGATGATGGCACCGGCCGTCCATCCTTCGTCAAACCCCTCTGCCCGACCGATACCCATCAGAGCGATACCGATGGTGGCAATGGTAGTCCACGAACTGCCGGTCATCACCGAAATGGCAGCGCAAATCAGACAGGTGGAAAGCAGAAAAAACTGAGGATGGATAATCTGCACACCATAATATATAAGAGTGGGCACCACTCCGCTCAGCATCCATGCCGCCGAAAGCGAACCGATGACAAGCAGGATAATCAGCGCGGTGCTCACTCCTGCGATATTCTGGGTGATGGCGCGGTCATACTCCTCCCACTTCACGCCATAACCGGCCATTCCCACCAGCACACACAATGCTGTGGCCACCAGCAGGCACACCTGGCTGCCGCCGCCCAGGGCATCACTGCCCAGCAGGCGGATAGTGAAGAACAGCAGCGAAATGAGCACTGCGATAGGCAGTATGGACACAAGTGGGGACGGTCTCCGGGGGATTCTATTCTCAGTCATTTCCTTCATTTATTTTATTATTGTGGTTTCAGCAAGTAGGATGGCCCTTTGGCACCATCCTGCATCTGATAGAGCGTCCAGCCACCCTGGCCTTCATTGCGCTCCAGACGCCAGCTCAGTGCAGGGTCCTGCAGCATCTTGCGGATGTGGGGCGGGAAGGCATTGGCACGACGTGCTTCTTCCCATGTGCGGATGACACGGAAGATGACATACTTCTGGGGACAGCTTTCCACATCCTTCTGTCCCAGCGTCATGGAATAAGTGGCACCATAGCCCACGGCTGTGGCCTCGATATGCTCATATTCCTCGACCGTAGATGCGGCCGTGATGGGGAAGTTGGCACCAAAAGAAGAAGGGAAGAAGTTGGCAAAGGTGACATCGCGCAGGTTCTGTCCCTGGCTGGTGGTGCTGCCCCATACACGCAGTTTGGTGTCGTAGATGTTCTTGCCGCCGCCCACGTTCCAGATGCTCTGGTAGTGCCACGACCCTTCGGAGAGCGTGGCGCCCGTAAAGCGGATGTGGGGCAGGTCGTGCAGTTTGGCCTGCTCGAACATCTGGCGGAAGAAACGCTTCACGCCGTATGTCCCGAATCCCGTGTGGAAAAGGAACTCCTGCCCGTCGAAGTCGAACATGCCCAGGCCGGAATGCTTGCACAGGTCTGCATAGTGGCGGGCGATTTCATCTTGCAGCTCCAGGTTGGGCACCAGACCCTGGTAGCCCCATCCCACGGTCACCTGCAGCTTGTCCACATGGTCGCCTTTGCTGTGGGCGACAGGCTTTGTCCCCCAGTAGCCTCTGGTCACCTTCTTTAGTCTGTAGGGCGGTGTGTCTGTGATGCCAAGGTAGTGTATCAGCTCCTTGCCTATCTTCACCATGTTCAGCTCGGGGCAGTGGCCTTCCCAACAGCTTATCTCCTCCAGGTGGGTGGGGTCGTCCACGTAGATGAGCGTGTCCGTCTCGCTCAGGTCGCAGGTGAGGGTGCGGCGGTGGAGGATGCACGAGCTGTCGCTGGGCACGGGGCTGCAGTCCTTGCTGCCCGGAGCCATGGAATTGGTGATGCTCGTGCGGCCCAGGATGAGGCCGTCCTTCTTCAGCAGGCTGGCATACTCGCGGTGCGACAGGTCGCCCGAGGTGAAGTGGTAGGGCTTTCGTTTATGGTCCGGCCCGTCCAGAAAGCCTCCGTTGTTTCTGTCGGGGTGCAGGAAGGGGTGGTCGTAGGCGTGTACCACCTTTAGCCCCATCTGCTTCACATAGGAGGCTATGCTGTCATAAAGGTTGCCATAGGTACGCACGTCGGGCATGAACGAGGTGGGGTCTTTCACCCATTTTCCCTGGAAGGTGGGGTAGGGAAGGCCTTCCTCCTTCACAATGTCCTGTATCACATCCATCAGTGCGGTGCTGTCCGGACTGCCCCACAGGGCAATGGCCGACCCGATGAAGTCCACGCCCGGCACATCCTGGCGCATCATGTGGTTGGGCTCGTTGTTCACCATGACGGGAGCACCCTCGGGCGAATAAATCATTTTCCCCTTGCGGCGGTCGCGTGCGTGGTAGTGGATGCGGATGCGCCCGTTCAGGTCTGTCATGGCCGCGTTTCCGTACAGCATACGGTAATAGGCTCCCCTGCGGTTGTAGAAGGCTACATCGTTGTGTCCGTCACCTCCCACGGTGAACACCTTCCCTTCATAAAGCTCCATGGGAAGGGTGTGTTTCTTTGGGTCAGGATTGTGTACGATATACGAGGGACTGCCGGTCTCGGAGGTGAAGCGCGACTCCCCGCTTATGGTGTTGTCGTCCAGTGCCAGTACGCCGATGGCATAGTTCACTGCCTCGGAGGTGTCGCGGGCCACACCGATGATTTCGCCCATCAGGTTGGTGATGTTGGTGCAATAGTCTCCCCATTGGATGTCGTCGATACCGTTGCGTGTCTCCAGCGACTCCAGTTCCAGCCGGAAATATTTGTCTTTGGGCGTAAACCGCACGGTGGCCACCGAACCGTTTTCGTATGTGAGCAGGTAGCGGTCCTTCTTGTGTGTGGCTTTTACGGGATAGTAGTAGCGTTTCAGGTCCTCGTCATACAGGCTCAGGAGCGGCGAGGGCTGGTCGGCAGGGCTGAAGTTCCGGCTGTCGTTGCGGGTGGTGTTCCACATGCCCACGATGTAGCCCTTCTCGTTGATGTCTACTCCAAGATAGTGGGTCCTGAAACTGGTTGTCCGGCTTGCCGTGCAGCCTGCCAGCAAGGCCATGGCGGCCATTGTGAACACATGCTTCACGAGGTGCATGGTTTTCTGATGTTTGGTTTTCATTGTTGTTGTGTGTTTGTTGTGATACTTGTTTCTGGTGGCTGTCCTTGCCTGTTCCGGACAGCAGGAGCCGGCAGATTGCCGGAAATTTGTCGCGAAGTTATAAAAAATATGGGACAGCGGCAAGCTTTCACACGGGAAACTAATGCAGACATACCCAAAAAGCCTGTCTAACAGCCTGTGGCCTAGCGTGGAGTATGCCTTTCCTCAGTCTCTGACTTTATCGCCTTCCGTTCGGAGTCCACGTGACTTCCGTTCGGAGCACGATGAATACGTATGTTAATGACAGGCGAAATGCTCTAGTCCGCAAAAAGGCCTTCAAAAAGTTGTGATTATCATAAGAATCGAGTAATTTTGTACGGAAATTATGCAAATATGATAAAGAACCTGGTATTTGATTTTGGAAAAGTGCTTGTCGACTATGATTATTTCATCGTCCTCGACAAGATATTTGCGACCCACGAGCAGGCTGCGGATTTCTACTTTCACCTGATGACAGACAAATGGAATGAACGTCTAGACCGCGAGGAAACCCCTTTCGGACAGATAATAGAGGACATGCAGCAGGCTATGCCACAGTATAGGGAGGAGATACGGCAGCTTGGCTACCGCTATACTGATTTTATACAAGGCGAAATAAAAGGTATGCGGGCCTTGCTCGTCAGGCTGAAGTCGGAAGGTTACAGGCTCTATGGACTGACCAACTGGTGTAGCAAGGTACACGTCACAATGGAACAGTATCCAATCTTTCAGCTGCTTGACGGAAGAATCATTTCTTCTGAGGAACATATTGCGAAACCCTCGATGGCCGTCTACGAACGCGTCTGCCAGAAATATGGCCTGCTTGCAGAGGAGTGTGTTTTCACGGATGATATAATGGAGAATGTGGAGGCGGCACGCCGGTTTGGTATGCAGGGCGTTTGCTTCAAGAACGCGGCACAATATGAGGCAGAATTGAGGGAAATTATAAGCGGTAAAGGCGGTTGCCGCGACCAGTCCTACGTGATGACGGAACAGGACAAGTGTATGGCTGGCGAGATATATGATTGCCATAGTCCTGTGTTTCTTGACCGCAAGGCGCGTGCTACCGATTGGATGCAGCGTTACAACGCGCTGCCTTATGCCGACCGCTCAAAACGCTACGGCATGATACGTGAACTGTTTGGCAGTGTGGGCACCAATGTGTCGGTAGGAGACGGCACAATCATCGGTTTCGGCGACAACATCCATGTGGGCAATAACGTCAGCATCAACTATCGCTGTATTCTCAATGACTGCAATTCTATCATAATCGGTAATGACGTGCTCATCGCTCCGGGCGTCCAGATAAACACAGCGTCACACACGACCCTGCTTTCTGAACGCTTGACGCCAGACTGGAACCCGTCTTCGGGTGAATACCGCTGGCGTACTTTCGCAAAGCCAATCATCATTGGTGATGGTTGCTGGATAGGGGCCAATGCCACAATCATTGCAGGAGTGACCATCGGCGACGGTGCCGTTGTGGCGGCGGGAGCCGTAGTGACAAAAGATGTGGAGCCGAATACATTGGTCGGTGGTGTGCCGGCAAAGACAATAAGGGAGTGTTCAACTTGATGTACCCATTTTTATCCAACAAGTAGATTTCTCCTTTTACACATAGGATTGGTCTTGAGGTGCTCATTCTTCCATTGTTTTACCTCATTGACAGTCCTTCTTTCCAAGATGGTTTTGATGTCTGCTTTAGCGGCAGCTTCAAGGTTGCATGCCTTAGGTCTTAATGGGATATCCAATTAGATTAATCTGTAGTTGACCACATGATACAAGGCTTCTGTGATATTCTTTACCCCCAATCTTGTAAATAATGAACGCTTGCAGGATTTTATCGTATCTACAGATTTACACAATTTATCCGCTATTTCATTCATCGTATATCCTTGTGTTGACAACCATAATACATCACGCTCCGTTTCGCTTAATGACTTTTCCTCTTTTAGAATCCATTTATGTCGAATTAAGTCGTATTCATAGTATTCTTTGCTGTTCTCTTTTTTCACAACAATCTGTCCTGGCGTATTATTTGATGACATGGAAACAGTACACAAAGCCAGCCAAATCTTTCCATCTTGCGCCAAAGCCAAAGGCGTCAGTGTATGGTGAATAAGATAGGGCTTCCTTTTGTTTATAAGATGAAAATCATACTGTATGGAATAATCCAATCTTTCCTCAAGAGGGAAAGACGAAAACAAATCAAATCCTTTTTTATTTATTTCTAATAACATATCCACTTCCTTATCTGGAACGTGTTCTAGATAAAGATTATATCCAAAATTGTAAATTTTATCTATAGGCTGCCCACATAAAAGAGCCAAGTTTTCGGACACGTATAAAAACTCGCGTTTATAGTAGTCAATTATGTAGACACATTGATAAGTACTCCTTGCAAAAGCCCTAGCCGCGCTTATAAAGGACTCCACTTTTTTATATTCTTCATCTGATATACCAGATATACTATTAGTCGTTAAGAAGAAATTCCCAATATTATAGTCCATTTGATGTTAGCAAGTATAATCTCATAAATTATACTGCAAAGGTATGGACTTTATGTGATAAATCCAAAGAACACCATGCACAATTGACACAAAAGTGTGTTTTTTTTTTCGCGAGGAAAAATACACTTTTGTGTTATAAGTTGGTCTGATATGCACTGTAAATTTGCAAAAAAACAAGCAATATGAATCATAAGCCGCGTATAACAATATGTATGCCCGTTTGCAATACGGCAGCGTATCTAAGGATTACCCCAATTATCCATTGGATATATATATCGTAAGAAATTTCCATATAAGGTGTGTTCTTTTTAACATATTTATAACTATTAACTCAAATGAAAAATAAAGAATTTGTCCTCTTTCTTGTGCTCATGTGTTCTATGAGTATCAAGGCACAGAAGTGTTTGGTGATGTTCGGCGTGAACGAGATTGTCACCATTAACCCCATCAAGGATCCCAAGTTTACTCTGATGTACAATGACTCCATCGAGGTCCCGTTCCAACAGCTGCAGCAGGAAAGCGAGAACTCCTATCGGCTGGAGTTTGACTACCGCGTGGGCAAGTTCACCGTCTGGGTGGATGCCGAAGGCCACGAAGAGGCGTATAAAGAGTTTAGGGTCAGCAACAAGCGAAACACGATGTTCGGAATCGGTACCATCTATATGAAGAAGGAGGTCAGCAAGACCCTTCGTGAGGCCACCGTCCAGGCCACGCGCATCAAGATGGTGTCACGCGGCGATACCATCGTATATGATGCCGCAGCCTTTGAGCTGGCCGAAGGCTCGATGCTCGATGCGCTGGTAGCCCAGTTGCCCGGTGCTGAGCTGAAGGACGGACAGATCAAGGTGAACGGCAAGTTTATTGAGAGTCTGATGGTGAACGGCGAGGACTTCTTTGCCGGAAACCCCAAGGTGGCACTCGAGAACCTGCCGGCCTATACGGTGAAGAACATCAAGGTGTACGACCGCGCCGCCAACGACGACTACCTGCGCGGCAAGCCCACCGGACTAAAGAAAGCCCAGGGTGAGGACGAACACATGGTGATGGATGTCATCCTAAAGAAGGCCTATTCCTCCGGCTGGCTTGGCAATGTGGAAGGTGGCTATGGTCTGCCGGACAACCGCTATTTGGGCAAGGCGTTCGGTATGGGTTATACGGGCAAGTGGCGTGTGGCCGCCTTTACCAACCTCAACAACATCAAGGACACACAGAGCGGCGGAACCTCCGGCCAATGGAACGGCGGATGGGCGCAGGATGGCGAGCTGGACGTGAAGATGGGTGGTCTGGACTATCTCTATTCACGTGATAAGACGAAGGTGTCCGGCAATGTCATGCTGACCCATGAAGAGCCGGAAGTGGAGCGCAAGGCCAGCACCGTATCGTTCTTTGACTCGGGCGATGTCTATGGCCGCTCGCTCTCCAAGTCCAATGAAAAGAAATTCCATCTGATGTCCTCCCACCAGTTGCAGTATTCCGGCGAGAAGGCCTATCTGGAGGTTGTTCCCATGGTGGACTATATGCGCAACAACTACAATCGCCTGAGCCGCAGTGCGCAGTTCACCGCCAACCCGCGTGAGGACTACCGTCTGGAGGCACTCGACTCCCTTTTTACGCAGGGTGGCCTTAACGGCAACTACGCTGCCGCGCTGCTCAACCGTACCACCAACGAGACCGAAGGCAAGAGCGATTGGATAAAGACCGGTGTGGCCGCCAAGACCACCGTAAAAATTCCAGGCGGCAATGATGTCTTCGAGGCATACACCAACGGCAGCTATCGTCGCGATACGGACCGCCCCCTTACTTCATATAACCGTATGTATGGAACGCAATCGTCAGCATCGGGTACCGGCGAGGACATCTTGCAGGACAAGGCCTACACGTCCAACACCTACACACTGAACGCAGGAGCCAGCTACAGCCTGTTCATCTGGCCTTACCAACGCCGGCAGGGAAATTATGTCCTGGTGGTTCCTCAGTTAGACTACTCACGCAACCATTACGACCAGTCGCAATCCCTCTGGCAGCAGCGTCAGGAAATCATGGACTTGTACAATAGCGGTATCGTTCCGCCCTCCACCATACGCCGCGAATGGCTGACACCTGACCCGAATAATACGTACCGCTCCATCCTGGCACAAGACAATTACAATCCCGGAGTAGAGATTAACTATATCTTCCTGCCGAATATCAAGGGCGGCACGCAGTACAACCTCGTGTTCGGTATGCGAGGAAACCTGCGCCACGAGTCCCTGCAATACGACAAGCAAGCCCTCGACACCACTATCACCCGTTGGGCCAACACCTACATGCCCTCCCTCCGGCTGGAATACAAGAACCAGACCGCCACGGCAAACACGGAGGCCAAGCTCAATTACGGCTTCTCGCAGTCCGTCCCCAGCATCTACTACCAGCTTGGCACGGTCAACGATGCCGACCCGCTCAATATCTATGTCAACAATCCCGGCTTGCGTCGCGCCATCACGCACAATGTCGGCGCACAGTTCTCCCGTTACTGGAAGGAGCCCCACAGCAACCTGACAGTGAATGCCTCATACGGTCACACTGACCGTGCTGTGGCGCAAGCACGTTTCTACGACCGCAACACAGGCGTGAGCACCTGGATCCCGCAGAACATTGATGGGAACTGGAACGCCAACGGCTCGGTGCAGTACACCATGCCCTTTGGTAAGAAAGATGCTTTTCAGCTGCAAACTACTACGGGGGCCTCATACGTACACTCTGTAGACTATGCCTCTGACACAGAGGATTTGGAACTCAGTGTGGTGAACAACCTGCGGCTGAGCGAACAGCTTTCCATCTCCTATCGCGTAGGCAAGCACTCTTTCGGCATTCGTGGAGGTATTGCCTGGCTGGACAGCCGCTCCGAACGAGTTTCATTTGAAGACATCTCCGCCTTTGACATCACAGCCGGAGCCAACTTCCTGCTCAACCTTCCCAAAGACTGGCAACTCGGTTCCGATGCCACGCTCTATTGCCGCCGGGGCTACAGCGACGGTACGCTCAATACCACCCATGTCGTATGGAACGGTTCGCTCTCCAAAACCCTCTTGAAAGGCCGCCTCACCTTCAAGCTGGACGGCATTGACATCCTCGGACAGATTAGCAATGTGCAGCACGTGGTCAACGCACAGGGACGCACCGAGACTTGGGTCAACTCCCAGCCCCGCTATGCCATGCTCCATGCCATCTATCGTTTCAATGTAATGCCTAAGAAAAAAAGTAAATAATGAAATTTACCCGTCAGTTTGACCAAATGGACTGTGGTCCGTCCTGTGTCCGCATGGTGGCTTCTGCCTACGGCTAGGACTATCCACTATCGTACTTACCCCAAGTTTGACAGCCCAAAGTCCGATTTTATTGCTGTTCAGTGATTTGCAGTTCTTGTTTGCTTGTCTGTGTACTACAAACTTTACGGTATTTTGAACTTTCTGAATGGCATCTTTTTGTAGTTTAGCCGTTGGTAAATATCCTCAGCAGCCTTGTTCGGCTCACTGCACTGTCTGAAGCGGACCTTCGCGCCAAGGGCGTTTGTCCCCTCTGTTGTTATAGCTTTTTGCGTTGACATGCGCCTCACTATCTCCGTCCAGAAGCATGTCTCACCCGTCTGTTCCAGCTTGTAACGTATGGTGTTCACTATCCAATATGACAGCAGTCCGAGGAAGAGGTGGGCATCGGAGCGGTCATCCTTCTTGTGGAAGATGGGACGCAGGTTGAGGTCGGTCTTTGGGCTGGCGGTTGGTACACTCTATCTCACGGATAAGATTGTAATAGTCCCAGGTGGACTTTTCGTCAAGCCGAGCGACGCTTGTCCTCAGAAAGTAGATGCCGCTCTGGCTGTCCACACTCTCCGGCACGGCAATGCGCCATCTGATGTCCGCCATGTTCTTCGGGTTTTTCTCGTCCCGACAGTAGTCTATGACATAGTACTTCGCTATCGAGGGGTATTTCTGTATAGCCCGGCCTACACGCTCTATTACCTTCTCATAGGTTTTCTTGCCGCCCTTCCTTCCCAGCGCGTCACGGGCCTTGGTCAGTTCCTGTTCAAAACGCCCGCGCCACTGGCGGTTCATGGAGGACTCCTTGACGGCCTTGGCCGGAGAATTGATTTCAAGATAGTAGTCGCCATCCTGCTCATGCCTTACCTGGCGCAGGGTGATTTCCTGCTTCCTTGTGTCCTGCACCTTCACGCACCTGCAGCCATCGGAAAGTTCGTAGTCTGCAAGGCGTGTACGGCTGACGCACAGGTAATCATATCCCTTCTCCTTGATTTTCCTGAGATTGTCCTCCGTGGCGATACCGGCATCAAGGCATACGAGCGTCCTGCGGTCCGGGGCAGAAGGGGTACGGGTCTTCTCTGACAGGGTGTCTATCATATCGGGCAGGGAATCGGGGTCGGACGTGTTGCCGGCAAGAATGGATGAGTAGCGGATGAAGCCCTCGGCATTGATGCACAGGGCCAGGACGAGCAGCTTGCAGTCGTTCCGCTTCTCTTTGGAACGTCCGAAGCAGGCCTTCCTGCTGCCCTCCTTACGTCCTTCAAAGTAGAAGTTGGTCAGGTCAAACAGCACGATGCGGTTGGTCAGGTTGAACAGGTCATCTGTCTTTCGGCACAGATGGACTTCCAGTTCGTCCTTCAACCCATACAGACGGGGGGCTACATTATATATATTGTGGAAGCCGGGACACCACTCCTGGTTGCCGCTTACAAGTTCGCATGCGGCGGAGTTCTCCTCCATGATGCGGATGGATTTCAGTTCGGAGGATGTGTAGACGGTGCGTATGATGAGGTGGGCCAATGCGGTGTTTATCTGTGTCACGTCCCACCCCTTCCTTTCCAGGAACCTGTCTATCCCAAGTTCCCGTATGGCCTGCAGGCAGATCCATTCCGCACCTATCTCACGGGCATCGGTATGGCTGACCGTGTCCACATCCACAAGACGCTCCGCCTTCTTCCGGGACTCTTCCTTGACAGACTTGACGGCATCGACGCTGCCGTTGTTTACCATTGCTGTCCAGAACTCCTCTGTCTTGCTGCGCACGAATTCGTTGTAATGTGCAAAAGGGTGCCCGAACAGATCCTGCTCGCCCTGGTGCTCATGAAGATGGGTGAGACATCTGCCGATATCCCTGATGTCTTCCGGCCTGTGCGCTTCTTCGATGAATCCCACGTTCAGCATGATACGGCTGCGAACGCGGCCTGTAAGGTCACGGAAAGACTCCTTGATGCGGTAGTACCACTCGTCTCGCTGGGTCTTGGGGTTGTATCGAAGAGCTGACATGAAATGCATACCGGCTGCAAAGGTACAACCTTTTTGTGAATTTGCTGTGTACTACAATTCGGATTTACTCTTTGCCATTATTGAGTGTCAGACATTTACTGTATAAAAGTGCGCTGAAAATAGCTGAAAAAAAATCTTGAGGTCAAACTTGGGTTATGTCTATTCCTAGATAGTCGGTCCTGAAACTGGCGGTACGGCTTGCCGAGCAGCCTGTCAGCAAGGCCATGACGGCCATCCTGAGCACCTTCTTCATCGGGCG
>CAMBDA010000036.1 GCA_945865175.1 uncultured Prevotellaceae bacterium | reverse complement strand
GAGGTGCCTGGCGGATTCGAACCGCCGTAGACGGTTTTGCAGACCGTTGACTAAGCCACTCATCCAAGGCACCGTTTTGTTTTTGCGCTGCAAAGTTACATCCTTTTTTTGAATCCTGCAAACTTTTCAGCAAAAAAAAATAAATTCTTGTTGTTTTCTGTGTCGGGGTGACCCGACTCGAACGGGCGACCACCTGGTCCCAAACCAGGTGCGCTACCAACTGCGCTACACCCCGAATGCCCGGACTCTTCCGAAAGCGGGTACAAAGGTAGCACTTTTATCTGGAATCACCAAATTTTCAAGGATATTTTTTATAAATCACAAATTTATAGCCAAAATTTCCTTTATTTCGGATTAAATCATTATCTTTGCAGTCCATTGTTCAGAATTTATTAAAGATTCGATTGAATTTAGTGACATTATGAAAATGTATAATTTTAATGCGGGCCCCAGCATACTGCCCCGCGAAGTGATTGAAGCAACGGCAGCAGCCTGTCTGGAATTCAATGGTACAGGCCTGAGTTTGATGGAGATAAGCCATCGCGCAAAGTATTTCCAACCCGTGGTGGACGAGGCAGTTGCCCTCACCAAGGAACTGCTGGACGTGCCGGCAGGCTATGAGGTGATTTTCCTGGCAGGCGGTGCCAGCACGGAATTCTGCCGTGTTCCCTACAATTTCCTGGAGAAGAAGGCTGCCTACCTGAATACGGGCGTGTGGGCCAAGAAGGCCATGAAGGAGGCCAAGCTCTTTGGCGAGGTGGTGGAAGTGGCCAGCAGCGCAGCGGCCAACTATACCTACATCCCCAAGGACTTTGTCATTCCCGCAGATGCGGACTATCTCCACATCACTACCAACAACACCATCTACGGAACGGAGATCCGCAAGGAAATCGACAGCCCCGTGCCCCTAATTGCCGACATGAGCAGCGACATCATGAGCCGTCCGGTGGATGTGAGCAAGTACAACCTTATTTATGCAGGCGCGCAGAAGAACCTGAGCATGGCCGGCGTGAACATCCTCATCGTCAAGGTGGATGCACTGGAGAAGGTGAGCCGCGCCATTCCCACGATGCTCAACTATATGACGCACGTGACCGCCGGAAGCATGTTCAACACGCCTCCTGTGGTGCCCATCTACTGCGCCATGCAGAACCTGCGCTGGCTCAAGGCCCAAGGCGGACTGGAAAAGATGGACAGGCTGGCCCACGAACGTGCCGACATCGTCTACGGCGAGATTGACCGCAACAAGCTGTTCCGCGGTACGGCCAAGGAGGAGGACCGCAGCCTCATGAACATCTGTTTCGTGATGAACGACGAGTACAAGGAACTGGAGGCCGACTTCCTGAAGTTTGCCACCGAGCGCGGCATGGTGGGCGTAAAAGGCCACCGCAGCGTGGGCGGTTTCCGTGCCAGCTGCTACAATGCCCAGACCATCGAGGGCGTGAATGCGCTGGTGGCCTGCATGAAGGAGTTTGAAAGCAAACACTGATTGACATTCAACTATATAATATAATAATAGTATATGAAAGTACTGGTTGCTACCGAGAAGCCGTTTGCCGCAGCCGCGGTGAACGGCATCCGAGAAGTGACGGAAGCGGCGGGCTTTACGCTGGCGCTTCTGGAGAAATATACCGACAAGGCCCAGCTGCTGGAGGCGGTGGCCGACGCCGATGCGCTGATCGTGCGCAGCGACAAGGTGGACGCCGAGGTGCTGGAAGCCGCCGGGAGGCTGCGCATCGTGGTGCGTGCAGGTGCCGGCTATGACAATATCGATCTGGAGGCCGCCTCTGCCCGCAAGGTGGTGGTGATGAACACTCCGGGCCAGAACAGCAATGCCGTGGCCGAACTGGTGTTCGGCATGATGGTGATGGCCGCCCGCAACTTCTATAACGGGAAGAGCGGCACGGAACTGATGGGCAAGAAGCTGGGCATTCTGGCCTTCGGCAATGTGGGACGCAACGTCTCACGCATAGCCAAGGGCTTCGGCATGGAGGTGATGGCCTATGATGCCTATTGCCCCAAGGAGGTCATCGAGGCTGCCGGCGTGGAGGCTGCCGACTCGCAGGACCAGCTCTTTGAGCAGTGCGATGTGGTGTCGCTCCACATCCCCGCCACTCCCGAGACGCGCCAGAGCATCAATGCCGCCCTGGTGGGCAAGATGCGCAAGGGCGGCGTGCTGGTGAATACCGCCCGCAAGGAGGTAATCGACGAAGCCCAGCTGCTGGAGGTGATGGCACAGCGCACCGACCTCAAGTATGTGACCGACATCATGCCCGATGCACATGCCCGGTTCTCGGAACTGGAGGGACGCTATTTTTCCACCCCCAAGAAGATGGGGGCCCAGACAGCCGAAGCCAACATCAATGCAGGCATCGCAGCCGCCAGCCAGATCGTGGGCTTCCTGAAGGACGGAATCACCCGTTTCCAGGTAAACAAGTTCTAACCCGATTCCATTATCGCTTATGGCAACAATCAAACCGTTTATGGGGCTGAGGCCTCCAAAGGACCTGGTGGAAAAGGTGGAAAGCCGCCCGTATGATGTCCTGAGCAGCGACGAAGCCAGAGCCGAGGCCGAAGGCAACCCCATGTCGCTCTATCACATCATCAAGCCGGAGATAGACTTTCCCGAGGACACGAGCGAATATGACAGCCGTGTGTACCAGCGTGCGTCGGAAAACTTCTCCAAGTTCCAGCAGATGAGATGGCTGGTGCAGGACGAACAGGAAATGTACTACATTTATGCACAGACCATGCAGGGCAGGACCCAGTATGGAATCGTGGTGGCAGCTGCCGTGGAGGACTACATGAACGGTGTCATCAAGAAGCACGAACTCACCCGCAGGGACAAGGAGGAGGACCGCATGCGCCACGTGCGTGTGACCAACGCCAACATGGAGCCCGTCTTCTTTGCCTACCCCGACAACCCGGTGCTCGACAGCCTGGTGGCCCGCATCACGCAGGAAGTGCCCGAATACGACTTCGTGGCCCCCGGCGACGGCTTCCGCCATCGTCTGTGGCTGGTGGACAAGGCCGAAGACATCCGGACCGTTACGCAGACGTTTGCCGACATTCCCTGTCTCTACATCGCCGACGGGCATCACCGGAGTGCGGCCGCCGCATTGGTGGGCGACGAGAAGGCCCGCCAGAACCCCGGCCACCGGGGCGATGAGGAGTATAACTACTTCATGGCCGTGTGCTTCCCTGCCGGCCAGCTCACCATCCTCGACTACAACCGTGTGGTGAAGGACCTGAACGGACTGTCCCCGGCCGATTTCCTGCAGGCCCTGGAGGCACGCTTCGAAGTGACGCCCAAGGGCGCGACAGCCTACCGTCCGCAGCAGCGCCATGAGTTCAGCCTGTATCTGGACGGCCAGTGGTACGCCCTGATGCTCAGGCCCGGACAGGTTGACGAGGACGACCCCATCGGACGCCTGGACGTGAGCATCAGCAGCCGCCTGATTCTGGACGAACTGCTGGGCATCAAGGACCTGCGCTCGGACAAGCGCATCGACTTTGTGGGCGGACTGCGCGGGCTGGACGAACTGAGCCGACGGGTGGACAGCGGCGAGATGCGGATGGCACTGGCCCTGTATCCTGTGAGCATGCAGGACATCATGGACATTGCCGACAGCGGAAACATCATGCCTCCCAAGGCCACATGGTTTGAGCCCAAGCTCAGAAGCGGCCTGGTGGTGCACAAGCTATGCTGAGAACCCCCTAGAACCGACATGGGCAGATGACAGACGAGTACAAGACCATATCCGGCACAAGCGAGGGCGCTTACTCCGAACTCAGGAGCAAGTTCCTCGCCTTTGCGCATCCTGTCACCACGGTGGAGGAGGCTATGGCCGTTGTGGAGCAATACCAGAAGAAATTCTATGATGCACGCCATGTGTGCTGGGCTTATATGCTGGGCCCTGAGCGCGAAGTGTTCAGGAGCAACGACAACGGAGAGCCCAGCGGCACGGCGGGCAAGCCCATCCTGGGGCAGATAAACAGCTTCGGCCTGACGGATGTGGTGGTGATGGTGGTGCGCTACTTCGGTGGCGTGAAACTGGGCACAAGCGGCCTGATAGTGGCCTATCGCACGGCCGCAGCCGAGGCGCTCTCGAATGCCAGCATCGTGGTGAGGACGGTAGACGAGGACTACACGTTCTCTTTTGAATACCCGTTCATGACGGCTGTGATGAAGGTGGTGCGGGAGATGGACGCCCGCATCGTTTCCCAGACCTACGACATGGACTGCAGCATGACGGTGTCCCTGAGAAAAGGGAAGATGGACGAGCTGAAGGAAAAGGTCCGCAAAGCCTTGTCGCCCTTCTAGCACCCCCTCTCTCTTCTCCTCCTGCATGCTTTCCGTGACAACCTTAACCCGCTTTTTCAAACCTTTAACTTTAGTTTTTCCATCCTTTAAACTTTAACTGACATGAACAATTTCAAGACTGAAGCGTTTATCCTGAGCATGGGCATCTTCCTGTCGGGAGTGTGTGTGAAGAAGGCTGTAAGGCAGTTTTCCGATTCCGACCGTGTGGTCACGGTGAAGGGACTGTCCGAGCGTGAGGTGCCCGCCAACAAGGTGGTTTGGCCCTTGGTATATAAGGAGATGGGCAACGACCCTGCAGAGATGTATGAAAACATCCAGGCAAAGAACCGGCAGGTGGTGAAGTTCCTGAAGGACCACGGCATTTCGGAGGCTGAAATCAGCCAGAACTCACCCAGTGTGACCGACCGGAAGGCGGAAAGCTACGAACAGAACATTCCTTACCGCTACATTGCTACCAGCGTGACCACTGTCACCAGCGACAAGGTGGAGCTGGTGAGGAAAATCATGAGGGGACAGAGCGAACTGATGAAACTGGGCATTGCACTGGTCACGGAAATGTACGGCCCCAACACGGTCACCTACGAGTTTACCGGACTCAACGACATCAAGCCGGACATGATTGAGGAGTCCACCAAGAACGCCCGCGCCACAGCCGAGAAGTTTGCCAAGGATTCGGACAGCGAACTGGGCAAGATAAAGAAGGCCAGCCAGGGACAGTTCAGCATTGAGGACCGTGATGCCAACACGCCCCATATCAAGCGTATCAGGGTGGTTTCCACGGTAGAGTATTATATCGAGGACTGAGCCGGGGAGGCAGCCAGCACGAATTGCTCCACCACCTGTGCCACACCGCATTCTTCGTTGGATGCCGTAGTGAGGCTGGCTGCACGCTTCACCGCTTCCTGGGCGTTGCCCATGGCCACACCCAGTCCTGCATACTCAATCATGCACACATCGTTGAAGCCGTCGCCGCAGGCGATGGCTTCTTCTGCCTTCACCCCGATGCGCTGTAGCAGATGGTCCAGGGCTACGGCCTTGTTCACGCCCTCCGGCAGGATTTCCAGGAAGAAGGGTTCCGAGCGGCACACGCTCATGCGCCCCATCAGATGGTGGTGCATTTCCGCTTCCAGCGGTTCTATCAGGGAGGGACTGCCGGCCACCAGTATCTTGGGGACGGGGAAGCCCAGGAATGCCGGGAAACTCCTGACGTGCCTGATGGGCATGTTGTTGGTGAAGGCTGCATACCGGGCATACTGGCTGTCCGGCTGCTCGCAGCATACGTGTCCCTGGTGGTAGGCAATCAGGTGGAGGCCTGCGCGGCATGCTTTTTCAAAGATGGAGGGGTAGTGGGCTGGAGTGAGTTCTTTTCTGTAAATGTATTCTCCTGTTTTACAATCTATTATGCAGCCTCCGTTAAAGGCCATGATGAAGCCTCCGAAATGCTGCAGATGCAGTTGTCTGGCCAATGGGATGATGCCCTGTACGGGCCTTCCGCTAGCCAGCACTATCCGCATGCCCTTCTGCTGCTGGGCGCGGATGAGCGTGTGGGTGTTGCGGGGTGGAACCTTCTTCTGGTTGTCGGTGAGAGTCCCGTCCAGGTCTACTGCCAGCACTTTGTACATTTCCGGTCTTGAATAGAGCGTGTATGCTTCATTCTTCTTCCTCTTCTGCGGTCCGCAGAATCAGTGTGGTGGCTCCGATGGTGACAATCGACCCTTCGCCGAGCCTCACCCTGTCCTGGTCGCGCAGGATGCTGTTCATGTAGAAGGTGCCGGTGTTGCTGGGCGCGTCGCGCAGGATGTAGGCCAGCCTGCCGTTCCTGTCGCGCTGCACACGGATGATGCAGTGCCTGGTGTCCACGCTTGGGTCCACGGTCTCGATGGGCTTGTTGATGCCGGTGCCCTTCACATAGCGGCCAAACACGTTGTCGCCCATCTCCAGCGGAATCACCTGCTTGTAGTGGAACACGTTCTCTACCACGATGACGGCTCCCAGTTCCTGGCTGTGGGCATGCTCGTCGATTACCTCCTCCTTGCGTGTGTTGCGCACGCTGGACGTGCCCATGCGGATGCCGAACTGGCGCTGGCAGTGGGGGCACTGGAACACGAGCTGCTGTCCTGGCTCGTACTGTGTTTCGTCGAAGGTTATGTATTGGTCACACTTGGGGCAACGTACTTTTTTCATGTGGATAGATGTTTTTTCTGGTGGGGAATGTGGGGAGTGTCAGTGGAGCGGGGTAATCCACGCATCCTTCAGGGAGGGAACCTGCTTGATGGCCCTCATCCGGGCCACGGCCTTTTCCCTGCCTTCGTAGCAGGGGATGATCACGCGCACCATCTTGTCTTTCTGGTACACATGTGCGTCGTAGCCCTCTTTCTGCAGGCGGGCCGCAAAGGCTTCTGCACCAGCCTGGCTGGTCACGGATGCCAGCACGATGGCAAATGCGGGTTCGCCTGCTTCCTGTCTGGCTGCGGGGGCCTGCCTGGCTGCGGGGAGGGTGGGGGTGTCCGCCTTAGCCTGCTTTGCAGGATGGGCTGCCCCGGGCGCTTTCTTCACGGCCGGTGCGGGGGCGGCTGTCTCGGCGGCGTGGATTGCGGCTGACGGCTGTGGCCGGGTGGCGGGCTCCGGGGCCTGCCCCTCTGTCTCATCGGCCTCCTTGGGAACAGGAGCGCCGGCTGGAGTAATCAGGTTGTAGGGCACAAACAGCTGTGCCTTCCCGTTTGCGGGGCCGGGATGGCCGGTGTTGGCCAGCGGGGTGGTGCCGAGCACGAACAGAATGAGGCCGGCTGCCACCGCCGCAATGGCATGCACCAGCCTGCGGTTGAGCCGTAGCACATATTGCCTGCGGCTCTCTTGCTTCATGTCCCGGGTGCCGGTGTCGGGCATGTCGATGAGGATGGGGTCGTGGGGCTCCTGCAGCTTCTCGATGTGCAGTGCGTCCAGGCCGTAAAGCGCGGGAGTGGTCACCCCAGCCTTGCATGGCGAGAAGGTGATGGGCCGGCTGGCCCCTTCCTGCATCATCACGCCGATGCTGCCAAAGTCGATGCTGCCCTGTTCCAGCAGCTCCATCCTTACCTGTTGCACGAACTGCGCCACCTGCTTCTCTGCTTCGGCGGGCGTGATGGAGTAGGCGGCAGCCAACGAGTCGACCAGCAGCGAGTCGCCCCGGCACAGGCTTTCGTTGAAGTGCACGGTGCGATAGGGCGGCAGGAAGAGCGCTTCCTCCTCGATCCACTCACTGGGCATGTCCTGTGCAAAAAATCCACCTAATTGCGGGATTATCACGCAGTCATGCTCCAGAAGCAGGTATTCAATATGCAGAAATATCTTTTTCATGAATGCAAATATACACACTTTTTTTTAAACAGCAGTGTTTTTCGGGATTTCTTTTCAGTAAATTTTCCAAGAGTTGCACAATTCAGTTTTTTTGCCTATCTTTGCGCCCGCATCAAGCATATAAAAAGAAATATGGAATATATAAAGACGAAGATAGAGGATGTCTTTATCCTCAGGCCCAGGGTTTTCGGGGATGAAAGAGGCTATTTTATGGAAACCTTCCGACAGGAGGATTTCTGTGCCCATGTATGCAGCACACAGTTCGTCCAGGACAATGAGTCCAAGAGTTCCCGAGGCGTGCTCCGGGGCCTTCATTACCAGAAGGGGGCGTTCAGCCAGGCCAAGCTGGTACGTGTAATCAGGGGACGCGTGCTGGATGTGGCCGTGGACCTGCGCAGGAGCAGCCCCACCTTCATGCAGCATGTGGCCGTAGAACTGTCGGACGAGAACCGTCTGCAACTGTTCATCCCCCGGGGGTTTGCCCATGGTTTCCTTGTGCTCAGCCAGGAAGCCGTCTTCTGCTACAAGGTGGACAATGTGTACGCTCCGCAGGCCGAATGCAGCATCCGCTACGACGATCCTTCCATCGGTGTGGAATGGCCCATGGCCAGGGAGGAACTGCTCCTCTCACCCAAGGATCTGGAGGGCGTGGATGTGGCACATGCCGAGTTGTTTGATTAATAATATTGGAAAAGTATTTCTTGTCATATGAGATTTGCTATCAGGATATTCCTTCTTGCATCCCTGCTCTTCTGCATGGCCTGTGGCCGCCGGTCGGCCGTGCACGAGCCCGCAGCGCAGGCCTGCGCCTACGACACGGCCGCCATCGGCGAGATGCAGGGAGTATGGGTGGATGCCGACACGCGTTCCCCCTTCTTCTGGGTGAAAGGCGACAGCGTCTTCTTTGCCGACTCCACCAGTGTGCCTGTGGTGCTGAAGATGCGCGGCGACACGATCTGGGTGGGCAGCGACAGCTATCGGATAGAGTCGCGCTCCAAGTACCGCCTTTCGTTCTTCACCTCGCTGGGCAATGTCATTTCGCTCCAGAAAAGTTCGGGCCCGGAAGACACGCTGGCTTTCGCACCGGCGCCTGTGAAGCCCGTGGTCTATACCCAGGTCACCAGGCGCGACACCGTAATCACCCGCGGAAACCACCGCTATCATGCCTATGTCACTGTCAACCCCACATCCATCAAGGTGTTCCGAACCGCCTACACCGCCGACGGCATGGCCGTGGAGACCTTCTCCTACGACAATGTCATTCACCTGAGCGTCTACGAGGGCAGGAAGTGCCTCTTCCGCAGCAACTTCAGCAAGGCCACGTTTGAACAGATGGTGCCCGGGGAATTCCTTTCCAAGGCCATTCTTTCGGACATCGTGTACCAGTACTGCGATGCCAGGGGCATTCATTTCCAGGCCTCCATCTGTGTGCCCGAGAGCGTGTCGTGCTACGCCGTGGAACTGGTGGTGGACGAACACGGAGAACTCACGATGGACCTGCTGGGCTGACAGGCCGCCGCATGGAAAAGGACTGTCAGTCGCAGGTTTGCACGATTTTTTTCGATGTTTCCTTGGCTGTTTGCGTGAAATTCTATAATTTTGTAGGTAAATTTATCAAGAACTGAATGAAAAAACGGATTTTACCTGCATTACTGATGGCAATGACCACAGTCGTTGCCATGGCTCAGAGTAC
Organism: uncultured Prevotellaceae bacterium; assembly: GCA_945865175.1. Classification (GTDB taxonomy): domain Bacteria; phylum Bacteroidota; class Bacteroidia; order Bacteroidales; family Bacteroidaceae; genus Physcousia. The sequence goes on along the minus strand of CAMBDA010000036.1, from coordinate 22,238 downwards.
AAAACTTAATGGCACCATAATAGGTTCGAAGTACAGCGTGGATTACGAAACGGGGCAGCAGTCGGTTGTCGTGAATACCAAGGCAAAGGTGTTTGACGGGAACTATGACACCTTCTTTGCCTCGTACGACAGGAACCGCACATGGGTGGGGCTGGACCTGGGGAAGAAATGCGTGATTACACGGGTGGGATGGTCGCCGCGCAACGCGGACATAGGACCCGGGCGCTGCTGCCTGGCCGTGATAGAAGGCGCCAACGACCCGGACTTCCTGGATGCAGTCCCCCTCTATCTCATCGACACCGACCAGAGCCCCCTGGGCAAGATGTCGTATGCCGAAGTGAACGTGAGCCGCGGTTTCCGCTATGTGCGCTATGTGAGCCCCAATGGGGCACGCTGCAACCTGGCCGAGCTGCGCTTCTATGGCCACGCTGGGGAAGGCGACGACTCGCAGTTCTTCCAGCTGACCAACCTCCCCACGGTGAGCATCCACACCTATTCGGGCGACAACCCGGAGGCGAAGGGCGTGGACATGGAGTCGAACGTGAGCATTGTATACGACGGCGGAAGCCTGATCCAGGAATATCCCGTCCTGACCAGGGTGAGGGGCAATGCATCGGCCGGATTCCCCAAGAAACCCTACCGTATCAAGTTCAACGACGGCAAGAGCCACCATATCATGAAGGGCGGCACACTGGAGAGTCCTGCGAAGGCGAAGAAATGGACGCTTATCAACAATTACGGCGACAAGACACTGATGCGCAACATCCTGGCCTTCGAGATGAGCCGCCGCCTGCAGATGCCCTATACGCCCTATTGCCAGCCCGTGGACGTAATCATGAACGGTGAATACCAGGGCTGCTACCAGCTGTGCGACCAGATTACCATCGACCCCAACCGCGTGCCCATCGTGGAGATGGAGCCCACGGATGTGGAGGAACCCTATGTGTCGGGTGGCTATCTGGTGGAGATTGATGCGTATGCCTACAATGAGGTTTCGTGGTTCACAAGCAGCAGGGGCACACCTGTCACCATCAAGGAACCGGACGAGGACGCCATTGTGCCGCAGCAGTACCAGTACATAAAGGACAGGTTCAACCTCCTGGAGCGACGCCTCTTCTCCAGCGACTATACCAGCGAGGAGGCGGGCTACAGGAGCGTGCTGGACGTGACGAGCTTCCTGAAACACTTCATCGTGGGCGAGTTCTCGGGCAACACGGACACGTACTGGAGCGTGTACATGTACAAGAACCGCTCGGAGGAACAGTTCCATGTGGCCCCGTGCTGGGACTTCGACCTGGCCTTCGACAACGACAGCCGCATCTTTCCTGTCAATGACAAGAACAACTGGATTTACTGTAGCGGAGGCTCCTATGCCGCGGGCATGAGCACGTTTGTCACCCGTCTGCTCTCCGACACCAAGTCCATGAAGGAACTGCGGCAGCTGTGGTCCGAGATGCGCGACAGCGGCCTCTTCACGGAGCAGGAGATGCTGGCCTATGTGGACAGCACGGCCCAGGTGCTAGAGCGGTCGCAGCGGCTCAACTTCATGCGCTGGCCCATCCTCGGCCAGTATGTCCACTGCAATCCGCGGGTAGCCGGCACGTATGAGGGCGAGGTGCAGTATGTGCGCGACTTCCTGACCGGGCGTATTGCCTGGTTTGACAACAAACTGCAATACGGTGTGGAGGTCGATGACGGGGAAGGCAAGACCTTCGACATAGCCACGGCACAGGACTTCATCAAGTTTGTGGAGAACGTGAACAGTGGCATGACCAAGGCCAGCGCCCGGCTGACAGCCGACATCAACCTCCTGGCCTACCGTTCCAGCCTCAAGCCCATCGGAACGCCCGCATGGCCCTATACGGGCACGTTCGACGGGCAGGGCCATGTGATAAAGAACACCAACTGCATGCTCTTCGGCACCGTAAGCGGCGCCACTATCCGCAATGTGCGGCTCACGGGAGGAACGCTCATTTCCAATGTGGCCTATGCAGCCCACACGGGTACGCTGGTGGGATGCTGCGAGGGTGACGAGCCCACCACCATCAGCCATTGCTTCAGCGATGTGAAGATAGCCAGCGCATCGAACGATGCGGGAGGCCTTGTGGGCAAGCTCTACGGCACACTGGAACACTGCTACTACATGGGCACCCTTCGCGGCAGCTCCACAATGGGCGGACTCATCGGCAGCAGCTATAGTGAAGACAAGCCGGCCAAGGTGAAGGACTCCTATGTGCTGAGCACGCTGATGAAGTCGACAGGAACCTGTTCGGGACTGCTGGCAGGGTGGCTCCACGATGGCAGCAGCGTAGCCAACTGCTATGTGACGGACGGACTGGCACTGGCCATGTTCGGCAATCTGGGCGACACCATGGGTGACAACCATCTGGCCTCGACCGAGGACTTTGCTTCGGGCAGTGTGTGCTGGGGGCTCAACGGCGGACAGAGCGACCGTCCGCAGTGGTTCCAGACGCTCCAGGAGGATGCCGCGCCCGTGCTGGACGACACCCACGGTGTGGTCTACTGCAGGGAGGGTGCCTACACCAATATGTCGGCCGATGCCCTTCTGCCCGTGCCGGCCGAAGAGAGGGCTTTCGTGGATGTCCATGACATGGACGGCCGTCTCCTGCGCCGCCATGTCCCCAGGGGGAAAGCCCTGCAGGGCCTGCCGCGCGGAATGTATGTGGTGGGTGGCAAAAAGGTGGCAAAATGATGAAAAGAGGAGAAATTTACTCCTTTTATGAAGAAAATGCTTACGAAAAGGCAAAAATGTGAATAAAAATGTGTAATTTTGCAGGCGAATAAATCAACACTACTGTTAAATGGAACCTCTCAAACACGAATGTGGTGTGGCGATGATTCGCCTGCTGAAACCACTAGAATATTATCAACAGAAGTACGGCTCCTGGATGTACGGACTGGACAAGCTGTACCTCCTTATGGAAAAGCAGCACAACAGAGGGCAGGAGGGCGCTGGCCTGGCCTGCGTGAAGATGGAGGCCAATGCGGGCGAAGAATACATGTTTCGCGAACGTGCATTAGGCAGCGGTGCCATCACCGAAATCTTCCAGAATGTCCACAGACAGTTTCAGGACCTTTCGCCCCAGCAGCTGTCCGATGCCACTTATGCCAAGAACTGCCTGCCGTTTGCAGGAAACATCTATATGGGCCACCTCCGGTATTCTACCACCGGCAAGAGTGGCCTTTCTTTTGTACACCCGTTCCTGCGCCGGAACAACTGGAGGGCCAAGAACCTTTGCCTTTGCGGCAATTTCAACCTCACCAATGTGGATGAGATTTTCCATGAAATCACGGAAAAGGGACAGCATCCACGCATCAACAGCGACACCTACATCATGCTGGAACTGATGGGGCACAGGCTCGACCGCGAGAGCGAACGCCTGTATCAGATAGCCACGGACAAAGGACTGGAGGGACGCCAGATAACATCCTTCATAGAGGACAACATCGACCTTACCAACGTGTTGCGCACCAGCGCACCCCTGTTCGACGGAGGATATGTGATTTGCGGGTTCACGGGCAGCGGGGAGATGTTTTCCATCCGCGACCCGTGGGGCATACGGCCCGCCTTCTGGTTCCGGGATGAGGAGGTGCTGGTGGTGGCCAGTGAACGGCCGGTCATCCAGACGGCATTCAATCTGGAGGCCGACCAGATACAGGAACTCCTGCCCGGACAGGCCGTCACGGTGCGCAAGAACGGGACGGTGTGCCTGAGCCAGATTCTACAGCCCAAAGGGGTGAAGCCGTGCTCCTTCGAACGCATCTATTTCAGCAGAGGGTCGGACCGCGACGTCTACAAGGAACGCAAGGCACTGGGCGAACAGCTTACGGAGCGCATCACAGAAGCCATCGACGGAGATGTGCCGCACACCGTGTTCAGCTACATCCCCAACACGGCCGAAGTGGCCTTTTACGGAATGCTCGACGGGTTCAAGAAGCAGCTCAACCGGCAGAAGGTGGACGAACTGTATGCCCTCACCCAGGACCACCAGCCCACGCGCGAGGAGATTAAGGCCGTGCTGCGCCCCTACGTGAGGAGCGAGAAGGTGGCCATCAAGGACATCAAGCTGCGCACGTTCATCACGGGCGGCAACAGCCGCAACGACCTGGCTGCCCATGTCTACGACATCACATACGGCAGCCTGCAGCCCTATGTCGACAACCTGGTGATTATCGATGACAGCATTGTGCGTGGCACCACCCTGCGCGAGAGCATCATCCGCATCCTGGACCGCCTGCACCCCAAACAGATTATTCTGGTGAGCAGTTGTCCGCAGGTGCGCTACCCCGACTATTATGGCATCGACATGGCACGCATGGAGGAGTTCTGTGCCTTCCGTGCCGCCATTGCGCTGTTGCACGACCGCGGGCTGGCACAGACGGTTGCCCACGTGTATGCCTGCTGCAAGGAGCAGCTGGCCTTGCCGGCCGATGAGCAGGTGAACTGCGTGAAGGACATCTATGCCCCGTTCGACGATGCGGACATCAGCCAGAAAATGGTGGAGATGCTGCAGCCGCCCACGGTGACCACTCCCATACAGATTGTGTTCCAGTCGCTGGACGGACTTCACAAGGCCTGCCCCAACCATGGCGGCGACTGGTATTTCAGCGGCGACTATCCCACACCGGGTGGCGTGCGGCTGGTGAACCAGGCATTTGTCAATTATTACGAAAACATATACAATAAGGAATATAAATGAAAAAAGTCACATTGATTCTACAGGATGGCACCACCTTCTCCGGCTTTTCCTTCGGCTATGAGGGACCCGCATGCGGAGAAGTGGTGTTCAATACGGCCATGTCGGGTTACCCCGAGAGCCTGACCGACCCCTCGTATGCAGGCCAGCTGATGGTGCTCACCTACCCGCTGGTGGGGAATTATGGTGTGCCGCCGTTCACCTTCCAGCCCAACGGCTTGCCCGACTACATGGAAAGCGACCGCATCTATGCACGCGCTATCATCGTGAGCGACTACAGCGGGCAGTATTGCCACTGGAACGCCTGCGAATCGCTGTCGCAATGGCTCAAACGGGAGCATGTGCCCGGAATAACGGGCGTCGACACACGACAGCTCACCAAGGTACTGCGCGAGCACGGCGTGATGATGGGCCGCATCGTGATGGACGGCGAGGACGGCAAGGAAGCCGGTTTCGGCACATACGAGGGTGTGAACTTTGTGGCGCAGGTGTCGTGCAGGGAGATCGTGCACTACCGTGCATCGGATTACAGCCAGCCGGCCAACCGTCTGCCCGAGGACCAGCCGGCGAAGGCTACTGCACCGGGCAAGCGCGTGGTGCTGGTGGACTGCGGCGTAAAGGCCAATATCCTGCGCTGCCTGCTGGAAAGGGGCGTGGATGTGGTGCGCGTGCCCTGGGACTATGATTTCAATACACTCGATTTTGACGGACTCTTCCTTGCCAACGGCCCTGGCGACCCTGACCTGTGTGAGCCGGCCGTGGCGCATATCCGCACGTTCCTGCAGCGTCAGGACGTGAAGCCCTGCATGGGCATCTGCATGGGCAACCAGCTGCTGGCCAAGGCTGCAGGTGCCACCATCTACAAACTCAAGTACGGCCACAGGAGCCACAACCAGCCTGTGCGCCAGCTGGGAACCAACCGTTGCTTCATCACCACCCAGAACCATGGCTATGCCGTGGAGCCCTCCACCCTGCAGGAGGGATGGGAACCCCTGTTCGTGAACATGAACGACGGCAGCAACGAAGGCATCCGCCACAGGGAAAAACCCTGGTTCAGCGCACAGTTCCACCCCGAGGCGTGTGCGGGCCCCGTGGACACGGAATTTCTGTTTGACGACTTTGTAAAACTATTGTGATTCTATCTCCCTTACATAATAATATGGAACGTAAAGACATAAAGAAAGTGCTCCTGCTGGGCTCGGGCGCACTGAAGATCGGCGAGGCGGGCGAGTTTGACTACAGCGGTAGCCAGGCCTTGAAGGCCTTGAAGGAAGAAGGCATTGAAACAGTGCTCATCAACCCCAACATTGCCACGGTGCAGACCAGCGAGGGCGTGGCCGACCAGATCTATTTCCTGCCTGTCACTCCCTACTTCGTGGAACGCGTGATTGCCAAGGAACGTCCGCAGGGCATTCTGCTGGCCTTCGGCGGACAGACGGCACTCAACTGCGGCGTGACGCTCTACAAGGAGGGCACACTGGAACGCTATGGAGTGGAGGTGCTGGGCACCCCCGTTCAGGCCATTATCGACACGGAGGACCGCGAACTGTTCGTGGAAAGGCTCGATGAGATTGGCGTGAAGACCATCAGGAGCGAAGCCTGCGAAACCATCGATGACGCCCGCGAGGCAGCAGCCCGTCTGGGTTATCCTGTCATCTTGCGTGCCGCCTATGCACTGGGCGGACTGGGCAGTGGCTTCTGCGATAATGAGGAACAGCTCAACATGCTGGCAGAGAAGGCTTTCTCGTTTTCACCTCAAGTATTGGTGGAGAAGAGCCTCAAGGGATGGAAGGAGATAGAATACGAAGTGGTGCGCGACCGCTATGACAACTGTATCACGGTGTGCAACATGGAAAACTTTGACCCGCTGGGCATTCACACGGGCGAAAGCATCGTGATTGCCCCCAGCCAGACATTGTCCAATGCCGACTACCACAAACTGCGTGCCTTGGCCATCCGCATCATCCGACATATCGGCATCGTGGGCGAGTGTAACGTGCAGTATGCATTCGACCCCGAGAGCGAGGACTACCGCGTGATAGAGGTGAATGCCCGCCTGAGCCGCTCCTCGGCTCTGGCCTCCAAGGCCACAGGCTACCCGCTGGCTTTCGTGGCTGCCAAACTGGGATTGGGCTACGGCCTGTTTGAACTGAAGAATTCGGTCACCAAGACCACCAGTGCCTTCTTCGAGCCCGCTCTCGATTATGTGGTGTGCAAGATTCCCCGTTGGGACCTGGGCAAGTTCCGGGGCGTGGACAGGGAACTGGGCAGCAGCATGAAGTCGGTGGGCGAAGTGATGGCCATTGGCCGCACCTTTGAGGAAGCCATCCAGAAGGGCCTGCGCATGATAGGCCAGGGCATGCATGGGTTTGTGGGCAACAAGGAACTGCTCATCGACAATCTGGAGGAGGCGCTCAAGTCGCCCACCGACAAGCGCATCTTCATGATAGAGAAGGCCTTCTTTGCCGGCTACACAGTGCAGCAGATTCACGACCTCACCAAGATTGACAAGTGGTTCCTGGAGAAACTGCTTCATATCTACGAGATTAACTCTCGCCTGCGCAAGTGCAACATCAACACCCTGGAGGCTTCGCTGATGCGCGAGGCCAAGGTGTATGGCTTTACCGATTTCCAGATTGCACGCGCCCTGGGCATGGGCAAGGAGATGGACATCGATGAAGCGGTGCCCATCGTGAGGAGGGTGAGGAAACAGATGGGTGTCCTGCCCTTCGTAAAACAAATCGACACCCTGGCCGCCGAATACCCGGCCCACACCAATTATCTCTACCTCACCTACAGCGCCTCGGCCCACGACATTGCCTACGAGATGGACAAGCGCAGCGTAGTGGTGCTGGGCTCCGGTGCCTACCGTATAGGGTCCAGCGTGGAGTTTGACTGGTGTGGCGTGCAGGCGTTGCATACCATCCGTCAGGAAGGCTACCGTTCGGTGATGATTAACTATAACCCGGAAACGGTAAGCACCGACTATGACATGTGTGACCGCCTCTATTTCGACGAACTCACCTTTGAACGCGTGATGGATATTCTGGAACTGGAATGCCCGCGGGGCGTGATTGTGAGCACCGGCGGACAGATACCCAACAACCTGGCCCTGAAGCTGGATGCCGCACGTGTGCCCATCCTCGGCACACAGGCCCGCTATATCGACAATGCCGAAGACCGGGAGAAATTTTCCGAGATGCTCACGCGCATTGGTGTGGACCAGCCGGAATGGAGTGCCCTCACCAATATGGAGGATGTCAACGCCTTTATCGAGCGTGTGGGCTTCCCCGTACTGGTGCGCCCCAGCTATGTGCTCTCGGGAGCGGCCATGAATGTGTGCTCCAACCAGGACGAACTGGAACGCTTCCTCAAACTGGCTGCCAATGTGAGCCAGAAACACCCTGTGGTCATCAGCAAGTTCATGCTCAATACCAAGGAGGTGGAGATGGACGCTGTGGCCTCGGGCGGTGAAATCATTGCATACGCTATCAGCGAACACATCGAGTATGCGGGCGTGCACAGCGGGGACGCCACCATCCAGTTCCCTGCCCAGAAACTGTACGTGGAAACGGTGCGCCGCATCAAGAAAATCAGCGCACAGATAGCACGCGAACTGAATATCTCCGGCCCCTTCAACATCCAGTATCTGGCCAGAGAGAACGAGATCAAGGTGATAGAATGTAACCTGAGGGCCAGCCGTAGCTTCCCGTTCGTAAGCAAAGTATTGAAAATCAATCTGATTGAACTGGCTACCAAGGTAATGCTGGGATTGCTCGTGGAGAAGCCCAGCAAGAACTTCTTCGACTTTGACTACGTGGGCATCAAGGCCAGCCAGTTCAGCTTCAACCGGTTGCAGAAGGCCGACCCCGTCCTGGGCGTGGACATGAGCAGTACCGGCGAGGTGGGTTGCCTGGGCGAGGACGTGAACAGTGCCTTGCTCAAGGCCATGCTCTCGGTGGGCTACCGCATACCCAGGCACTCGGTGCTCCTGAGTACCGGTACGGCCAAGGACAAGGCGGCCATGCTGGAGGCGGCCCGCAAGCTCCACGACCACGGATACGTGCTCTATGCTACGGGCGGAACAAGCCGCTACCTCACCGACAACGGCATTCCCAACACCCTGGTGTATTGGCCCAGTCAGGAGCAGATGCAGCCACAGGCACTCGACCTCCTGCACCAGCATGAGATAGACATGGTGGTGAACATCCCCAAGGACCTCACCCAGGGCGAGTTGCGCAACGGTTACCGCCTGAGGCGTGCTGCTGTGGACCTCAACATACCGCTCATCACCAATGCCCGTCTGGCCAGCGCCTTCATCAATGCCTTCACCACCCTGAGCCTTGACGACCTGGCCATCCGCAGCTGGAGCGAGTACAAGTGACCCGTCCTCCCCTGTACGCACTCTTCCATCCTTTAGAAAACAACCAACATGTCATGACTTATTCATCCATTTACGTATGTATCATCCTGGTGCTCATGCTTGCGGCCCTCGTGGCCGACAAGCTGAGGCCGGGACTTATCCTTTTTTCTGCAGTGGTGATGCTGCTGTGTGGACACATTCTCACGCCCAAGGAGGCTCTTGAAGGCTTTTCCAACAAGGGAATGATCACTGTGGCCTTGCTCTATCTGGTGAGCGAGGGTGTGAGAAAGAGTGGCATTCTGGAGCGCATCATCTACTCCCTGCTTCCCCAGAAGGCATGTAGTGTGCAGCGTGCCAACCTTCGGTTCCTGCCGGTCATTTCTTCGCTCTCGGCCTTCCTCAACAACACGCCGGTGGTGGTGATTTTCGCTCCCATGATAAAGAACTGGTGCCACAAGATGCACCTGCCGCCCACCAAACTACTCATTCCCCTGAGCTATGCCACCATCCTGGGTGGTATGTGTACGCTCATCGGCACCAGCACCAATATTGTGCTGGACGGCCTTATCCAGGATGCGGGCTATCCCGGGCTGGCCATGTTCGAGCTGAGCAGGGTGGGGCTCTTCATCCTGATCACAGGACTGGCCTATCTGGTGATGGTGAGCCCTTACCTGCTGCCCGACGTGAGGAAGAGCGAGCAGGAAAGCGAGGAGGGTGACATACAGCCCGGGCTGGACCGTCTGGAGATTATGCTCAGCACCCGTTTCCCCGGTCTGGGGAAGACCTTGCACGAGTTCGACTTCTACCGCCACTACGGGGCCAATGTGCGTGCCATCCGCCGCAGTGGCACCACGCTGCAGGGCGACTGGATGAACATGCGTCTGACCAAGGAGGACACGCTCATCGTGGATGCCGACCCCTCGTTCATGAAGACGTGGGGCGAAAGCCGTGTGTTCTGGATGGTGAGCCGCATGGGTGATGTGGAAAAGCCCATGGGAAGCCGCAAGAAATGGGCTGCCTTGGCGCTGGTGGTGCTCATGATTCTGGGAGCCACCTTCGGCGAACTGGACTTTGTGAAGCAACTGTTCCCCCGTGTCAAGCTCGACATGTTCTTCTTTGCCTGTGTCACCACAGTGGTGATGGCCTGGTCGGGGATGTTCAACACCAGGAAATACACCAAGTTCATCTCCTGGGACGTACTCATCACCATCGCCTGTGCCTTTGGCATAAGCAAGGGAATGACCAACAGCGGTTTTGCCGACTTTATCGCCGGCTACATCATCGACCTGGCCGAGCAGGCGCGCCATTCCAGCAACGGGGTGTACATCATGCTGGCAGCCCTGTATCTCATCACCAATCTGTTCACAGAGCTCATCACCAACAATGCAGCTGCGGCCCTGGCCTTCCCCCTGGCGGTGGGCATCAGCCATCAGCTGGGGTGCGACCCCACGCCGTTCTTCATCTGCATCTGTTTTGCGGCCAGTGCATCGTTCAGCACTCCCATCGGCTACCAGACCAATCTCATCGTGCAGGGCGTGGGCGGCTACAAGTTTACAGACTTCGTTCGTGTGGGCCTTCCGCTCAACCTCATCTGCTTTTTCATCAGCGTGTTCCTTATTCCGCTGATATACCACATGGTGTAGGCCGGATGTTCCCGTGTGCCCTTTCCCCGGGGCTTGCCCGGGGGCGTGGAAGGGGAGAACGTGTGTGTCTTTTCCAAAAAAGCGTGGAAAAATTTGGCGGATAGGAGAAAAAGTACTACCTTTGCAGCCGATTTATGCCGTAGAGGCCAGAAAAAGAGGGTCACGAGCTGGCTCCGCCCTGCGGTCGAAACCCGTTTTAACAATATTAATTAAATGTACGCAATCGTAGAGATTAACGGTCAGCAGTTCAAGGCTGAGGCAGGCAAGAAGTTGTTTGTTCACCACATGAATGACGTGGAGGCAGGACAGGCTGTAGAGTTTGAGAATGTATTGTTGGTAGACAACAATGGTAACATCACCGTAGGAACCCCCGTCGTAGAGGGCGCAAAGGTGGAGTGTGAGGTGGTAAGCCCCCTGGTGAAGGGTGACAAGGTGCTTGTTTTCCACAAGAAGCGTCGCAAGGGCTATCGCAAGCTCAATGGCCATCGTCAGCAGTTCACAGAGTTGACCATCAAGAACATTATCGCTTAATCATTAAAAAACAAGGAGGAACAAGAAATGGCACATAAAAAAGGTGTTGGTAGTTCTAAGAACGGTCGTGAGTCGGCAGCCCAAAGACTGGGCGTCAAGATTTTCGGTGGCCAGAAGTGTGTAGCCGGAAACATCATCGTACGTCAGCGTGGCACCCGCCACTATCCCGGCCAGAACGTAGGCATGGGCAAGGACAACACACTCTACGCATTGGTAGACGGTGTGGTCTGCTTCAAGAAGGGTCGCCTCGACCGCTCCACGGTTTCTGTAGAGCCAGTGGCAGAAGCATAACAACTGCGACAGAAAAAGAGAGTCCGTCTCTCTATCCCTACAAGGCGCATCTCCCCATCCGGAGGTGCGCTTTTTTCGTCCTAGACAAAGAAAACATTGGTAAAATACACCGTTTGTTGCAATTATAGCAGGTTTTCGATACTGACTTTCAAGTATTTTTTGTAACTTTGCTCCCGAAAAGACAGAAATAAAAAAGATTGTACAAGCTATGCTTACACTGAAACTGATTACCGAGGAGACGGACCGCGTATTGAAGGGTCTGGAGAAAAAGCATTTCAAGGGAGCCAGTGAGGCTATCGCACAGGTGATAGACACTGACAGAAAACGTCGGGAGGCGCAAACGCAACTCGACAAGAACCTGGCCGAAGCCAAGAAGATGGCTGCCGAAATCGGCGGCCTCATGAAGCAGGGCAAGAAGGAAGAGGCCGAGGCTGTGAAGGCCAGGGTGGCCCAGCTGAAGGAAACAAACAAGGCGCTGGAGGAGCAGAAAGCCACGGCACAGGCCGAGGTGGAACGCCTCCTGTGCACCATCCCCAATATCCCCTACGACTTGGTGCCCGAGGGGGACGGCGCTGCCGACAATGTGGTGGTGAAGAGCAGTCTGCGAGAGTGCAAGGAAGGCGACACCGTGGGCAACTGGGACACAGTCCCCGCCAATGCCGAAGCCAAGGTGCCCCATTGGGAACTGGCCAAGAAATATAACCTGTTCGATCTGGACCTGGGTGTAAAGATTACGGGTGCGGGATTCCCCGTATACCGTGGAAAGGGAGCACGCCTGCAGCGCGCGCTCATCAACTTCTTCCTCGATGAAGCCCGCAAGGCCGGCTACGAGGAGATCATGCCTCCCACCGTGGTGAATGCAGCCAGCGGCTACGGCACCGGCCAGCTGCCCGACAAGGAAGGCCAGATGTATCATTGCAACCTCGACGACCTCTACCTCATACCCACGGCCGAGGTGCCCGTCACCAATATTTACCGCGATGTCATCATCGATGAGAAGGAGCTGCCCATCAAGAACTGCGCCTATACCCAGTGCTTCCGCCGCGAGGCCGGCAGCTATGGCAAGGACGTGCGTGGCCTCAACCGGCTCCACGAGTTCAGCAAGATAGAGATTGTGCGCATCGACACACCTGCCCACAGTGACGAGAGCCACCGCGAAATGCTGGCCCACGTGGAAGGCCTGCTCCAGAAACTGGAACTTCCCTACCGCATCCTGCGCCTGTGTGGCGGCGACATGAGCTTCACCTCGGCCATCTGCTACGACTTTGAGGTGTATAGCGAGGCTCAGGGACGCTGGCTGGAAGTGAGCTCGGTGAGCAATTTCGACACCTATCAGGCCAACCGTCTGAAGTGTCGCTACCGCCGTGCTGCGGACAAGAAGATTGAACTGGCCCACACGCTCAACGGATCGGCGCTGGCCCTGCCACGCATCGTGGCTGCCATCCTCGAGAACAACCAGACCGAGAAGGGCATACGGGTGCCCGAAGTGCTGGTCCCCTACATGGGATGCGAATATATCGACTGAACCCCTGTGACGGGGCAGAAAAACAGAATGAAATACAACCAAACATTACAGAACCAAGAAAAAAACGATGAACAAGATAGTAAGGAAAACCCAGTTCAGTGAGAAAGTGTACCGTCTGGAAGTGGAAGCCCCTCTTATCGCCAAGGCGCGCAAGGCCGGACATTTCGTGATTGTCCGTGTGGGAGAAAAGGGCGAACGTGTGCCTCTCACCATTGCCGGAAGCGACCCCGTGAAGGGAACCATCACCCTGGTGGTGCAGGCGGTGGGTGCCAGCACCATACGCCTGTGCAACCTGCAGGAAGGTGAATACATTACCGATGTGGTAGGCCCTCTGGGACGTGCCACCCATATCGAGAACTTTGGCACCGTGGTGTGTGCAGGAGGCGGTGTGGGCGTGGCTCCCATGCTTCCCATCATCCAAGCCCTCAAGGCAGCCGGCAACCGTGTGGTTTCCGTGCTGGCCGGCCGCAACAAGGATCTCATTATCCTGGAGGACGAGGTGCGCAAGAGCAGCGATGAGGTGATTATCATGACCGACGATGGCTCCTATGGAAAGAAGGGCGTAGTCACCGTGGGCATCGAGGAGGTCATCCAGCGTGAAAAGGTGGACAAGGTGTTTGCCATCGGCCCTGCCATCATGATGAAGTTCTGCTGCCTGCTCACCAAGAAATACGACATCCCCACCGACGTGTCGCTCAATACCATTATGGTGGACGGCACGGGCATGTGTGGCGCGTGCCGCATCACAGTAGGCGGCAAGACAAAGTTCGTATGTGTGGACGGTCCCGAATTTGACGGCCATCAGGTGGACTTCAACGAGATGCTCCAGCGTGCAGGTGCCTTCAAGCGGGACGAGCAGGAGGCCGTAGAGGCCTATCGTCAGCATCTCCACGATGAGGTGGTGGCAGAAAAGCCTGCACCAGCCTGTGAGACCGAGGCCTGCCACCCCGAGGCAGACCAGATGGACACCACCACGCCTGTGGCCCAGCTCATCGACCGAAAGGCTCCTTACCGCGAGGAACTGAGAAAGAAGATGAAGGCCAAGGAGCGTGCGGCCATTGCACGCTGTGTGATGCCTGAACTTGACCCCGTATACCGTGCCACCACCCGTACCGAGGAGGTGAACATCGGCCTCAGCGCCAAACAGGCCATGACCGAGGCCCAGCGGTGCCTCGACTGTGCCAACCCCACTTGTATGCAAGGATGTCCCGTGGGCATCAACATCCCCTCGTTCATCAAGAACATCGAGCGTGGAGAGTTTCTCAATGCTGCCCGTGTGCTCAAGAGTACCAGTGCGCTGCCTGCCGTGTGCGGACGTGTGTGCCCGCAGGAGAAACAGTGCGAAAGCCAGTGTATCCATCTCAAGATGAACGAGCCTGCCGTGGCTATTGGCTATCTGGAACGCTTCGCTGCCGACTTTGAGCGCGAGAGCGGCAAGATGGCTCTGCCCGAGGTGGCTCCCGCCAACGGCCGCAAGATAGCGGTTGTGGGAAGTGGCCCCTGCGGACTGAGCTTTGCCGGCGACATGGCCAAGATGGGCTACGATGTGACGGTGTTCGAAGCCCTGCACGAGATTGGCGGTGTGCTGAAATATGGTATTCCCGAGTTCCGCCTGCCCAATCACATCGTGGATGTGGAAATAGAGAACCTCAAGAAGATTGGAGTCACCTTCGAGAAGGACTGCATCGTGGGCAAGACCATCTCCGTGAAGCAGCTCCAGGACGAGGGCTTCCAGGGCATCTTTGTGGGTTCGGGCGCAGGCCTGCCCAATTTCATGGGCATTCCCGGAGAAAACAGCAACGGCATCATGTCCAGCAACGAATACCTCACACGTGTCAACCTCATGGATGCCAGCAATCCCGACACCGATACGCCCATCAACAAGGCCCGCAGCGTGATGGTGGTGGGTGGCGGCAACACCGCCATGGACTCCTGCCGCACGGCCAAGCGTCTGGGAGCCGAAAGGGTGTTTATCGCCTATCGCCGCAGTGAAGCTGAAATGCCAGCCCGACTGGAGGAGGTGAAGCATGCCAAGGAGGAGGGCATCGAGTTCCTGACCCTTCACAATCCTGTGGAATACCATGCCGACGAGAAGGGCAACGTTTGTGCCGTGGTGCTGCAGAAGATGGAACTGGGCGAACCGGATGCCAGCGGCCGCCGCAGCCCGCAGCCCATCCCCGGTGCATTGGAGACCATCGAGATAGACCAGGCCATTGTGGCTGTGGGCGTGAGCCCCAACCCCATCGTGCCCCGCAGTATCGAAGGACTTGAACTGGGCCGGAAGAACACCATTGTGGTCAACGAGGGCATGCAAACCAATATCCCCACCATTTTTGCCGGTGGCGACATCGTGCGCGGAGGTGCCACGGTCATCCTGGCAATGGGTGACGGACGCAGGGCTGCAAAGGCCATGGACGAATACTTGAAGAAAAACGTATGAACGCATTCTATACCATACTGTTATTGATTGTGAGCAATGTCTTCATGACATTGGCTTGGTATGGTCATCTCAAACTGTCCGAGACAGGGGTCAGTTCCCACTGGCCCCTGATCGGCGTGATTGCTTTTTCGTGGCTCATTGCCTTCTTCGAGTATTGCTGCCAGGTGCCGGCCAACCGCATTGGCTTTGACGGGAACGGCGGTCCGTTCACGCTGATGCAGCTCAAGGTGATACAGGAAGTTATCTCCCTGCTGGTGTTTTGCATCATTGCCAATGTGCTCTTTCAGGGCCAGCAGCTTCATTGGAACCATCTGGCTGCCATGGTGTGTCTGGTGATGGCTGTATATTTTATATTCAGATAATATAATTACGCATATCTATATGAAAAAGTATCTTATCCTTTCTTCTATCATAGCCATGACGGGCTGTCCTTCTGTACAGCTTTCTGCCCAGCAGAAAAAGGACGCTGATTTGTATGCCGAGGTAAAGGCCGCCATGGACGAATACGACTTTGACACAGCCACCGACCTCCTGGAAAAGGAGATAGCCAGGCTGCAGAAACGCAGAAAACCCACCGAAGAGGCTGAACAGCTGCTCACCGAGGTGCAGCGCTATGCAGGCAAGCTGGAGGCTACCGAGCGCGTGGTGTTTGTGGACAGTGTGGTGGTGGACAAGGATAAGCTGCTGTCCCAGTACCCCCTGAGCGGAGAGAGTGGTTCGCTATATGCCTATAGCACGTATTTCCAGAAGCCCGACACCGTGGGGTGCGTGGTCTTCAAGAACCAGTTGGGCAACCATGTCATCTTTGCACAGCCCGACAAGGAGGGCCGCCAGATGCTGTGGCAGCAGGAAATGGTGGGAACGGACTGGACTTCTCCCGCCCGGATAAGCGGACTGGACGAGGAGGGGGAGACCCTGACCATGGGCTATCCCTATATGCTCAGCGACGGGACCACGCTCTATTATGCAGCCGTAGGCGAGGACGGACTGGGCGGCTACGATATCTACATGACACGCTATGATGTCGACAGCCAGTCGTTTCTCACCCCCGAGAACATCGGCATGCCCTTCAATTCGCCTGCCAATGACTATATGTACGCAGTGGACGAATACAACAACCTGGGCTGGTTTGCCACCGACAGGAACCAGCCCGAAGGAAAGGTGTGTGTGTACACCTTCATCCCCAACCCCACACGCCGCCTCTACAGCATGGAGGAAATGGACAGCCGCGAGATAGGCCGCAGGGCACGCATCACATCCATCCGCGACACCTGGACCGAACCTCAGGTCGTGAAGCAGGCCCAGTCCGTTCTGGCCTCGCTCTCCTCCACCAACAAGCAGACGGTTAGGAAGGGCGACTTTGAGTTTGTGCTCAGTGACGCCCGCACCTGTGTCCTGGAGGCCGACTTCAAGAACCCCGAGGCACGCCAACAGCTCAAATGGTGGCTCGAGAACAGGCAATCGCTGACCCAGACAGAGAGCAGACTCTCTGCCCTGCGCGACGAATATGCAGCAGCCGATGCTGATAGGAAAAACCAGCTGGCCCCCCAGATACGTCTGCTCGAAGGAAAGCTGGTACAGACCCTTGCCGACCTTCACACTACCGAGAAGAACATCCGCCGGCTGGAGCTGGGACAGGAATAGCCCCAGCGCCCCATTCCGGCGCACACCCACCATCATTTAACCCCGCAAAACACCCTTCAGTATCATGGACCACTCCACAATAGTAGCCATAGCCACCGCCACAGGTGGTGCCATCGGTATCATTCGTCTTAGCGGCCCCGACGCGCTGGTCATCGCCGACCGTGTGTTCCGGTCGGCGAAGGGAAAGACACTGGCCCAGGAAGTACCCTACAGGCTCTGTTTCGGCCATGTAATCGCCCCCTCCCCTGATGGAGGCGAAGAACTTGTCGACGAAGTGCTGGCCTCCGTCTTCCATGCCCCCAATTCCTACACCGGAGAGGACTGTGTGGAACTCAACTGCCATGGCAGCAGGTACATCCTGCAGCGTGTGGTGGAGCTGCTCATTTCCAGCGGTGCCCGTATGGCCGAACCAGGAGAATTCACCAAGCGGGCCTTCCTCAACGGGAAATTCGACCTTTCCCAGGCCGAGGCTGTGGCCGACATCATCTCCTGCTATTCTGCAGCCACCCATCGTCTGGCCATCAATCAGATGCGGGGCGGAGTCAGTACCGAACTGTCCCGTCTGCGCGAGCAATTGCTCCACCTTACCAGCCTGATGGAACTGGAACTGGATTTCAGCGAGGAGGACGTGGAGTTTGTCAGCCGGGAGGAACTTCGCACACTGGCCCAGACCATAGAGCACCGCATCGACCATCTGGCCGAATCGTTCCACACGGGCAATGCCATCAAGAATGGCGTGACGGTGGCCATCATCGGTGCCCCCAACGTGGGCAAGAGCACGCTCCTGAATGCGTTGCTGAAGGAGGAGAAGGCCATCGTGAGTGACATACAGGGCACCACCAGGGATGTGATTGAGGATGTCATCCAGATTGAGGGTGTCACCTTCCGCTTCTTCGACACGGCTGGCATCCGAAAGACCACCGACCGCATAGAGCAGATGGGCATCGACCGCACCATCCAGACGCTCGACCGTGCCCAGATTGTCCTGCTTCTCTCTGAGAAGGGCATCGACTTTCCCCACCTCCAGATACCGGCCGACAAGACTGTCCTGCGGGTGGTGAACAAGAGCGATATCACACACCCCCAGAACAGCTTCATCTATAACAAGGTGTCACCTGGCGGCTACATCCATATCTCCGCCCTCACGGGGGCTGGTATGCCCCTGCTTACGCGCCAGCTGGTGGAGGCGGCCGCAGTGCCTTCGGTCAGCGGCAACGAGCCTGTAATCACCAGTCTCAGGCATTACCAATCGCTCATCCTTGCCCGTGCCGACATCCGTCGTGTGCTGGAGGCTTTGCAGCAGCAGGTCCCCTGCGATCTGGTGTCGCAGGACCTCCGCCAATGTCTCCATCACTTGGCCGAGATAACAGGAGGCGAAATCACCTCCGAGGATGTCCTGGGGTCCATTTTCAGTTCGTTCTGCATAGGTAAATAAAGTCCTGATATATGATTATATAGAAACTACTCCCCTGATTTTTCCCCATGTCCGGACAAGGGTGGATTCATCACGGGCGGGCACATCTGCATCCGACGGTAGCACGACCCGGCGGCTGATTTGCCATGGTGGCCATGGATGGACATTGACGGGATAATGTACATAGAATAAACAGCCCAGGGCATGCCCTGGGCTTGGTGTTGCTGCCCCCTTCGGGGGTAGGAAACAGACGGAACCCGTATTGCGTGTCGGAATGGGCACGTTGCCTGTGAGGGGGTGGGCCCTACTGTGCCACGACCTCCACCACGCGGCTCTTCATGCTGCCGGCAGACAGGATGTCCAGCCCTACGGTCATGAGGAAATCGCCTGAATAGGTGCGGTCCTTCACCCAGGTGCTCTGGCCGGGCATGAGGTTGATTTCGTTGACCCTGTACTGAAGGGCGGGGTCGAGGCCGCGGAACTTCACGTAGCGGAGTTTGTCGCCGAAGCGGGGGTGGATGTCAAAGGCGAAGAGCACACTGTGGCGGCGGTCCTTGCTCACGAACTGGGTGGCGGCGTGCTGCTGCTCATAGGGGGAGATAAGGCGGTACATGTCGCCATCCCCGATGACGGGATGCAGACGGTGGTAGTTGGCCACGGCCTCGTGGGCATACTGGATTTCCTGCTCGGTCATGTCGCTCAGCTTGATGTCGAAGCCCAGCTTGCCCATCGATGCCACGTCGGTCTTGAACTTTATCGAGGCCTGCTTGTTCCAGGTGGTCACGTGGGCACAGGTGGCCTTGGCGGGATAAAAGAACGAGTAGCCGTACTGGATGAAGAGGCGCTCCACGGGGTCGGTGTTGTCCGAGGCCCAGAACTCGGTGAAGTACTCCAGCGCCTTATAGTCGATGCGCCCGCTGCCGCCCGAGCAGAGCATCATGGGCAGCCGGGGGTATTTGGCCTTGATGCGGTCGAGCACGCTGTAGAGTCCCTTCACGTAGTCGACGTAGAGGTGCTGCTGGCGGTCCTTGAGGTAGGGCGAATAGATGTTGGTGATGGGCGAGTTGCAGTCCCATTTGAAGAAGGCTATCTCGGGATAGCTGGTCATGAGCCTGTCCACCACCTCGAACACGAATTCCTGCACCTCGGGGTTGCACAGGTCCAGCACCATTTGGTTACGGTAGTAATATTCCTCGCGGCCAGGCAGATGAATCACCCAGTCCTTGTGTTTCTCGTAGAGTTCGCTCTTGGGGTTCACCATCTCGGGCTCTATCCAGATGCCGAACTTCACGCCCTTCTTCCTGGCCTCTTCGCACAGGCGTCCCACGCCTCCGGGCAGTTTGCTGTGGGTCTCCTCCCAGTCGCCCAGGCCCTGCGTGTCGCTCTGGCGGGGATACTTGTTGCCAAACCATCCGTCATCGAGCAGGAACATGTCCACGCCCAGGCGCACGGCATCGTCCATGAGGCCCACGAGCATGTCCTCGTTGAAGCTGAAATAGGTGGCCTCCCAGTTGTTGAGCAGGGTCAGGCGGGTGCCCGTGCCGTCCTTGAGCTGGTGATTGCGTGCCCAGTCGTGGAAGTGGTGGGTGGCCTTGGCCATGCCCTCCTGGCTGTAGGTGAAGAAGAATTCGGGCGTCACGAAGGTTTCGCCCGCCTTCATCGTGCGTGTAGAGAAATAGGGGTTGATGCCGGCGATGACGCGCAGCCCTCCCTTGTTGTCCACCTCAAAGGTGAAGCGGAAGTTGCCCGTCCATCCCAACTGGCCGAAGATGCACTCACCGTTGGTCTCGCCGGCCTGCTGGTCGAGCGAGAGGATGAACATAGGCGGGGTGAACATGTTGGCGCGTGTGCCCAGCTTGGTGTCTATCACTCTCTTGCCGGGCTGCAATGGCTCGGTGTTCATGTGCGCCTCGTCTGCCCAGTCGCCCGAGAAGGCTGTCAGGTAGTAGGCCTCACGGTCGAGATGGAGCGTGGCGGAGGCATACTTGGCCAGCTTCACGCTCTTCTTCTCGCCGTTGGTGATTTCGGTCCAGGTCTTGATTACATTCTCCGCCTCGTAGGCCACATAGTGGAGGCGTACGGTAGTGGGGTACTGGTCGTCGGCCAGTGTGATGACGGTCTCCTTGCCGCCCTGTACGGGTTTCACCTCGTGGCTGACATAGCGGAGCAGGGTGGAGGGGTTGCCGTCGGCATGTTCGATGTCGACGGCGGGCTCGAAATAGTCCTCCATGCCATGGGTGAGATACACCTCGCGGCCCTCCTTGAGCCATCCCAGGTCCGAGTCGTGGAGCAGCCGCTTGCCCAGATAGGACTGCACCAGACGTCCCTGGCCGTTCACTTGCATGATGAGGTCCATTTTCTGGGTGCTGATGCGGATGGGTTCTGCCGCATGGGCTGCCATTGCCAGCAGCCAGGCCACTGCCAGCATGGCCATGTTTTTTCCTTTCATAATGATTGTTTCCTTGGTTATTTTAATATTGGTTCTGGTTGTTTTGTGTTACAAAGGTAAGCAAAAATCTGCGTAAAGTGTGCTCTTTCACCCTTCTTTTTATTAATAGGTATAAAAATTTGGCTGCAGGACGCATGTTTTTGCAACTTTTTTTGTGGTTGTTCCCAGAGCTCCATCGTGCCCAAGGCCTATGGTTGCCCTCCCCCTCTTTTTCTCCAGATGTGTAATTCAATGCCAAATCGTGTTAAATTAAGCCAATCCGACCATAATATGTTTGGAGGTTAGGGGTGAATGCCCTATCTTTGCAAATAAATTATTCTAATTTACAACTTTTGTAAAATCATGAAGTTCTATGGCAGAGATTGCAGAACAATGTTTGATGCGCATCCAGGCGGATGAATTCCTACGCAACATGCCGCCGGACCTACAACACAAACAGACATTGGCTATACTCAGGGCTATTGATGGAGATAACAAAGAGTTGATGGCTGTGCGCAATGCCCGGAATGCTCCACCCAAGTATTCTGACCATGTGGAAACAAAGATGATTACCCCATCCATGCGCCTTTATGAGCCCAAGGGAAGTCAAGACCAACGCCTTCCTGTCTTGTTGTATCTGCATGGAGGTGGCTGGACTTTTGGCAGCATCAATAGTTGTGGAAGGTTCTGTGATGCCCTGGCTGCATCGGGCAAGATGAGAGTTATAGCTCTTGACTATCGTTTGGCTCCAGAGCACCCTTATCCTGAAGGACTGGACGATTGTATCTCTGCCGTCAATTACATCATCGACCATGCTGCAGAGCTGCATATTGATGCCAACCACATCACCATTGGCGGTGACAGTTCGGGAGGCAACCTTGCTTTGGCCACGGCTTTGTCAGAAACATGCCGCGGCAAAATAGAATCCTTGCTTCTGTTCTACCCTGTGACAAAGGCTTTTGACGATGGTTCGGAATCATGGCAGCAATATGGTAAAGGCTTTGGTTTGGATGCCGAAATCATGGAAGCTTTCAATCGGGCGTACACCATCAATGCAGACAATCGCTGTTCCGCCATCAGCATAGGCCTGTGTAGTGATGAAGAGTTGAATATGCTTCCGAGAACTTTACTCATAGCTGCAGAAAGGGACATTCTGCGCGATCAAGGATTGAATCTTGCAGAAAGAATGTGCGGAAAGATACAACGGATAGAATATAAAGGAGCCGTACATCTTTTCATCA
>CAMBDA010000035.1 GCA_945865175.1 uncultured Prevotellaceae bacterium | reverse complement strand
GTGACGAACCACAGAATCCGGGACAAGGCAGTCCGCAATCCGGGACAACTGTTTGCCATGTGCGGAAAAGGCAGTAACTTTGCACTGCGTAAAAAAAACATTTCACGACTATGGCAATCAAAATCAAGGCACTGGAACGCAACATCTCCTTCCAGAAAGGCGTAGAGAAGTACGCCTACGTACTGCAGACCGACCTCTACAGCCAGCTCACCCAGGCAAAGGTCATCAACGAAGCCTCCATGCGCAGCGGCATCAGCAGGGGCGCCATCAACGCCGCCTGGGACGCCATCGGCGAGGTCATCAAGGCATGGGCCACCGAAGGGCACTCCGTGGCCATCCCCGGACTGGGTTCCATGCGCTTCGGCATCAACGCCACCTCGGTGGAGGACGTCAACATGGTGGCCGGCTCGCTCATCACCAGCCGCAAGGTGATCTTCACCCCCAGCTCCGACATCAAGCAGGAGCTCAAGAACACCGCCATCTCCATCACCTGCTACGACCGCAACGGCAACCTGGTGAAGCGCGTCACCTCCACCGACGACGGCACCATCGAAGACCCCGAAAACCCCTCGGGCGGCACTCCTTCGGGCGGCACTCCTTCGGGCGGCTCCGACAGTGGCAGCGGCAGCGGCGGCGACAGTGGCGGCGACCAGGGCGGCTCAGGCAGCGACGACGGTCCGTCCTTCACCTGAACAACCGGGATAGGGGGCCGCACTCCCCTATCCCGCTAATCCCCCCGGTTTCACAGCCCCCGGCATCCGTATTCCTAGCCCCCACCACCGCCCATGACCGCCTTCTACATCAACCTTTCCGTCAGCATCGTGCTGATTGTGGGCGGCTTCCTGCTCCCTCCGATGGGCATCATCGATGGCAGTGTCCTCACCGCAGTGGGCCTGCTCCTGATGTTCGGCGTCCTGGCCCAGGTGCCCGTCCTCACCGAAGCCGCCCAGCACGGCAAGCGCATCAAGCTGACCAAAGGGGACTCCTCGATAGAGGTATCGTCTCCGCCGGCACAAGTTTAACACAGTTCCTTTTTCATTCTCCCGCTACAATCCCTTCGAATCCCCCAAGGCTTTCGAGGGGATTGCCTGCTCCTTCAGAGGGCTCACACCCTACACCATACAATACACCCTACACCAAGGGAGGGGGATAAAAAAGACAAGGGGTGTTCTATATAGCTGTGGAAAAAGCCACAAAAGGATGATGACAACCATCCGTTCTCTATATAGAACACCCCATTCTAACTAAAACATCATGGAAACACTGCCCTCACTCGGCAGGTTTCTTCTTGGCGGCAGGCGCCTTCTTGGCCGAAGTCGCCTTCTTGCCGGCTGTCTTCTTGGCCGGAGCCTCCTCCGGTTCGGCCACCTTGGCAGCAGCACGTTTGGCCGGAGCCTTCTTGGCTGGAGCAGGAGCAGGAGCCGGGGATTCCTCAACTGCAGGGGCAGCCTCCTCCTTGGGCTCATATTTCTCCAGACGGGCCCTCAGGCGGGCAATTTCCTTGGTCTTTACCTCAAGGTCCTTGTCGAGATTGGTAATCTGGGTGTAGAGGCTGTTCAGCTCGTCGTTCTCCACCGTATCGGGGAAAAGGTCCTTCACACGCTTGAGGAAATCGCCCAGAATGTTCATATAGTTGGTGAATGCATCATAGGGGCTCTCATAAATGCCACGGTAGGCATTTACGTCCTTAGTGGTCATGAAACGGAAGTTGTCGCTGGCCTGCAGACGGTCCCAGTCCTGCTTGATGCGACGGTCGCGACAGGCCAGGATGCGGCCCACGATCTTCTCATCGTAAAGCTTGTTGAAGGTCTCCCGCTGCATGCAGTTACCCAGCAGGCTGGAGGTGTCGCGCTCCTCGTCGTTCCAGCTGACAGGATGCAGCATTTCCAGGGGGCCCACCGGCTTGTTGGCAGCAATCACCTCGGAAGGAGTGGCAAAGCCGATGCCCCGCTTCTGCGCCTCGGCAGGAAGGGCCTTGATGAAGTCGAGCACATGGCTTTCAAGAGGCTGGTAGAGGCCCAGCGCGCTCAGGTCCATATAGATGTTGATGACATCCTCTCCGGCAGGCATATCGGCAATCCATCCCACATATTTGTCGGCCATCAGGGGATATTCGCTCCAGGAGGTGTTGCTGAAACGGAGGCTGATGTCGTCGCTCAGCTTGTAGTCGCGCAACAGGAGTGCCAGGCGATTGTCATGGGCACAACTGTACACATAATGGGGGCTCTTCCATCCCAGGATGTGCTTGGCACCCTCCACCATGATTCCCTTGAAGCCCATCTCGGCGACTGTGGCGCCAATCTCATCGTTGTAGATGAGCGAGCTGTTACGAATCACCTTGGGCGTCTTGCCGAAGAGCTGCTTCATGCGCTTGGACTGGCGCTTCACTTCGTCCACGAAGCTCTCCGTGCTCCCCAGCGAGGCCAGGCCATGGCTGTAGGGTTCGGCCAGGAACTCCACACAGCCCGTTTCATTGAGCTGCTGCAGCAGGTCGAGCACACTGGTGGCATACTGCTCTATCAGTTCCAGGGCCACACCGCTGATGGAAAGGGCCACCTTGAAGTCCTTGCCATAGGTCCTGGCCATTTCGAGCATGGCCTGGAGGCTGGGAATGAAACTGCGCTCAGCCACTTCGACGGTTGCGCGCTCGTTTTCGTAATCGTCGTAGTAATAATGATCCGTGCCAATGTCAAAGAAACGATAGCGCTTCAGATGATTGGGCATGTGGATCTCGAAATACATACAAATCGTTTTCATATCGTATTGTCTTCTTTTTTTACATGTTATAATTGAAATGTTTCACCTTCACTTTAAGGACGATAATCATTCACGTCAAACCATCCCCTGCCCACCAGCTGGTCATAGCAGCTGCGGATGCGGAGTCCCACCTTCTCCCAGGTAATCTGGTCCACCTCCTTGAGGCCTTCCTCGCTGAGGTACTTGTAGAGGGCATCGTGGGTGCAGATGCTGTAGATGGCGTCTGCCATGGCATCAATGTCCCAATAGTCCACCTTGATGACATTGGTGAGGATTTCGCCGCAGCCGCTCTGCTTGCTGATGATGCTGGGGCAGCCACACTGCATGGCCTCGAGGGGCGCAATGCCGAAAGGCTCGCTCACGCTGGGCATCACGAACACATCCGAGTTCTTGTAGCATTCATACACCTGGCGGCCTCGCTGGAAGCCCGGGAAATGACAGCGGTCGGCAATGCCGTAGGTGGCGGCCAGTTCTATCATGGCCTGCATCATGTCGCCACTGCCGGCAAAGCAGAAACGGATGTTGCGGCTACGGTCGAGCACACGCTTGGCGGCCTCGATGAAATACTCCGGGCCCTTCTGCATGGTGATGCGGCCCAGGAAGGTGACCACCTTCTCATCGGGCTTCTTGTTGGGCACGATGGAACGTATCTCCTCGCTGAGGGGATAGACGGCATTGTGCATGGCCACACACTTGCGGGGGTCCTGATGATACTGGTGGATGACGGTCTGGCGCGTGAGTTCGCTCACACACATGATGCAGTCTGCATGGTCCATACCGTTCTTCTCTATGCTGTAGACCGTGGGGTTCACCTTGCCGCGGCTGCGGTCGAAGTCGGTGGCATGCACATGGATGCACAGGGGTTTTCCGCTCACCATCTTTGCATGGACCCCGGCAGGATAGGTGAGCCAGTCGTGGGCATGGATGAGGTCAAACTCCTCGCTGCGTGCCAGCACGCCTGCAATGATGCTGAAGTTGTTGATTTCATCATGCAGGTTGCCGGGATAGCCTCCTGCAAAGCCCATGCAGCCCAGGTCGTCAAGGCCCTGCATGTAATTGAAGTCGGCATAAATGTGGTTGCGGAACCTGTAATAGTCGTCGGCTGAATGGCCCACCAGACGGCTGCACAGATTGTCGTAGTTGGGTTCTCTCCAGGCTATGGGCACCTGGCTCATATTGATTATCTTCAGGAAGTTCTCCTCCTCGCCCGTAGGACGTGGCATGCAGAAGGTTGTCTGCACATCGCCCTGCAGGCTCAATCCCTTGGTGATGCCATAAGAAGCCACGGCCAAGCCACCATATATCTTAGGAGGGAACTCCCATCCGAACATTAACACTTTCATATCGTTCCTCCTGTATGTTTAATATTCATTATACTTATCCAAAAGCTTGACCACTCTCATGATTTCGGCTACGTTCATGGCAAAACTGATGGCACCACGCCCGTGGAAAGGCGGATTGCCGTCGAAGAGCTCGGGCAACGTGCCGATGCAATGGTAGAAGAGCTCCTCCTCGTAGCCCACGAGCAGACGGTCCACATAGCTGAGACGGCTCATCTTGTACACCTTCAGGCAGGCCTCCATGTAGAAGCCATGGAGCCAGGGCCATGCCGTACCCTGATGATAGGCATAGTCCCGCTGGATTTGAGGACCTACATACATGGGATTGTAGCCCTTGCTCTTGGGACTGAGCGAACGCAGTCCCTTGGGGGTGCTGAGCTCCCGTGTGCAGTAGTCGAGCACGCTCTTCTGCTGCTTCCTGTCAAGAGGCGAATAGTCGAGCGCCACGGCGAATATCATGTTGGGACGCACGTCATAGTTGCGGTAGCCGTCCACACAATAGTCACAGAGGTAGCCGAATTCGTTGTAGAACATGTCCACAAAACTGTGGGCCACACGGGCTGCCATCTCTTCGGTTTCCTTCACGCCCTTGGCGTCATTGCGGGCCAGTGAAATGGCGGACAGGAACTTGAGCGCATTGTACCAAAGGGCGTTGAACTCTACGATGTAGCCCGTACGGGGCACGATAGGACGCCCGTTGGCCGTACTGTTCATCCACGTGACGGCCTTTTCACGGCCTTCCGACCACACCAGCCCGTTCTCGTGCACCTGAAGGTTGGGATGCTGCCCCTGCAGGAGCCATTGCATGATGTCGGCCACAAGGGTCCCATAGCGTTCCACACACTTGTCCATCGACACAAAGTTGGCATACTGCTGGATACACCAGATGGCCCACAGCAGCACATCGGGATGCGACATCTCGGTGACACTCACCGTGAGGGGCTCTCCGGCCATGAACGAACGGATGGCCTTCTCGGCTGTCTCCATCACGTCCTCATATTTCTGCTGCTCGTTGTTCACCAGTGTGAGGCCGGGAAGCGAGATGAACATATCCCGTGCGCGGCACTTGAACCAGGGGTAGCCGGCCAGCACATAATCCTCGTGGTTGCGATGCACGATAAACTGGTGGGCACTGTTGACGAGCGTATTATAGAAGTTGTCGCGCGGAGTGCGCACATTCAGCTCAAACTCGGCCACCTCCTCCATCTTGGCAGTGTCGGCCTCGGACAAGCCGGCGGTGAAGACCACGCTCTCCCCCTTGACCATCTGGAACTCGAAATAGCCCGGCACATAGAGGTCCTCGTGGCTTGCATAGCCTCGTTCCTGCTCCTTGGGGTATTCCAGTCCGCGGTACCAGTCGGGACGGAAGACAAACTCGTTGGGCTTGTTCACCTGCATGTACAACTCGGGATATCCGGGATACATACTGGTCTTGATGCCGCCCTGAACCGGCTCGTAGTGGCGGCTCGCTCCAAAGTTTTCATGCGTGAACTCCCTCACGCTACGGAAGGCCAGGAAGGGCTGCAGCCTGAGCGTGGTTTCGGAATGTGCATCGAGCAGCGTGTATCGGATGATGATGCGGTCCTCAAAATGCTGGAACATCATTTCCCGTTTCAGCAGCACTCCGCCCACACGGTAGATGGTTGTGGGTACCTGCAGGGAGTCGAATTCCCTGATGTACTTATGACCACGGGGACTGAAGTTGTCTCCCTGATACTTGTGCAGTCCCAGATTGAACTCGGCTCCATGCTGCACCACCGTGGCATCGAGCGAAGAGAGCAGTACATGATTCTCGTCGTCGAGACCAGGAATGGGCACAACCAGCAACCCGTGATACTTGCGCGTATTGCAGTCCACGATCGTCGTACAGGAATATGCGCCTGAACGGTTGGAGCGGAGCACCTCTTTCTGGAGAGAGTCGCTCAAGTTGGTCATCAGTGTTTTGTCAAATCTCAAATAGCTCATATTTACACTGTGCTTTAAATGGTTTTTTCTTGTTTCATGTCATCAAAGATACAGTGTTTTTTTCTGATGGAAAAGAAAAAAATGCTTTTTTTTTGAATTCTAGCCGTTTTTAGGTCAGAATGTCACGATTTTGGAATGAAATTCTTGTGAATATCTCCAGAAAGCAGTAATTTTGCACCGGATTTCAAGAAATTATCATTAGTTACGGTGAATGGGTAAAAAGGACAACGCCAAGGAAGAGATATTCAACAAGATGGGATTGCTCCTGGGAAAGCTCACGGAGGAGCAGTACAGGACCACGACTGCAATGGTTTCCCTGAGGCAATGCAAGAAAGGAGAAACCATCTACTCATGCGGAGAAATGCCGCAATACATGTATTGTCTGCTGGAAGGAAAAGTGAAGGTCTACAAGTACGGCATCGGAAACCGCTGCCAGATTGTGCGGGTGATGAAGCCCGTGGAGTATTTCGGCTACAGGGCCTATTTCTCGAACGGCTGTTTCGTGACCACCGCCGAAACGCTCGAGCCTTCTCTCCTGGCCATGATACCCCTCACCGCCATCAAGCACCTTATACTCACCAATGCCAGCCTCGGATGGTTTTTCGTGCAGCAGCTCTGTGACGAACTGGGCAGAAGCGACCAGCGGACCGTAAACCTCACACAGAAGCATATCAGGGGACGACTGGCAGAAACATTGCTTGTGCTAAAGGACCGGTATGGCCTGGAGGCCGACGGCTATACGCTCAGCATCTACCTGAGCAGGGAAGACCTGGCCAACCTGAGCAACATGACTACCAGCAACGCCATACGCACACTGAGCCTCTTTGCTGCCGACGGAATCATTGCCGTGGACGGACGAAAAATAAAAATCATCAACGAGGAGCAGCTCATGCAAATCTCAAAACTGGGGTAGTCCTGCCTGCCAGACATTTACGGCCCGGCGAAAACACCCCGGCTAGGGTACGACAAACCGGATGCGCTCAGCCAGAACCTCCACCTCCAGCTTCTCCACCATAAGACCGGGCGCATAACCGTCTATGCCGAATCCGGCACGTGGCGGACAAGTGATCACCACCCTTTCCCTTGTACGGAAGGCCTTCACGTTGGGATGATTAAGGAAACGGCCCGTCACCATCATCCAAAGTCCGTTCACGAACTGGAGCATCCGGGCATGCGACACGACACTCACATCCAGCAGTCCGTTATATGGCACTCCTCCCGGTGTAAGACCATATCCGTGGGCATTGCCCACACACACCGTGAGCACACGCTGGTCAATCACGTCCAGATTCACCCGGGTACAGATGGGGGTGGTCACACGCTGGAATAGCAGGCTCAGACGGCCAAAGGGACCCGCCAGCGCATCCACTCCCCAGAAACGGCGTGCCTTGCGCTTTACTCCCATCAACCGGGCTGCAAGGCCCACGGTGACACAGTTCAGGAAATAGCGCTGGCCTTGTGTGCCCTCATGGTCGGTCCATCGGCACAGGCCCACATCCACCCGTCTCACCTTGTGCTGCATCACTACACGGATGCTGCGCTGATAGTCATCCTCGTCCAGGTCCCAGAATCGGGCAAAATCATTGCCCACACCATTAGGTATCACGCCCAACGACACAGTGTCCCTAACCTCTGCCGGCTCTGCCATCAGGGCATTGGCAGCCTGACAGAGCGCACCGTCGCCTCCCACAATCACAATCGTGCGATAGCCTCCCTTCACAAGCATGTGCACCAACCGCTCCACACTGCCAGGTCCGTCGCTCTGCACAAAGTCATACAGCACACCCTGCGACTCCATGTAGGAACGCATACGCTCCCACAGCCTGTGGGGATGCAACACACGCGATTTCGGGCAATACACCACGCCCCATCTCTCCTGCTCTTTCATTTCCTTTTTTTGATTATATGTGTGCCTATATAATATATATTAATGTACAGCCCGCGTCACGGACCGTCCGTCGGACTGAGAAGACAGCCTAAGTACGGCCTCAACCTTTTCCTCCAAAGGCAAAAGGCCATCCACCCAATGGATTCTCACGCCTCTCTTCTCCATGCCCCTGAACCATGTCATCTGCCGCTTGGCAAACTGATGGATGGCCGTTTCGAGCTGCCGGTGCATTTCCTCGTGCGACAGAAGGCCAGTCACATACTCGGTCACATAACGGTACTCCAGCCCGTAATAGATGAGGTCTTCCGCCGGTATGCCGCTATCGAGCAGGGACCGCACCTCATCCACCATCCCCTCCTCCAAGCGGGCGTCCAACCGGTGTGTGATGCGGCTCCGGCGTGTCTCCCGGTCGATGTCGATGCCTATCACTACTGCCGGGATTTCCGGGATGCGGGCACCCTCGGCTGCATGCGCTCCGTTGTAGGACTCTATCT
Organism: uncultured Prevotellaceae bacterium; assembly: GCA_945865175.1. GTDB lineage: Bacteria > Bacteroidota > Bacteroidia > Bacteroidales > Bacteroidaceae > Physcousia. The sequence goes on along the minus strand of CAMBDA010000035.1, from coordinate 23,506 downwards.
CAATGGCACGGATAGCACGCTGAACAGAGTCCACATCGGTGGTATTATGCATCACCGTGCCGTTCTGCTGTTTCAGCCGCTCCAGCATGCGGGTGAGCTCTTCCAGCGAAAAATGCTCCAAAGAGGACCGCAACCGGGGATTCTCCGGCACAGGCTTCAACTGATAGCCACGCAGGATACTCTCCACATACAGTCCGCTACCACCACAGAGCACGGCCTGGACACCCCGGCTACGCAGCTCGGAATAGACCTTCAGAAAGTCATGCTGGTACATGAAAAGATTGTAGCGCGTGCCTGGCTCCACAATGTCAATGAGATGGCAGGGCACCCTGTCGCCGTCCACCACATAGTCGCAGAGGTCCTTGCCTGTGCCTATGTCCATGCGACGGTACACCTGACGCGAGTCGGCCGAAATCACTTCTCCGCCAATGGCATGGGCCACAGCAGCAGCCAAAGAGGTCTTTCCGCTTGCCGTAGGACCGATTATGGTTATCATTTTATCGTTCATCAGTTGCAAAATTAGCAAAAAAATTCGGAACTGACAGCATGTTTGCACAAAAAAAAGCTTGTCTGCCCTTACGAGCAGACAAGCCTATTGGAGTACTGGGTCAACAGTACGTGTTCAGCATCCGATTAGCCGTTCACCTTCTTCATATGGGCGATGAGCTCGAGCACCTTGTTAGAGTAGCCAATCTCATTGTCGTACCATGAAACAACCTTTACGAAGGTGTCGGTCAGGGCAATACCTGCCTTGGCATCGAAGATGGAAGTGCGGGTGTCACCCAGGAAGTCGCTAGAAACGACTGCATCCTCGGTGTAGCCCAGAACACCCTTCAGCTCGCCTTCAGAAGCTTCCTTCATTGCAGCGCAAATCTCTGCATAAGTAGCGGGCTTTGCCAGGTTGACGGTGAGGTCAACTACAGACACATCCAGAGTGGGGACACGCATAGACATGCCTGTGAGCTTGCCGTTGAGCTCGGGAATAACCTTGCCTACAGCCTTTGCAGCACCGGTGCTGGAAGGAATGATGTTGCCAGAAGCGGCACGGCCACCACGCCAATCCTTCAGAGAAGGACCGTCAACGGTCTTCTGAGTGGCAGTGGTAGAGTGAACGGTGGTCATCAAACCATCGGTGATACCGAACTTGTCGTTCAGCACCTTGGCGATAGGAGCCAAGCAGTTGGTGGTGCAAGAAGCATTGGAAACAAACTGTGTGCCCTTTACATACTTGTCAAAGTTAACACCGCATACGAACATGGGAGTGGCATCCTTGCTGGGGGCAGACATGACTACATACTTTGCACCAGCCTCGATGTGGGCCTGAGCCTTCTCCTGAGTCAGGAAGAGACCGGTAGACTCAACTACATACTCTGCCTCAATCTCGTTCCACTTCAGGTCGGCAGGATTGCGCTCTGCGGTCACACGGATAGACTTGCCATTGACAATCAGACGGCTGTTCTCAACGTCAGCCTCGATAGTACCATCGAATGCACCATGCATGGTGTCATACTTGAGCATGTAAGCCAGATAGTCTACGGGGCAGAGGTCGTTGATACCTACAATCTCGATGTCAGAACGGGTCTGAGCAGCACGGAATACGAAACGGCCGATACGACCGAAACCATTAATACCTACTTTTGTTGCCATTTTTTTTAATTAATTAAGTTGGTTCACTAATCTATTTTGATTATCTCTATTATTATCCACAATTACAGTAATGGGCAGACTTGCAAGCAGCCACCATAAGCAGAAAAATCGCGTTCATAAGAACAAAAATCATCCTTTTCATTACTTTTTTTCCGAATTTTAGTGCAAATGTACAATTTTCTTTTTAATTTCGTGCCCTACAAACCCAAATATTTTCATTTTTTATGGCAAAAAACAGTTTTATAAGCGATTTCAAAGCCTTTGCAATGAAAGGCAATGTAGTGGACATGGCAGTCGGTGTGATTATCGGCGGTGCGTTCGGCAAGATTGTGACCAGCGTGGTCAACGACATTCTCATGCCTCCCATCGGATGGGTTATCGGAGGAGTCAATTTCAAGGACCTCACCTATACCCTGCCCCTCAACCCTCTGGCTGCTGAAGGCACCGAGCCTGCAACCATCGCCTACGGTGCATTCATCCAGAACATCATCGATTTTATCATCATCGCCTTCTGCGTGTTCCTCCTCGTGAAGCTCATCGCCGCAATCAGCCGCAAGAAGGAAGAGGCTCCCGCTCCCAAGCCCGCTCCACAGCCCAGTGCCGAAGAGAAGCTGCTCACAGAAATCCGTGACCTCCTGAAAAACAAATGATGCAGATTTCATCCGTCCGGAAAGTCCTGGGCTTCGGATGCGCTATGATGGCATGCAGCACGCTGATGCTGCATGCACAGCCACTCCATCCGGACATCCCTCCCCTGCCCCACACCATCTACAGCGGCCCCCAGGGTGACAATCATGTGCAGGGCATTGCATACGACAGGGAACGCAATTGTGTGTACATGTCGTTCACAACCTCCTTCATCAAGCTGGACATGCAAGGAAGGCTTGTCGGTAGTGTCGTCGGCCTCACCGGACATTTGGGTTGCATGGCATTGAATCCCGACGACGGATGCGTATATGCCAGCCTTGAATACAAGCACGATGTCATCGGCAAAGGACTGCAGAAAGGCATAGACCCCGACATGATTGACCATACAAACGGATTCTATGTGGCCATCTTCGACCCAGACCGCATCACACGACCGCTCATGCCGGCAAGCGAAGTAATGAAGACTGTTTTTCTGGAAGAGCCCACAAGGGACTTTGAAGACTCGGTGTGCATCAACGGCACTATGGTGCCTCATCGTTTCGGTTGCTCCGGCATCGACGGACTGGCCCTTGCCCCCGCCTGGGGTAAGCGGAAAGGGCGCAACAGGGTGTACATGGCCTATGGCATCTATGGAGACCTCACGCGTTCCGACAACGACTATCAGGTTATCCTCTGCTACGACATCAGGAAATGGAAGAAGTATGCCCAACCGCTCTCCCAGCAGCATCTCCACCACAGCGGACCCAAGAAGCCGGATGAAAAGTATTTCCTGCACACCGGAAACACGGAATGGGGCATCCAGAACCTGGCCTACGACCCTGCCTCCGGACACATGCTTGCAGCCGTGTACCCCGGCAAAAAGAAGCAATGGCCCGGCTACAGCCTTTTTGCCATCGACGGCAGCCAGAAACCCCGGATGCAGAGGCTGGAAGGATTGCAGGAACCGACAAAGGGGAAGGTGCTGCAGCTGCTTCCCAGCGGCCTGCACGACCCGTCTACAGGCACATGGGGCTGGAACCTTAAGTACGGAAGCACTGGAATATGCGCCCTCGGAAACGGCTATTTCTATATCTCGCACAACGCACGCGACAAACAAACCGGCAAGCAATGTGCCACCCTGCACCTCTATCATTGGGACGGCCAGCAATGGCACATGATAGAATAGCCTCATGCCCTTTCTGGAGTCCCGTCTGAAACTGAGAAGAGGACCCTGCCTCACTGGCAAGGTCCTCTCTTCGTAAAAGTAGTATAGATAATAGAGTTAGCCCAGGAAACTAATCAGCACACCTGCAGCCACAGCCGACCCGATGACGCCAGAGATATTGGAACTCATGCAATAGTTGAGCACATGGTTCTTGGGATCATACTTGGTGCTGATATTGTTGCACACACGGCTGGCCATAGGCACGGCACTCAGGCCCGTGGCACCAATGAGCGGATTGATTTTCTTCTTGGCAAACAGGTTCCAGATCTTCACCATGCAGATACCGCTGGCAATACTGAGCGCAAATGCACAGAATCCGCCGGCCACAATGCCCAATGTGGTGACATTGATGAAGGCATCCACCGTCATGGTGGCACCCACACACAAGCCCAGGAAAATGGTAGCCGCATTCATAATGCCGTTGCTGGCTGCATCGAAAAGGCGGCTGGTGTCGTTACCGATTTCCTTCAACAGGTTACCGAACATCAGCATACCCACAAGGGAGACTGCCGTAGGCACAAAGATGGCCACAATGGTGGTGACGGCAATGGGGAAGATTATCTTGAGCACACGCATATTCTTTATCTCCGTACTGTCGGGGAACAGCTTGTCCTGCTCTTTCATGTTGATTCGGAGTTCCTTCTCACTACAGAGCAAACGCACCACCAGGGGAATGATGACAGGAACCAGCGCCATGTAGCTGTAGGCAGCAATGGCAATGGGGCCCAGCAGATGGGGAGCCAGCTTGATTGTGGTGAAGATGGCTGTGGGGCCGTCGGCACCACCGATGATGCCCAGGCTACCGGCCTCCTGAGGTGTGAAGCCCACAAGCAGGGAGATAAGCAGCACAGCGAAAATACCCATCTGGGCAGCTGCACCAAAGATGGCCAGCTTGAGGTTGCGCAACATGGGGCCGAAGTCGGTGAGCGCACCCACACCCATAAAGATGATGGGAGGGAGCAGACCGCTCTTGATGAGGGCATAATAGAGGTAGTTCATAAGACCCAAATCATGGGCAATCTCATGCAAAGGCATCTCGTAGATATTCTTCATCTCTGTGACACCATTCACCGTCACGGGTACCAGGCCCTCGCTGTTGGCCTGCAAAACGCCCATGCCACCACCAGGGAAATTGGCGATGAGCACACCAAAGGCGATGGGCACAAGCAGCAGCGGCTCATACTTTTTCACAATGCCCAGATAGAGCAGCACAAAAGCGAGCAAGTACATGACGATGAACAGCGGATTGTCGGCAATGGCCGAAAAGGCTGTCATGTCATACAGCTTGTCGAGAATCTCAATTATTGCATTCATTTGATAGTCGGTTTTATATTATACGATTGCGAAGGACATGGGGTCAGGCCTTGCGGGCCACCTTGAGGATGGGGTCGTCCTCCTCCACACTGTCACCGCTGTTCACCAGAACGGCCGTCAGCACACCGTCAAAGTCGGCACGGATGGCATTGTAGGTCTTCATGGCCTCGATATAGCCAAGCGTGTCACCGGCCTTCACCTCATCGCCCACGTTCTTGGGGGTCTCCTGCGCGTCCTTTACACGATAGAACTTGCCTTCGAGCGGTGCCAGGATGTCCTCACCTTCTCCAGCCGCAACTGCAGGGGCAGCCGAAGGGGCCGATGTAGCTGCAGGGACATTGTTGTCATAGGAGATGTTCACCTCATAGGTCTGTCCGCCCACGTTCACCTTGATGCTCTTGGGCAAAGTTCCCGCTGCAGGCGCATTCTTCTTGGCCTTGCGTTCGGCCAGGTCGGCCTCAAAGTCGGCCTTCGCCTTGCCGCTCTTGTAGGCTTCGTACTGCGATGGGTGCATGCTGTACTCAAACAGCTCTTCCAGGTCTTCACCCAGTTCCCATCCCTTCTCCTGCATCTTCTTCTTGTAATCCTCCAGGTCATCGGGATAATAGCTCTGAGGATCACCCTTCTCAAACTCGCGTCCCTGCTCCTTGGCCATCTGCACCAGCTCATCTGCCACAGGACCGGGCAGGCGACCGCTCTTGCCCAGAATCATATCCCAGATATTGTCGGCAATCATGCTCCAGCGTGCCTTGCCCTTCTCCATCTGGATTACGTTCATCAGGGCCAGATTCTTCACATACTGGCTGAAAGGAGTCACCAGACAGGGATAGCCCACCTTGGGCCATACGTATGCCACCTCATCAAAAAGCTTCACCAGCAACTGGTCGGTGGAAAGTTCGGGCTGTCCGTTCTTCACCTTCCACTTGTTGAGGCTCTTGAGGTTCTCCTCCAGGTCGGTCATGAGAGAACCCATCATGCCACCGGGCAGACCCGGCTTCACCAGCAGGGAGTTGTTGACATGATTGAGTGCGGGGATATAGTAGCCCAGGAAGTCGTCACACATCTCCTGAATCTGAGTACGCACCTCCATATAGGCTTCCATATTGATTTCCTTAACCTTAAAGCCTGCGTCCTTGAGCATCTCTTGAACAGCGATGATGTCGGCGTGTCCCGTACCCCACGACAAGGGAGCCATTCCGGTATCGATATAGTCGCAGCCTGCCTCAGCCACTTCCAGGATAGAAGCCATATTGAAGCCGGGACCGGCATGGGAATGGTACTGGATGACGATGTCCTTCTTGTACTGCTTAATGCCCTTCACAATCTGTCCCAGACTTACAGGACGTCCGATACCGGCCATATCCTTCAGGCAGATTTCATCCGCACCAGCATCGATAAACTGTTTTGCCAGGTCCACATAGTACTGCACCGTATGCAGGGGGCTGTAGGTAATGCAGAGGGATGCCTGTGCAATCATGCCGGCCTCCTTGGCATACTGGATGGAAGGAATCACGTTGCGGGGGTCGTTGAGGCCGCAGAAGATACGGGTAATATCCGTACCCTGGGCCTTCTTCACCTTATAGAAAAGTTTTCTGAGGTCCTTGGGACAGGGGCTCATGCGCAGGCCGTTGAGCGCACGGTCAAGCATGTGGGTCTGTATGCCTGCCTCATGAAAAGGCTTGGTCCATGCACGCACACTCTTATTGGGGTTTTCTCCATACAGGAGGTTCACCTGTTCAAAACCTCCGCCGTTGGTCTCCACACGGTCAAAACATCCCATACGGATGATGGCAGGAGCCACCTTTACCAACTGGTCCACGCGGGGTTGATACTTACCCGCACTCTGCCACATATCACGAAAGACGAGACTAAACTTAACTTCTCTTTCCATATACTTTTTACCTATAATTATTACCTTTTTATTTAACTATAATTACAATTTTCTTGCACTTTCCAGATGTCCCTTGCCACCAGTAAGCTGCTTTACTGTTTCCTGTAGGATGCTCATTACGGTAGCATCAATCTGGGCAGGAGCCTTGACGGACTTGCGTGCAGAAACCACTTCCTCCGGAGCTATCCTGTTCACCACACGAATCAGCAGTTTTCCGCCTTGGATCACAATCAAAAGAATGAGGAATACGGTGCACATACCCACCACCATCAGTTCAAAACCTATACCTAAATTCTCCATATTATTTGATGATTTATATAAATAACGGTACAAAGTTACACAAAAATATCGTATTTTGTGCAATATTACAGCAATTATTGTCTAAAAAAAGCCATTTTAACAGCTATTTCGTCACATACCACCCCTAAAGGCGGGTTCTCCTTGGCAATGGATAATTCCAAATGGAGAATGGAAGGGAAACGGTCCATCAAGGTACGGCCCACGACAAGCACCAGATGCTCCAGCAAACGGCTGGGCATGGACATACACTCACGGATGCAGCCCACCACTTGTCCATAGTCGACAGTCCCCTCCAACAGGTCGGCTTCAATCAGACGGTCGTTGCATTCCACGGTAGCGCTGAGTGAAACCCTGAACCAGGCGCCCACGGCACGCTCCTGGTCATACACCCCATGACGGGCATAAATGCGCATGGAAGGCAACACAATCTGCGCCTTCATGCGTCCTCCTCTGCCGGGTTACCAGGGAGATAGCGCTTCAGCGCACGGGCCACTCCCGTCTTCCAGGAATTGATTTGGTCACCATCCAGTTCCAGCGAGTTCACCAGACGGATGACATGCTGCAAGGGCATACGGTAGCGCAGGACACCACTCACCAGTTTGGCATAGTTCCAATATTCGGGCTTGAACTTGCTGCTCAGTCCCTCCACCGTAGTCTTATACCCCCGCTTGTTCTGGAACTGGAAATCATATCTCTTGCTGCCGTCTTCTCCTATATGCTTGATGATATAGCCCTTGGATACGCTCTTTGGCACCATAATGCCGACCTCGTCATCCATCAGACCCGTAAAAATCTCATAAGGCACTCCCTCGTACAGGCCCACAAAAGCGACCCACTTCTCACGGTTGTTCTGGAATCGGACCACATCACACTCGAGCACCTCCGGGCGGCTTTCTTTGATTACCTGCTGGAAGAGGGACTGCAGATGTGGGGGGCTCAGGAAGCCCTGAGCCAGAAGCGTGGAAAGGAGCTTTGCCGACATGGATTCATTATCGGCTCGTGTATACCTGCAGTCAGTATACACCTGCGCCAGCGTCTGTTTGCCGTTCACCTCCACAAAACGTTGGTTCTCGGGAAGCTGTTCCTTCTCTGCATAGAACTGGTCAATCCTCTCCTCGGAGTAAGGGCTGTACGTCTCACGATGCACAAAAGCCTCCAACGGCAAGCGGTCGGTAGGGAGCGGTTCCTCGTCGGGCCACCCTATCGTGAGTGTGGCCACCGGGAACACCAGCTGTGGCAACTGCAGCAGTCTGGCTATTTCCTGAGGCATGTATAGCGTTGTCCCCAGGAAACAGAGTCCCAGTCCTGCCTCTTCTGCCAGGTTGCAGAATGTCTGGGCATACAGAAGGGCATCTGTGGCCGCATTCATGAAACTGAGCATGTTGTCATAGCCAGGCGACGCCTGACGACAATTGCACCAGTCAGTAGTGCGGCGGAAGTCGGCACACACGGTAATTACCGCCTGCGACTGGCACACCATTGGCTGGTTGAAATGGTAGGGTGCCAAACGCTCCTTCATCTCCTGCGAACGCGTCACCACCACACTATAGAGCTGCAGGTTTCCCATTGTCTGGGTGCGTGCCGCATCTTGTAGCAACGTGTCGAGCAGCTCGTCATCCAGCGGCCGGCTGCTATACTTCCTTATGGTCTTGCGTGTACGGATGTTCATGATTTCCCTTTGAGTTTTTCCTCTATCCTTGAAACGGTTTGCTGGAACTTGGTGCTCACCTTGAGCTTATGCTCCACATTCTTGATTGCATGGCACACGGTGGCATGGTTGCGATTGCCCACCAGCACACCGATACGGCTGTTGGTAAGGGTGGTATACTTCTGGGCCAGATACATACTCAGCTGGCGAACCTCCACGATGTCGGCCTTTCTGCTCTTGCCATACACGTCCTCCTGCCGGACATTGCAGCAGGTGCATGCCTCCTCAATGATACGGTCCACGGTAATGGAGCGTGCCTCCATTGCAGGACGGCCATGACTGAGGATGCGCTTGGCAAACTCGAGGTCCACCACATCCTTGTTGAAAACAATGCTGTTGGCCAGCAGGCTATGCACCACACCCTCCAGCTCACGCACGCTCTCGTCCACATTGTGGGCGATATACTCTATCACATCGGGGCTGATATTGAGGCCGTCATGATGAATCTTACTGGCCAGGATGGCACGACGGAGCTTCTCCTCGGGTTTTTCCAGTTCTGCCATAAGCCCCCACTTGAAACGTGTGAGCAAGCGCTCCTCCATTCCCATCAGAGCCCCTGGATGGCGGTCGCTGGTAAGGATAATCTGCCTGCCATTGCGATGCAGATGGTTGAAGATATGGAAGAAGGTGTTCTGCGTCTTCTGCAAAGAAGCAAACTCCTGCACATCATCAATAATGAGCGTGTCGATGCTCTGGTAGAAGTTGATAAAGTCGTTGACGGTATTGTGACGCACCGAGTCGGTATACTGCACCTGAAACAGATGGGCACTCAGATAGAGCACCCTCTTCTGGGGGTACAGTTCCTTTATCCTTGTACCAATGGCATTCACCAAATGAGTCTTCCCCACTCCGCTGGGTCCGAAGATGAAAAGCGGATTGAAAGTCTGCTGTTCGGGATGCTCGGCAATGCTCATGCCCACCTCGCGGGGAAGGCGGTTGCTGATGCCTGCTATAAAGTTTTCAAAATTCTGTTTGTTGTTGAGCTGTGAATCCAGCTCCTGCGGCTTGCTCACGGCATCCATCACGCCGGGAGCGGCTGTAGCATCTCTGCTCACACCCTGATCCTGCGCGATGAACGGTGCGTTGTCGCTTTCCTGCTTTACAGTGGCATCGGCCGCCATTTTCACCTTGTAGGTGAGCTTGGCATTGTCTCCAAAATACTTGAAGATACCCACATGCAGCAGTTTTCTGAAATGCTGCTCCAGATATTCGTAGTAGAAATGGCTGGGTATGCAGACCGACAGGACATGGGTCTTGTTGTTGTACGAATTGAATTTCGTAGGCACAAACCATGTCTGGTACTGCTGCTCATTGACATTGGAGCGGAAAAATTCCATGCAGCACTGCCACCTCTCTTGTGGATTGTCTACCATCTGTATTATGTATTATATATATATATGTTTACGTATCTAACTCTCGTCTTTTCCTGTGCCCAGAGCCTTCTCATGGGCCGTTTCTGAGGGCAAATTTCGTGATTTTAAACGAGACGGCCAAATCTGCCGACTCTATCAAATGGCAATATGGCAGCTGTACAACTTATTGTGAACAAACCGGATAAAGGGATAGGAACACGAACGGATGCTGTTTAACGGGTTTGTTTTTTACAACCGTTGTGAGAATCAGGTGTTTTAATATATGTTAATGAGCTGCTGCTTTTCTTTCAGTTCCACACTAAATAAAAGATTTTCAACGACAAACCGTTCCCACCGTCATGTATGCAGACAGGACATCTATTCGGATAAAATCCATATAGAATGTCCTGCCGGCTTATCAGGCTGTTTTTTCTCGCGAATGGGCCGCGTCAGCCCCTACTGCTTGTCCTTCTTTCCGAAAAGCGAGAAGTGGACATAACGCTTGGGATGTGCCTTGAGATCCTGCAAGAGGCTGTTGGCACTGGACATGGTGCTGTTCAGATTGTTGTAAAGCTCTCCGTCGGTAAGCAGCTTGCCCACCGTACCCTCGGGGTTCTGCAACTGCTGCAACACTCCATTGGCATGATCCACCGTCCTGTTCACGCCATCCAGAGTAGCCTGCAGGTCAATGGCATTGAGGTGGTCGGCAAGGGTGATGATGTGCTCGCCCGCCTCCGTATAGGTTTGCGCCAGTTTGGGCATGTCGGTCTTCAGCAGGCGATTGAGTTGCCGGCTGCTCTCGTTGAGACTAGCCGTAAGCGTCTGCGTGTTGCACAGAATCTGCTGCAGGTTGCTGTCGCGGGCCAATGTGTTGAGCGCCTGAAGCAGGGAATCCAGACGTGCCAGCACCGGCTCGGCCTTGGGCAAGAGTGCCGACGCGCTTTCCATCAGTCCGTTCGCATCGCTTCCCATAAGGGTGTCGCCCGGATGGAAGAATGAGTCCGACATGGGATTGAGCTGCATATTGAGCGTGCAGCCGCCCAGCATGCCCTCATCCAGCTGGGCCACAGAACCCGTAGGAATGCGCAAGGCATCGTCCACCGAAATCTCCACCAGTACCCTTCCCGGATGGCTGAAGTCATAGAGCACGTTGCTGACGCGCCCGATATTGAAGCCATCGGCATAGACGGTACTGTTCTTGCTCAGTCCCTTGGCATTCTTGAACTGGATGTAGTAAACGTCCTGACTGCTGAAAAGGCTCATCCCCTTCAGAAAATTGATGCCCAAAAACAACACCACAAGCGCTATCACGCCCGTGAGTCCAATCTTCACTTCCTTTGTCATTGTCATAATCGGTCCTTATATTTTTTAAAACCCCTGTATATGCTTTTTGCCAATGCCTTCTGGCCAGCGGTTGAGCTGAGATAATTCTCCTCATCCGGGGTGCTGATGTAGCCCAGTTCCACCAGAATGCTGGGCATGACTGTTTCCCTAAGCACCAGAAAACCGGCCTGATACACTCCCTTGTTAATGCGGCCGGCTGTGGAGGCAAACTGCAGTTGCACTTCCTTGGCCAGCTTCACGCTCTGTTCCATGTTCTTGTCCTGCATGAACTCAAAGATGATGTAGCTCTCGCTGCTCTTGGGGTCGAATCCTTCATAACGGGTCTTATAGTCCGACTCCAGGGTGATTACGCTATTCTCCCGTTGGGCTACAGCCAGGTTTTCTGCTGCCTTGTGCATACCCAGGGTGTACGTCTCCGTGCCCCGGCTGATGCGGCCCTTGGCCAGCGCATTGGTGTGAATGCTGATAAAGAGGTCCGCCTTGGCCTTGTTGGCAATATCGGCCCGTTCGGTGAGTTCCACGAACACATCGGTCTTGCGGGTGTACACGACCTTCACGTCCGGACAGTTCTGCTCCACCAGCCGGCCCAGTTCCAAGGCTACGGCCAAGTTGATGTTCTTCTCCTTGCTCTTCCTTCCCAGGGCTCCTCCGTCACGTCCGCCATGACCGGCATCTATCACGAGCGTGAATGCCTGTACACTCACGCTCATGACAAAAAGTATGATTGCTGTAGCAATTTTCTTCATTACTGCACAAATTTTGCTGCAAAGATAGCTTATTTTTTGCACAGCACAAAATAAAATCGCCTGCTAATGGTCAAAATGAACAATTCCATCGTATTCCTGCCATAATGCAGATGCCCGCCTGCGGTATATTGCCGAGGTCGTAATAGGTGACGTTGGTCAGATTGGTGCCCTGGACATACACCTGGTAATGCTTGTCCACCCATTGCAGTTTCAGGTCCAGATTGGCGTAGGGCTTGTAGGAATGCAGCTTGCCGTCGGTGGTCTTGCGCAGATAGCCCGTGACAGGGTCTACATACGTGTCGCCATATTCGATGTAAGAGCCTTCGCGGTCCTGCCAGCGCAATTGCCAGGAGGCACTCAGGCGGTCCCAGATGCGATGGTCGAGCGTGGCCACAAACTTGTGGCGAAGATATTCCATTGCATAGTTGCTCTTGTAGATTTCCACATCGTCATGGCGCTTCTGGTCCATATAGGTATAGCCCAGCTTCAGGGCTGTAAACCAGGTGTCGCGACGCATCATCCTGGGGAAATCCAGATTGACATCGGCCTGTACGCCCAGGTTGTCCACGTCGAAATTGGCACTATGGAACACGTCATCAGCATGGTACATCACCCAGTCAATCATCCTATGGCCACGATGATAGAAACCACGCAACGTAGTCGTCACGCCTTCCGGATGATACTGCACTCCGGCCTGTACGCTACGGTTTTCCTCGGGTTTGAGTCCCGCATTTCCGTCGTGGGTGGGGCTCTTGTAATAAAGGTCGGTAAAGGTGGGCAGACGGAAGCCCTTGTTGTAGGACACAAACACCTTCCAGCTCTGGGTAGGCCTGTAGGCGATGTCCACGCCCGGATAGAAGTGATGGCGCGCGTCTACACCCGTGTTCATGTTGGCCAGCACTCCTGCACTCACCGTCCAATGATCGAATATCAGATTGTGCTCGATATTATAGCTGAAGTTGCTGCGGTTGTCACGACGCGTATAGCGAACACCGTCTTCGCCTCTCACATCCACATACTGGCTCTCTTCGAGGTCCTTGCCCAGGCTTGTGCTGAGCACATCCTCCTGACGGAGGTCTGCACCGATGGCAGTGCGTCCGCCCCACCAGTTGAACTGCGTGCCCACCTTCACTCCGAACACATCAAACCGGTGGAAGTTTTCGCCAAAGGATTCGCCATGCACCAGTTCAAAGTTGTCATACATGCGGTTCCAGTAGACAGTGGGGGTGAACTGCACACGTCCCTTCGTCTTGGCACCCACGCTGGCCGAATATCTTTCATTGCGTTCATACTGGTCAGGATAGGCTGCACTGTAGAAGGTATTGGCACCATAGGATTTCTTGCTCACACCCACCTGCCAATCCAGGTCGGCAGCTTCATGTGCCCATCCGCCCTGATAATAAAAATGCCCTTTGCTCCATTGACTGTTGTCGGTGCCTCCGTCGCTACGGCCACCGCCTCCACTTATGCGGTTGTACACTCGTCCCAGGGGCAGGACGATACGGCCATCAGCCTGGAAGGTGCCAAAACTTCCGCCCTCGGCTCCTGCGCTCACCTGACGTTCTGTGTCCTTGCGGGTGACGATATTGATGGCACCCCCGAAGGAATTGCTGCCATACACACGTCCGGCTGCGCCCTCGAGCACTTCTATGCGCTCTATGTCCTGGATGGACACAGGAAGGTCCATGGACAGATGACCAGTAATGGGATTGTTGAAAAATACGCCATTGAGGAGCAGAGTGATTTGGTCGAAAGTGCCTCCGTCAATGGCAATGTCCGTTTGAACACCAAAGCCACCGCGCTGTCGGACATCAACGCCGTTGACTAATTTCAGAAGGTCATTAATACAATGGACACTTGCCCGTTGTATCTCCTCTCGGGAGATTACGTTCACCACGCGCGCACTTTCAAGCCGTGTAAGCTCCGCCATGGTGCCGCTTACTGTCAGCTCGTCGAGCGACAGTTCCTTGTCGTCTGCCTCTTCGGTCTCCACTACGCTGGCCACAGGACGTACGCCCTCAGCATTGGCCTTTGCGGCCACAGCCAGAGTGGCCACGCCCAGCACACCTATCTTCACCTGCAGATGCAGGCTGTTGAAGAGTGCATAGCCGCGGTTGGAAAACTGGTTCCAGGTGACAACATGCTTACCTTGTTGGGGTTTCTTTTGCATAATTTGTTTGTTTTATTGGTTATTTCCGCAATATCGCGGTTTTTCCTATTCCATCAGGAGGATGGCATCTACATCAAAAGAAAATCTCTCCGCGTTTCACAACGGAGAGAAATGAAAAAATTATTATTATGAAATCTATATCAAATGTATGCCACATTCCTTGCATTTCCTGCGGTCTTCATCAGGCCAGATGCTGCTCTGCGTCTCACCCACATGGGCCTTGTGGAGCAGAATCATGCACAGTCGGCTCTGCCCGATGCCGCCACCGATGCTCAGCGGAAGCGAACCCTCCAGCAGCCGCTTGTGGAAGTAGAGCTGTTTGCGGTCCTCCTTGCCCTGCAGAGCCAGTTGGCGCTCCAGGGCCTCCGTGTCCACACGGATACCCATGCTGCTCAGCTCCACGGCACGGTCAAGCACCGGGTACCACACCAGCAGGTCACCATTGAGCCCCATGAATCCGTCCTCATTGGACGTACTCCAATCGTCATAGTCGGGCGCACGCAGATCGTGCTCCTTTCCGTCTTCCAGCTTGCCGCCGATGCCGATGATAAACACAGCCCCATACTGCTTGCATATCAGGTTTTCACGCTCCTTGGCCGTTCTGTCGGGATAGAGGCGCCGCAACTCCTCGCTGTGGACAAAATGCACCTCCTCGGGGAGATAATGCTGGAGCTGGGGATAAGTCTCGCAGATATAGAACTCCGTGCGTAGGATGGCACTATATATCTTGTTCACAATCTTACGCAAGAAGGCCAGACTGCGCTCTTCTTTTGTCATCACACGCTCCCAGTCCCATTGGTCCACATAGAGACTGTGCAGGTTGTCCAGCTCCTCATCGCTGCGAATGGCATTCATGTCCGTGACGATGCCAAAGCCCGGTTCTATCTGATACTCGGCCAATGTGATGCGCTTCCACTTGGCCAAACTGTGCACCACCTCAGCCTTGGCCTCCTGCATGTCCTTGATGGGGAAGGTGACAGGACGCTCCACACCGTTGAGGTCATCGTTGATACCAAGCCCGCGAAGCACAAACAAGGGGGCCGTGACCCTGCGGAGCCGCAGTTCCGTGCTCAAGCTGCTCAGGAAGAAGTCCTTTATCTTCTTGATGGCCAATTCCGTCTGTTTCAAATCCAGCAGTGGCTTATAGCCTGCAGGAATGATTAACTTGCTCATTATGTCGAAATAATTATAGTTTTTCTGTCAATTTGCATGCAAAGTTATATATTTTATTTCAATATGTCAAACATTTGATGAAAATTTATTCCATAATTATTCATTGCATGACCAATTTCGACAGATAGGCCACATAGAGGGCCAGCAGCAGGAAGCCTTCCAGACGGTTTATCTTACGGCCCGTAACGGCAAAGAGCAGGAGCAGCACGCCGCTTCCCAGCAGCACCACCCAGTCGAGGAGCGCAATATTGGGGATTTGCGTGGGTGACATCAGGTTGCATAATCCCAGCACGAAGGTGATGTTGAAGATGTTGCTACCCAGCACATTGCCCAAGGCCAGCTCTGCCCTGCCTTTTCGGGCAGCCACCACACTGGTGGCCAGCTCGGGAAGGCTGGTGCCGCAAGCCAGGATGGTGAGGCCAATCACACGCTCGCTCATGCCCCACATGCGTGCCAGCTCCGTTCCGCTGTTCACAAGCAGATTGCCGCCTCCCACCAGACATCCCATACCTATTAATATATATAGGCAGATGCGCCAGTAGTCCATCTGCGCACTCTGGCCTACTGCCTGCGGCTGCCTTTTCTTGCGTTCATTGTATGCCAGCATCAGCAGATACAGGCAAAACAGCGCAAACAGGCAGGCACCGCCCATCCGCGTAATACGCCCCTGTATGGCCACAAGCCACAACAGGCCGGAAAGGGACAGACTCAGCACCATGTCGCGCTTCATCACCACAGGACTCACGCAGATGCGCATCACCATGGCCGAGCAACCCACAATCACCATCGTATTGAAGATATTGCTGCCCATGATGTTTCCTATGCTCATGTCTCCGCTGTCCTGAATGCTGCTCAGCAAACTCACAATGAGCTCGGGCAGACTGGTGCCGATAGAGACAACGGTAAGGCCAATCACAAGTTCGCTCACACGCCAGCGGCGTGCAAGGCCGCAGGCGCCGTCCGTAAACTTGTCGGCACCCCAGATTACAAGGCAGAAGCCGACCAAAAGGAAAACTAGATTCAGTATCATAATCCTACAATTGTTAGTATAATTTTTGCAAAGGTACGGAATAATGCACACTCAACGGCATAATCAAGGAAAAAAAACATGTTTTCACCTACATCAGCACCATTTAACGCTTCCGGGTTTTGCATTTACAAGGAAAAAGCGTAAATTTGCGGTAAAATAGACCAAATAAAACAAATACATTCCACATGAGCACCCGCCCCGAACAAGATTCCTTTGTCACCTGCATGACCTGCAAATGGGCCACCCTGATGCAATGGTTCGAAAACCCCGTCGTAGCCCAATGCACGGCCAAAGGCGACAGACAGGTAGCTGCCAGCCGAAGAATATGCAAAGAATACAAAAAAAGACAAGATGAGCCCCAAATACAGCATTTTGACAGCTATCAACAATAATTTTAACCACTTTTACATTAATATTCATTGTGAAATAACATTTATTTTGTAATTTTGCAGCCGATAACAACAAAATCAGAATATAAACATAAACGATTAATAAAACATGGTATTCAGAAAACTAGCTTTAATTGCGATGATGGCCGGAGTGTCCGGCACCGCGCTTGCACAGTACGAGAACACAACTATCGACGAGCGTATTGCAGCCACCAACAACAACAATGAGGACAGCATCAAGGTGGGACGTGGATATATCTCGCTCTTCCAGCAGAGCATCTCCAACCAGAGCTGGGCAGATGCATACATCAACTGGAAATGGCTGATGGCCCATGCACCCTATGCTGTGAACGGCATCTACACCCAGGGCCCCCTCATGTTCTACTACCTCATCAACGCAGAACAGGACGAAGCCAAGAAGCTGGCCTATTTCAAGGAGCTGATGGAGCTCTTCGAAGCCCGTCAGAAGAACCTCGACGCACTCAATTCATTTGCCAAGACCAAGTCCACTCAGGGTGACGTGCTGGCAAGTAAGGCCGAATACTACAACTGGACGGCTCCCAAAATCAAGGATTCGGGCTACACCCTCAACAAGTCGTACGAGAACTACAAGAACGCCATCACGATGATCAACGAGAAGGGCGGCCGCGAGATTGAAGGAAGCGTGCTCCAGAACTTCTTCCTCATCAGCGATGCCATGTACAAGGCTCAGCCCGACGCCTTCCGTGCCTACTACCTCCAGGACTACCTCGACTCCAAGGATGCCTGCGAAAAAATGCTCCAGCTGGCCAAGGAAGCACAGGCTGCCGGCGACACCGCCACCGCCGCCAAGCTCGTGGCCAAATATGACGGCCCTCTGGCCTTCATCGAGCAGACCTTCACCAACAGCGGCGCTGCCGACCGCGAACAGATTATCGCCATCTTCACCAAGGGCCTCGAAGCAGCAAAGTCTGACCTGGGCAAGCTCAACAGCGCCATCAACCTGATGGCTGCCAACGACTGTGACGACAGCGACATTTACTATCAGTACGCTCAGGCCGCCTACGCCATCGAGCCCACCTATCAGAGCGCCATCGGTTGCGCCCAGTATGCCCAACAGCAGGGCAACACAGAGGAGAGTGCCACCTACTACGACAAGGCCCTCGAGCTGGCCAGCAACGACAACGTAAAGGGCATCATCTGCCTGCGCATCTCCAAGGCGCTGGCCGGAACGGATGTAGACAAGAGCAATGCCTACATCGAGAAGGCTGTAGGCTTCAACGCCGACCTGGCCGGAAAGGCATACCTGCAACAGGCCGTCAACATGGTGCATGCGGGCAAGTATCCCGAAGCCATAGCCTTCTGCGACAAGGCTGCTGAATCGGACATTACCGTGGCCCCCAGCGCCACCCGTCTGAAGGGCAACATCCAGCACGCCCAGTCGGTTAATGCCGAAAATGCCCGCAAGAAGGCCGAATATGACGCCTACAAGGCCAAGCAGAAGAAGGAAGAGGACTTCTGGAACCAGG
The DNA here is from genome assembly GCA_945865175.1 of uncultured Prevotellaceae bacterium. Classification (GTDB taxonomy): domain Bacteria; phylum Bacteroidota; class Bacteroidia; order Bacteroidales; family Bacteroidaceae; genus Physcousia. The sequence goes on along the minus strand of CAMBDA010000035.1, from coordinate 5,082 downwards.
GTGCCACCAACAAGTAACAGAAGAACAGCAGTATCACAACACAATTATTATACGTGCAGGGGGAAAACGGATTTGTTTTCCCCCTGCACGTTTTTCCTGCGGACAAGGTAGGTCTGTCTTTATCTGAATAACAAGGAAGCCGGGGCTCCGCTACCGGAAAAGGCGTTTTTTCCGCAAAAAAAAAAAATGCCTTCCCTGGGAGGGGAAGACACATTCTGCTTACCTGAGCACGGGAAGAGAGGCTCGAACTCCCGACACCTGGTTTTGGAGACCAGTGCTCTACCGACTGAGCTATTCCCGTATTTTCAGTTTTACGGCTGCAAAGGTAGCACTTTTTTTCCAATTATGCAACCCATTTGGTAAAAAAAGCCTATCTTTGCCCCACAAAAGGACCACAAACAGCATATTTGGACATGTATATAATAGGAATAGCCGGTGGCACAGGTTCCGGAAAGACTACCGTAGTAAGGAAAATCATGGAGGCGCTCCCCCCCCGGGAAGTGGCCCTCATCCCTCAGGACTCGTACTATAACGACACCACGCACCTCACCATGGAGGAACGCAGAAGAATCAACTTTGACCACCCCGATGCCTTCGACTGGCCGTTGCTCATCCGGCAGGTGGAACAACTGCGACAGGGCATCACCATCGAGCAGCCCACCTACAGCTACCTAGTGAGCAACCGGCAGGCAGAGACGATACACGTGGAGCCCTGCCAATTTATCATCATCGAGGGCATCATGGCCCTATGGAACAAGAAACTCCGCGACATGATGGACCTGAAGATTTATGTGGACGCCTCGCCCGACGAGCGGCTCATACGCGTAATCCAACGCGACACGATGGAGCGCGGACGCACCGCCCAGATGGTGGTGGACCGATACCTGAAAGTACTCAAGCCCATGCACGACGAATTTATCGAACCCACCAAGCAATATGCCGACCTCATCATGCCCGGAGGTGGCAACAACATCAAGGCCATCACGCTCATCCGCAACTACATCCTGCACCAGGTGCAGCTCACCTCCCAGCATCAATCCAAGTGAAGAAAACCGTCCTGATAGGAATGGCGGCGGTGCTGGCGGCCTGCCAGGACAGTCCGCGCTACCGACCCAGCACCATCTTCGGACAGGCCGACACGGCAACAGACACCATACAGGTGTACGACCTGGAGCAGATACAGCAGGCAGGCACGCTGATAGGCATCACCCTGAGCGGACCCGACACCTACTACGAATACCGCGGCCAGGGTTTCGGCCCGCAATATCTGCTGGCAGAAGAGTTTGCCCGCCAAATAGGCGTGAAGCTGCAGATGGAGATTGCCCCCGACACGGCCGCTCTTCTGCAGAAGATCTCCTGTGGAGAAGCCGACTTCATCGCCCTGGAGATGAACGACGGCAGGTGGGTCACACGCGAGGACACGCCCCAGCTCACAGCGGCCATCGAAGAATGGTGGGACGAGGGCCGCAAGCAGCGCATCCTGAAGGCAGCCGCCACGCCCACGCGAAGCGTACGAAGGAAAATGCGCCCCCTCATGAGAGACAGGGTCCACGGCATCATCAGCCCCTATGACGACCTCTTCATCCAGGCAGCCTCAGCAGCAAAGCTCGACTGGCGGCTACTGGCAGCCCTGGCCTATCAGGAGTCGGGTTTCGACCCGCAGGCACAATCGTGGGCAGGCGCCATCGGACTGATGCAGATAATGCCAGCCACGGCTTCCACTATGGGCATCGCCAGGCACCGCCTCACCGACCCCGCGGTCAACATCCAGGCTGGCTCGGCCTACCTGCAGCGTCTCCACGACACCTTTTCCGACATCCAGGACCCCAGCGAACGCACCCGTTTCGCCCTGGCCGCCTACAACGGAGGCATGCTCCACATCCGCGATGCCATGGCACTCACCCGCAAGCACGGAGGCAATGAGCAGTCGTGGACACAGGTAGCGGCCTATGTGCTGCGCCTGCAGGAGCCTGCCTACTACCGCGACCCCGTTGTGAAGAACGGCTACATGCGGGGCAGCGAAACCGAAGCCTATGTACGGCAAATCATCGACCGCTGGGACGACTATCGCACCAGTGCGCGTGCCCACACACCCGGCAGCACCCCCACACCGGCCCGCCGCAGCGTGAAGGACGGCAGTTTCCAGTCGAGGGTGAAAGGGATGGAGCACTTCTCCGATTCCATCTGAGAGGTGCAGAATGCCCCGTCCCAGCTCCGATACACGGCACAAATGACGGAAAATACTCTCTTTTACCTCAATTTGGAATAGAAAGATTTTATTTCTCGGCATAAATTCCGTAATTTTGCAGATGCGAAACAAAATTCTGTACAAAATGAATGATATAAAGACCTTAAACCTCGCGGCAGACAATATCCGCATCCTTGCAGTAAGTGCGGTGGAGAAAGCCAAGAGCGGCCATCCAGGCGGAGCCATGGGTGGAGCAGATTTCATCAATGTCCTTTATAGCGAGTACCTCACCTACGACCCCGACCGGCCACTCTGGGAAGGACGCGACCGCTTCTTCCTCGACCCCGGCCACATGGCGCCCATGCTCTACGCACAGCTGTGCCTGACTGGAAAGTACACGCTCGATGAGCTGGCCAGCCTCCGCCAATGGGGCTCCCCCACCAGCGGACACCCCGAGTTTGACCCCAAGCGCGGCATCGAGAACACCTCCGGCCCCCTGGGACAAGGTCATGCCTATGCCGTGGGCGCCGCCATTGCAGCCAAATTCCTGGCCGCACACACAGGCAACCCCACCTTCAGCAAGGAAACCATCTACAGTTACATCAGCGACGGCGGCATACAAGAAGAGATTTCCATGGGCGCGGCACGCATAGCCGCCAACCTCAAGCTCGACAACCTTATCATGTTCTATGACGCCAACGACATACAGCTCTCCACCGAGACCTCAGTAGTCATGAGCGAGGACACCGCAGCCAAATATACAGCCATGGGATGGGAGGTGATCACCATCGACGGCAACGACGTCACCCAAATACGCCGCGCCCTCAACCAGGCACAGGCCGTAGTGGGCAAGCCCACCCTCATCATCGGACATTGCGTGATGGGCAAGGGCGCACGCACCGCCGACAACACATCCTACGAGAAGAACTGCAAGACCCACGGCGCACCGCTGGGCGGCGATGCCTACAAGAACACCGTGGTGAATCTGGGTGGAGACCCCGAAAACCCCTTCCGCATCTTTGACGAGGTGAAGGAACTGTATGACACCCGTAGACAGCAGCTGCGCGAACTGGCAGCCGAGCGTCATGCCGAGGAAGCCCAGTGGGCAGCCTCCAACCCCGTTAAGGCCGGCGAGCTGGCTGATTGGATGGCCGGCAAGGCCCCCGTAGTGGAATGGAGCAAGGTGGAGCAGAAGAGCGGCGATGCCACACGCAACGCCAGCGCAGCCTGCCTGGGCCAGCTGGCCCTTCAGGTTCCCAACATGATATGCGCCAGTGCCGACCTCTCGAACAGCGACAAGACTGACGGCTTCCTGAAGAAGACCCAGGAGCTGAAGGCCAACGATTTCAGCGGTGCCTTCTTCCAGGCCGGTGTGGCCGAGCTCACCATGGCCTGCTGCTGCATCGGTATGGCCCTGCACGGAGGCGTCATCCCCGCCTGCGGCACCTTCTTCGTGTTCTCGGACTACATGAAGCCCGCCATCCGCATGGCTGCCCTGATGCAGCTTCCCGTCAAGTTCATCTGGTCGCACGACGCCTTCCGTGTGGGCGAAGACGGCCCTACCCACCAGCCCGTGGAACAGGAAGCCCAAATCCGCCTGATGGAAAAACTCAAGAACCATGCCGGACGCAACTCCATGCTGGTGATTCGCCCGGCCGATGCCCAGGAGACCACCGTGGCCTGGCAGATGGCGATGGAAAACACCCACACGCCCACAGCCCTTATCCTCAGCCGCCAGAATATCGCCGACCTCCCCGAGGGCAACGACTACAGCCAGGCCCAGAAAGGTGCCTATGTGGTGGCAGGCAGCGACGAGGACTATGAAGCCGTGCTGGTAGCCTCCGGTTCCGAAGTGTCCACGCTCGTGGCCGGTGCTGCCCTGCTCCGCAAGGAGGGTATCCACACACGCATCGTGTCCGTTCCCTCCGAGGGTCTCTTCCGCAGCCAGCCTCTCGAATACCAGCATCAGGTGGTGCCCGTGGGTGCCAAGGTGTTCGGCCTCACAGCAGGCTTGCCCGTCAACCTGCAGGCATTCCTCATCGGGGCAGCTCCCGAGAGCCGCATCTGGGGTCTCGAAAGTTTCGGGTTCAGCGCACCCTACAAGGTGCTCGACGAGAAACTGGGCTACACCGCCGAGAACGTGTACAATCAGGTGAAAGCCATGCTCTCCTAAAGTTCTCCGTTCATCCCGGTCTATGGAACAGATAATAGGATTAGCCAGCGACCATGCAGGATTCCAGATGAAGCAGCATGTAAAACATTATCTGGAACTTCATGGCATGGCCTACAGAGACTTCGGCACCTTCACCCCCGACAGCTGCGACTATCCCGACTTTGCCCATCCCCTGGGCTATGCTGTGGAGGCGGGTACTTGCCCGCTGGCCATCGCACTGTGCGGATCTGGCGAAGGCATAGGCATCACCCTCAACAAGCATCAGGGTGTGCGTGCGGCTATCTGCTGGAGGCCTGAGATTGCCACGCTCAGCCGCCAGCATAACAATGCCAACGTCCTTGTGTTGCCTGCCCGATTCATCAATGAGGACACAGCCACAAGCATCATGGATGCCTTCTTTGCGGCCTCGTTCGAGGGTGGACGCCACGAACGCCGGGTAGCCAAGATACCACTACCCTGCCCCCCCGGCCAGTAAGCCGCACGACTACGACTCTCCACATACATGGCCTCGCTCACATCCAGGAAAAAAACTGCCCGAGCGAGGCCACATGACTTTTTCAAGGGGCGATTCAAAAAAAACACACGTCCGTTCCAAAAAAAACGCAAAAACATTTGCAGGATTCAAAAAAACGACGTACCTTTGCAACGCAATTCACAGCAAGGGGGATTAGCTCAGCTGGCTAGAGCGCTTGCATGGCATGCAAGAGGTCATCGGTTCGAA